>UQLD01000007.1 GCA_900541855.1 uncultured Collinsella sp.
CATGCGAACCTCCAGTCCGGACCGCTTCACGGTCCAACTTTCTGTCCGCACCCCCTTTTAGGGACTATTTCACCGCAACTGAGGTGTGGATGTGGGGTTAGCGCTCGTAAATCAAGTTACCTGCCAGGTAGGTGGCCTGAACCTTGGTGGCTTGCAGTTCTTGGGGGTCGATGGTGAGTGGGTTTTGATCCAGGACTACCAGGTCGGCGTATTTGCCGGGTTCCAGGCTGCCGAGGTTTTGCTCGTCGCCCGCTGCGTACGCGCTGCCCAGGGTGTAGTTGCGCAGGGCTGTTGCTGCATCGATGCGCTCGCTCGGCAGCCAGCCGCCCTCGGGCCAGTGGCTTTTGGGGTCCTGGCGCGTGATAGCCGTGTAGAGCACGTTCATGCTGGTAACAGCTGTGATAGGGCTGTCGGTACCGAAGGCTTGGCGAATGCCGCGCTGCTTATAGGTCGCAAACGGCCACATGATGCGGCTGCGCTCCAGGCCCAGATCGCGCTCGGGGCCGCCCGGGTCGAGTGTAATGTGACAGGGCTGGCTCGAGGCAACGACGTTAAGCTTGCGTAGACGATCGATGTCCTCGGGCAAGAGGTTCTCCAGATGCTCGAGCGTGTTATGACTGTGCTGGGGCAGGCCATACAGTTCGGCGGCCTCCTCAAAGATATCGAGCGCGGCATGGATGGCACCGTCGCCAATGACGTGGATGCGCACGGTGTGACCGCGCTCCGCGGCAGCGAGGACCAGTTTGCGCATACGCTCGGCCGGAACCGTCAGACGGCCCTGGTCGCCCGGGAAGCGCGGGTTGGTATAGGGCTCGGTGAGATAGGCCGTGTGTTCGCTCGACACGCCGTCGAAGAACTGCTTAAAGCCTGGCGCCGAGAGCAGCGCGTTGTTCGCGTAGCGGGTCTGCAGCTCTTCCAAGCGCGACTGGTCATCCAACAGCGTGGGGAACAGATGGGCGCGGATGCCCAACTTGCCGGCTGCCTGCAGTTTGTCGTAGACGTCGTCGCGGATAAAGTCGCAGCCCGGCATGGGCATGAGCGACATATCGCATATCGAGGTGATGCCCTGCTCGGCCATACGCCTCATTTGATCGGCGTAAGCGCTTGCGATGCGATCCTCCCCCAGCCACTCAAGGCAGCGCGGTAGCAGCTGCATGGCAGCCGCCTCGTGAGCAATGCCCGTGAGTTCGCCGTTTGCATCCTTGTCGTAACTGCCGCCCGCTGGCGGCTCGCTGTCGCGTGTGACGCCGAGCGCCTCGAGTGCGCGGCTGTTGAGCCAAAGCGTGTGCCCGTCGCCCGAATACATAACGCAGGGACGATCGGGGAATGCCGCATCGAGCGACGCCTTGGTAGGATGCTCGGGCGGGTCCCAACGGTAATCACGCCAGCCCTGCGTCACAACCCAAGCGTCGTCGGGCAGGTCCCGGGAAAACTCGAGCGCGTGCTGCACCAGCGCAGCCTCGGACGTGCCCATATCCATGAGCATGTACGGCGAGGAACCGACCGAGGTATGGAAGAAGTGCAGATGAGCGTCATGGAAACCGGGGCAGACAAACTGCTCGCCGTAGTCGATAACCGGCGTGGCGGCAGGAGCGGCGGCGATCACGTCATCGGGCGCACCGACTGCGACGATACGGTCGCTTGCAATGGCAATCGCCAGCTCGCGGGCGGTATCGGTGCCGTCTTGCGCGGTAAAGACGTTCTTGGAGCGGATAATCCGATCGATATGTTGCATGGGCATCCCCATCTCTGGCAGGAAATTCAACACCCCCGAGTGTACTCCCCCGCCCTTGTAACAAAACCCCAAGCGGCAAACGGCAACTTTACCAGCCCTAGCGGCAGGTGGCATACTGGAGAGAGCCTGTACGATTTTGCGATCAACCCAGCAAGGAGCAAATCGACCATGACGAAGACCAAGGCACAGCAGATTATGGCGGCGACCGAGGCTCGCGCGGCAGACGATGTCACCGCGGCCATCCGAGATATCGCCACCGAGTTTGAGCCCTACATCATCAAGCAGCGCCGCCACTTCCATAAGCACCCGGAGTTGAGCCTTGCCGAGGAGCGCACGACCTCCGACATCGCCAACCAGCTCGACGCCATGAATATCCCCTACGAGCGTCCCCTCAAGACGGGCCTGGTGGCGACCCTTCGCGGCACCGCGCCCGACGCCTATCGCGAGGACGGCACGCCGCGCCGCCGTATCCTACTGCGCGCCGACATCGACGCCCTGCCCGTTACCGAGCAGACCGGCGAGGAGTTTGCCAGCGTCAACGAGGGCTGCATGCACGCCTGCGGCCACGACTGCCACATCGCCATGATGCTCGGCACGCTGCAGATCCTGCGCCATATGACCGACGACATCCACGGCGAGGTCCGCATCGTCTTCCAGCCCAGCGAGGAAAACGGCCAGGGCGCCAAGCTCATGATCGGCACGGGCGTGCTCGACGGCGTCGATGGTGCCTACGCCGCGCATATCTGGAGCGAAGTCGACGCCGGCACCGTGAGCTGTGAGCCCGGCCCGCGCATGGCAAACACCGACTGGTTCCGCATCGATGTCCGCGGCACCTCGTGCCATGGCGCCATGCCCCAGCGCGGCCACGACGCCGTTATGGTGGCTGCCGAGATCGTCAACGCCCTGCAGACCATCGTCTCGCGCGAGATCAGCCCCTACGAGCCGGCTGTCATCACCGTCGGCGAGCTGCACGGCGGCACCGCGCGCAACGTTATCGCCGGCACGGCCTACCTCGCCGGCACGGTGCGCACCTATGGCGACAAGACGCACGAGGAAATGCCCGAGCTTATGCGCCGCATCGTGGAGCACACCGCGGCAGCCCTGGGCGCAGAGGCCGAACTTACCGACTACACCATCGCCAACTACAAGGTCGAAAACGACGTCGCCTCGAGCGAGCGTTGTCGTCAGGCCGTGGTCAAGTGCTTGGGCCCCGCGGGCGAAGGCCATTATCGCGGCACGCTTTCGGGCGAGGACTTCTCGGAGTACCTGCGCCGCGTGCCGGGCGTGCTCGCCTTTGTTGGCACGCGCAACCCCCAGATTGGCGCCACGTACGCCCAACATTCTTGCTTCTACAAGATTGACGAGACCGTGCTGGCAAAGGGCTCCATGGTGGCCGCCCAGTATGCTATCGACTTTTTGGCCGAGCCCACGCAAGAGGAGCTCGACGGCCCCACGATCGCCGCGGTTGCCGAGACCAACCCCGACTTGGCCGCCAAGCTGCGCTCTGCCAAGGCCACGGCCGCTGAGGCGCGCGACGCCATGCACGATGCTCGCACCGCCCGCCATGCTGCAATCAAGGGCATCCACGATGCGCGGGCTGCCGCTCGCCACGAGGAAAAGCGCGACGAGTAGCCGTCACGCCCATCCATAACAGCCTGGCTAAAGCAAAGCGGGGGCGGACGTTATCTCAACGTTCGCCCCCGCTTATGTGTCGACCGTTTTTCTAGCGCGTCCTCCGTCATGCCAGGTAAGAGCGAAGGATGGTGAGCCAGCGTGGGGGTTCGAGGTGGATGATATCGTCGGGAACTCCGGCGGGCGCATAGCCGCCAAAGAGCAGACCGGCATCTGCCGGATTGACGAGGCGCACGATCCATACGACGACGACCAGCACGCACAACACGGTGACCGCAATGTCGATACCACGCTTTAGCTTGCTCGATGCCACCTCCTCGCGCACGAACGCGAGCACAAACGCAATCGGCACCACCCAAAACAGCGGATGGTAGGCAAAGGCAGCCGCATAATCGAGGCGCAGCGCCGCCAGCCACGCCCTCGTCATGCCGCATCCCGGACAAGGAATGCCCGTCATCAATCGAAAAATGCAGCCAATGTCGAGCAGGTAGAGCGCGAGCCAGGCGACAAAGAGCGCGCCGGTGCAAAAAAGGGCGCGGCGAAGGAGCTCTGCCGTGCCCCTATGTCCCTGGAAGCTGTTCACGCCGCCCTTATTGTTAGGCACGAGCGCCAAGGCGAGTGTTGTAAGCCGTTGCCATGGCATTGGTATTATTGATGACGATGTTCATAGCGAAGATGGGACCAAGGCCGCACAGGAGCGCGCCGAAGATCTGCCACAGAAGAACGGTGGTGCCGTTTTCCTGGAACACCAGGCCGTAGCGAGGAGCGTTGGCCTGCAGGCGGTTGCCAATCTTGTAATACCAGTAGTACGCGTAGAAGCCGCAGGTCACAAACGATAGAAGGATGAATTCCGCCAGACCCGGCGTGTAATCGCCGTCATCCTGACACAACGTGTTGACGTCGCGTGCCAAGCAATACAGGAAGTAGAACGAATAGATACCGCAGGTCACAAGAGAGAGCAGCAGCCAGCCGATCAGGCTGCGGTCAGCCTTGACGGGGCCATAGTCCATCGGAGCGGATGCGGACTGTTGGGCGTATTGACCGGTGTACTGCTGCTGACCGGTGTACTGCTGCTGAGGCTGGGGCGCGGGCTGAATAGCCTGGGCCGGAGCGGGCTGGGGCTGCGGGGCCGCAGCGGCAGAAGCGGCACCAACGGCAGATCCGCAAACAGGGCAGAATTTGGCATCATCCGAAATGGGAGAACCACAAGTGGTACAGAACATAAGCTTCTCCTTTTCCTAAGGCGTCGCACGCCTTCAAACCTTACACGTCTATGTCCTCAACAATAGCCGCGACGTTGTTGCGCAACATTGATCAATTTCCGAGTAATATTGCCGCAACCGTTTTCCAGGCATTTTCTTGCTTTCGCCATAGAAAAAGGCACCCCGGGTTCAGTTGCCCAGGGCGCCTCGACCGACTATTCGGTTTGATTGTTTTCGGCAGCAGGATTATCGCCCGACTCATCCGCCGGCGTGTCAACGGCATTCCAATCGGGTTCTGCAGGCGTCGCCTCGGGCGCCGGTGCGGGTGTAGGGGCCGGTGCCGGAGCAGACGTCGGCGCGGGCGACGTTGCAGGCTCAGGTGCGGGTGCAGGTGCAGCACCAGCGTCCATGGGATTAAAGCCCGTAGGTGTAGGCTTCTTCTCGCCCGGAAGCACAAACGTCAGGACATCGTCGGCATCCTCGTCGGCCCACTCACTGGCATGACGTGCCGCCCAATAGCCAACGGCACGGTGCTTGAGTATCTTGCCAAAGACCGTAAGAAATACGGTGACGAAAGCGACCAGCACCAAGAACAGCGCGAGCGTGACGCCACCGCCGGTAACAATTGCCTCAATACCCGTAGGACGATAGTAGTAGCTATACATACCGACAGAGGCAATGGCGCCAAAGACGACCGTCAAGATCCATGTGACAACGTTGGCGACCAGGCCCGTCAAAAACTCGGGAAGGAACGAAGCACAGAACAGCTTGGTCTTGTTGTGCTTAAACGCCGCCCAGACCTTATCGAGCGAAAACGCGCTCTCGACACGCCCGGTCACCGCAAAGTGCATCACGGCAATGTCGGCGAACATCTTAAAGAAGACACCCAGAATCGCCGAGGCAATTAGCGCCAGGACAAGCAGGCCGAGCGAACCGAACAGCGCAGCCTCGAGCGCATAAGAGCCGTAATAAGAATACGAGCCCGCGGCGCCAATTACCACGCCCTCCACCAGCGAAAGCACTACACCGATAACGGGAATGGCAGCGATAACCTCGAGCGCGACCGAGATAACGCTCGAAAAGACTCCGAGACCAAACGACGTGGAACGCATGAGTGGACGGTCCATGCCGTCATCGACCTTGAGCGACAGATCGCGGCCCCACTCGATACCGAAGCCGGAACCGCACACACTCGCAATGCAAGCTGCCAAAAAGCCGATGGCAGCCGCAATGCCGCCAATAACGGGAATAAACAACACGAGCACCGACACAACGCAAATCAGCGCCGGCAAAAACGCGATTTGGCATACACGCTGAAGCACGCCCGGAGTCTTAGTCATATCTTGGAACGCCTGAGCCACACAGCCCTTTGGCGCATTCGCCACGGGCGGTTGCGGAACAAACTGCTGGGGCTGAGGCTGTCCCTGGGGAGCGGGGCCAGCGGCACCGGCATTAGGAGCACCACACACGCCGCAGAACTTGTCGTTATCGCCCATGGGGGCGCCACACTGCGAGCAGAACATAGAATCATCCCTTCGTATCTTGAACAAATCACTTGGATCGCAAACGATGTCTTTAGCATCATTATTGCCCAATGTGGGGTCAAATACTCAAAGATGACCGATTTGCAAGATACACGGCGCCAGCAGGCGGTTCGTTGGATACGTCTGTGCTAGTTCGTTCCGCGGAAGCCCTTGCCGACGATCTCGGAGCTGTCGACGATCGTGATAAAGGCACCCGGATCGACTTCGCGCGCATAGCGGCGCAGCTGCACGGCCTCGCGACGGCTCAGCACGCTCATGATCACCGTCACGCACTTGCCCGAGAAGGCACCGTAGCCGCGACTGATGGTCGCTGTGCGGTTGAGATGCTTGACGATAAACTCCTCGACCTTAAGGGGTTCGGAGCAAATGACCGTGCAGACCTTACGAAGATGGATGCTCTCGATGGCCTTGTCGACCACGAGTGTCTTGGCAAACAAGCCAAGCACGCAATACAGACCGACACGCGGGCCATACAAAAAGGCCGCGATGGTCACGATGCCGATATCGACCAGCAGCAGGGCACGGCCAATCTCGAGCGTCGTGCGGCGCTTGAGGATCATGGCAAGAATGTCCGTGCCACCCGTCGAGGCGCCGATGTCAAAGACAATAGCGCTGCCGAGCGCCGGCAAGATGACGGCAAAGCACAGGTCGAGCCACATATCACCCGTCAGAGAGACATCGGTCGGAATAAAGAGCTCAAACAGCGAAACATAGGCGGACAACGCAAACGAGGCGAAGACGCTCCACAGGATTGCCTTGCGCTCCAAAAAGATAAAGCCCAAAACGACGAGAACCGCGTTGATAATCCACATAAAGACGCCGACGGGCAGGGTCGGGAACAGCGTGGACAGAATGACCGACACGCCCGAGGTGCCGCCAAAAGCAAAGTGATTAGGGGTTTTAAACGCAACGATGGCGAAGGCCGTAAGAATCAGGCCCAGATTGAGCTCGGCAAAAAAGCGCGGGAAGCCCGGCTCCTGGCTGCGCTTTTGACCGACACGCTCGCCGCGCTCGATATCGGTGCGATCAACCACGCGCTCCATCGGCACCACGGGAGGACGATGCACCTCCTCGGCAGCACGCGATGCCGCCTCTGCCGCGGCGGCCTCAATCGCCCATGCCTTGCTTTCTGTTTCGTGCTCGTCGGCCATTACGGCAACCCCTCGTTAACAATTTGGAAACAATGCGCCCATTAGGGTAACGCGGAACGCGACGATTGCAACCCCTAGTTAGACGAGCGGTATGCCCACATCGGGGGGCATACAAATAACGGCCGGCCACGCTTTTGCTTGCGCGGTCGGCCGTTTAACGTTTTCGCAGATAAAGCCTGCCAAAACAAACCTGTCCCTTTTTGGAAGGTTACTCGTGCTGGCTGGTGCGGTGCTCGTACTCCTCGGGGGTGATGACGTCCTCGATGCGCAGGTTGACACCCGCCACCTCAAGGCCGGTCATCGCGGCAAGGCGCTCGGTGACACGTGCCTTGACATCGTCGAAGATCGCGGGCGCATAGGCGCCGTACTCGATAATGACGGAGATGTTGACGACCACGCGATTGTCATCGGTGACCTCGACCGTCACGCCCTTGGTCAGATTCTCGGCACCAAACTGCTCCTGCACAAAGTGCATAAGGTTACCCTTCATGCCCAGGACGTGCGGCACCTCGCGGGTGGCCATGGCGACGATCTTCTCGATCACACCGTTGGAATAGGTCAGCGAGTCCTCGGACTCGTCTGTTTCCTCATCATCCTCGTCCGCGTCATCGGCGGACTCGGCCTCGACGAGCGCCTCATCCTCGAGCGTCACATCCTCGGCTTCGGCGACGGCCGCCTCGTTCTCCTCGAGCTCGGTATCGGCCACATCGACCTTCGTATTAAAAGCCATGGTTCCTCCTTATGCCTGCCGCGGATGCGACAGTCGAATACATATTAGCGGCCGCTAAACAGACGGCCGAAGAAGTTGACGATCCCGTTTTCGCCGTCGCGAATTTGGCCGATCACGGCGCCGATCAGCACGAAGAATGCAATGACGAGCGTGTCCCACAGGCCCAACGTGAGCACCAACACGGCGAGGATAAAGCCAGCGACGGCGCCAAGCGTGGTGTTGGGATGACGCACGGCATAGCTCCAGATGGCAGCGCCCGTACCCTTGATGAGACCCATAGCCTCGTCAAAATCCGCGGCCGCCGCGTCTTGTAACTCAGTTGCCTCTGCTTTGGAATCAACAGGTTCGTTCGCCGGCGTGGCGCTCTGGTCAATCGTCAGGCGCGGCGTACGAGCGGTCTTATCTTGATTGGTATCACTCACCGGAAACCTCCACGGTCTGGACGGTAGTCTTGGACGGCAAAAAACGGACGCGCGTGGTCGTACCCGGCGTGCCGAGCATGGTGTCGCAAGCTTCCTCGATGCGCTGCTGCATCGCGGTAGCCAGAGATGCCACGTCCTTATCGTCAAGCGCGATAGCCTCGACCTTAAAACGGACATGCGAATCGTCGGAACCTTGGACGCGGGCCTCGACATGCTCGATCATCACGCGATCGTCGCGCTCTGCAGCAGCCCTGGCGCACGAAGAAAGCGCCGCGAGCGTGACCTCGATATTGCGCTCCCCCGCCGGATGCACGCAGGACGGCTCGCGACGAGCAAACATCAGGCGGAAGAAGCTAACCAGCACGCCAATCGCCACAACTCCGCCGCATGCCGTCACGACAATGCGCGGCATGGGGTCGCGCATCAGCAGCATAAAGCGATACGTATACGGCCCCCAAAACTGGCAGACAAGCGTACCCAGCGCCACGATGGTGGCGGCAAGATACACGATCGCTAGGGCTCGTTTGAGTACGCGCACGCGGCGCTCCCTTCAAATCTCGGCTCTCGAAATGCAAAACGGTTCGCATCATTATAAAAGAGCCGGGTCCGGTGCTCTACGCACGCGGATCCGGCTCATCTATTCCACGAGGCTTGCATGCTCGCTTCATTATGCCCAGATATGCACGGCTTAACCCGTGCGGGCGCTACTCCTCCTCGAGGGCAGCGATGACCTCGTCGGTCATGTCCATGGTGCTGTAAACATCCTGGACGTCGTCGAGCTCCTCAAGACGGTCGATGAGGCGCTGAACCTTCTTGGCGTCGGCGCCGGAGACCTCGGTCGGGGTGGTCGGGACCATGGTGGTCTCGGAGCCCTTGACCTGGACGCCCTGCTCCTCGAGCGCCTTGGAGACAGCCATGACCTCGTTAGCAGTAGTCCAGACGATCCACTCCTCGCCGGCATCCTCGTAGTCCTCGCCACCGGCCTCGGCGATGGCCATCATAAACTCATCCTCGTCACCGGCAGCACCGTTGGCGATCATGGTCTCCTTCTTGGCGTTCTCGTCCAGGATCTCCTTGGCAACAACGATCTGGCCCTTGCGCTCAAACTGGAAGGCGACGGAGCCGGAGGTGCCCAGGTTGCCACCAGCGTGGGAGAAGGCGGAACGGACATCAGCGGCGGTGCGGTTGCGGTTGTCGGTCAGGCAGTCAACGTAGACGGCGACACCGGCGGGGCCGTAGCCCTCGTACACGATGTTCTCGTAGACGGCAGCGTCGGCACCCGAACCAAAAGCCTTGTCGATAGCGGACTTGATCTTGTCCTTGGGCATGGACTGAGCCTTGGCCTTGGCAACGGCAGCGGCGAGGCTGGCGTTGTTCTCGGGCAGCGGGTCACCGCCGAGACGGGCAGCAACGGTGATGTTGCGGCTCAGCTTGGAGAAGAGGGCGGAACGCTTGGCGTCCTGCGCGCCCTTACGATGCTTGGTTGTGGCCCACTTAGAGTGTCCGGACATACGTGTCTCCTATCGGTTTCGACCTAAAGCCCAGCGCAGATGCTCGGGCAATATAAACAAACGTCGTTATGATATACCTACTGGCCTGCGAGATAAACCCCAAAATGAAGGCGTCGTGATGATGCCACCCTTTGGTGCAAAGCAACCTGACCCCAATGCACCAAATTAGGACCAGAGGAGGTCGCTGCGGGTGATGGTGGCGCCGATGGCAAAGGGCATGCAGGCGATGACCGGATACAGGTAGCGCATGTAGGTCGAGCCATTGCAGGGACCGATCAGGCACACGGCGAGCACGCCCAGCAGCGGCACCCAAATGGCCAGCCCGCGCCACGAATGACGACGTAGCAGATAGAGCACCACGGCGATCATGATCCACACATAGGTGGCCGAGCTCATGGTGAGCGAGATAAACGGGATGCGTTGTACTGCCACGCGATACAGGTTGATCAGGTGGTCGCACCAGCGCACGACCTTGCTATCGACCGGATGGAAGTCAAAGTACTTGAGGTTATCGGGCTTCGCCATAATCTCGGCACTGCGCGCCGTGCTGTAGACCCACGCATCGCGGGCGCTCGGATAAAAGTAGCCGTAGTAGTTATTGATGAGCGCCGAGATATAGCACTCGGGATCCTTTTTGAACATCTGGGCCCACACCTCAAAATAAGCCTTGATGTCCTCCTGCGAGGCGTACTCGTTAAAGCAATTTTTGACGGCGTCCGACTTATCCGGGTTGTAACGGCGCCCCAGATTCTCGTACTTGAGCACACGGTCGATCACGGCACGCTCTTCGTCGGTCACCAAGCCGTCGCAAGGAGCCTCCACGATGGTGCCGTCCTCCTTAACCGTGGGGTTGACGCCCGAGTTGAGGCCGTCGTGCTTTTGGACAAAACGAGCCGTCTGCTGGAACGGAATCGAGAGGATTTCGCGCTTGGAACCAGGCGTGATGTCGTGTGCCGGCATAAAGACCTTGGTGAAGTACATATTAGAGGCAAGGCAGAGCGCAAGCACCGCAAGAACTCCCACCCAGCGGAAACGCGGGGTGGCGCCCGAAGGCGCAGCACCAGCCTGCTTGGCTGCACGACGAGCCACATGCACGTCCCATGCGCAAAGCGCCGCCGCGATTACGCATGCCGCCAGGGGAAACACCAGGCCGCCGTTACGCAGAAACGTGGAGCCCATGGCGCCCAGAGCAAGCAGCAGCCAGTCGTGGCGCGCAAAGAGCACGGGGGCTTTCTCGCCCGTTCGCTCGACATTGGCATCACGACGGGGCAAGCCACATGCCACGAGCTTGACGGTCTGTACCAGCAGCACCAAGAACGCGTCGGCAAAGAGCACGTCTTTGGTGAGCAACGCCGCGTAGTTAGAGAACATCGGCATAAACACAAAGAACAGCAAGATCACGCCGCGGACCGGCAGGCTCACGCCCAGCTTGCGCAGCGACGAGATGGAATAGGCCATGCAGGCGGCCGTAATGACGAACTGAGCGCAGGTGTAGATGGCAAGACCTGCGTTGGCGCTGTTGAACAGTGAAAGCCCCAGCTGGACGCACGAACCGATGATAGCCGTGTGCACCACGGGATGATGTCCGTTGAGCAACACATTGGGATTGAGCAGACGCAGGTAGTCACTCGTGCCGTTGGGGTAGTTGAACCACTGGCGAATCTGCGCACCCGTATCTCCCATAAAAAGGCCGGGCAGCGAAGCGATAAGCGTGGGCGCCCAGGCGATCATAAGCACCAGGAAGGGGCCGGCAAAGGGATGGACCGAGAGCACGGCGTGAGTCACACGCCATACGCGGCCAAAGTGCGCTTCGGAAAACGGAATGCGCCGAGAGCTCAGCCAATCCAGGCACTCAAAAGCCAAATAGAAGGCCACGATCGCTAAGAGCATCCAGCCCGCGCCGCCAATCCAGGCGCAGATGATGCGGGCTTTGTCGCCAAGGACAATCTCGGCCGAGTCGGTGAGATCGTAGCTGCGGCCGAACACCATGCAGATGGCGAAGAACAGCGACGGCAGAATGATCGATGGACGCCAGGTGTCGCCACGGCCAAAGAACACGTAGCGAAACGGCAAGGTGAGCAGGCAGGCAAGCGCAAGCAGCATGACCGCGTCGGTATGGCCGGCAAACGAGAGGAGCACCTCGTAGCACACGTACAGCATGCCCGAGGCTTTGGGGTCAATCGCCAAGACTGCGTTGCTCGACACCGGGGCAGGATCGATGGAAAACGCCGTGGTCGCCAACAGCGCGAGCAAAAATGCGATGAGCGTCTGCTTGGCGGGGTAGCGCTTAAACCAGACGATGCGGGCAGCGTCGCGCGCAGCCGTTGTGGAGAGGTCGGAATCCTTCACAGTCCGAAAGCCTTTCTAGAAACCTATCAAACTCGGCAAGACCACCACAAAGGTGCCTGTCCCCTTTGTGGTGGTCTTGGTTAGGCGTCGAGGTAGATGCGCTGGGGACGATTGCGGTGTCGGGCGAAGATGATGAGCGCCAGACCGGCAATCACGAGTGGCAGGCTCAGCAGCTGGCCCATGGTGATGACGCCCCCCAGCAGATAACCCAGCTGGGCATCGGGCACGCGCACGAACTCAACGAGAAAGCGGACGATGCCGTACCCCATCACGAACACGCCCATAAACGTACCCTGGGGCAGCAGCGGCTTTTTGCGGCTGAGCACCTGCAAAATACAGAAGAGCACGACGCCCTCTAGGAATGCCTCATAGAGCTGGGAAGGATGACGCGGCATATCGCCCGCGGTGCCGCCAAAGATCACGCCCCAGGGCAGATCGGTCGGCTTGCCCCACAGCTCGCCGTTGACAAAGTTGGCGCAGCGTCCCAGACATAAGGCCAGCGGAGCACCGATAACGGCAAGGTCGGCGATGGTCCAGGCGTCGAGCTTGTACATGCGGCACACGAGCACGCCGCCGATGATGCCGCCCACCAGGCCGCCATGGAAGCTCATGCCGCCTTCATTGGTAGCAAAGATCTCGAGCGGATGCGCCCAGTAGTAGCCGTCGCCGTAAAAGATGACGTAGAACAGGCGGGCGCCAATGATAAGGCCAAAGACCACGCCGACCACGACACTCGTCAGGTCGTCGACCGTAATGTCAAAACCCCAACGGCGCTGCGTGCGGTACATGACGACCGCCGTGAGCAGAGCTCCGACCACATAGGCCAAGCCGTACCAGTAGATGGTGATGGGCCCCGCCGAGATGGCGACGGGATCAAGCATATGGTAGAGGTCGTTGAGCATATCGGTCCCCCTGCTCCCTACATACAAATGCGGCCGCGGGCCTTGCGCTCGCAGCCGCATATTCGGGCGTGACGTCTATGCGGAGCATATCGCCCGCAGCTTTCACTTCTTAGAACGGCGCATACTCGTCGTACAGGTCATCGGTCTCGCCGGAGGCATTGACCTGCTCGACACGCGTAACGCCGGGCACGTGCTCCTTGAGGATACGCTCGATGCCCATGGAAAGCGTCAGGGCGCTCATGGGACAACCGGCACAGGCGCCCTGAAGCTCCAGCTTGACGACGCCCTCGTCATCAACGCCTATATACTCCATGTCGCCGCCGTCGGCCTGCAGGTTGGGGCGAATCTCTTCAAGAACCTTCTTAAGCAGCTCTTCGTTAACAGCCACAGGGGCTCCTTTCTCACAATAACGCGGGCGCGCCCGCGGACAGAAGCTATGTTACTACAGCCATGTACCCGCTCACGAGCCGTCCATGCGCGCAGACGCGACTTTCACGAGTAGTCAATTTGGGACGGGGCTCTTTTGGCTGTTTTGCCGCCAGCTGGCGTTGGCACGCACTACTGCTGAGCTTGTCCCCCGGTACCAATCTGAACATCGACGATGACCTGGCGGTAGCTGATGCCGCAGGAGTCGAGGATGCGGCGGCTGATACGGCCGTCATCGGTGTCGGCATACTTATTGTCCAGGTAGACGACCTCGCCCACGCCCACCTGCGCCAGGATCTTGGCGCAGTCGTGGCACGGGAACAGCGTGACGTAGACCGTGGAACCCTCGAGGTCTTTGAGCGAGCCGCGGTAGTTGAGCACGGCGTTTGCCTCGGCATGCACCACGTAGTTGTGCTTGTCCTGCAGCGGGTCGTCGCTCGTTCCCCACGGGAAAAAGTCATCGTTGAGTGCCGAGGGTGTGCCGTTGTAACCCACCGAAAGGATGCGGTGGTTGGTGTTGGCGATGCACGCACCCACCTGCGTGTTGGGGTCCTTGCTGCGGCGCTGCGCGGCGATGGCCACGCTCATAAAGAACTCGTCCCAGCTAATGACGTCCAGGCGCTTGCCTGACGAAGTTTGATGAAGATCGTCCGACATGGCAGACACCTCCGTAATCGCAATAGTTTGACCCATTGTAGCAGGTGAAAGGTGGAGGCGTTTGTCCCACCGGCGCCCTCACCTTTACACGCGGCGGGGCTTTTGGTTGATGCGGTAGAGCTCGGCGAGACCCCGCAACGTCAGCGCGTCGTCAACCGTCAGGCTATGGCCGACCAGCAACGCGAGCGCCTCGGCGTCGTCGCCGGTAATGACGATGGGCACGTCGCCCTCCCCCGCGGCCTTGGTCGCGCGCATCTCGGCGAGCACCATGTCGAGCATGCCGTCGATGCGGGCCACCTCGCCCAAGACCACGCCCGAGCGCATAGCCTCGCGCGTGTTGCGGCCGATCACATGCGTGGGCGCCGAGGGCTCGACCTGAGGCAAACGCGCCGCGGCCGCCGAAAGCGAACGGGCGCCAAGCGCCAGACCCGGCGCGATGACGCCGCCCACAAAGGTACCGCGCGCGTCGATGACCTCGATATTGGTCGTGGTGCCCAGGTCAATCACGATGCACGGAGAGCCGTAGACGGCACGGGCCGCCACGGCGTCGGCGATGCGGTCGGGGCCGATCTCGGCCGGGTCGTCGTAGTGGACGGGCATGCCAGTCTTAAGTCCCGGTCCCACCGTGAGCACGCGTCCCGTGCAGGTACGGGAAAGCGCCACCTTCCACGGGCGCTCGAGCGCCGGCACCACGCAGCTCAGCACTGCGGCCGCGGGAACGAGCGCGCCGGGCATGCCCGCATCGGCCGCCAGCGCGCCCATGACCTGCGCGAGCCTCATACGAGCCTCATCGGCCGTGATGCTCGACGGCGTCGTGATCTCGCACGTCGCAAGCGGACATTCCTGCGCCGCAGCCGAATCCTCGGCAAATAGGCCAAAGCGAATGAACGTGTTGCCCACGTCGACCGTCAATATATATGCGCACCCATTAAGCATCGTCGGCGCTCCTTTCGTCTGCCCAGCAGTATATCGCCTACCTAAACCAGTCATCCCAAAATGACTAGCTTGCGGCTATACTGGTGCGCGGTCGCGCGCGAGCTCACGCGGCGGCCCTTGGTAACCCGACTTCCCGCGCCGTATCCGTAGCGGCGCTCCCGGAGGAAGCGGATATACGCAAAGGAGTTTTATATGAGCAATCCCTCGAACCGTGCTTCGATGCGCGGGCAACTCACGCTGCGTGGCGTCGTCATCGGCGTCCTTGGCTGCGTGATTATCACAGCAAGCTCGGCCTACACCGCCCTCAAGATGGGCGCACTCCCCTGGCCGATCGTCTTCGCTGCCGTCATCTCGCTGTTCTTCCTTAAGCTCATGGGCAATGCCAGCCTCAACGAGGCCAACGTCACCCACACCATCATGTCCGCGGGCGCCATGGTCGCCGGCGGCCTAGCGTTTACCATCCCGGGTGCCTGGATGCTGGGCTATGCCGACCAGATCAGCTGGCTCGACATGTTTATCGTGGCACTCGCCGGCACCATCTTGGGCCTTCTGGCGACAGCACTCATCCACCGTCACTTTATCGTGGACGCCGCGCTTGAGTTCCCCACCGGCAACGCCGCAGCTCAAACCCTGCGTGCTACCGAGGCCGGCGGCAAGACCGGCAAGCAGCTCTTTGGCTCCATGGCCATCGCGGGCATCTACAGCGTGCTTCGCGACGCCCTGGGCATTGTGCCCAGTATGCTGTGCACGCTCAACATCCCCGGCGTGACCTTTGCCATCTACAACTCGCCCATGCTGCTCTCCGTCGGCTTCCTCGTGGGCTTCGCCCCGGTCGCTTTCTGGTTTGCCGGCGCGCTGCTGGGCAATTTTGGCATCATCGTCGGCGGCACCGCTGCCGGTCTGTTTGACGTTATGACCGCACAGGGCATCGTCAAGTCCCTGGGTATGGGCCTCATGATGGGCTTTGGCGTCGCCGTCGTCCTCAAGGACATCCTGCCGCAGGTCGCCGGTATCGTCCGCGGCCTCGCCGCCGACAGCTCCACCGACACCGACGAGCAGTCGCTCATCTCGGGCTCCCTTAAGCTCGACGCCGGCATCATCGGCCTGGGCGCCGCCGCCATCGCCGTGATCGTCGCCATCGCGCTCGACCTTGGTCCCGTTCCAGCCGTCATCGTCACGCTGTTCACCTTTGTCACCACCATCATGAGCGCGCAGAGCTGCGGCCAGACGGGCATCGACCCCATGGAGATCTTCGGCCTCATCGTCATGCTCATCGTGGCGGCCTTCGCGCAGCTCGCGCAGGTCAAGCTGTTCTTTATCGCCGGCATCGTGGCTGTGGCGTGCGGCCTTGCGGGCGACGTCATGAACGACTTTAAGGCCGGCGCCGTGCTGGGCACCAACCCACGTGCGCAGTGGATCGGTCAGGCCATTGGCGGCATCGTGGGCGCCCTGGTCGCCGCCGCCGTCATGGTCGCGCTCGTCACTGCCTATGGTCCGGACGCCTTTGGCCCCGACAAGAGCTTTGTGGCCGCGCAGGCAAGTGTGGTCGCCACCATGGTCTCGGGCATCCCGAGCGTGCCGTGGTTCGCAGGCGGCTTTATCGCCGGCATCGTCATGTACTGGCTCGGCATTCCGGCCATGATGATCGGCCTGGGCGTGTACCTGCCGTTCTATATGTCGCTCACGGCTTTCTTGGGCTCCTGCGTCAAACTCGCCTACGACAAGTGGGCCGCCCACCGCGATGCCAACGCCGGTCTTTCGGACGAGGAGAAGGCCGCCAAGGACGCCGCCTTCCAGGAGCAGGGCCTGGTCGTTGCCAGCGGCCTGCTGGGCGGCGAGTCCATCGTCGGCGTTATCCTGGCGTTTGTCTCCGTGGGCTTGAGCCTGCTGGGATAAACCCAACAACAACGTAACCGCACAGAGCGCGGGGTCGGTGACTATCCGGCCCCGCGCTTTTTTTTGTATCTGCCGAAACCCTCAGCAGCACTCGCATGTGGCCTGTCTTCCTTTGCCTGCTCGCCTAAGTTCCATGTCAAGATGACCGCCCCGCCCGTCACGGTGTAGAGTACATGCTGCGAACGCACCCGCGTTCCTGCGGCAATACGAGGTGGACATGGAACTCGACAAACAACAGATCAAGCGACTACGCGAGCGTCATCATCGGCGTCACGGCATCCGCCCCGCCCATAGCGAGGCCATGGAGAACGCCACCCGCTTCCTAAAGCGCGCATTCAACATTCGCGAGGGTCGCGCGCCCTACCACGTAATCCGCAAGCGCTTTGTAAACGGGGCACGCCTGACCGGCTCTCACCTGTGCATCCTCATCATCGCCATGCTCATCGCAAGCATCGGCCTCGATATCGATTCGGACATCGCCATCGTGGGCGCCATGCTCATCTGCCCGCTTATGGGATCGGTCCTTGCCATGGCATACGGCATCGCCACGCTCGACCGCGAGATTACCGTCGAAGCCATCGCCAGCCTTGCGCTGCAGATGGCCTTTTGCCTGGTCACGTCCACGTTGTACTTTAAGCTCTCGCCCCTTGGCACCGCCACGGCCGCCATCGTCGACAACTCGACGCCCACCGTGTGGGACCTTGCCGTCGCGCTCGCGGGCGGCTTTGCGGGCGGCCTGGGCAACTCGCGCGACCAGGAACCCGCCACGCTCATCGCCGGCGTGGCCGTGGCAACCGCGCTCATGCCGCCCCTGTGCGCGGCGGGTTATGGCATTGCCATCGCGAGCGGGTCGCTGTTCCTCTCAGCCCTCTACGAGTTTGGCATCAACGTCGTCTTTATCGCGCTGGCGGCCGAAGCCGTATTGCTTCTTTTACGTGTACCGCTCAAGCGTGATCTCAACGGCGACGGCATTGTGACCGCCGAGGAAAACGCTGAGGTCAACGAGCTGTCACGCAAAGTGCGCCGCCGCATTATTGTGGGCACGGTGATCTTTGCCATCCCCTGCATCGTTATGACCGCGGGTTCCATTGGCTCGGCGCAGGCCGGCGTGCAGGACGGCTACGGCGTCACCGAGACCACACGCGAGCTTGCCGCGGTGCTGCCGGGCTTTAAGGATTACACCGTCGCCGTCGAGACCTCGGCCACCGAAGGGGACGAAGAAGGCATCGTCGAGCGCGAGATTGTCGCCCATGTGACGACAGGCGAGGCGCTTGGGGCGCACGACCGCCGTGTCGCCCGCAAACTCATCGACCTCAATGTGCCCGAGCTCGATCGCGTTGAGTTCGATGCGAAGTGATGCAGAGCGCGGGGTGAATGCTCGCACGGACGCAAGTTACGACGAGGCGCAGGTGCGATACGGACACGAGCAAATAGCGGGGTGCAGTTCACACCCGCGCCCCGCTCGCTTTTTTATTGCCGTGAATCAACTGTCCGAATCGACCTCGCCAGACTCCACCGTAAACGCCGGATCGGTGCTCACAAGATAAAATCGGGTCACCTTAGTATTTCTAATTAGGTAAATCTGCCCTTGATTGCGTCGGCGCGATATATATGCAACGTGAACCGTGCCGAACTCTTCGCCGTTTTCCTTCTTTAATACCAGGATATTGGGATCGTCCGTACGCTTAAACTGCCCGTCAACGCAGCTGCCGTCTTTGTCGACCAGTTGCCACCGATGGTTATCCTCTTCAAGAAAGGCCAGGGTTTCCAGACTCGTCTTGTCGTCCCGATAGTAACCGTCAATGGCAAACCCTTCGGAAGCGCACTCCTGCATATAGGACGTTTCTCGGCATATAGCAAACAGCCCTGTAGCGCCCAGGAGCACAGCCAGGCAGACCACTGCAAGGGTTATCGAAATAGCACGGCGGCCCATGTTAGCCCAACCGATAGTTGTTTAACGGAGCGCGAAACATACCTGGAGCCTCCAATGTCAGAGGGGAACGTCCCCAGCAGGCTGGCGACAACTATATGCTTCTTTTATCAAACCATATGGCTGCCACTCGCGGAGGGGGTATCGGCGAGCGGCGTGTTTTCATACTCCATTGGTCAAACCTAAGCGCAGCCCTACAGCTCGTACTTGTACACGCGGTAGATATACTTTTCGGCTTCCATCTCGTAGGTAGCGATGGGCAGACCGTAGCGGTCGTCTCGTCGTTTGGCAGATAGGTCACACTGTGCTGGCCTGCGTTGAGCGAAAAATCGCCTTGGGCCTGCAGCAACTTGTCCTCTAAGCCCGAGCCGGCCCAAAAATCGGGCAAGTCCACGGAAGGCTGTAGCAAGGTCATTTACGCAACATATGTCCAGCAAAAACGGGTGGTAGCCGGTACGGCTACCACCCGTTTGTCTCATATCTAGCCCATAGCAGACCAGCTACTTCTTAATGCCGCGCCCCAGGCGCTTGGCGACCGATGCAACGGCCTCCTCACTGGCAGATCCGCAGCTCGCACAGCCGTCGTGGGCACGCATCTGACCGGTGACCTCGTCCATCGCGAGCGGCGCCACCTTCTCGAGCTTAAAGCCTTTACCGGCGCGCATGTTTTCCTTGGCCACGCTAATCATGAGCTTAATGCGGTTGAGCTGGTTGACCTCGGACGCACCGGGATCATAGTCCACCGCGACGATGTTGCTCTCGGGGTGCTGGCGGCGTAGCTCCTTAATCACGGCCTTGCCCACCACGTGGTTGGGCAGGCACGCGAAGGGCTGCGTGCAGATGATGTTGGGCGCACCGTGGTCAATCAGATCGAGCATCTCAGCCGTGAGCAGCCAGCCCTCGCCCATGTTGTTGCACACCGAAAGCACCGTGCGGGCCTTGTCGGCCATGGTGCCGATGCGCTCGGGCGCCTCGAAGCGGCGGGACTTCTCGAGCATCTCCTCCACCGGCGTGCGCATCCAGTCCACGAGCTTGATGAGCGCCTGCATACCAGCGCGCGTGGTAGCGGAGCTTCCCAACTCGTCCTTCTGCAGCTCGGCGTTGCTCATGGAGTACAGGAAAAAGTCGAGCAGACCCGGCACCACGGCCTCGCAGCCCTCGCGCTCGATGACATCGACCACGTGGTTGTTGGCTGTGGGATGGAACTTGACCAGGATCTCGCCGACCACGCCCACGCGCGGCTTGGTACCCTCGCCCACGAGCGGCATGGTGTCGAACGCGCGGATGGCCTCGCGGCACAGCTTGGTGTAGTTGTGGCGGTTAAACTTGGGCGCCAGCTTGCGAGCGCGCGCCATGTACTCCTCGTAGAGCGCGTTGGCGGCACCGGGCGTAGCCTCGTACGGGCGGCAGCGATAGAGCATCTGCATCATCACGTCGCCAAAGAGCACCGCGTAGACTGCCTGCTTAAGCAGCGCCGGCGTAATCTTAAAGCCAGGGTTGTCCTCGCCCAGCGCCACGGCCGAAAGCGAGATCACCGGGATCTCGGGGTGGCCGCTCTCGCGCAGGGCCTTGCGGATGAGTGCGATGTAGTTGGTGGCACGGCAGCCGCCGCCGGTCTGGCTGATAACCACGGCTGTCTTGGACAGGTCGTATCGACCGCTCTCGATGGCCTCCATGATCTGGCCCGTCACCAGGATCGACGGATAGCAGATGTCGTTGTTCACGTAGCGCAGGCCGGCCTCGACGGCATCGTGATCGGTCGAGGGCAGCAGCTCCAAGTTGTAGCCAGCACCACGGAACACCTCTTTGACCAGGTCAAAGTGGATCGGCGCCATCTGCGGGCACAGGATGGTGTAGCCCTCCTCGCGCATCTGCTCGGTAAAGGGCACCTTGGGCCACGCGGTCGAAGCACTCTCGCGCTGCGCCTCGAACGTGTACTTACGGCTCGCGAACGCGGGGGCATCCGTGGAGGGCGCCACCGGCGCGGCATCGCCCTGCTCGTAAGTCTCGCCCGCGGCCGTAGCCTCGGCCAAGCGCTCGGCCTCCTGGTCCTTGAGCGCCGCCATGAGCGAGCGAATACGGATACGCGCGGCGCCCAAGTTGGACACCTCGTCAATCTTGAGCACGGTGTAAATCTTGCCGCTGGCCTCCAGGATCTCCTGCACCTGATCAGTGGTCAGAGCGTCCAGGCCGCAGCCGAAGGAATTGAGCTGGATCAGGTCCAGGTCGTTGCGCATCGTCACAAAACGGGCGACGGCGTACAGGCGGCTGTGATACATCCACTGATCGACGACGCGAATCGGACGCTCGGGCTTCACCAGATGCGCGAGCGAATCCTCGGTAAAGACCGCAAAGCCAAAGCTCGAGATAAGCTCGGGCAGGGCATGGTTGATCTCGGGGTCGTTATGGTAGGGACGACCGGCGAGTACGATGCCGTGGCCGCCGTGGTCCTCGACCCACTTAAGGGCCTCCTCGCCCATGGTCTGGATGTCCTCGTGAAAACGCGCGTCGGCCTCGTAGGCGGCGTTGACGGCGGCATCGACCTCAGAGCGCGTGATCTTGGGACCGCGCACGCGACCGCGACCGGCCTCAGCATCGGCCACACGGTCGACGGCGAGCACCTGGTATAGACGGCGCTTGAGCTCGGTCTTGTCGTGATAGGGCACAAACGGGTACAGGAACTCGATGTTCTGCTCACGGATCTCGTCGATGTTGAGCGCCAGCGCCGTGGGGTAGCTCATGACGATGGGGCAGTTATAGCAGTTGCCGGCGGTCGGATCCTCCTTGCGCTCCCAGCGCACGCACGGCATCCAGATAAAGTCGACGTCACGGTCAATGAGGTTCATCACGTGGCCGTGGCTCATCTTGGCCGGATAGCACACGCTCTCGGACGGCATGGACTCGATGCCCGCCTGGTAGGTCTTTTTGCTCGACTGGTCGGACAGCTGCACGCTAAAGCCCAGGCGCGTAAAGAACGCATGCCAGAAGGGGTAGTTCTCGTACATGTTGAGTGCGCGCGGGATACCCACGGTGCCGCGCGGGGCCTCGTCGGGGCTCAGGACCTCGCGGTCAAAGAGCAGCTCGTTTTTCTTTTTGAAGAGGTTGGGGGCCTCAGTCTTCTGCTTTTTGTGGCCGGCGCCCTTCTCGCAGCGGTTGCCGGTAATGAAGCGCCTACCGCCGCCAAAGTCGTTGACGGTAAGCTGGCAGTTGTTGGAGCAACGGCCGCAGCGGACATGCTTTTGCGTCACGGTGAGGTGCGCGATGTCCTCAGCCGAAAGAATGGTCGAGGTGCCGTCGGCGCCGGCGCGATCGCGGGCGAGCAGGGCCGCACCGTAGGCGCCCATGCAGCCGGCGATGTCGGGACGCACGGCATGAACGCCGGTGAGCTGCTCAAACGCGCGCAGCGTGGCATCGGACATAAAGGTGCCGCCCTGGACGATTACCTGGCTGCCGATCTCCTTGGGATCGCGCAGCTTAATGACCTTGAACAGGGCATTCTTGATGACGGAATAGGACAGGCCGGCGGCGATGTCGCCCACCGTGGCGCCTTCCTTTTGCGCCTGCTTGACGCGCGAGTTCATAAAGACCGTGCAGCGACTTCCCAGGTCGACCGGGGCTTTGGCATGGATGGCGGCGTTGGCGAACGCGCGCACGTCCATGTTCATAGAGACGGCGAAGCTCTCGATAAAGCTACCGCAACCCGACGAGCAGGCCTCGTTGAGCATGATGTGCTCGATGACGCCGTCCTTGACGCGCAGGCACTTCATGTCCTGGCCGCCAATGTCCAGAATGAACTCGACGCCGGGCAGGAACGCCTTGGCGCCGCGCAGGTGCGCGACGGTCTCGATCTCGCCGGAATCGGCCTTGAGGGCCTCGATGAGCAGCGCCTCACCGTAGCCCGTGGTGGTCACGTGGCCGATGGTGCAGCCCGCGGGGATGTGGTTGTAGAAATCGGCCATGATGACCTTGGCCGTGCCTAGGATGTCGCCGTTGTTGTTGCCGTACCAGGTGTGCAGCAGCTGACCGTCCTCGCCCACGAGCGCGGCCTTCATGGTGGTGGAGCCGGCGTCGATGCCGATGAACACGCGTCCGGTGTAGCCTTCGAGCTTGCCCTTGGGGACGACCTCGGTGTCGTGGCGGGTCTTGAACTCGGCAAAGTCCTCGTCGGTGGCAAAGAGCGGATCCAGACGCTCGACCTCGGCACCCTGCGTGTCACCCAGGGCATCGATGGCCCCGATGAGCTGCGGGAACGTGCTGAGCTTGTTGGACTCGTGCGCCATGGCGGCGCCGCTCGCCACAAACAGGTGAGCGTTTTGGGGCACGATACGGTGCTCCTCGTCCAGATTGAGCGTGAGGTAGAAGCGGTGGCGCAGCTCGGAGAGATACTGCAGCGGGCCGCCCAGGAAGGCGACGTTGCCGCGGATGGGACGGCCGCACGCCAGGCCCGAGATGGTCTGGGTCACGACAGCCTGGAAGATGGAGGCGGCCACGTCCTCGGGGCGGGCGCCCTCGTTGAGCAGCGGCTGCACGTCGGTCTTGGCAAAAACGCCGCAGCGGCTGGCGATGGGATAGATGGTGGTGGCGTTGGCCGCGAGTTCGTTAAGGCCGCTGGCGTCAGTGTGCAGCAGGGTTGCCATCTGGTCGATGAACGCGCCCGTGCCGCCGGCGCAGGTGCCGTTCATGCGCTGCTCGATGCCGTTGTCGAAGTAGATGATCTTGGCGTCCTCGCCGCCCAGCTCGATGGCGACGTCGGTGGCCGGGATGAGGGTCTCGACGGCACGCTTGCTGGCGATGACCTCCTGGACAAACTCCAGGTCGAGCCACTGGGACAGCAGCAGGCCGCCCGAGCCGGTAATGGCGCAGGTCATCTGGGCCGTCGGCAGCACCGTCGCAGCGCCCTCGAACAGGTCGCGGGCGCAGGCACGGACGTCGGTGTGGTGGCGCTGGTACTTGGCGTAGACGATCTGGTTATCGTCGTTGAGTACGGCGAGCTTAACGGTGGTGGAGCCCACGTCAATGCCCAGGTGCAGGTTGCCGTGGGCGTTGCCGGGGTTGAAGATCGCGCCTTCGGGGGCGTGGGCGGCGGTGGCGGCTACGGGCTCAGCGGCGGGGGCGGGCTCGCTAGCGACGGACGCCTCCCCTGCCGCGTTCTTGGCATCGGCAACTGCCTCGGCAACTTTCTCGGCAGCTGCGGTCGCGGCCTTCTGCGCGGCATCCACCACGGCGGGTGCAGCCTCACGCGCGGCAGCGACCACACGGTCTTTAATGCCCTCGACGAGTTTGCTCATTGTCTCTCCTCTTAGTTGTTGGACTCGACGGTTGCGGTGGTGTCGACCGCGTCCTCGAGCTGCAGGTTCAATAGCTTCATGCCGTATTCCGGCACGTTGATATCGATGGGTTGGCCATACAGGTCGCCGGGGCGCACAAAGGCGATAACCGTCATAATGCGCGCCATGGTCTCGGGCGATTCAGAAAGGTCACGCTCAAACCAACGCTGGATCATGCCGACCTCGGCACTCACGACATAGGTGACGTAGTAGTCAAAGAAGGTGCCCAGCGCCAAGCCCAAAATGCCCGTCTGTGCGCGCGGCACCACGGCCTCGCGTGCGGTATCGATGATCTTTTTAATAAAGGCGGGGTCGCCGCCCGGGCCCAGCAGCGATCCGATTAAATCGCGGTTGGCCGCAAGGTAGCGCAGCAACTCAACCGAACCGGGTGCCGGCTCGAGCTCATCGATGTTGTGATAGAGATCGGGCAGCTGAGCTGCGGTGATGAGCTCAATGCGCTCACGGATCTCGGCCAGCAAGCCGTCCTCGATTTGATTGATAAAGTCGGGGATATCGCGGTAGTGCGAATAGAACGTGCGGCGCGTAAGGCCAGCGCGCTCGGTGAGCGACGCGACGTTAATGCGCGAAAGGTCGCCGCTTTCGGCAAGCTCGCTGGCAAGCGCCTGGCGAAGGGCACGCTGTGAGCGAAGGGACCGGCGGTCGCATTTCTCGAGCTGGGACAAGCGTCCTCCTTGTTACTCAGACTGTGCGCTATTGCACAGTGCGAGTATTATTGCACACCGTGTGCATCAACACGTAAAGGCAATATTTGGGATGTGACGAAGGGGCAATCCTTTTGTCGCATTATTCGATGATGGTGCGAGAGTTTTGCTTGTGCATGGTGGCGAGCATGTGTTTGGGGACGGCGTGGACCATGCAACTGCCGATAGTTGCGCTCGCGGCGGCTTTAGCCGCATCGCTAGCGTTTTTGGTCGCATAGCTGTGGCGGAAACGCTTGAGCATGGCGATATCGTTGCCGCCGTCGCCATAGACCGCGACCTCGTCCTCGGCAATGCCGTAGTAACCCGCCAGCCAGGCCACGCTCTCACCCTTGTTGCACGCCACGTCCGTGATCTCGAACATCACCGGATCGAACGGTGCGTTGACCACGCGGTCGGAGCGCTCGGCAAGGTACGCCTTAAGGTCACGCTCCAACTCGGGCGAGGTCACGCGACAGTTGATTTTGCACACGTCATGACGCAGGATGTCACCGATCGACTGGTCGAAATACTGCTCCTCGTGATACCCGCCACGCGCACGCATGCCGCGCATCACGATGCGCTTGATAGGACTGTCCTTTTTAAAGCCCGCCTGGTGCATCTCAAACGATCCGCTCGAAAACATGCCATCGGGCGTGGAGCAGTCAAAACAGATATCCGGAAACTCCTTGAGCAGCTCCTCGGTAATCTGAGGGTCGATGGTCCAGGTCTTGAGCACCTCGCCATGGCTGTCGCGTACGATTGATCCATTGGAGCAGCAGGCGTCAAGCGCCAGACCTGTGAAGCCATGCTCGCCGATCGGCAGCGTCGAGCGTCCGGTCGCGGGAACCACATGCAGGCCGGCCTCGGTCAGCTCGCGAATGGCACGGCGAATGGTCCCGTCTGCCTCGTGCAGGGCATTCAACAGCGTTCCGTCTAAGTCACTCGCAAACATCTTGATCATGGGCATGCCTCTCCTTCGTCTGCACGATATTGTAGACGAGAACGGGCGCGCCCCAAGAGAAGCGCGCCCGTTAGGCGAAAGATCGTCCTACACCGCGGCGGGACCATGCTCGCCGGTACGGATACGGATAACCTCCTCGACCGGCTCGACCCAGATCTTGCCGTCTCCAACAGTGCCGCAATCTTGGAAACGGCGCGGCAACGGACGCGAAACGAACGGGAAATGCGCGAGCAAGGGAGCCGTGAGCGTGCCCGTCCCGGCTAGCGGCGGAACAGCTCGCGGGCACGGTCACGGAGGTCGGTAGCTCGGATGACGCCCTCGTAGCGGTTGATGCGCAAGCGCGGGAAGGCATTGAAGAAGCGCAGGTCGCGTCGGCTGAGCGACACGCTTGGCACCGGACGGCTCATGCGCTTGCCGGCAAGGTGACGACTGAGCGACGGACGCGGCATGTTCGGCGCGGCATCGGCCACGCGGCGGGCGGCAAGCGCCAGGCCGCGAGCACCATCCGCGATAAACGTCGGCATCGAAGCCTTCTCGCGCAGGGCATCGAGCGCGGCGTCACCTAGCTCGGCCAGCCACGCGTTAACGGCACGGCTACGGATGTGCGTCTGCGCCACCGAGTCGATCGCCGAATCGGGAATACGTTCAAGCATGGAATCAGACGCATCGGCAAGCGACTCGTTGATGCGGTCGGCAAGGTCGGCCCGGACGCGCTCCAGCTGATCAGACAGACGCCGCCAGCTCGCCAACGAGCACACCGCGTCGACCATCATCGCGACCGCGACGATAAAGGCGGACAGCCGCACAATCAGCACCGGCAGATGGCCAAGCAGCCCCAGCAATGCCGGCTCCACTAAACGGCAAATACACAACGCACCCAAGCCAAACGCGCAAGCCCAGTACAGACAGATGCGTCCGTGCAAGTTAAACGGCAGGTGCGAGTAATCCCAAAAGCGAGCGCCCGTTGTTTTTTCCAACAGCACGCCTACGCTGTACTCAATCACGCTGCATACGAGCGCTGCAGCGACAAACTGGCTCGAGGCATCCGGAATCCCACGCAACAGCAGCCAGCAGGCAATGCCGCCCGCGCCATAGATGGGGCAGCACGGCCCAAGCAAAAAGCCACTGTTGGCAAATCGTCCGTGATTGAGCATGGCGCATACTGTCGACTCCCATGCCCAACCGCAAAACCCGTAAAAGGCAAACGAGAGCACCAGTGCCGAGAGTGGGCAGGCGGCAAGCGTCGCGCCGCCAAACGCCATATCAATCGCGGTCCCCACCGTCTACCCTCTCCTCTTTTCGCTCGAATCTTTGCTCGAGCCGTCGCTCGAGCCCTCGCTCAAATCGTTCGCGTCGTCTTTGCGCGGCAGGCGGCCGGCGACCGTCTCGCGCAGAGCACACCATTTATCCGCCAGGCACACAATCCAAGCCTCACGACACGTCGGCGGCACCGGCACCAGCGGAAACATATGCCGCACGATAATATTCCGTTCGCGCGACGTCAGCTCAAAATCTTCCTCCGCGCGCGCTAGGGCAAAAAACGGGTGGCGAAAGCCATGCAGCCGATGGCTTGGGTCGGGATCGTGCCAATCGTAGAGAAAGTAATCGTGTAACAAGGCTCCGCGCAGCAGCGAGGCACGGTCGATCGAAACACCGACGCGGCCCAGGCGCTCGGCAAAGGACAGGCTCGTCCGCGCTACCGAAGTCACATGTGCATAGACCGTCACGTCGCCATGCTGGATAAACTCGCGCGTCAGGTCCAAGCGGCCCGCCTGGGCGAGCTGGCGGGCGGCATCGTCGACCTCGTGCGCGATTTTCTCGGCACGAACGGCATCGGACATGCTGCCTCCTTCCAGCGGCTCACGGCGGCAAGCCACGGCCTGCACGTATTGAAAAAATCATCATCGAATCTATCAGTATGGCATCGGACAAAACGTTTTGCCCCACCAGTTGGCGAATTACCGCGCCGCCGTCACATATCAAACGCCAAAATGTGCGAGACTGTCTTGTGCAATTGTGTCGGCCGAGGGAGCGCCGGCGCTCGATTCGCATGGAGTAACCCACAACGATGCTGCTTACGCAAACGACAACGCCCGAGGACGTCAAGGCTCTTAATCGTGCCGAGCTCCCGCAGCTCTGCGACGAGATTCGCCACGCCATCCTCGAAAGCTCCGCCGCCGTCGGCGGGCACGTTGCCCCCAACCTGGGCGTCGTTGAGCTTACGGTCGCGCTCCATCGCGTGTTTAACTCCCCTATCGACAAGATTCTCTTTGACGTTTCGCACCAGACCTACACCCACAAGGCGCTGACTGGGCGCGCGTACACTTATATCGATCCGAAGCGCTTTGGCGAGGCCTCTGGCTTTGCCAATCCCGACGAGTCCGAGCACGACCTGTTCGCCATGGGCCATACCTCCACGTCGGTGAGCCTGGGCTGCGGCCTGGCGCACGCTCGTGACCTGGCGGGCGATGCGTACAACGTCATCACCATCATTGGCGACGGCTCGCTTTCGGGCGGCCTGGCGTTTGAGGGCTTCAACAATGCCGCCGAACTCGACAGCAACCTGATCATCATCGTCAACGATAACGACCAGTCCATCGCCGAGAACCACGGTGGCCTCTATCGCAATCTGGCCGAGCTGCGCGCCAGCAACGGCACCTGTGAGCGCAACGTTTTCCGCGCGATGGGACTCGACTACCGTTATTTGGACGCCGGCAACGACGTGTTGGCCCTAGTCGACGCGCTGCAGGAACTGCGCAATATCGATCATCCCATCGTGCTGCACGTCTCCACCGCCAAGGGCAAGGGCTTTGAGCCGGCCCAGAGCGACCCCGAACGCTGGCACCACGTGGGTCCGTTTGACATGGCGACCGGGCGCAAGCTCTGCCCGGGCCATCCGAGCGAGCCTGCGCCGCGCACCTATGCCGACATTACGGGCGAAGCGCTCAGCGCCGCCATCGAGCGCGATCCGCAGGTCGTGGGCATCACGGCCGCCACGCCCTACATCATGGGCTTTACACCCGAGCTTCGCGCTGCCGCCGGCAAACAGTTCGTCGATGTGGGCATTGCCGAGGAGCACGCCGTGACCTTTGCCACCGCGCTTGCGCGCTCGGGCGCCAAGCCAGTCTTTGGTGTGTACGGCACGTTTTTGCAGCGCGCCTACGACGAGCTGTGGCACGACCTGTGCCTCAACGACGCCCCCGCAACCATTTTGGTGTTTGGTGCGTCAATCTTTGGCACCACGTCCGAGACGCATCTTTCGTTCTTTGATATTTCCATGCTGGGCGGTCTTCCCAACATGCACTACTTGGCGTCTGCCTGCATGGAGGAATATCTGTCCATGCTGAGCTGGTCGCTCGACCACCGCGAGCATCCCGTGGCAATCCGCGTACCGGGCATCGGCCTGGTAAGCCGCCCCGACCTTGCGCCCGCCGAAGACACCGACTACAGCGCCGTTCGCTACAACGTGGTGCGTCAGGGCCGCGACGTTGCCGTGCTCGCGCTTGGCGATTTCTTTGAGCTGGGTGAGCGCGTGGCAAACCGTCTGACTGCCGAGTACGGCATCGAGGCCACGCTCGTCAACCCGCGCTTTGCAACCGAGCTCGACCGCGAGTTCCTCGACAGTCTTGCCGCCGAGCATCGCGTTGTCGTCACCCTCGAGGACGGCATCTTGGACGGCGGCTGGGGCGAGCGCGTGGCGTGCTACCTGGCCTGCACGCCCGTACGTACCCGCACCTTCGGCATCGCCAAGGGCTTCCCCGACCGCTACGACCCCAACGAATTGCTCGCACAGAACGGCATGACGATCGAGAACATGGCCGCCGAAGCCGTAAGGCTACTCAACGAGTAAGAAAACCTCCGCAAGGGAAGCATCCCTGCGGAGGTTTTTGTTTTCGCGACGCGATTATCTCAATCTGTAACATCCAGGGCCCGAATTCCCGTCTAACTGTTACAGATTGAGACAAAACAGCGAGGCGGGCCGCCACATCTGCAAGAACCACCACAAAGGTGCCTGTCCCTTTTTGGTAGGTAGAATTACCCATAAGGTAAGTATGTTTCTGAGTTATTTCGTGTTGACCCATTTGAGCGCGATAGGGTATAACTCTACTCAACCGCTAGGGATTTTATTGAGAAAGGTGTTCTACTATGAGCAAGAACCTCTCCCAGCAGGTCGTTCTCGACCGCCGCGGCTTTGTCGCCGCTACCTTCGCAACCGTCGCCGGCCTTGGTCTTGCCGGCTGCTCTGACACCAGCGCCGAGGCCGACAAGGGTTCCGCCGCCGGCTCCTCCAAGGGCTCCGAGGATACCGAGGTTTCCGCTACGCTCGATGCCAAGGCATTCGACAAGCTCGTCGACAACGGCCCCAAAGCCGACGACGATGCCATCGCCGCCAGCACCTGGGCCACGGCCGTCAAGGACGCCGGCGTCTTTAAGATCGGTGGCGTTCAGACCTCCACGCTCTTCTCCCTCCTCAACGAGAAAGACGGTCAGACCCGCGGCTTCGATGCCGGTATCGCACAGCTCCTGTCCAACTACATTCTGGGCGAGAACAAGGTCGAGATCACCCAGGTGACCTCGGACACGCGCGAGTCTGTCCTGCAGAACGGCCAGGTCGACGCCGTCTTTGCCACCTACACCATCACTGACGAGCGCAAGAAGCTCGTCTCCTTCGCCGGCCCCTACTACTACACGCAGCAGGCCATCCTGGTGCTCGCCGATAACGACGACATCAAGAGCGTCGACGACCTGGCCGACAAGAACGTCGCCGTCCAGTCCGGCTCCAACGGCCCCGCCATCCTGGAGGAGTTCGTTCCCAAGGCCAGCCAGCAGGAGTTCAAGACCGACGAGGAGGCCCGCCAGGCACTCCAGCAGGGTCGCGTTGATGCCTACGTCATCGATAACAACATGCAGCAGAGCGCCCTGGTCCGCGAGCCCGGTAAGTACAAGATCGCCGGCAAGCCCTTCGGCAGCAAGGAGCCCTACGGCATCGGCCTGCCGCTCGATTCCGACGGCGTCGCCTTTGTCAACGACTTCCTTAAGAAGATCGAGGACGACGGCACCTGGACCGAGCTGTGGCAGATCTGCATCGGCGACCGTACGGGCGACACCAATGTTCCCGAGCTGCCCGAGATCGGCGCCTAGGCAGCGGGCCTGGTAACGGCCGCAACGAAACCATACGGAAACGCATGATGCGCTTTATTGCGGTAAACTGTTTCCTCACTGAGTTGTCGGGGCTTCCGTACACACGGGAGCCCCTTTCCTTATCGGCGGGAGGTCCGCATGAGTCTCTCCGAACTCTGGTCGCTCTATGGCCAGAACTATATCGACGCGCTGCTAGCAACCTGGGGCATGACGCTTGAGTCGTTTGCCATCGCCATGGTACTGGCCGTCGCCGTCACCGTGATGCGCGTGTCGCCGCTCAAGCCACTGCGCGTCTTTGGCGACCTGTATGTCCAGGTCTTCCGTAACATCCCCGGCATCGCGCTGCTCATCATCGTCGTCTATGCGCTGCCGCCGCTCAAGGTCGTTCTGCCCTACCGCACCTGCGTTATCGTCGCCACGGTCCTTTTGGGCTCGGCCTTTGGTTCCGAGAACTTTATGAGCGGCATCAACACCGTCGGCGTCGGCCAAGTGGAAGCTGCACGTTCGCTCGGCATGAGCTTTAACCGCATCCTCGCCAAGATCGTGATTCCGCAGGCGCTGCGCTCGAGCGTGCTGCCCATGACCAACCTCTTTATCGCCGTCATGCTCACTACCGCACTCGGCAGCCAGGTGCCGCTTAAGCCGCAAGAGCTCACCGGCGTGGTGAGCTATATCAACACGCGCTCGCTCGGCGGCGTCGCCGCGTTCTTTATCTCGGCGCTCGGCTACCTGGGCACGGCCTTTGTGGTGAGCCACATTGGCAACTATATCGATAAGAAGGTGAGGATCCTCCGATGAGCAAGCACTCCACCTCCGCGCTCACCATGCGCGATGCGCTCTACGAGGCTCCCGGCCCCAAGATGCGCGCCAAGATTCGCATCGGCACCGCCATCTCGCTTGTTGCCGTCGCCGCGCTTGTCGTCCTCGTGTTGCAGCGCTTTTATGTGACCGGCCAGCTTTCGGTTCACTATTGGTATTTCTTTACGCACCTCACCACCTGGAAGTTCCTGCTTGCCGGCTTTGAGGGCACCGTTAAAGTCGCACTCACCGCTGGCGCCATCGCGCTGGTGCTGGGCTTAGCCCTTATGCTCGGCCGCACCAGCGACATTAAGCCGCTGCAGCTGGTCTGCCGCGTGCTCACCGATTTCTTCCGCGGCGTACCGAGCCTGCTGTTCATCTACTTCTTCTTTTTGGTGCTGCCCCAGTACAAGATCGCGCTGCCGTCGTTTTGGATGCTCACGCTTCCCGTCGCGCTCGCTGCAGCTGGCGTACTTGCCGAGATCTTCCGTGCCGGCGTCAACGCCGTGCCGCGCGGCCAGGTCGAGGCCGCCCAGGCACTCGGTCTCTCCAAAGCTAAAATCACCTTTAAAATCGTGTTGCCGCAGGCTATTCGGTTTATCATTCCGTCATTAATTTCGCAGCTTGTGGTCGTAGTCAAGGACACCACCGTTGCCTACGTGGTGAGCTACCCCGACCTCATGCAAAATGCCCGCGTGCTCATTACCAACTACGACGCCCTCGTATCGGTCTACCTGGTGATCGCGGTCATCTACATCCTCATCAACGTCGCGATTAACAAGGCCGCTGTCTATGTTTCGCACAAGACCGGCGCGACCATCATCCGCTAACGCTTTACCATTTCGAGTCATAAGGAGCCGAGCACCATGGCACAGAGCACCTCTTCCACCGGCAATCAGCCGCTGATCGAGCTCAGGCACGTCGATAAGCACTACGGCGATCTGCACGTCCTCAACGACATCAATCTGTCGGTCGACCGCGGCGAGGTCGTCGTTGTGATCGGACCCTCGGGCTCGGGCAAGTCGACCATGTGCCGAACCATCAATCGCCTGGAAACCATCGACTCAGGCGAGATCCTCATCGAGGGCGAGCCCCTGCCACAGGAAGGCAAGGATCTTGCCCGCATGCGTGCCGAGCTGGGCATGGTATTTCAGCAGTTCAACCTGTTTGCACATATGACCGTACTGCAGAACGTCATGCTGGGACCGGTCGATGTGCTGGGCGTGTCCAAGGACGAGGCTCGTGAGCGCGCCATGGACCTGCTGGGCCGCGTGGGCGTTGCCGAGCAGGCCGATAAGGTGCCCGCACAGCTCTCGGGCGGCCAGCAACAGCGTGTAGCCATCGCACGTTCGCTTGCCATGCAACCCAAGGCCATGCTTTTTGACGAGCCCACGAGCGCGCTGGACCCCGAGATGATCAACGAGGTGCTCGAGGTCATGGTCCGTCTGGCCCAGCAGGGCATGACGATGATCGTCATCACGCACGAGATGAACTTCGCCCGCCGCGTGGCCGACCGCGTCGTGTTTATGGCCGACGGCCAGATCGTGGAAACCGGCACACCCGACGAGTTCTTCGACCACCCCCAGACCAAGCGCGCCCAGGACTTCCTCAACTCCATCAAGGGCCACTAGCCCAATTGCCACGCGGGCAAATTCATCAGTAACGTTTGTCCCGCGCCACCCCTGTGCCATGTCCACCCGGATTCGAAAGCCGCACCCATGATCGGAACCCGCACCTCATCGTCCTATACTCCGCACGTCGACGTCGATCCCGCCGACCGCCCGCTCATCCTGGTAGCACCACGCTGGGAAGAAGCGAAGCCCTATTTGAGCGAGACGCTCTCCCCCAACGAGGAGATTGCGAGCGTATTTGTCGACGCCATTCTTGCCGCCGGCGGTCTGCCGCTGCAGATGTCCATCACCGAGGACATTGAGGTCATCCGTCATTACGTCGATATCGCCGACGGCATCGCCATTCCCGGCGGCCCCGATGTCAATCCCAAACGTTGGGGCGATGATCGACCCTACGACCCCACCCTCTGCTGCGAGATCCGCGATAGTTTTGAGTTTAAGCTGGTCAGCGAGGTGCTCCGTGCCAAAAAGCCGCTCTTTACCACCTGCCGCGGCACGCAACTGCTCAACGTCGCCACCGGCGGCACCCTGTGCATGGACGTGCCGAGCCTGGGCGCGCGCGAGGGCCGCACGCAGTGGCGCCATACCCACGTGCTCAACGACCCTGTGCATCCTGTCGAGGTCGTGCCGGGCTCGCTGCTGGAGCGCGCGGTTGGCGGGCACAGGCTGATCCAGACCAACTCCGCACATCACTGCTGCGTCGATCGTCTGGGTAAGAGCACGCGCTTGGTCGCCAAGGCAACCGACGGCGTTCCCGAGTGCATCGAAGTCGAAGGCCAGCCGTTCTGTCTGGGTGTGCAATGGCATCCCGAGTACACCTGGCAGACGCTCGAGACCGACTTTAACCTGTGGAAGTCGTTTGTCGAGGCGGCGGCCAAGGTAAAGCAGACCCGCTAGTTCGCGAACCGCATAACAGATAAGGGCGCCCCGCCGGCCACATGGTCCGACGGGGCGCCCTTTTGCCTATACGCGACAGGCGCGCAGCCCAAGGCTCGCAAGCTCTTATTCGGCCGTCTCGCGCAGGGCCGACATCGTAGCCGCATATTGCTGCTGCAGCGCATGCATCCCCTCGCGAGCGCCGTCAACGGCATCGGCGCCGCGCAGCGCCTCGGTCACCACGACCGCCGGCTCGTACAGATTATCGAATCCCAGGTTCTGGCTCACGCCCTTGAGCGTGTGCGCTGCCATAAACGCACCTTCGGCGTCTCCCGCCGCCATGGCGGCCTCCAGCTTGTCCATGCTCTCGTCATCCAAAAACTTGAGGGCAAAGCGGGCGAGCATTTCCTCGCCCATCAGCCGAGCGCACGCGTCATCATAATTGGCGCCGATCTTCTCATACGCCTCACGCATGGAAATCATGGATTAAAAACTCCTTTGGTCAAACTAAATCATGGGAAACGCGACAACGTCGGCGGGGCGTGCCAACGTCTCGGCAATTTGGTCTTGCACCTCGAGCAGACAATCGAGCAGCAGCGGGTTAAACTCACCGCACTTACCGTCCAAGATCATCTGGATAGCCTCCTTGTGCGGGATAGCGTCCTTGTACACGCGCACGCTCGTCAGAGCATCGTACACGTCGGCCACCGAAACCACCTGTGCGGCAATGGGAATTTCGTCGCCCTTAAGGCCATCGGGATAACCCTTGCCGTCCCAGCGCTCGTGATGCCAACGCGCAATCTGGTACGCATATTCCATAAGCGCATTGCCGGCGTGATGGCTACCCAGCTCAAGCAGCATGTCGGCGCCGATCGTGGTATGCGTCTTCATAATCTCGAACTCCTCGGGCGTAAGGCGCCCGGGTTTGTTGAGAATCGCATCGTCAATCGACATCTTGCCGATATCGTGCAGCGCCGAAGCCAGGGCAATCGTGGAGCGCTCCTCATTGTCAAGGGAAATGGTGTCGCTACGCTGGACCAGACAGCCAAGCAGCAGCTCGGTCAGCTTCTCGATGTTCGTAACGTGCCTGCCGCTCTCGCCGTTGCGAAGCTCCATGACGCCGGCCATGATGTCGATGAGCATGCGACTGTTCTTGACGCGCTCGTTGTACTGCTGGGACAGCAGGCTCGTCAGGCGGCGCTGTTTGGCGTATAGGCGGATGGTGTTGCTTACACGGCGGCGCACGACACGGGAGTCAAACGGGCGGTTGATATAGTCCGAGGCGCCCAGCTCGTACGCGCGCAGAACCATATCATCGGAATCTTCGCTCGATATCATGATGAAAGGCAGATTGTCAGTAGCCGATCGGTGCGACAGATCGGCCAGCACCTCAAAGCCGCTTATGCCCGGCATGACAATATCCAGCAGCACGAGCGACAACTCATCGCCATAGCGGTCGACCATGTCGAGCGCCGTACGACCGTTGTCGGCCTCGAGGATGCAATACTCGTCCTTGAGCATCTCGTTGAGAATGGCTCGGTTCATCTCGGAGTCATCGACAATAAGCACCAAAGGCTTTTCGCTTTGGAAGGCTTCGATGGAATCGGCATCGGTCACGACCGTACCGGCTTTTGCCTTAGCGCGGCTCAATAACTGGACAGCGCGGCCAACGCCCTCATCGACCGTCTCGCCATGAATGCGAACGCCACCAACACATGCCGTCAAGCTCACGTACTCATGGCCCGGAACAATCGTGGCATGAACGGCATCGGACACCTGATGCAGGCGACGGGTGAAGTCATCGGAGGGAATATTGGGCATGACGACCACAAACTTGTCGCAGCCATAGCGTACGAGCTCGTCAGTCGAACGAATTCCGCTGCGTATGGCTGTCGCCACGGCACCGAGCGCAAGGTCGCCGGCATGACGGCCACACGTATCGTTGAAGACCCTAAAATCGTCAAGGTCGATCACCGCAACGCCGGCCTTCATGCGGGCGCTACGGAGCTTTTCCTCGTAATATCGGCGATTGCGCACACTCGTCAGCACGTCGGTGTAGACAAGGTCCTCTTCTGCAGCCTCTTGTTCATCGATCGGACGCACCATCAGCAAGACACGAGGCTCACCCTCGACCTTTAGAGGGCGTAGGCGAGCGCGGTACTCAACACCATCGTTGAGCAGTTGCTCCGACACCTCATCGGAGTCTGCCAAAGCCTCAAGACTCAACTGACGCAGACAAGGGCAGCGATCGCCGGCGAGCAGGCAGTTAGGCTCGCTCTTAATCTGATCGGCCGACAGCAAACGCACCACGGGGTAGGTCTTCGCGACGCGGGCGACCTCAGCGGCAGCCTCCTCGTCGGTTAGATTGACCTCGTGATTATTGAGCATATGGGGCCCTTTCTATCGTTACGCACGGCAACGGTGCATATCAATTGGTACAAGGGTAACATCTAACAGCTGAAGGCAAACGCGCGATTATCGTTGCATTTTTATGACCTGGCAAACGGCGGTAATGGAGCCGCGGGCGCGCGGTTATGGGCGCATTCGTTAACAATGACGAAACGCTAACAGCCCCTCTCCCCGCAGGTCATCGAGCGTGCTAACGCTCCAAGACATCGCGAACGGCGTTTGCCGCCGTAACGGGGCGATCGCGCAGACCGTTATGCGCGCCCGGGATCGTCACAAGGGGGCAATCGAGATATTCGGCAGCCGCTCGCGTGCCAGCCTCGCGGGGTGTATCGACCGAAAGCTCGCCCAAAAACACGGCCGGCACCGCCTTTGACGCGCGGACGCGCTCCCAGTCGGGAGCATATGTCATATTTGTTCCGTATTCATTAGCCATAAAGCAACGACCATTGCGCAGGGCATGTTTGGCTTCCGCTTCGGTCGTCCCGGGAGCTTCGGGGTCCAAGTCGCCGAGGGCTCCCAAGAAAAGCCGGAGCGCCCTTGAAACCTTTCCAGCCGCAATCATATCGAGCAAAACCGGAGCTGCGCCCATGCCGACGCCTTCGGCCGACACAGCCGGCTCATGCAGAATCGCACGGGCGACGAGATGGGGTTCGGCGCGAAGAAGCTCCAGCGCCACCAACGTACCGGCGCTATGCGCAAGCACATTTGTCGGAGCGCCAACGTGTTCGATCACGGCTTGCAGGTCGGCGGCCTGAGCGGCAAGATCATAGCTGCCGTCTGCCGCATCGCTGCTGCCACCGCAGCCGCGGCGGTCGTAGGCAATTACGCGGTAGTTGCGGCTGAGCTCACAAGCGATACCGTCGAAAAATGTGCCGTCGACACAAGCACCGTGCACGCACACCAAGGCAGGAGCATCAGGCGACACATCTGGGCCGGCATATTCGCGACAGGCAATCGTGGTGCCCGCATTCTCGACCGTAAAATTCATGTTGTGCCCCCATCATCAATGCTCATCCAGTTGCACGTCAGCGCGGTTGGATGGACCCACATTGCCTTACACCTTGTTAACAGATTAACTTTACCCGACCCGAGGCTTTTCATGGCGCGGCATAATGGGCGACGTGAAAAAACGAAACTTGTAAAGCAAGAGCCCGCACCTTGCTTTGGAGCCGATGCTATGCTTAGGCACAATTGTCTTGAGGAGCATATGCCTATGTCTACGTTTTTGAATGCCAGCCCCATCTTTGGGCCCGTTCGCAGCCGTCGCCTTGGTCTCTCGCTCGGCGTCAACATGATGCCGGCCAGCGGCAAAATCTGCACGTTCGACTGCATTTACTGCGAAAACGGCCTCAACGCCGAGCGCCCCTGCCATGAGCCGTACAACACAGCTGCCGTGGTACTCGACGCGCTCGAGGCAAAGCTGCGCGAGATGGCAGCCGAGGGCGAGCTCCCCGATGTGATCACCTTCGCAGGCAACGGCGAGCCCACCGCCGCACCGGAGTTTCCTCAGGCCATCGCCGGTGCCGTGGCGCTGCGCAACGAGCTTGCCCCAAACTCCAAGATCGCCGTGCTCTCCAACGGTACGCGCGCCGACCGCCCCGAGGTGCACGACGCGCTCATGATGGTCGACGACAACATCCTCAAGCTCGATACCGTCGACCCGGCGTTTATCCAGCTGCTCGACCAGCCCGTTGGCCCCTATGACGTCGAGCACCAGATCGAGACGTTCGCAAGCTTTGACGGTCATGTCATTATCCAGACGATCTTTTTGACCGGCGAGTATCAGGGCAAGCTCATCGACAACACCGGCGAGGAGTACGTTGCCCCCTGGCTCGTGGCGCTTGAGCGCATTCGCCCACAAGAAGCAACCATCTACACGGTAGCGCGCGAGACACCGGTCGCCGGCCTTGCCAAAGCAGCGCCCGAGGCGCTCGACGCCATTGCCGCGCGCGTCCAAGCCCTCGGCGTTCCCTGCCAGGTGAGCTACTAGCAAAACCACGCAGCAGCCAGTGTCCGCCATCCCGCTCCATCAGTTGCGGTGATATAGTTCCTATTTATGCTGTTAAACCGCTTAAATCGGAACTATATCACCGCAACTTTTATGGACGCGTGGGTGGGCTATACTAGCTGCGGATGAAAGGAAGTTAGCCATGTATGACAAAGGACCCGTGCCCGGCCGCAACGACGCTTGCTGGTGCGGCAGCGGCAAGAAATACAAGAAATGCCACAGCGCCTTTGATGAGCGCCTCGAGCGCTTGTGGGAAGAGGGCTGGGAGGTTCTGCCCCGCACGCTCTACAAGACGCCCGCCGATATCGAGGGCATCAAGCGCTCGGCCGCCATCAACGTGGGCGTGCTCGATTACGTAGGCGAGCACATCGCCGCGGGCATGACCACCAACCAGATCGACCAGATGATCTACGACTACACCGTCGAGCACGGCGGCACGCCGGCCGACCTCAACTACGAGGGCTACCCCAAGAGCGTGTGTACCTCGATCAACGACGTCGTCTGCCACGGTATCCCCTGCGATACGGATGTGCTGCACGAAGGCGACATCATCAACGTGGATTGCTCCACGATCCTAGACGGCTACTTTAGCGACTCGAGCCGCATGTTCTGCATCGGCGAGGTCTCTGCCGAGCGCCAACGCCTGGTCGACGTCACCCGCGCCAGCGTGGAGGCGGGTCTGGCGGCCGTCAAGCCATGGCTACCGCTGTCCGTTATGGCCGAGGCCGTGCAAAAGACCGTCGAGGACGCCGGCTTTAGCGTGGTGCGCGAGTACGGCGGACACGGCATTGGCAAGGAGTTCCACGAGGACCCGTTTGTGGGCTTTACCACCGAAGCACCCGATGTGGACACCATCATGGCCCCGGGCATGGTCTTTACCATCGAGCCCATGGTCAATGCCGGAGCGCCCGACATCAAGATCAGTAAGGGTGACGGCTGGTGCGTGCGCACCAAGGATGGCAGCGATTCGGCCCAGTGCGAGGTACAGCTCGTGGTGACCGAGGACGGCTACGAGCTGCTGAGCTGGTAGCCCGGCGTTTTTATAGCGTTTTGCCTGATACAACCTGCCAAAATAAACCTGTCCCTTTTTGGTAGGTCGAGCGGAAAGGACTGCTTGTGAACATCCTGGTTTTGCTGCCCGTCAACGACCGCCATCGCGCGATCCTCGAGTCGAGCGCTCCGGGCGAGGACTTTATCTACACGAGCGCCGACGCCATCACGCGCGAGCAGGTCGCCGATGCCGACGTGATCTTGGGCAACATCGACCCTGACATGCTCACAGCATGCGAGCATCTCCAGCTGTTGCAACTGCAGACCGCGGGCTATGACGATTACTTGGCCGCCGGCACCGTGCCAGCCGACGCTAAGCTTTCCTGCTCGGTGGGCGCCTACGGCCAGGCTGTGAGCGAGCACATGTTTGCCATGGTCCTTTCCATGATGAAGCACCTGCCCGGCTATCACGACTTGCAGCGCGAGCATCGCTGGGAGGATTTGGGGCCGGTCACCTCGCTCAAAAGCGCCAATGTGCTGGTGCTGGGCGCGGGCGATATCGGCGGCCACTTCGCCACGCTCTGCCGCGGCATGGGCGCGCACGTCCGCGGCATCAAGCGCCATCCGCTCGTCTACCCCATTGTGTTTGAGGACATGGACGGAATGGACGCCCTATCCGAGCGCCTGGCCGAGGCTGACATCGTCGCATCCTTTATGCCCAGCACACCCGAGACCCGCGGCCTGGCGAACGCCGAGTTCTTCGCCGCGATGAAACCGGGCGCCTTCTTTGCCAACGGCGGCCGCGGCGATCTTGTGGTCGCCGACGACTTGGTTGCCGCCTTGGAGTCGGGACATCTCGCCGGCGCCGCGGTCGACGTCACCGACCCCGAACCGTTGCCTGAGACAAGTCCACTGTGGGATGCGCCCAACATGCTCATCACGCCGCACATCTCGGGCTGGTTCCACCTGGCCGCCACGCTCAACAATGTGGTCGACATTGCCGCAGAGAATCTGCGTCACCTGCAAGCTGGCGAAACTTTACGTTGTTGGATCGAACATTAGGGTTCCGCCGTTCTAACGAACGGCGGACCGGTCGACGCTGCGAACCTGCCGTTTGGCCAACCTGTGGGGTCTTCAAATTGCTAGAGCGTTACTAAGTAATTCTTTGCGTCTTCTACACTCATTGCTGCGACGGGCGCATGCGAACAGAGCTTGACATCGTTGGTGACCAGTAAATCTGCTTGGGCGCGTATCGCTGCCGCAATGATTAAATCGTCTTCGTAATCGCTATGGAGATTACGCTGCTTGCTCGCCATCCATATGTCACTCAGGTCGCAGGGTACCGGCGTGGCAAGTTGCGACAACACGTCGAGGCAATCCCATGCAAGTGATGTCGCCGCCACGGCGGCATCTTGGGATAGTGAGCCATGCTCGCGCCGATACCATGCCTTATGTTCGCTTGAAATCAAATAGAACAGGTCTTTGGACGATGTCGCCGCATACAGCAAATCCACCTGTGCCGTGCATGCATCGCGTAAAAACTTAATCGCCACCGAACGACCACGTCGTGAGGGAATGAAGTAATCGAGCCACACGTTGGTGTCAACCAAGATGCGCCTTGGAGCCTCACTCATAGAGCCAGCTCATCTCCTCGCCATAGCGATCCGCATAGGCGTTCCGTTTGAGCTCTTCATCGACCGAGGGCTGAGCCTTGACCAAATCGATTCCCGACTCACGGCAAGCGGCAGCGAACAGCTTCGACCCCTGATCCATGAGCTCGAGCTTACGTTTGGCGGCCTTTTCGCGCTCGCGCTGTTCCGCCCGGGCACGACTGGGCAGCAGGATATCCTCGAGCGCACCGGGGCGATCGGCCAGCGACGCTGCAAGCTGCCAGAGCGCTCGCACCGCTTGGCTCGGCGTCATACCGGCCCTGGAGAGAGCAGCGTCCCCACTCCTTTTAAGATCGGCATCGAGACGTACGTTGATCTGAGCGGCTGTTGTGGTCATGACCCCTCCTTAATACTTTAAAATTATCATAAAACTCTATGGTAGATACGTAAAGCATGTATAGCATTTATTAGCATTAGCCGTACTCTGTACACAAAAAGCCGCCGAGGCGCACTGCACCTCGGCGGCCACGTACCACCGATCTAGTTCGGTTTCACCTTTGGCATTTGCCCAGATAAAACCTGCCAAAATAAACCTGTCCCTTTTTGGCAGGTTTTAGAGCTCCACGCTTTCGGCTCCGTTGATGGTTAGGTTGCGCTCGTAGAAGGCGGTGAGGGCGCGGATGGCGTACATCACGTCGCGCACGCCGCCGGTCTCGTAGCTCGAGTGCATGGCAAGTTGCGGCAGGCCCACGTCTACGGCATGCATGCTCGCCTGCATGTTCGACAGGTTGCCCAGGGTAGAACCGCCGGCCATATCGCTCTTGTTGGCAAAGGCCTGCGTGGGCACGTCGGCGTCATCGCAAATGGCCTGGAACACCGCGCGGCTAAAGGCATCGGTGCAGTAGTGCTGGTTGGCGGCTTCCTTGATGACGATGCCGCCGTTAAGCACCACCTGGTTGCGGGCGTCGCACTTCTCGGCGTGGTTGGGGTGCACGGCATGCGCGTTGTCGCAGCTCACGAGCATCGATGCGGCAAGGGCGCGATGGTACGACTCGTCGTCAAAGCCCAGCGATCCGTTAATGCGGCGCAGCGCGTCGGCCAAGAACGTCGACATGGCGCCCTGCTTGGTCTCGGAGCCAACCTCCTCGTTATCGAAGCAGCAGAAGACCGAAACGTCGTGCGCGTTCTCGGAACCCAAAAATGCCTGCAGCGAGGTATAGGCACAGGCCAGGTCGTCGAGCTTGGGCGTCGAGATAAACTCATCGGCCCAGCCCCAGATGCGCGCATCCTGACGATTGACCAGGAACAGATCGCGGCCCAGGATCTGCTCGGGCTCAACGTCCAGTTCGTCAGCGATCAGGGCGTCAAAATCTCCCTGCTTAAGGTCACCGGCGCTGATGAGCGGGCACAGATCAATGGCTCGGTTGGGCGCAAAGCCCTCGTTAACGCCGCGGTTCATGTGGATGGCAAGGCTCGGGATAATAGCGACCTCGCGCTCGGTGGCAAGCAGGCGGCTCTCAATACGGTCGCCCTCGCGCACCAGCACGCGGCCCGCGAGCGCCAGTGGGCGATCGAACCAGGTGTAGTCGATCATGCCGCCGTAAGCCTCGGTGTTCAGGCGCAGCGTCTCGCCCGCGCCGTCGAGCTCGGGCACGGCCTTGACCTTAAACGTCGGCGAATCGCTGTGCGACGCCGTCAGTTGAAAATGGTAGTCGCCGGCAACGCCGTCCTCGCCCCACGTAGCAGCCAAGTCCTCGCCCACCTTAAAGGCGATAACGCTCGAGGTGTTGCGCTGCGTGTAATAGCGACCGCCCGGCTCGATATCCCACGCAGCGTTCTCGGGCAGGTAGGTAAAGCCCGCCTCGTCGAGTTCGGCCATAATGGTCGCCGCCGTATGGAACATGCTGGGGCATGCCTCGATAAAGTCGATAAGGTCGTTCGCGGCCTCGATATCGTCGGCCGTCACATGCGCGCGCTCGGGCGTTTCCTGATCCGTCATGCTCTCCCCTTTCGCTGGGTTGATGGTCCCCTCCAGCATACCCCGCCACGCCAGCGCCGCACTCTTCATTCCGTGTTTAATCCCGCGCCGCTCGCCAAGTTGAGCCATCATGCCCGTGCACCTTTTGCGACAATTACGCTAACAGGACGAGAGGAGCCGTCATGAAGCCACGTAACATTGCCATCGCCTGCGGTGTCGCAGGAGTCGCCGTCGGCCTTGCCGCCGCCGGCATCGTTTACCGCAAGCAAATCAAGTCCGCCGCGTCGCTCAAACGCTTGACTGGCTACGCAGACGGCTATGACCTGTACGCAATCGACATCGCCTACGACTACGATCTTGATCGCATCATCGCCGCTGGCGTGCGCGACGACCAGGCCTACATCGATGCCGTGGTGGCGCAGGTGCTGCCCGGTGTGCCGGTACATGTCCAGGCGCCCCAGTTTGCCTGCAGCGCTTTTGTCGCCGTAGATGCCGAAGGCCGCGTGCGCACCGGCCGCAATTACGACTTTAAGGACGACACCTCGGCGCTGCTGGTGCACAATCACCCACGCGACGGCTATGCCTCCATCGGGTTTGCCGCCCTTAACAACCTGGGCGATAACACTCCGCTTGACTCCGTCGGCGGACGCGCCGCCGCACTCATGGGCCCGTTTGCCCAGCTCGACGGTGTTAACGAATGCGGCGTGTCCATTGCCGTACTCACCCTGGATTCCAAGCCCTGTGACCAGGACACGCAACGCCCCGTCATCAACACTTCGCTCGCCATCCGTCTGGTGCTCGACCGCGCGGCTACCACGCAAGAGGCCGTCGACCTGCTTTCCGCCTACGACATGCACGCCATGGCAGGACGCGATTACCACTTCTTTATCAACGACGCCGCCGGTGACGCGCGCGTAGTAGAGTGGGATCCGCGCGATCCGGACCGTGCTTTCAAAGCGACTCCTGTACGCCAGGTTACGAACTTCTACGCCTGCTATGGCGACGAAGTGCTGCCCAACCAAAAGAATGGCGAGCTGGGCCATGGTAAAGAGCGCGCCGTCGCAATCGCCGATGTCCTTGACGCCCACGCCGGTGCCCAGGACGAGGCAGTCGCTTGGAAGGCCCTTCGCGCCGCAGCCCAAGAGCCCAATCCGGAAGACATCACCAGCAATACGCAATGGTCGGTCGTCTTTGACAATACCGAACCCGCCGCCGCCATTACGCTGCGCCGCCACTGGGGCAACGTCGATGCCTTCGCACTGTAAGGAACCAGGCCCGTCGACCTTACGTTCCCTGACGTTGCTTACATTTCCATACGCTTGGGCTAACACGTTTTACCCCCGTATCAACAGTGTGCGGGGGTAAACTTATGCGCATGTTATAACTTGCCCGGAAGGATTCATCATGCTCAGGATCGGTCTTCTTACCAGTGGCGGCGACTGTCAGGCGCTCAACGCCACCATGCGCGGCATCGTCAAAACGCTTATGACCAATAGCGAAGAACCTATCGAGATCTATGGTTTTGAGGACGGCTACCAGGGCCTTATCTACAGCAGATTCCGCGTCATGACGCCCGCCGATTTTAGCGGCATCCTCACCCGCGGCGGCACCATCCTGGGCACGAGTCGCACGCCGTTCAAGCGTCTGGATACCCCCGAGGCCGATGGTGTCGAGAAGGTGCCGGCGATGGTTCACACCTATCATAAGCTGCAGCTCGATTGCCTGTTTATGCTGGGCGGCAACGGCTCCACCAAGACCGCCAACCGCCTACGCGAAGAGGGCCTCAACGTTATCGCCCTGCCCAAGACCATCGATAACGACACCTGGGGCACCGAGCTGACGTTTGGCTTTACGAGCGCCATCGACGTCGCCACCAAGTGCATCGACGACATCCACACCACCGCTTCGAGCCACGGCCGCGTGTTCGTTATCGAGATCATGGGCCACAAGGTTGGCTGGATTCCGCTGTACGCCGGCGTCGCGGGCGGCGCGGATGTCATCTTGATTCCCGAGATCCCCTACGACATGGATAACGTCATCAAGACCATCGAGCATCGCATGGAAACCGGCAGCCGCTTTACCATCGTGGCCGTCGCCGAGGGTGCTATCTCCAAGGAGGACGCGGCGCTGTCCAAGAAGGAGTACAAGAAGAAGCTCGCCGAGCGCACGAGCCCGTCGATCGTCTACGACATCGCCAAGGAGATCGAGGCCAAGACCGGTCGCGAGACCCGCGTCGCCATCCCCGGCCACACGCAGCGCGGCGGTCAGCCCGACGCCCAGGACCGCATCTTTGCGACCCAGTGCGGCGTCGAGGCCGCGCTGGGCTGCCTACGCGGCGAGTTTGGCTACATGATTGCCCTGCGTGACGGCAAGATGTGCCACATGCCGCTCGAGGAGGTCGCTGGCAAGCTCAAGTACGTCGACCCCCAGAGCGATCTGGTGCGCGAGGCCAAGGCGTTGGGCATCAGCTTCGGCGACGAATAGCCTCGGCTGGAACTGTTCTCATCGGAGGCCCCGGGGCTTACCTCCCAAATCGTCCTCGGACATGTCAGGACCCCGCCGTGCGCTTCGCGCGGCGGGGTCCTTCCGTCCTGCGGAAAGATTTGGGAGGTAAGCCCTGGGGCCTCCTGCGGTAACCGGGGAGGCCGAGGCTATTCGTCTTCTTGCTGCAAGTGCCTGGGGTAGGATGCGGCGTGCATTTTTGGGAGTATTCAGCAGCCGAGGGTGCCTGCATACTGGATTTTGGGCGAGAGACAGGCGCCGCGGGCCGCATTCTGCAAAAAAAATGAGCGGTCCTCGAGGCGCCGGAGCTCAAAGTCAGGCTTTCAATGCGCTTTTGTGCGCCCGCTCCCGCACCCGCGGGCTCCGGGATGCTGAATACTCCGGAATTTGCACGTCGCCCCCTGGGGTACCCGCGGGCAAAAAGCAACCGCCCCGCCGAAATATGCAATCGGCGGGGCGGTTTATGCAAAAATGCGGTTGTGGTACATTACAGCTCGCTACAGCTTGAATCCCAGGCAGGTTACTCGGCGCTTTTGAGGGCGCCGACCATGTCGATCTTGTTGAGGGTATGATTGGTAGCGAGGTTAACGATAAACGTAAAGCCGAAGGAAAGCACCACGGCAAGCACGTAGCTCAGCGGCTCGACTTCGACGTCAAAGTACAGCGACGGCATCTGCAAAATGTACGTAAAACTCTCGGCCAGTGCACCGCCCAGCGGAACACCCAGCGCGGCACCAATCGCCGTGAGGATCAACGTCTCCTTGTTGACGTAGTGGTGCACCTCGCCGCGACGGAAGCCCAGCACCTTAATGGTTGCCAGTTCGCGCTCGCGCTCCGAAATGTTGGTGTTGGACAGCGTAAACACCACCACAAACGACAGGCACGCCGCCATAAAGGTCACGAGCACCACCACGGAATTGATAATCGCAAAGTTCGCCTCGTAGTTCTGCCAATGTTCGGCCGTGCTCGAGATGGTGAGCCAACCGTCGCTCTTAAGCTTCTTGCTAAACGCAATCTGGTCGGCCGACGAACCCTTAAGCAGCACAAAGACGCCGTTGAGTCGAGCACTGCGACCAAAAACTTGCTCATAGGTACTCTGCGTCATGTAAAGCGTGTTGCCCAGATAGTTGAGCGAAATGTCGCTAACCTTGACCTTGGCGACGTTGAGCGACGAATCCTGGACGTGAGCCGTATCGCCCGGCTGAATCCCCAACACCAGCTGTGAACTTTTGCTCAGATACACGTCTCCGTCACGCAAAGGCAGAGGTTCTTTGGACTCATCCTCCAGGCGCACGTAATCGCCCAAGTCACCCGCGCGGTCATCGGGAATCACGATGAGCTGCACGGTCTCGCTCTTGCCGCCAAACGTAAAGGTGACGTTGTCGGTCATAATCGGCAGGGTCGAGGTCACCGTCACGTTGGAATCATTGGCCGCGCTTCGCTCGTCGAGCGCCGCGCACGTCTGCGAAAAATCGTCGGGATTGGCAACCGCCAGCAGGTCATAGCGCGTGATATGCCCGTACTGCTTGGGCGAAAGCGCCACCGACGTATCACGAATGCCCATTCCGCAGATCACGAGCGCCGTGCAACCGGCGATACCGAAGATGGTCATAAAGGCGCGCTTTTTGTAGCGGAACAGGTTACGCGCCGCCACCTTGTTTAAGAAGCCCATGCGGCGCCAGATAAAGCCGATGCGCTCAAGCAAGATGCGCGAGCCGGCACGCGGGGCCTTGGGACGCATAAGCGAGGCTGGGGTCTCGGACATCTCGTGGCGGCAGGCGATAATCGTAGCGCCCACCACGCCCACGGCAAACAGCGCCACCGACACGAGCGACGACACGATGTCGTACGAAAGCAGCATCTGGGGCAGCGAGTACATGTCGTCGAACACCGTAAACAGGAACAGCGGCAGGCCCACAAATCCGATGATGTTGCCGAGCACGCCGCCGATCAGACACGCCCACAGCGAGTAGTCCACGTATTTGGACAGAATACGCCCACGTGAATAGCCGAGCGCCTTGTACAGGCCAATAAGAGTGCGCTCCTCCTCGACCATGCGCGTAGCGGTGGTAAGGCTGATGAGCACGGCGACGATAAAGAAGATAAACGGGAACACCGTGGCGATGGCCTCAATTGACGAGCTATCGCTTTCCACGCTCGAGTAGCTTGCGATGTTGCCGCGATCCTGGATGTACCAGGTGCATTCGCCCAAGTCAGAGAGCTCGGCGCGGGCATCGGCGAACTGCTGGTCGGCAGCGGCGCGACGCTGGTCCAAATCGGCCTGCGCCTGGGCGCGCTCTTCGCTGCCTTCGGCCATGCGATCGATGTTTCTCTGCTCAACCCCAAAGAGCATCTCCGCCTGGCGCTCGGCCGCGTCAAGGCTCGCCGGCGTGTCGACCGTCAGCTCCTGAGCGCGCGCCTTCTCACGCTCCTCGCGGATCTTCTCGATATTGCCTTTAACCTCGTTGATCTTTGTCGTGTAGGCATCTGAATAGGAGTTAAGACTCTTGGCTCCCTCGACGATCACGTGGACCGCAGAGTAGGAAGAAGATGTCGCGGCGTCCTCGCTCACATAGAACTTATAGTCCGCCGCCGAAGCAGCGCGAAAGGCGTTGACGGTCGAGTCGGAGCTCACGTCGGTAGGATCGAGGACCTCGGCCGTAATGGTGTAATCGCCCGCGGCAAACTGATCCTTGGCACTTTGGTTGGACGAGCTCGCGTCATTGGCGGCAAAACTCACTGTATCGCCGAGCTTTTTGCCCGAAGCCTTCAGGAACTTCGAAGTCACCGCGACTTCATCGGCGCTCTCGGGCAAATCGCCGCTCACCAACACCGGTTGATCGATGTTCTCCTTGGAGAGACTCTGCACGACCACGCGTTCGCGCGTTGTGCCCACGGCGGTGTAGGCGGTCTCGGTGTAGATGCCCTCGGCCGTCTCGACGCCGTCGACCTCTTGGATAGCCGCAAGATCGTCGCGCGTAAGGCCATAGGTCGACTGCACGTTGATGTCATAGACATTCTGCTGATCAAAATAGGCGTCGACCGAATCGCACAGGTCCTCGCAGCCCGCCTTGAGGCCGCACATCACGCTCACGCCGAGCGCGGTGATCACGACGATAGACAAGAAACGTTTGAGGCTGCCGCGAATCGTGCGGTAGATGCCACGGCGAAAAACCGTCGGCACCATATCGTTTGAGCTTTGGGCAGTACGGTAGGTCGCGAACTCCCGATCGCGACCCGTGTGCTCCGTATCGTGGTTTTGGCTGTTTTGGCGATCCTGGTCCATGGGCGCTACCACTCGATCGTCTCGATAGGCACGGGATTTTGCTGGACCGTCTCGCTCTCCACGCGGCCGCTCTTAAAGCGGATCAGGCGATCGGCCATGGGCGCCAGTGCGGAGTTGTGGGTGATGATAATGACCGTAATGCCCTGCTTGCGGCAAGTGTCCTGCAGCAACTGCAAGATCTGCTTGCCGGTTTTGTAGTCGAGCGCACCCGTAGGCTCGTCGCACAAAAGCAGCTTGGGGTTCTTAGCCAGTGCGCGGGCGATGGACACGCGCTGCTGCTCGCCACCCGAAAGCTGTGCCGGAAAGTTGGCAAGGCGCTCGCCCAGGCCAACCTGGCAAAGCGTTTGCTCGGCATCGAGCGAGTCGGGGCAAATTTGCGCCGCGAGCTCGACGTTTTCGAGGGCCGTCAGGTTGGGGACCAGATTGTAGAACTGGAAGACAAAGCCGACATCGGCGCGGCGGTATTCCACGAGCTGTGCCTCGTTGGCGGAGCTCACGTCGCGCCCGTCCACCGTCACGGTACCGGAGGTCGCCGTATCCATGCCGCCCAGAATGTTGAGCGCCGTGGTCTTGCCGGCGCCCGAAGCGCCCAGAATGATGGCGAGCTCACCGCGCTCGACCGTAAAGCTCGCGCCGTCGAGCGCATGAATGCGGGCGTCGCCCTCGCCGTATGCTTTGATGACGTCTTTGAATTCGATATAGGCCATCGATTAATTCCCATCTGGTCGGATAACTCTTTAGTATTACCCATTTCCCACCGACCAAAAAGGGACAGGTTTATTTTGGCAGGTTTTATATGGGGAAACGGCAGCTATAGATGAGACGCCGAGGAGGCAGGGAAATCATCGACGGGGTCAGGCCGACCGCCAAACACAACGCACGCATCTCAATCTGTCAGCCAAATCATTCGAACAGCTGTTCGTTTCTATGATATGATTCCGCTATCTAAGCAGGCCAATACGCAGAAAGGCGGCCAACATGGCGTTCGACTTTAAAAAGGAATGCAAGGAGCTCTACAAACCTGCAAGCAAGCCGAGTATCGTAACTGTCCCGCCTATGAGCTACGTTGCCGTTCGCGGAAAGGGCGACCCAAATACCGAAGGCGGCGAATATCAAAACGCCCTGCCGCTGCTTTACGGCATCGCCTATACCGTCAAGATGTCGAAGAAAGACTCAAGGAGTATCGAGGGCTATTTCGACTTTGTGGTACCGCCGCTCGAGGGATTCTGGTGGCAAGACTCCCCGAACGGCGACATCGATTATGTACGCAAGGACGATTTCAACTTTATCTCGTGCATCCGCCTGCCCGATTTCGTCACCCAAGATGACTTTGACTGGGCAGTCGCGGAAGCCACGACCAAAAAGAAACTGGACTTTTCTGCCGTCGAGCTGCTTAAAGTTGACGAAGGTCTCTGCGTTCAATGCATGCACACCGGGCCCTACGACAACGAACCGGCGACCGTAAACGCTATGCATGAATTAATGACCGAGCAGGGCTATGTCCCCGACTTCTCAGACTCCCGTTTACATCACGAAATCTATCTCTCCGATCCACGCAAATGTGCACCGGAGAAACTTAAGACTGTGGTTCGTCATCCTATCAAGCGCGCTGAATAGCGTTGGGCGCCGTTCCGCCATTCAATCTCAGGGCGAGATTCAATTTCAACAAACGGCATCATCCGGCAACCGATATGTAAGGCTGTATAAATCGTTTCCGTTTGCCTAACAAAATGACCGCTCGGCTAACAAGCTCGACCCATGTCCTCACGCGATGGTACTGTTCTCTCGAGTTCTTATTAGAGAGGGGTGCTCCATGGAGATCACCATCAATCGCGAAATTGGGAAGCTCGGACTTCCCAGGCATCTTGTGCTTGGCATGGATCCAGGAATTGCAAGCTGCGGATTCGCACTTATCGACACAGCCAATCATGAAATCCTGGATTTGGGCGTCAGATTATTTGACTCTCCAACTCATCCTAAAACGGGCCAAAGTCTTGCGGTTATTCGCAGGGGCTTCCGCTCTACCCGTCGAAACATTGACCGTACCCAGGCGCGCTTGAAGCACTGTCTCCAAATCCTCAAGGCTTATGGCCTCATCCCCCAAGACGCCACCAAAGAGTACTTCCACACCACAAAAGGCGACAAGCAGCCGCTCAAGCTTCGCGTTGATGGCCTTGACCGCCTGCTCAATGATCGCGAGTGGGCGCTAGTCCTATACTCCCTCTGCAAGCGCCGTGGATACACCCCCCACGGAGAAGGCAATCAGGATAAATCAAGCGAAGGCGGCAAGGTTCTATCCGCCCTTGCGGCCAACAAGGAAGCAATTGCGGAGACCTCGTGCCGCACCGTTGGCGAATGGCTCGCTCAGCAGCCTCAAAGTCGCAATCGTGGCGGCAATTACGACAAGTGTGTAACGCACGCCCAGCTTATCGAAGAAACTCATATCCTATTTGATGCTCAACGCTCCTTTGGCTCCAAATACGCTTCGCCGGAATTTGAGGCCGCATATATCGAGGTTTGCGATTGGGAGCGTTCGCGCAAAGACTTCGACCGCCGCACGTACGACCTCGTTGGCCACTGCTCATACTTCCCAACAGAAAAACGAGCCGCACGCTGCACGCTTACGAGCGAACTTGTTTCAGCCTATGGAGCACTCGGCAACATCACCATCATCCACGAAAACGGGACCTCTCGCGCCCTGAGCGCTACGGAGCGCGATGAGTGCATTGCGATCCTGTTCTCGTGCGAGCCAATTCGAGGCAACAAAGATTGTGCTGTTAAATTCGGCGCCCTCCGAAAAGCGCTCGACCTTAGTTCCGGCGATTACTTTAAGGGAGTTCCAGCTGCCGACGAAAAAACGCGCGAGGTGTACAAGCCCAAGGGATGGCGCGTGCTCCGCAATACCCTCAATACGGCCAACCCCATTCTCCTGCAGCGTTTGCGCGATGACCGCAATCTCGCCGATGCCGTTATGGAGGCGGTGGCATACTCTTCAGCTCTCCCCGTACTCCAAGAGCAGCTTCAGGGGCTGCCGCTTTCGGAAGCGGAGATTGAGGCGCTCTGTAGGCTTCCCTATTCATCCAAAGCTCTTAACGGCTATGGCAACCGTTCCAAAAAAGCACTCGACCTGCTGCTCGATTGCCTCGAGGAGCCCGAGGTCCTCAACCTTACGCAGGCCGAAAATGACTGCGGCCTGCTGGGACTTCGCATCGCTGGCGCCCAGCTCGAGCGCTCCGATCGCCTGATGCCCTATGAGACCTGGATCGAACGTACCGGTCGGACAAATAACAATCCCGTCGTCATTCGCGCCATGTCGCAAATGCGAAAAGTGGTCAACGCCATCTGCCGCAAGTGGGGCGTGCCAAACGAAATCCACGTTGAGCTTGATCGAGAGCTCAGGTTGCCTCAGCGCGCAAAAGACGAGATTGCCAAGGCCAATAAGAAGAACGAGAAAAATCGCGAGCGCATTGCCGGGCAAATCGCTGAGCTGCGTGGCTGCACGGCAGATGAGGTCACGGGCAAACAGATAGAGAAGTACCGCCTGTGGGAAGAGCAGGAATGCTTCGACCTTTACACGGGCGCTAAAATCGAAGTCGATCGCCTAATTAGCGACGACACCTACACGCAGATTGACCACATCCTGCCGTTCTCTCGTACGGGAGAAAACTCGCGCAACAACAAAGTCCTGGTCCTCGCCAAAAGCAATCAGGATAAACGCGAACAGACACCTTACGAATGGATGTCCCACGACGGTGCGCCTTCATGGGATGCTTTTGAGCGTCGCGTTCAGGAAAACCAGAAACTCAGCCGTCGCAAAAAGAACTTCCTGCTGGAAAAAGACCTTGATTCCAAGGAAGGCGAATTCTTAGCACGCAGCTTCACCGACACCGCCTATATGTCGCGAGAAGTATGCGCTTACCTCGCCGACTGCCTACTGTTCCCCGATGATGGCGCAAAAGCACATGTTGTTCCTACCACTGGCAGAGCGACCGCATGGCTGCGTCGCAGGTGGGGGCTTAACTTTGGTTCGAATGGCGAAAAAGACCGCTCGGACGATCGTCACCATGCCACCGATGCTTGTGTGATTGCAGCATGTAGTCGAAGCCTCGTGATTAAAACCGCTCGAATCAACCAAGAGACACACTGGAGCATAACCAGAGGCATGAACGAGACCCAACGCCGCGATGCCATCATGAAGGCTCTCGAAAGTGTTATGCCCTGGGAAACCTTTGCGAACGAAGTACGCGCGGCGCACGATTTCGTCGTACCCACCCGCTTTGTTCCGCGTAAGGGAAAGGGAGAGCTATTTGAGCAGACGGTCTATCGCTATGCCGGCGTCAACGCACAGGGTAAAGACATTGCTCGCAAGGCGAGCTCCGATAAGGACATCGTCATGGGCAACGCCGTTGTGTCGGCAGACGAGAAGTCGGTCATCAAGGTGAGCGAAATGCTGTGTCTGAGGCTCTGGCATGACCCGGAGGCCAAGAAGGGGCAGGGCGCTTGGTACGCAGACCCCGTCTATAAGGCGGATATTCCTGCACTTAAAGATGGGACGTATGTGCCTAGAATTGCTAAGGCGCATACTGGCCGAAAAGCCTGGAAGCCCGTGCCCGAAAGCGCTATGAAGAAACCGCCGCTGGAGATATATCTGGGCGATCTAGTACAGATAGGCGATTTTGTTGGGCGGTTTAGCGGATTTGACATCAACGGTGCAAATTGGTCTTTTTCTGACAGACTTACCAAGAAAAAACTGCGTTCACCAACCGTAAACAAGCTTGGCAACGATCCATTGCCGCTCATTATCCGTGAGTCACCTGTTCGTTAAGGCGTTGATGCGCGCCACCGCTGTCCAGATGAGGGCGCCGGCGCGCATTAACATATGCAGGCTCTGCCCGCACATTCTTAAAGCAATGCGTTTCAAAATCAGCGTTGCCCCTGTTCCTCAAATCTTGAGCACGCGCCCTTCCCCAAGGTGATACGCTGATGAGCGTGAGCCAGAACGTCTTGTTCTTGTCTTGAGCACGCGCCCTTCCCCAAGGTGATACGCTCAAAAACGACGGCTCGACGAGTCCCATTTAGTCTTGAGCACGCGCCCTTCCCCAAGGTGATACGCTAGACGCGCGCGCCTCCTAGCTCCTCCTCAAGTCTTGAGCACGCGCCCTTCCCCAAGGTGATACGCTTCGACGCCCTCGACAGACGATTTGCGGTAAGTCTTGAGCACGCGCCCTTCCCCAAGGTGATACGCTCGGTCATGCCGCTATCACCGATGCAGAGGGGTCTTGAGCACGCGCCCTTCCCCAAGGTGATACGCTAATGAAGATGGACGTCAATGAGCTAGTGGTGGTCTTGAGCACGCGCCCTTCCCCAAGGTGATACGCTTTCTTCAGCCAGCAGTACTGCCACATCTGCGTCTTGAGCACGCGCCCTTCCCCAAGGTGATACGCTAAGGTCGCCGCGTGCCGATCCATAGCCGGAGTCTTGAGCACGCGCCCTTCCCCAAGGTGATACGCTGAATTGTGCAGGCACAGCACCCAAGTCATAGTCTTGAGCACGCGCCCTTCCCCAAGGTGATACGCTGCGCGCCAGTCGAACGGAACGCTCATCGTCGTCTTGAGCACGCGCCCTTCCCCAAGGTGATACGCTGTGGTTGGATTAAGGCACGCAACGCGGTAGGTCTTGAGCACGCGCCCTTCCCCAAGGTGATACGCTCCGTTCATGGTCGAGGAGTTGGGCCTGAAGGTCTTGAGCACGCGCCCTTCCCCAAGGTGATACGCTACTCATAGTTATCAGCGTTGGCGATATTCTGTCTTGAGCACGCGCCCTTCCCCAAGGTGATACGCTTTCAGCGCGGCGCGGGCTTCCTTCATCACGGTCTTGAGCACGCGCCCTTCCCCAAGGTGATACGCTGAGACGAACTTTACCCTTGCATCCGACCCGGTCTTGAGCACGCGCCCTTCCCCAAGGTGATACGCTCGGTAGTAGAACGTGCCGCCGCCGGGGCTGGTCTTGAGCACGCGCCCTTCCCCAAGGTGATACGCTCGTGTCGAGATGGCAGAGATAACGGGCATAGTCTTGAGCACGCGCCCTTCCCCAAGGTGATACGCTGGTCTGTACCTCGATTGTCCACTTGATCCAGTCTTGAGCACGCGCCCTTCCCCAAGGTGATACGCTCACGAAGATATTTCACCCTCAGCTTATCCAGTCTTGAGCACGCGCCCTTCCCCAAGGTGATACGCTGACTGGGAAATTAAGGAAGAGCCCCAGCCGGTCTTGAGCACGCGCCCTTCCCCAAGGTGATACGCTGACCGTAGGCGTCGTATAACCTCTTCGTGTGTCTTGAGCACGCGCCCTTCCCCAAGGTGATACGCTCATACGAGCTTGCACGCTATAGCTACAACAGTCTTGAGCACGCGCCCTTCCCCAAGGTGATACGCTGAACGGGTTGGTGATGCCGTAGTCGATGCTGTCTTGAGCACGCGCCCTTCCCCAAGGTGATACGCTTTGACCTCGTAATACCCGTTAACAATGTCCGTCTTGAGCACGCGCCCTTCCCCAAGGTGATACGCTATGTGCGCACAGAAAAGCCCCTTTAACAGGGGCTTTTCTGTTTCAAGCCTCAAAAAAAGAAGACTGATTCGACCTCAGATCTACATCTGCGATTCATTTTTTTCGAGACAAAATGCGTCGACACGTCGCGCTTCACGCAAGAAAAGAGCCGTATTCGGCACAGCGATTTATGTACTTATCTTCACAATCGAATCAATCCTTAGGCGCAAAAACGCTCAAAAGGACCCGCCTAAATGCTATCCATAGCTACCGTTTACGGAATACTGGCTAACACTCGCCCAAAAAAGTTCGCCCCGCCCAATCCGAAGATTGAACGGGGGTTACTTTACGGGTAAGCCACTTAAGTGGCTCCCCTTGTCTGGAGCCGCGCCCTTCCCCAAGGTGAGCTGCTTTCGACTTAGCCGTATTGTAGCGCTAATGCGGGGAAGGTCGTCGACAAAATGGCCCAACGGACGATACTTATCCACAGCAAGGCCCACCTCTGCATCAAGAACGGCCTATTGATGATCACCGTGGACGACCGCAGCTCCACCATTCCCCTCGAGGACATTTGGGTCGTCATCGTCGAATCCCATCAAACCACGTTGACGGTCGCCTGCATGTCACAACTCAACGACGCGGGAATAGGCGTCATGATCTGCGGGCGCGATCATATGCCCAATGGTCTTATGCTCCCCATGGGCGCCCATTCACGCCATGCGCGCATCGTCGAGGATCAGCTTGCCATGAGCCTTCCGTTAAAAAAGCAGCTTTGGAAACGGATCGTGCAGGCAAAGATACTCAACCAAGCGGCGGTTCTCACAGAAATGGGGTTGCCTACAGGCCCTCTCCCCTCTTATGCCAAAACTGTTCTTTCGGGCGACACGGACAATCGAGAAGGCGCAGCTGCCTCCGCGTACTTTAAAGCCCTCATCACCGATGGAACAAGACGTAACAGTATGCAGAGCTCCGCCCTCGATTATGGTTACAGCGTCCTGCGTGCAGGCATCGGAAGAGCAGCCGTTGGCGGCGGATGGCTCGTATCCCAAGGGCTTCACCATCACAGCGTTTACAACGCATTCAATCTCGTCGACGATCTTATTGAACCGTTCCGCCCTCTCGTCGATCTAATTGTTATGAGCTACGGCGTTGCAGAGCCTTTGGGCCAGCGCGACAAAGCGTTGCTCGCTCGCGTGTTTGAGCACGTCATGACTATCGACGGAAAACGTTGCGGCTGTCAGCAGTGCATAGAGACAACGCTCTCTTCACTCAGAACTGCCGTTCTCGAAAAGGACCCTAAGAGGCTGTTGTTGCCCGAGCTAAGAGGGCTCGAGATGGTATCTGTTGAATAGGGAGGAGCCATGAGGGTTATGAGGTTATTGGTTCTGTTCGATCTTCCAACGGGAAGCAAAGCCGAGCGTCGGCAGTATAGCGACTTTCGAAAGTTTCTGATTAACGACGGATACCATATGGAGCAGTTTTCGGTGTATTCGCGCCTGTTGGTGACTCGCGAATCCGCAGCGGCGCATATCGCTCGCCTTAAGCTGAATCTTCCAAGCGCTGGAGAGGTCACCGTTATCGAAATGACCGAAAAGCAATACGAAGACCGAATGGTCCTTCTGAGCGAGCACAAGGAGCAGCCCGTTGAGCAGGGCGCGCAGTTAACGCTTGTGTTTTGACGTTGCCGCCTCTCACGCGCTTGACCTCCCCGGTCTTGGACGGCTTGCGATGTTGGGCAGCGTGTTTGGCATGGTAGGTGGAGCTTTTGCCTGGTGTCTTGCCCACGCCAAGACCCTTGCGGCTCGACTGTTCCCCACCCCTATGTGCGCATCGCCGCTATGGGTCTTATGCTGTCAGCGATTCTGCTCGCACCCATCCTTATTGGCTGCGAAGTCTTCGGCTTTGGTAACCTGCCGATGTCCTTTATTGTCTGCGTCGTCGCCTACCTGTTCAACATGGATAAGTCGATCTACGCCCTGCAAGAGCGGGCGTAGATCGATGTCCAAAGCAAGTGGTCTCAACCGGAAACGGCGTCCCACTCTGAGGCTGTATTCCGGGACACGGTTTCCGCTTGGGACTCCATTCGGGAAGCGCATCCCGTTCTTTCACAGCGTCTTGATCATGCAAAATGCCCTGGCGTTACTCCTCGTACGCGCCCTCAAGCCGAAGTAGCCACTCCTTGCGATCGAGCCCGCCGGCATATCCGTTGAGCGATCCGTCGGCGGCAACCACGCGATGGCACGGCACGATAATCGAAATGGGATTACGTGCGACCGCAGCCCCCACCGCACGAGGAGACACAACGGGATCCTCGTTTCCCGGCACACGATGTCGAGCCGCAACACGCTGGGCGATCTCACCATACGTGGCGACCTCACCACGCGGAATAGAAAGCAGCTCGTACCAAACTTCACGCTGAAACGCCGTACCGATCATATGCAACGGCGGCGTAAACCGAGGTTCCTGCCCTGCAAAATAAGCATTCAGCCAAGCCCACGAACGCTCAAGCACCGAAGAGGCCGCACCATGGGCCGGATTCGCCGACGACATGCCGCCAATACCGGAAACCGCGTCGGCGCCTTCAACATGTTCGGAGTCTTCCCGTAGAAGCGTGGAGCCAAAATGCTCCTGCCCCTCAAACCAAAGCCCCGTCAGACCGCGGCCATCAGCGGCAAGCAGGATTTCGCCCAAAGGCGAAGCAAACGTCGTCGTGACCACCAGCGGCTCCTTTCAAAACTCCGCACCATAATACCGCGAATTGTGCAGACAACCCCAATCGACCCCAAAGTCACCCAAGGCAGCAGGCGCGAAGCGCCGCAGCTGCCGGCCGCGCCCCACAGTCCCCCAAGGCGGCAGGCGCGAAGCGCCGAGACCGCCGCCGGGACCAAGGCCCGCAATGGCCACGCGCCCCCACATCAGCCCAGCGGCCCCAACCAACAACGGCCCCATCGCAGGCCGCTCGCAGCAGCGTCACCGCAGGCGGGGCCGGGCTTAGTTTTCAGAACACTCCGCAGACCAGTGTGGCGCCTTGTCCGCGGCTCCGAAGGAGCAGGACAAGGCGCCACACATGGTCGAGGACGTTCTGAAAACTAAGCCCGGCCCCCGCCGGACAGGTCACACTACTCGCAGAGCAGCTTAGCGATCTGGACGGCGTTGGTTGCCGCGCCCTTACGGATTTGATCGCCGCAGCACCAGAAGGTGATGCCGCGCGCAGCCTCGGGGTTCGAGATGTCGCGGCGCACGCGACCGACCCAGATCAGGTCCTGGTCGGACGTATCCATCGGCATGGGGAAGCGATCGTGCGCATCCTCGGCGCTCATGTCGTCAACCAGCTTCACGCCCGGAGCGGCAGCCAACGCAGCACGGGCCTCGTCAACCGTAATGTCGCGCTCGAACTCGAGCGTAATGCTCTCGGAGTGCGAGCGCAGCACGGGCACGCGCACGCAGGTGCAGTTCACGCGCAGCTCGGGCAGATGCATGATCTTGCGGCCCTCGTTTTGCAGCTTCATCTCCTCGGAGGTAAAGCCCTCCTCCTTGACGCCGCCAATCTGCGGAATCAGGTTGCTCGCCAGCTGGGCGGCAAACGCGCGCGGCTCGGGAATCTCCTCGCCACGGCCCAGGGCGGCCAGCTGAGCCTCGAGCTCGGCCATACCGGGTGCGCCGGCACCCGAAGCCGCCTGGTACGTCGAAACGATCATGCGCTTCACGCCGGCGAGCTGATGCAGCGGCCACGTGGGAACCAGGCCGATGATGGTCGCGCAGTTGGGATTGGCGATAAGGCCATGATGCCACTTGATGTCGTCGGCATTGATCTCGGGCACAACCAGCGGCACCTCGGGATCCATGCGGAAGGCATGGCTGTTGTCGACCACGACGGCGCCGCGTTTGACGGCCTCGGGCAGCAAATCCTTCGCGATGTCATCGCCAGCGGCGCCAAGCACGATGTCGCAGCCCTCAAAGGCCTCGGGGCAAGCTTCCTCAATCACAATCTGCTCGCCGCGGAACTCGACGGTTTTACCCGCGGAGCGTGCACTTGCCAGTAGCTTGAGCTTGCCAACCGGGAACTCCTGCTCGTTGAGGCACTCGAGCATCTGGGTGCCCACGGCTCCCGTCGCGCCCAAAATAGCAACCGTGTACTGTTTCATGCTTCCCCCTTTAAAGGTTTTGGCTTTTGCCCGCACGCCGAGCAGGCCGATTATTGTTGCCAGTGTATACAAGAACGGGGCGGGCACGAAACCCGCCCCGTCGAAACGAAACCGAAACGAAACGCCCCGCCGTAGATTTTTGAGACATGACCCAAAAATCTACCGAGCAGTCGCTACTTTTTGAGCGCGGCCAAGGTGGGATCGGCCGGCGCGGGAGCCTCCAGGTCAGAGACCTTCACAATGCCGTTCTCGTCGGAGAAGGCACGGTAAATGGTCCGAATCGCCAGGTCGAAGTCTTTCTCCTCGACACCGATAATGATGTTGATCTCGTCGCAGCTCTGCGAAATCATGCGCACGCTCACGCCGGCCTGGCCAAGCATGCCAAACAGGTGGCCCGAGATACCCGCGCGGCCTCGCAGGTTACGGCCGACGGTCGCGATGAGCGCCAAGCCCTCGACAACCTCGATCTCGAGCGGCTCGACCTCCTGCTGGATGTCGCCCACAAGCGAGTACAGCGAATCGTGTACATCCTGCTCCTGCACCACGGCGCCAAAGCGGTCGACACCGGTGGGCATGTGCTCAACGGAAACGTCATAGCGCTCGAAGACCGAAAGCGCGCGGCGCATAAAGCCGACGCGCGGCTTGGTGCGGTCGCGGGCCACGTTGATGGCGACAAAACCGCGCTTGCCGGTCACGCCGGTAATGATGGGCTCTGCCTCGCCCTCGTCAGCCGTCTCGCTAATGATGGTGCCGGGGTCCTGCGGCGCATTGGTGTTCTTGATGACCAGCGGAATACCCGCCTCACGCACAGGGAACACGGCCTCCTCGTGCAGGACGCTCGCACCCATGTACGAAAGCTCGCGCAGCTCCTCGTAGGTAACGCGGGCGATGGGCTGAGCCTCGGGAACAATACGCGGATCGGCAGAATAGAAGCCCGAGACGTCGGTCCAGTTCTCGTACAGATCGGCGCCCAGGCACTTGGCCAAGATCGAGCCCGAGATATCGCCGCCGCCACGGTCGAGCAGCTTGATCTGGCCCTCACGCGTCGCGCCGTAGAAACCGGGCATAACAAAGCCGCCCTGCTGACCGTACTCCTGCACCAGCTCGGAGGTGCGATTCATGCTGAGCGTACCGTCGTGATGGAACGCCACAACCGTCGCGGCGTCCAGGAACGGCAGGCCCAGGTACTCGGCCATCAGGCGAGCGGTGAAGTACTCGCCGCGGCTCACGAGCTCCTCGGTAGAGTAACCGCCCGAGCGGGCGCGCTCGGCAAAGGCCGCAAACTCCTCGCGGATGGGATAGGTGAGCTCCAGCTCGTCAGCGATATCAAAATAGCGCTGGCCGATGTCCTCGAGCAGTTCCTCGCACGACACGTGATATTTAACGTGCGCGTTAACCAAGTAGAGCAGGTCGGTCACCTTGGTGTCGCCCTTAAAGCGGCGACCGCAGGCGGAAACCACCACAAAACGGCGGGCAGGGTCGGCATCGACGATGGCCTTAATCTTCTTAAAGTGTTCGGCGTCGGCGACCGACGAGCCGCCAAACTTGGCAATCTTAATCATGGGCTGGAGGTTACCTTTCTAAAAGCCTCTGCAAACCTATTTTGCGCGCTCTGATACCATGGTTTCACCGATTGGGTCCAAGGCATCCGAGGAGCAGTGTTATATGGGAACTTATCATAGTACACGAGGACGCACTTTATCGTGCTCAAGTAAGGTGGCAATCCGCACCGGCATCGCTCCCGACGGGGGTTTGTTTGTCTCGGACGAGCTCGGCACCCAGCAGGTCGATATCAGCTCGCTTGCAGATAAATCGTACTTTGAAATCGCTCAAGATGTGTTGGGAATGTTACTGAATGATTACACGGCCGAAGAAATTTCGGCGTGTGTCGACGAGGCATACCGCGGCACGTTCGCGAGCGAAGAGGTCACACCACTCGTCAAACTCGATGCCGCACCGGGCACCGACGCCCCTCAAACCTATGTGATGGAGCTCTTTGGCGGCCCAACGAGCGCCTTTAAGGACGTCGCCCTGCAGATGCTCCCCCGTCTGATGGCCCGCACCTCCGCCAAAGACGGCGGCGCCGAGCGCATCATGATCGTCACCGCCACGTCGGGCGACACGGGCAAGGCGGCACTCGCCGGCTTTGCCGACGCCCCGGGCACGGGCATCACCGTCTTTTATCCCGAGGGCAAAGTCAGCCGCGTGCAGAATCTGCAGATGTCCACACAGGAGGGCGACAACGTCGCCGTCTGCGGCATCAACGGCAACTTCGACGATGCCCAGAGTGCCGTCAAGCGCATCTTTGCCGATAAGGAGCTTGCCGAGCGTCTGGAGGCCGCCGGCACGGTGCTTTCGAGCGCCAACTCCATCAACGTCGGCCGCCTGGTGCCGCAGGTCGTCTACTACTTTGCCGCCTATGCGCAGCTGTTGCGCGCCGGCGCCATCGAGGCCGGTGACGCCGTGGAGTTCTGCGTACCGACCGGCAACTTTGGCGATATCCTGGCCGGCTACTACGCCAAGCGCATGGGTCTGCCCGTCGCCAAGCTCGTCGTGGCGAGCGACAAGAACAACGTGCTTGCCGACTTCCTGACCACCGGCGTTTACGACCGTAACCGCCCGTTCTTCACGACCATCTCGCCGTCGATGGACATCCTTATTAGCTCCAACCTGGAGCGCATGCTCTACTTCCTGTCTGATGGCGACTGCGAGCTCGTTGCCGGCCTTATGGAGCAGCTGGCGCAGACGGGTCGCTACGAGGTGCCCGCCGAGCTGCTGGCCAAGATCCAGAGCGTGTTTGGCTGCGGTTGGGCCAGCGAGGACGAGGTCCGCACTGCCATCAAGAGCTGCTGGGACGCGAACGGCTACGTGATCGATCCGCATACTGCTTGCGGCTATCACGTCTTTGAGCAGGTCGCTCCCGCCGAGGGTGCCAAGGCCCGCGTGCTGCTTTCGACCGCAAGCCCCTACAAGTTCCCGCGCGCCTGCTGCGACGCCCTGGGCCTCGACGTTCCCGAGGATGATTTTGAGGCCATGCGTGTGCTCGAGCAGGCCACCAACACGGTCGCCCCGACCCAGCTCGCCGAACTCGAATCCAAGCCCGTCCGCTTCGAAGACGTCTGCGACGTAGCCGACATGGCTAACTACGTAGAGTCTGTAGCAAAAAAGATGGCTTCCAACTAAACCCCTTATTAAGCGCCGGCGAAAGCCGGCGCACCTTCTTTCATCAGATAACCCCCGGGATGATGACGAACGCGCACAGCGTGCCTGGCTGTTTAGTTCGTCGCGAGTTCCGCACGCAAAGGAAAGCACTTAATGTGCTTTCCGTCTTGCGCAGGACTGTCCGAGCAGCGAACTAAACAGCCAGGCACGCCAGGAGGACCCACATGATCAAAATCACCGTCCCAGCCACGAGCGCAAACCTAGGCATTGGCTACGATACCCTCGGCATGGCCGTCAGCCTCTACTCGCACTTCACCTTCGAGCGCGCCGACAAACTCACCATCACGGGCTGCCCCGAGGAATTCCAAAACGAGAACAACCTGGTCTACGTGAGCTTTGTCGATGCACTGGCTGCATGGGGCGAGCCGGCTTTCCCCGTTGCCATCGACATTCAAACTGATGTGCCCGTCGCCCGCGGCCTGGGTTCCAGCTCCACCTGCGTCGTCGCTGGCATCATGGCGGCCGCCGCGCTGACGGGCCACACCGTCGACCGTGCCGAGCTCGTCCGCATTGCCACCGAGGTCGAGGGCCATCCCGATAACGTCGCCCCCGCCATCCTGGGCGGCGCCGTCTGCTCCTTTACGCCGACCGATTCGCTCCCCCAGTGCCTGCGCTACGAGGTGAGCGATCGCTTGCGTTTTATTACCGTGATTCCGCCCTACGAGGTGCATACGAGCGAAGCGCGCAAGGTTGTGCCGCAGGAGATTCCACTCTCCACCGCCGTATGGCAAATGGGCCGCATCGCCGGCATGACGCGCGGCCTGGAAACCGGCGACCTTGACCTGATTGCCGCCGCCAACGACGACCGTATCCAGGAGCCCTATCGCCGCCGCCTCATCCCCGACTACAACGCCGTGCGCGACACCTGCCTTAACGGCGGCGCCAAGACCATCTGGATTAGTGGTTCGGGCTCGACCCTCATGGCCGTGACTGACGACACCATCGTGGCAAAGTTCCTGCAGGTCAAGCTGCGTGAGCAGTTCCCCAAGTGTGACACGCATATTCTGACGTGCGACACCGAGGGCGCTCAAATCGAGTACCTGTAGCGCCCTGCCTCATTGCTCTCACCGGTCCCCTTGGGGCTTCCCCTGAAAACGTCCTCGATCATGAATTGCCCCGTCGTGCGCTTCGCGCGACGGGGCAATTCGATCTGCGGATTGTTTTCAGGGGAAGCCCCAAGGGGACCTGCGCAGCCTCGACAGGATAATCGCATTCGCTGATTTAATCTTGTGCTCCAACGGAGCCACAGACGAGAGGCCTTCGCGCTGCGGAATAATTTTGAGGGGAACACCCCGACCATCCCTGCGTTTACCTTGCTGAGGATGTCTACAGGGACCCACGCTTTGAAGGGGCGCCGGGCAGATAGGGGCTTTTTAGGTTACATAATAAACTGTTTATCTATGCTACTATTTAACTAGGCATCGCAGTATGGAGGTGGTCAAAGTGTTACGCACACTCAAAGCTTCGTTTTTCCTCTCGATACTTTTGATATTACCGATATGTTTCTCGTTTAGCCCTTCGACTGCTTATGCTGCAGAAAGCGATGCTGTCGCAATTTCTGGCGCAACCCAAGATTTTGATTTAACGAAAGGTCCCGAGCAGTCTCATCAAATCAAGCTTAAGGATGGGACCGTTGCAGTAATAGGAATTAAAAAAACCAATGAACCCAGCCTGATATGGGACAGTTACTACAACAACGCATCTGGAACTTGGACTATCTATTACAACAGTCCTTTTATTTATCGCGAATTCAAGATCAAGATAGCGAACTCGCTCATTACCAGCGCTTGGGGACAAAACTATACGACTATCGGCTGTACGGTAACTAACGAGTCCTTTATATGGAACTCGAAACAGGCGACATATCGACTCAACTATGAATCGATGGGGATGACGTCCGGTATCGCCGTGTTGCAAGCGACCATGGAAGGCAGCACGCTCCACACCTATGCAAACTAGACTCACATCAATTGAGGAAGTTCAATGATCCCAATTCCTGCACGCTCAGACATTATGATCGCTCTCGTTTGGATTCTCGTCGGAGTGCTTATTTGGCGTATCTGCAAATGGGTTAAAAACAAGAAATAGTTGATAAAACGTATATGCCATTTATGCGATGCTTGGGGCCGTTAAATCGGCCCCTATTTCTATAGCTTTTCAAGCAGCAGTCACCCATTTGGAAGTCGCAATGCCATTCATACGATTTCGGCCCTTTAAGCCGCTATCTATTGGTAGGGACTCTTGCTGGTAAGGAGCGCTTACTAGATACAAACCTTGGCAATATATTGGTTTAGGCGGCGCTGGTTTCTTTGTATTCGAAGACTGGCTCTAGGAGATCTTCGATGTTGCAGTGGAGGGCTTTTGCTATGGCTCTTACGCTTGTTACCGAAGCTTCATTGATGTTTCTCTGGCGCTGCTCGTACATTTGGATTGAGCGGAGTGACACACCCGATTCGTATGCTAGATCTTGTTGGGTTTTCTTAAGCTTCTTTCTTGCTAACGCAAGTTTGGTTTGCCTGGACGCTTTTTTCGCCATATCGCAGACGAGGCGAGCCACGCGTTCCTCCGAGGCTTCGTGCCAGGGATAGTACAGACTGCGCAGTGCGTCAAACGGAACGACATGCAGCAGGTCTTCGAAAGACTCCCCTAAACGCCACTGCAGATATGACAGTATCCAGCCTGTCCAATACTCTGGCGTCTTCTCAAAACGATAGGTGCGATCCGGTATAAACCCGCTCTGATAGCCGGACCTTTCAGCGATAAGCGCGAACAGCTCAACGCCCGATTTTCCCGATACGACCCATGCGTTGCCGCGTTCGAACTCGCGAGCTACGCCGCTCAGGCAAAAGAGTTCAGCAACTTCCGATCCTTCGGCTCCATAATCGTTAACGGCATAATCAAAGCAGTCGCCGAGGTTGTTCATTGCATCCTCGAGGTAATAGATGGGATATGTTCTACTCGGTCCACAATTCGTCAACTCTTGGATCATCTAAATCAACCCTCCCTGTCATTAAATCCCTAATGTAGACACCCTCAGAGTCGAATCCATTCACAGTATCCAGGTACTTGCGCCGCGCGTTCTGTTCTCGCTTAAAGCGCTTGGGATAATACTCAGATCCCAACGCCTGCCTCCATTCGCGGAATCTGATTACTGAAAACGCACGCTCACTCATAAGAGCGTATTGGATGCCCAAATCGCCCAAACGCATAATGAGTTGCAGTTGCCTAAGCGAGATCATGCCGTTAACGAACTGTCTTGCAAACGAAAAGTAAGAATCGTCGGCGCGATAACCTCGAATTACGTCATAGGGAGAAATATCAATTAGGCAGTTATCCAGCAGATAGCGAAGTCCTTCGCGCGCCAGCGGTGTCGAAACATTGAACTCCCTATTGTTAGCCAAAATCGCAAGCCAATTGAGAATTGAAAACTCCCCGGACTCCAAGTCCAAGACCGCAAGACCATCCATATCGAGCTCATATCGATTCGCGATACCATCGGACTCGGTCCGACATGCCCACTCCATTGCCATTTCCTCATGCGGCGTGCAATAAAACCCACACCCATAGTCATTGAATTGTCTGCATTTATCCAACGACGGATGCTCGACAACAACCTCCGACCCGTGCCAAAGCTCCATATCGACCTCCAAACAAAAATATCACCCCAGTGATAGTTTACCAATAACTATCACTGGGGTGATATAGGTGGGAGCTTTTGAAGGGTTGCGGCCCGATTAGAGGCAAGCCTCGGCGATGCGCTTTTTGAGTTCGTCTATGCCGGTGCCGGTCTGGGAGCTTGTGATGATCACGTTCTCGGCCGGAACGTTGAGCTGCTTTTTGATGGCTGCTGCCTGGCGGGCCTGCTGGGTGCGGCTGAGCTTGTCGGCTTTGGTGAGGCAAACGATAAAGTTGAACTCGTTGCCCTGTAGGTAGTCGATCATGTCGTGGTCGAGCTTGCTGGGGTCGTGACGAATGTCCACCAGCGAGACCACCAAGTTAAAGCTGCGCTCGGAGTCGAAGAAGTCGCCGATAAGCTCGGCCCAACGGTCGCGCTCGGCCTTGGAGCGACGGGCGAAACCGTAACCCGGCAGGTCCACGAAATGCACGTCATCGGCCTCAAAGAAGTTGATGTTGCTCGTCTTGCCCGGCGTACTGGAAACCTTGACTAGGTTCTTGCGGCCAAATAGCTTGTTCATAATCGACGACTTGCCCACGTTGGAGCGGCCGACAAAGCTCACCTCGGGGCAGGTGGACTCGGGAATCTGCGAAACCTTGCCATAGCTGGCGACGAACTTGGCAAGCTGGTAGTTAATGGAATCGGCCATGGACACTCCTTGGTCGTAGGTTCTTACAAATAGACGCGCTATTGCGTAGCGGCAATGCGGCGGACGATATCGAGCGTAATGTCACTTGCGACACGCGCGTACTCGAACAGATCGAACTCTCGCTCGCAAATTGCATCGTACGCCTCGTCACAATTATCGCTGATAGCGCGCAACACCAGGCAATCGACACCATTTTTGGTTGCGACATGGGCAATTGCCGCGCCCTCCATGCCGACACAATCGGCATGCGTCGCCTCGATAGCGTCGTTGCGCATGGTGGCGCCCGTCACAAAGCGGTTACCCGTGGCAATCGTGCCGACCAGGAACTGCTTGGTGCCCTCGTTCGAAGCGACTGCATTTTTCGAAGCATCAACAAACCCACGCTCAGCAAGCACGTCGGCGGCAATATCGACCAGCGCGGGCGTCGAGCCAAACTCCTCGAGCCCCGGTGCGGACTCGGCGATAAGCGCGGTATCGGTATCCAGATAGCGTAGGCGTTTGCCAATGACCACGTCGTCGATATGGAGCTTGGGGTTCAAACCGCCCGCAATGCCCGAAAACACAACAGCCTGCGGAGCATACTTGCTAATGAGGTGCTGTGTTGCAGCAGCGGCGTTCACCGTGCCCATGCCCGCCGTTGTGGCGACAACCGTCAGGCCGTCGAGCTCACCGCTCACAACGGTCAAGCCTGCCTCCCGTGCCTCGCAAACGTCGCTCAGCTCTTCCTTAATCTGCATGATCTCTTTTTCGAGCGCACCGATAATCGCGATGGTAGCCATACCATTCCCCAAACTTATACGAAATTCTCAACCAAGGTATGGTACCAGCATTTTGTTTGACCTCTCCAAACGAACACGCTAAGCCAGTGCAGCTCGGATATCATAAAGGGGCAAAAATGGCACGCTAGCCGATGACGTTTTTGAGTTCGGCGCGGCGCTTTTTCATGCCCGTCATGACGGCATTGCGCAACTCGGGCATGCGCGCGGTATCCATCTGGGGCACGCCCTCGAGCTTATAGGGAATGCCCAGTTGCTCGTACTTGACGACACCCATCGTGTGATACGGCAGCATTTCCAGGCCCACCACGTTGTGCCATGGAGCGATGAGGCGACCGAGCTTCTCGCACTCCTCCGCCGTGTCGGTAATGCCCGGCACAACCACGTGGCGGATAACGACCTTGATATTGCGACGTGCAAGCTCATCGCCAAACGCCAGGATGCGTGCGGGATCACAACCGGTCAGCTTTTTATGCTCGACCGGGTCGGCATGCTTAATATCGAGCAGTACCATGTCGGTCTCGTTGAGCACGGCATCGAACTTCTCGGGATGCTGAGGGTCGAAGGCGTAGCCACAGCTATCCAGGCAGGTATGCACACGACCATCGGGGTTGTTGTGCATTGCACGGAACAGGTCGGCCAAAAACTCGGGCTGCAGAAGCGGCTCGCCGCCCGAAACGGTAATGCCACCGCTGCGGTAAAACTCATGGTTGCTCTGGAACTCGTCCATCAGATGCTCGACGGTCACCATGGTGCCGCCGTTAACCGACCAGGTATCGGGATTGTGGCAATACGCGCAGCGCATGGGACAGCCTTGGACAAACACTACGAAGCGGATGCCGGGACCGTCAACCGTACCCATCGTCTCGATCGAATGTACGCGGCCCAGGGCAAACGCGGAGTCCTCGGGACGAGCGTCCACACCCTCGAGCGTCATCTCAGCCATTCCCGCTACCTTGCCTCTCATTGGTTTTAGTTACATAAATGCCAGAGCCATTCTAGCCCATACATATGATGGCGAAACGGTTTAGAGGTCAATTAGGTCGTCCTATTTGACTCCACGCAAAAGCGGCGGGAGGGTTATCGCAACCCGCCCACCGCCGAGGCAATAGAAATCGATAGACTCCAGGCCTTACGCCTTAAGCGTGAGCACCGCGCCGAAGGCGGTCGGGCCGCAATGGCTCGAGATGACGCCGCCGACCTGAGTCCAGGTAATGTCCTTAAAGCCAAGATCGTGTGCATAGACTTCCATGTCGCCGCGCAGCTCCTCGGAAAGACCTACCGAATACGCCAGGCCAATGTGCGAGTAGTCAATCTCGCCCTTGGCAACCATGTGATCAATAAAGGCGCGGGCGCACTTGAGCATAGAGCCGCGGAACTTCTTGGTTGCCACGAACTTGCCGCCCGTTACCTCAATGCAGGGCTTAATCTTGAGCAGATGGGCGCCCAGGAACGCGACGTTGGACAAGCGACCGCCCGCCTTAAGGAAGGCAAGGTCCGTAGGAACAAAGCCCAACAGCACGCGGTCCATGACGGAGTTCGCGAAGGCGAAGATCTCGTCGACGGTGGCATCGGGGTGAGCCTCGATGTATTTGGCGGTCTCGACGACAACAAGCGACTGGCCTACCGAGACAAAGCGCGTGTCCATGGAGAACACGTAGTCGCGCCCCTGGGCCGCAATCTTTGAGGACTGATGCGAACAGGTCGTGGCCTCGGAATATGCAAGATGCAAAATAGTCGCGTCGGGCTGCTCAGCGTGAATGCGGTCGTACACGTGAGCAAAATCCGCAGGCGCGCAGCCACTGGTCTTGGGCATCACGCCAAACTCATTGCAGCGCGAATAAATCTCGAGCGGATCGATCGAGCCGTCCTCGACGGTCTCGTCACCAATCGTGACATGCATGGGCACGCGCACGATGCCGTAGCGCTCGCAGAGCTCCGGCGTCACATCCGACCCAGACTCGACCACGATTACGTACTTGCCCATTAATATCACGACCCATCTCGACATTGGCTTTTCAATACATGGCACGCACCGCCGCACTGTTGCACAACGGCGTCCAAGCGCCAAAGAGACGCCGCCCCTTGCACACAACAAAGGACAGCGTCTCCCTGGAAAACTCCGTGCTTATCTGAGATTCTACACGGTTTATTAAGGAGTGTTACTTATTCCGCAAACGGTAGCTATACGCGATGAACGGTAGTTCGCTGCAGCAACTGCGACACATTCCGCCCAGCAAGTCCAATCGCGCTCCACACACGGTTAATGCGCGAGGCGGTAGAAATCCATCGACGCCGCACCCTCGGCATGCAACCCCATCGCCGGAACCGCCGGCGAATAGGTACGGCTCGTAAGTGCCGCCTCGCCGCCATTTGCAAAAATCTCGACCATCGTAGTGTCCGAAAGCACGCGCAGGTCGCGAAGCTCGCTGAGCTCGATCGACCTCTGGTCGCGCCCATAGCCTTCGTCACCCATGTCGAGGGTAAGCATCCCGTCTGCATAGCGCACAAAGACACCCTTGCGGATTTCGAGCTCGATCACCTGGGCGCCCTCACAGGAAACCACAAGATCAAACAGGCGGCCCGGCTCCTCAACGGTTTCACCGCCTGTCGCGCAAACGCAGTCGCCGCGCATCCTCTCAATCTCGTGCACCGGCTGCTGACAGAGCTTACCATCGCGCATGCTCAGTTCTCTCGGCACCGTCAACGCGCACTGCCACCCGCGTGCCACCGTCGGGCTTTTTGCCGTCGCATCGGGGCAACCCGACCACCCGATCATCAAACGCCGACCCGCAGCATCCTCAAAAGACTGCGGTGCGTAGAAATCAAAGCCGGCATCGACCATCGGGGGCATGCCCTGCCCGGCGATCTTAAAACTCGGCGCCTCCCAATCGGCCTCGATGGGAAACCACACGCACTGGTGCGGATTGCGGTAACGCCATCCATCGGCGGACACACCCTGCGGACAGCAAACGAGAATAAGCTCACCATCGAGCTCAAACAGATCGGGGCACTCCCACATAAAGCCAAACTTCTCGCCCAACTCAATGCGCGTCGCATAGCTCCAGTCCTCTAGATCGCTCGAGGTATAGACAAGCACGCAGCCGCGGTCGTCTTTCGTACGAGCGCCCAGAACCATGTAGTAGATACCATCGTGTTCAAGGATTTTGGGATCACGCACGTGCGTACCGATATCGTCGGGGTAATCGACCGGCCCAACAGCTATGCGCTTCTCGCCCAATTCGTCGGGGTTCTCGGCAACCACATGAATCTGGTTTTGCTCACGGCCCGTCAACACGTAGTCGTAATCATCGCGGTCAAAATGCTTGACGTTGCCGGTATAGAAGTAGTGAATCTTGCCGTCGTGTACAAAGGCAGAACCAGAATACGCTCCGCTCGAATCCAAATCGGAATCGGGGAACAGCACAGGGCCGCGATTCTCGTACGTCACAAAATCCTTTGTTGTCAGATGATTCCAAATCACTGGACCGCCATGCGCAGCATCGAATGGATCGTATTGGTGATAGATGTGATACGTATCACCGATCTGCACCAAACCGTTGGGGTCGTTGAGCCAGCCAAGCTCAGGCTCCACATGGAACAGGAGCCTATCGGGGTCAGACGCGATGCGACCCGCCGTCTCATCCTGTCCGGCACGCCACTGCTCATAGTCCGCGCGTGTCACCTTTTTTTTTTGATTAAACATCGCCGTTGACTTTCTCGTCTATGGGGAAGGACGCTCGACTCACACGAGTCGAACGCCCTTCCCCAAATGGACTTATCCTCAGATTACGCTGAACGGCTCAACTAGAAGCTGACATCGAAGCCAGCACCAGCGCCCTCTTCATCAGTGGTCGGCACGCCCTTTGCCTTGTTGTAGGCAAAGATCAAGACGATCGGCACGATAAAGGCGATGAGATTGCCAGCCACATACCACACGAGCGTCTCGGGCGTGACGATGAGCAGGCCAAGCACGCCGGTCAGACCCTGACCGATGGCGCGCACCTCAAAGAGCTTCACGAAGGCACCGCCGCAGCCTGCACCGATGCAAGCGCAGATGAACGGGATGATCGAGTAGCGCATGTTTGCAGCAAAGATTGCGGGCTCGGAGATACCGACCAGCGTCGGGATAAAGGACGACATGCAGATGTTGCGCTCTTTGGAATGCTTCTTGTGAATGAGGTACATGCCGATGGCGCCACCGCCCTGGGCGATGATGGAAACCGACCAGATTGCCTGGATGTAGTTGAAGCCAGTCGTGGCAACGAGGTTGGCCTCAATACCCTGGATGAACTGATGCGTACCGGTAACGACGAGCGGCTGCAGGAACGCGGCAAAGACAAAGGCGCCAAAGACGCCCATCCTGTTGTACAGGACATCGATTACGCCAGCGAGGACGTCGCCGATCAGGTTGCCGAGCGGGCCGAACACGGTGAACAGGGCAACGTTAGCAAGAATCAGGGTAACGGTCGGGACAAAGACAAACGAGACGACCTCGGGGATGTACTTCTGGGCAATCTTTTCGACCTTGGCCATAAACCAGGCAGTCAGGATTGCAGGGAACACGCCGCCCTGGAAAGCAACCATGGGGATGGAGAGCGGACCAAAGTTCCAGTACTCAGCACCCGACGGATCCATAACGAACGCGTTACGGTTCATAAGGCTCGGGTGAACCATGACGATACCGACGAGGATGCCCAGAATCGGGTTACCGCCAAAACGCTTCACCGCGCTGTACATAACCAGGACAGGCAGGTAGTCAAACGTGGTGGCGATAATGGCAAAGAAGCTTGCGAGGTTCTTGAGGAACTCGCTGTGGTCGGCAAGGCTGCCCTCCATGCCAAAGAGGCCGTTGGCAACGATCAGCGACTTAAGGCCGATGATGATAGCAGCGCCGACGAAAGCGGGAATGATGGGGATAAAGATATCCGAGAATACCTTGAGGACCGAGAAGAACTTGCCCTTCTTGTCCGCCTCGGCGCCCTTGACCTCGGAAGCGCTGATCTCCTTAACGCCCGTCAGAGCCATAAACTCATCGTAGACCTTGTTGACGGTACCGGTACCGAAGATGATCATGAGCTGGCCGCTGTTGTACAGCACGCCCTTGACGCCATCGATGTTCTCGAGCTCGGCCTTGTTGTACTTGCTCGTATCCTTGAGCACCAGACGCAGACGCGTAACGCAATGCGTGGCGCCCTCGATGTTCTCCAGACCGCCGACGTTATCGACGACTTGCTGAGACACTACTTTGTAGTCCATGTTCCTCTCCATTCCCTTACGAAATCATAAAACGTTTTGATGCCATTACAGAGACGCGATCGTTGCATTTGCGCACTTGAGCGTACCGTCGGTGACCGTCAGTGCCACACCCTGGCCCTGCTTATTGCAGAAGCGCGCGTTAAGCGCAACATCATCGACAAAGATGGTCGCGATATCGTCGTCAACGACCAGGCGCACATGATGAGTGCCCTCGCCCTTAAAGAACAACGGACGCTCGAGGCCCATGTTGTTGACCTGGAACCACGGATACTGGGGGGCCGCCGTAAACTCGAGCTTGCCCTCACGCAGGTTGGCGCGGAACTCATAGGCAAGACCGGTCTCGGCGTCCTCGGCGAACTTGACCGAGAAGCCGGCAGCGTTACCGCCGAGCTCAATGTCGGCATCGAGCAAGTAGGTGGAGCCGGCATCTGCGGCGAGCACCTGCTCGACCTTGCCCGACTCGCAGGAAAGCTCAAAGGTCTCGACTGCCTTAGCCTCGCCAAAGGCGCCAAGCATGCTGTCGGGGAGCTTGGTGCCGAGCGTTCCGTCGGCACGCTGAACGATCTCGAGGGGCATAAAGGTGCCACCCCATAGGTAAGAGCTGGGGTCGCCGCCCTCGTCACGCGTAGGAACCCAACCAAAGAGAACGCGACGCTCGCCATCGAATGCGGTGCGAGCGGCGTAGTACGCGCGGCCGTCGAAGGAGTCGTCAGCGGGGGTAATCCAAGGACCGTTGATGGACTTGGACATGCGGTAACGGGTCTTGTTGCCGTCGCTGTACTCGGAAAAGACGAGGTACCACCAGTCGCCCATCTTAAAGAGATCAGGCATCTCAAACATGGTGTACAGGCCCGGATTCCACCAGTCGCCCTGGAACTCCCAGGTATCCAGGTCCTTGGAGGTGAACTTGACCAGACGACCGGTCATCAGACGCTTGTCCTCGCCCACACGCGTGCCGAGGATGAGCATGTACTCTTCGTTCTCCTCATCCCAAAGCACAAAGGGATCGCGCCAGTTGCGGTCATCGTAACCCTCCTGGGGCGGAAGCAGCGTCTCGGCGATGTTCTTCTCCCACTTGACGGCGTCGTCACTCGTTGCGTGAAGAAGAACCTGCTTCATCAAGCGTGCCTTGACCTTATCGCGATTGCAACCAGTGTAGAGCGCATGGTACTTGTCGCCCACCTTAAACACCGTGCCGGCATAAACATACTGGTCGACTTCCTCGTCGCCGCCACGCTCAAGGCTCTCGCCAAAGTCTTTGTAATTGACGAAGTCCTTGGTTGTCGCGAGTGCCCAGCCGAACGGCTCTCCGAAAGGTCCGGGGTTTCGCGTGTCACGCTGATGATAGAGATAGAACGTGCCGTCCTCGCCGTACGGCATGATGTCGCCTACCCAAATTCCCTCAGGCTGGTAATACACCTTGTGCATCCGAGACTTCCTTTCTCACGAGATACTAACTCGGTACAACTGCAAGATATGTCAATCGTTTTCATATGTCAAACGTTTTCACACCAATACGTCTTTTCGCAGTTCCAGTCGTCGGCAAACGGTTGACATATGCCGGCGAACGGTCATCAGAGGTGTTTGAGGAATTCTTTTGGCACGGGATGAACTACGCGGTTTTACCCTCAATGAGTTCAACGGGGAGCTTGATATTCGATTCGGGCTTTTCGCCGTTAATAAGAGCAATGATGGATTGCGCCGCGAGCTCTCCGATGCGATCGATATCTTGGCGTACGGTTGTTAAGTCAGGCATAAACGTCATAGTGCGGCGGGCACCATCCGCGCCCACGACCTTAATATCGCCCGGAGCGCTCAAGCCGCGCTGCTTCATCACGTTAAGACAGATAGCCGCCATCGTGTCGTCTCCCGCAAAGATGCCGTCAATATCGGGGTTCTCATCGAGGATCTTCGCAACGACCGCGCTCTTTTCGTCGTCGGGCTTAACGAACTCAACCTCACGGACAAGCGCGGGCAAACCGGCCTGCTCAACAACATCGAGGTAGGCATCGGTACGCTTATTGGCGGGCATGCGCATGCGGCTATTGCTGCGCAGGCACAGGATGCGTGAACATCCGTCATCGAACAGGCGACGCGTGGCAAGTTCGCCGATGCTATAGCTGTCGCTCGCAATCTGAACAGAGGCTTCGCCAAGGTCGCAGTCGATACCAACCAGACTCAAGCCCATCTCGGCATACGCCTCGGCACCGATATTAAGCGAGTTGACGATGACGCCATCAACCATATTGCGCCGAAGCATATCGATATAAGAACGCTCAAGATCAGGTCGATTGGCGCTATTGCACAGCAACATCTTAAAACCGTTTTCGGCCAGGGTACGCTCAACGGCTTGGACCGCTTGGGCATGAAACGGGCTGCTGACATAGGGGACTATCATACCTATTAGATTCAGGCGACCGTTGAGCATGGCACGGGCGATATCGTTGGGCGTATAGTTGATGCGCTTCATCGCGGCATGGACCTTATCGCGGGTCTCTTGGCTAATATAGCCGCGATTATTAAGCACGCGAGATACCGTAGTAGGCGAAACCCCCGCCACCGCTGCAACTTCCTTGATGCCAGGCTTAGCCGAATCCTTAGAACGAGCGCCCTCGCGAGCCATAGCACCCTCCCCCATCAACATGTCATACGTTTACATACGAACAAAGCATACCCCAATAAGAGCGGGAAGACGGTAACAGTACAAGTAAGTAAACGACTCATCCAAATAATTAGGAGAGTTCCGCCTAAAGGGTGACTACACAGGACCCCAGCCGGGGCTGTTTGGACTACCTCCCAAAACATTCCGCAGGACGCAAAGAGGCTCGCCGCACGAAGTGCGCAGCGAGCCTCTTTGCATGTCCGAGGACGTTTTGGGAGATAGCCCAAACAGCCCCGGCGATCCTGCGGGAGTTGAGTCCCTTTAGAACTTGTCGTGGAAGGTACGCGCAATGACCTCGTCCTGCTGCTCCTTGGTGAGCGTGTGGAAGTTCACGGCGTAGCCGGAAACGCGGATGGTCAGCTGCGGATACTTCTCGGGGTGAGCCTGAGCGTCGAGCAGCGTCTCACGGTTGAAGACGTTGATGTTCAGGTGGTGGCCACCCTTCTCGGCGTAAGCGTCGAGCATGTGGACCAGGTTATCGGCCTGAGTCTCGGAAACTTCAGAAACCTTCATAATGTGTCTCCTTCGATCGATAGGCGCCGGCCGAAAACCGGCGCACTAATCAGTAATCGTTATTGTTAGTATAGCACTAACAATAGTTACTCGCCCAGCTGATCAAGGTCGATATCGCCAAAGAACACCTGATCCTCCTTGCCGAGCGCACTCGGGATGATGGAGAAGGTGTTGGAGATGCCGTCCTGAGCATCGCGGAACGGGAGCTTGGAAACCGAAGACAGCGAAGCGATGGCACCGTGGCTATCGCGCTTGTGCATGGGGTTAGCACCCGGGGCGAACGGCTGGCCAGCCTTGCGGCCGTCGGGCGTGGAGCCGGTCTTCTTACCGTACACGACGTTGGAGGTAATGGTCAGAACCGAGGTCGTGGGCACGGAGTTGCGGTAGGTGTCGTTCATGCGGATGTACTCCATGAACTGGTGCACAACGTCGTGAGCGATCTGGTCGACGCGGTCGTCGTCGTTACCGTACTTGGGGAACTCGCCCTCGGTCTCGAAGTCGACGATGATGCCGTTCTCGTCACGGACGGGGTGGACCTTGGCGTACTTGATGGCGGACAGGGAGTCAGCCACGACGGAAAGGCCAGCGATGCCCGTAGCGAACCAGCGGTGCACGTGCTTGTCGTGCAGAGCCATCTGGATACGCTCGTAGCAATACTTGTCGTGCATGTAGTGAATGATGTTCAGCGAGTTGACGTACACGCCAGCGAGCCACTTCATCATGTCGTTGTACTTGGCCACAACGTCGTCGTAATCGAGCGTATCGCCCTCGACGGCGCGATACTTGGGGCCGACCTGCTTCTTGGAGACCTCGTCAACACCGCCGTTGAGTGCGTACAGCAGGCACTTGGCCAGGTTGGCGCGAGCGCCGAAGAACTGCATCTCCTTGCCGATGCGCATGGAGGACACGCAGCAGGCAATGCCGTAGTCGTCGCCGTGATAGACGCGCATGAGGTCGTCGTTCTCGTACTGGATCGAGGAGCTGGCGACGGAAGTCTTGGCGCAGAACTTCTTGAAGTTCTCGGGCAGACGGGTCGACCACAGAACGGTCATGTTGGGCTCGGGGCTGGTGCCCATGTTCTCGAGCGTGTGCAGGTAGCGGTAGCTCATCTTGGTAACGAGCGTACGGCCGTCAACACCCATGCCGCCGATGGACTCGGTGACCCACTGCGGGTCGCCGGTGAACAGGGCCTGGTACTCGGGGGTACGGGCAAACTTGACCATGCGGAGCTTCATGATGAAGTGATCCACGAACTCCTGGATCTGCTCCTCGGTGAAGGTACCGTTGGCAAGGTCGCGCTCAGCGTAGATGTCGATGAACGTGGAGGTACGGCCGATGGACATAGCGGCGCCGTTCTGCTCCTTGACGGCAGCGAGGTAGGCGAAGTACATCCACTGGATGGCCTCCTGCGTGTTGGTAGCAGGGTTGGAAATATCGAAACCATAGGTCTCGGCCATCATCTTGAGCTCACCGAGGGCACGGATCTGCTCCTGCAGCTCCTCGCGATCGCGGATGTTGTCGGCGGTCATGACCGTCGGGGTGGAAGCCTTCTGGGCCTCCTTGTCCTTGATCAGGTAGTCGACACCGTACAGGGCGACACGACGGTAGTCGCCGATGATGCGGCCGCGGCCATAGCCATCGGGCAGACCGGTGATGATGTGAGCCGAGCGGCAAGCACGCATCTCGGGGGTGTAGACATCGAAGACGCCAGCGTTGTGGGTCTTGCGCTCGAAGGTGTAGCGCTCGACAACGTTCTCGTCGACCTTGTAGCCGTGCTGGCTGGCAGCCTGGCAAGCGATGCGGATACCACCGTTGACGTGCAGCGCGCGCTTGAGCGGCTTGTCGGTCTGGAGGCCAACAATGGTCTCCTTGTCGCGATGGGCATTATCGATGTAGCCAGCGGGGTGGCTCACGATACCCGTGACGGTCTTGGTGTCCATATCGAGGACACCACCCTGCTCGCGCTCCTTAAGCAGCAGGTCGAGAACCTCGCCCCACAGCTCCTTGGTACGCTCGGTCGGACCTACGAGGAACGACTCATCGCCCTCGTAGGGGGTGTAGTTCTTCTGGATGAAGTCTCGGACGTCAACCTCTCCCGTCCAGATACCTTCCTTGAAGCCTTCCCATGCCTCCTGCATTGTGTAACCACGCTCCTAGTTACGTGTAATGCGGCGCTCTCTCACACCGCTGCTTATTGAATTCTTGAATGTTCGGCTTGCACTACCGGCTTCTTCCGTTCTTCACCACACGTTGGTGCAGGAAAAACGTTTGTCCACCTTGGAACTACAACCCAAAACCCAAGATTTCACCCGTTTGAGAAGGATAACATAGCGACCCTCTCCATCTGGGCTGTTATATGTTTCTTTTTTTATATCATAAGGGCGTTTTTTACAAAGCCGCAGGAAATGAGAGCGTGAACAACTACCGTTCACCGATTTGTTTGGTTTTTTCCTTGCCTTTGTACGACGTTCACCCTAGCTGTTATGCCAGCTTTATCAGGGTAAAGTACCTCTGAGTAGGCTTTAGGACATGCCTAACGATCTGCCCCTAACTTTGCTGGCATCGACGGTGTACGGAGGTCGCCTAAAGGCAGTTTTCTAGGCATGACCCAAAAATCTACCGTATAGGGCGCGCGTGCAAGGGTATCATCTTTCACCGAAAATAGTTTCTAGTGTTAGGGGTTTTCGGTGGAAGATACCGATTTCCGTGAACTTGGACGTCAGCTCTTAACTGAGTTTGGCAGCATGCATCAGCGCATTTCGCGCTTTGCGGACAAAGCTCTCGGTGGCGAGATGGCTGTAATGCGCGCCCTCATGCTCGCCGGCGGCTCGCTCACGCCGAGCGAACTCGCTGATCGCGCCTGGGTCTCGAGCGCCCGCATCGCCAATATTCTGCGCGCCCTCGAGGCCAAGGGCTGGGTCGAGCGCGAGCACTCAAAGACTGACCGTCGTCGCGTACACGTCATAGTGACCGACAAGGGATTCCAGGATCTCGAAATCAAACGTCGGGAATTCGAGGACCGCACCGCGGCCTTCCTCGAGCAGCTCGGCGAAACAGATACCCAGGAGATGGTGCGCCTTCTAAGACGTGCCAACGAAATTATCGACCGCAATCAAGAAAGGAGAGATGCCGAGTGAGGATTCTCAAGCTCTTTAAAAAACATATCCTGGCACTGTTCGCAGCTATCGTACTTATCGTAATCAGCTGCAACGCCGATCTGGCGCTGCCTACCTATATGAGCGACATCGTCGACGTGGGCGTGCAGCAAGGCGGCATCGCCTCGCCCGTGCCCGACACCATTCGCGCCGAATCGCTCGACGACCTCGAACTCTTCATGAGCTCCAAGGACGCCAAGGCTGTGGAGGCCGTGTTTAGCAAGGCGGACAATAACGGCATTCGAACGTACAAGGGCACCGAGGAGGAGCGTGCCGACGGCGGCAAGATTGCCGACATCATGAGCCTGCCCGAGACTGTCGTCCTTTCGTTCAACCAGGGTATTGACGCCAACTCCATGGGCGACATGATGGGCACGTCCGGTGAAAAAGACAACAGCGGCGCCCAGGCCATGCCCACGCCCGAGCAGATGGCGGCGATGACGCCCGAGCAACTCGCCGAGATGCAGCAGAAGGCCGCTGCGGCGCAGAACATGCAAAAACAGATTGATGCCGACGGTGGCAAGATCACCATGAAGAGCCTGCGTCTAGGCGTTGAAGGCGGCCTAATCGACCAGGGCAAGCTCGTCGAGGGCGCCAACGATATGGCAGACAAAATGGGCTCCATGTCGGGCTCCATCGTGACCCAACGCGCCGTGAGCTATGTGCAAGACGAGTACAAGGCACAGGGCATCGACCCCGCCGACGTGCAGAACGCCTACCTGGGCCGCATGGCGACCACGATGTTTGGTCTGTGCCTGGTGTCGCTCGTCGCCACCATCCTGACCGGTGCCGTGGCTTCGCGCACCGCCTGCTCCATCGCCCGCGACCTGCGCCGCGAGACCTTCAACAAGGTTATGCACTTCTCGCCGGCCGAGGTGGGCAAGTTTAGCCAGGCCTCGCTCATCACCCGCTGCACCAACGACATTCAGCAGATCCAGATGGCCGCAACCCTGTTTATCCGCATGTGCCTGATGGCCCCCGTCATGGGCATCGTCGCCGTCATGCGCGTCCTGGCCAACCACACCGGCCTGGAGTGGACCATCGCCGTGGCCATCATCGCGGTTTCGGCCGTTGTCGGCGTGCTCATGGGCCTCACCATGCCCAAGTTCAAAAAGATGCAGAGCTTTGTGGACCGCGTGAACCTTACCGCCCGCGAGCTGCTCGACGGCCTTATGCCCATCCGCTCGTTCAACCGTGAGGAGCATGAGCTCGAGCGTTTTGACAAGGCTTCGCTCGACCTGATGACCACGCAGCTCTACACCAACCGCGCCATGAGCTTCATGATGCCGCTCATGATGCTCGTCATGAACTGCATCACCGTGCTTATCGTCTGGTTTGGCGCGCAGGGCGTGTCCGACGGCGTGATGCAGGTCGGCAACATGATGGCGTTCATCTCCTACACTATGCAGATCGTCATGGCGTTTATGATCCTCACCATGGTTTCGGTCATCCTGCCCCGTGCCGAGGTCGCAGCCGAGCGCGTAGATGAGGTCATCACCTGCCCCACGAGCATCAACGACCCTGCCTCGCCCAAACTGCCCGCTGCCAGCGCGCCGCGCGGCGAGCTCACCTTCCGTGACGTGAGCTTCCAGTATCCCGATGCCCGCGCCGACGTCATTAGCGGCGTAAACTTCACCACGCACGCCGGCCAGATGCTCGGCATCATTGGTTCCACGGGCTCGGGCAAGTCCACGCTCGTGCAGCTGATTCCGCGCCTGTACGACGTCACGGGCGGCAGCATTTCGCTCGACGGCATCGACGTGCGCGACATGACCCTTTCCGAGCTGCGCCGCCGCATCGGTTATATTCCGCAGCAGGGTCGTCTGTTCTCGGGTACCGTCGAGAGCAACCTCAAGTTTGCCGGCGACATGGTGAGTGACGAGGATATGCGCCAGGCAGCACGCGTCGCCCAGGCGGAAGACTTTATCGCCGAGCGCGAGGGCGGCTACGACTCCCCCATCAGCCAGGGCGGCTCCAATGTCTCGGGCGGTCAGCGCCAACGCCTGGCCATCGCCCGCGCATTGGCCAAAAAGCCCGAGGTCGTGGTGTTCGATGACTCGTTTAGCGCCCTCGACTACAAGACCGACGCGCGCCTGCGCGAGGAGCTGGCAAAAAACGTTACCGACGCCGCACTCGTGGTCGTAGCCCAGCGCATCGCGACCATCATGCACGCCGACCAGATCATCGTGCTCGACGACGGCCACGTAGTGGGCACCGGCACGCACGAGGAGCTGCTGCGCAGCTGCCCGGCGTACCTGGAGATCGCACAGTCGCAGCTTTCCGCCGAGGAGCTGGGGCTTACCCAAAAAGAAATTGCAGCCGTCATGGAAGGAGGCGAGCGCTAATGGCAGACGAGACCAAGACTCAGATTCCCAAGCCCACCCGCCAGCGTGGTCCCATGGGCCGCATGGGTGGCATGCGCCGCGGCGAAAAGGCCAAGGACTTTAAGGGCACCATGAGGCAGCTGCTCGGCTATATCGGCCAGCACAAGATTGCCGTGTTTGCCGCCGTCGCCTTTGCCGTGTGCTCGGTCATCTTTAACATTGTGGGACCCAAGGTGCTCGGCCAGGTTACGACCAAGCTGTTCGAAGGCCTGGTCGCAAAGGTCAACGGTACCGGCGACGTTGACTTTGACTGGATCGCCAAGACGCTCGGCTTTTTGCTCTGCCTGTATCTGGCGAGCTCTGTCTGCAGCCTCATCCAGGGCTGGCTCATGACCGGCGTCACGCAAAAGATCTGCTACCGCATGCGCAAGGAAATCGCCGCCAAGATTGCCGTCGTGCCGATGAGTTACTTCAACGGCCACAGCAAGGGAGACGTACTCAGCCGCATCACCAACGACGTCGATACGCTGGGTCAGTCGCTCAACCAGAGCGTGACGCAGCTCATCACGTCGGTGACGCAGATTATCGGCGTGCTCGTCATGATGCTTTCGATCAGCCTGCCGCTTACCGGCGTCACCGTGCTCACGCTGCCGGCCGCCGCGATTATCTTGACCGTAATGATTCACTTCTCGCAGCCGTACTTCCGCGAGCAACAGCAGGTTCTGGGCGCCGTCAACGGCATTATCGAGGAGGACTTTGCCGGCCAGAACGTCATTCAGGTGTTCGACCGCGCCGAGGCCTCGATTGAAGAGTTCGACCGTCAAAACGACCGCCTCTTTATTAGTGGCTGGCGCTCGCAGTTCCTGTCGGGCCTGATGATGCCGCTTATGAGCTTGGTGGGCAACATGGGCTACGTGGGCGTCGTCGTGGTGGGCGCGCAGCTCGCGCTGACCGGCAATGCCACGCCCGGCGACATCCAGAGCTTTATCCAGTACGTTCGCAACTTTACGCAACCCGTGCAGCAGCTGGGCAACGTGAGCAACACGATGCAGTCGATGGCTGCCGCCACCGAGCGCGTCTTTGAGTTCCTGGCCGCGCCCGAGGAGGAGCAGAAGGCCGACGCGCAGATTCCCGAGAAGCGCCCCGGCCACGTGGTGTTTGACCATGTCAAGTTTGGCTACACGCCCGACAAGATCATCATCCACGACTTTAGCTGCGAGGCGCAGCCCGGCCAGACCATCGCCATCGTCGGCCCCACCGGCGCCGGCAAGACCACGCTCATTAAGCTGCTGCAGCGCTTCTACGACGTGGACGGCGGCTCGCTGCGTGTCGAGGGCGTCGATGTGCGCGACTGGGACCGCGCGGCACTGCGCGGCGAGTTTGCCATGGTGCTGCAGGACACCTGGCTGTTTAACGGCACCATCCGCGAGAACATCCGCTACGGACGCCCCGACGCGAGCGATGCCGAGGTCGAGGCCGCTGCGCGCGCCGCACGCTGCGACCACTTTATTCATACGCTCGCCGGTGGCTACGACTTTATGATCAACGAGGAGGGCACCAACCTGTCGCAGGGTCAGCGCCAGCTCGTGACCATCGCCCGTGCCATTTTGGCCGACCGCCCGGCACTGATTCTGGACGAGGCGACTTCCAACGTCGATACCCGTACCGAGGAGCTTATTCAGCGCGCCATGGATGCGCTGATGCAGGGCCGCACCAGCTTTGTCATCGCGCACCGCCTGTCCACGATCCGCAACGCCGACGTGATCTTGGTGATTCGCGACGGCGACATCGTCGAGAAGGGCACGCACGACGAGCTGCTCGCCCAGGGCGGCTTCTACGCCGACCTGTACAACTCGCAGTTCGACGAAGCGGCGTAAAAACCGGCGGCAAACAACCGCAATGCCAAGAAAACGGGGGCGCAGGACAACCTGCACCCCCGTTTTGTGTCCTTCGAGCCTCGAAACGCCTTCCCTGAGACCTCACTGACGGCGCTTTCCAGACCCCGTGGGCAAAAAAGGGCAAATATGAGTACTGTTACCTTTTTAGTAACAGCCAAAACCGCCTCAAATGCCGCTCCCACGGCTTACACGCGTCCCTAAATTGATCAAACAACACCATAGCGGACTTATATGTGTTTGCGTTAATGAACATATTTTGCTGTTATGTCTATTATTTTGCGAAGGCAATATGATACTAAGATAGCAACCGTACTCATATTTGGCATTTTTTGCCCACAGGGTATTTCCTAGGGAACCGACAACAGCCTTAGGGTCCCGCGCGGCGCCGCTCCCTCCCGGCATCCGCCGACGTTTGCCCAGATAAAACCGACCAAAATAAACCTGTCCCTTTTTGGTCGGTTTCGGGGTGACAAGGGCTTGCACTTTAGCGTGCGACAGCGGATAATGCCGAACACTCGACAATACGCTTATTGCTCTTTCTATAGATTGAGGAGGCCCCTATGGCCATGGAATTCAAACGCAGGCTGCCGATCCCCATGGAGATCCGCGAGGAAATGCCGCTTTCTGCCGAGCTTACCGCCAAAAAGCAGGCATTTGACGCCGAGGTCGCCAAAGTCTTTACCGGCGAGGACGCACGCAAGGTGCTCATCATCGGCCCGTGCTCTGCCGACCGCGAGGATTCGGTGCTTGAGTACATGAACCGACTGGCCAAGACCGCCGAGGAGGTCAAGGACAAGCTCATCATCATTCCGCGCGTCTACACCAATAAGCCGCGCACCAAGGGCACCGGCTACAAGGGTCTTCTGCACAACCCCAACCCCGAGGCTCCCGACGACCTGCTCGAGGGCGTCAAGGCCATCCGCCACATGCACCTGCGCGTCATCGAGGAGACCGGCTTCTTTACCGCCGATGAGATGCTCTACCCGTCCAACTACCAATACCTCGTTGACCTGCTGAGCTATGTTGCCGTGGGCGCACGCTCGGTCGAGAACCAAGAGCATCGCCTGGTGTCGAGCGGCATTTCGGTACCCGTCGGCATGAAGAATCCCACTGCCGGCTCTACCACCGTTATGCTCAACTCCATTTACGCCGCCCAGGCGCACCAGAGCTTCATCTTCCGCAACTGGGAGGTCGAGTGCGACGGCAATCCGCTCGCACACGCCGTTATGCGTGGCTACATCGGTCTCGATGGGCGCACCTACCCCAACTACCACTACGAACACCTGGAACGCTTGGCCGAACGCTATACCGAGCATGCCGGCTATGCCAATCCGGCAGCGGTCATCGACTGCAACCATGACAACTCGGGCAAGCGTCCGCTGGAGCAGTATCGCATTTGCAAGGAGGTGCTCGACAGCTGCCGCCGCAACGAATCCATCTCCAAGCTGGTCAAGGGCTTTATGATCGAGTCCTACCTGGAGGACGGCAACCAGCCGGTCGACGGCGGCGTCTTTGGCAAGTCGATCACCGACCCGTGCCTGGGCTGGGAAAAGACCGACTACCTCATCCACGAGATCGCGGAACGTATTTAGCTACGCGGTTTTACCAAACCGCGTAACGGCTCGACGCTGCAAACCCGCCAGAACGGCAATCTGCCTTTCAACTTCGGCGGCATGATCAAAAGATCAATGCCGCCTCGTTTCAAGGCACCTTGCTCGCTCTGGCGGGTTTTCGCTGACGTTTTTCGACCTGCATTGTTGCCAGGGTTGGCACCAATGACTAATGCGATAGCTAGCTACGTCGGTCCGATTGATCGGCTGGGTTTCCGAGGTGCGGCAGATTCCCGCGAAAGAGGAGGGCATAGACCTTAAGGGTCATGCCCGACGATTGAAGGGCAAGGTGCCGTGCCTCGGGAAGACAGACAGTTACGCCGAGGGCTCCTGCTGCGTAATGCAGTGGATATTTCCGCCACCGAAGACGACCTGCTCGGACTGAACGCCGACGCACTTGTAGACGCCCTCGCCCCAGACCTCGTCGTAGATCTTCTGGAGCGTGTCAACGGCAAGCTGATCGTTCTCGTCGCCGTACTGCGGGACGATAACGCCGTGGTTGGTGACCAGGTAGTTCATGTAGGAGGCGATCAGCGGCTCGTTGGCAACGCGCGGCTCGGCGTTCTCGTCGGCGTCGATGGTGTCGCAGGAAGCCTGGTCCATGAACAGCGGGTTCACAGGCATGCAGAGCTTGTAGACCTTCATCTTGCGGCCCTTGGCGTCAACGGCGTTGGAAAGGGTCTCGTAGACAGCATGGCATTGCTCGTAGAACGGATACTCGGGATCGTCGGTCCAGATGCAGGCCATGACGCCCGGAGCGATGAACGTAGCGACATCATCGATGTGGCCGTTGGTCTCCTCGGGGTCGATGCCCTCCTTAACCCAGATGACCTTCTCGACACCCAGGTAATCCTTGAGGTGCTCGTCCATATAGGCGCGAAGTTCCTCACTCCAGGGCTCAAACTTCTTGTGGAACTTGGGCCAGATGGACTCGGGATCCTCTTCCTCCTCCAGAACCGCAGAGCAGGTGCGGCCCGGGGAAAGCAGGCACTGGTCGGTCACGACCACGGTGCCTTCGCCGTCGACGGTAATGGAGCCGCCCTCGAGGATCATGTCATCGGGACGATAGCGACGGCAGCCGGAAAGCTCAGCCATCTTAAGGGCAATCTGCTCGTCCTTGTCCCACGGGAAATAGAGGCCGTCGACGAGGCCGCCGTAGGCGTTGAAGTGCCAGTGGTTGGCGCGCTTATCGCCCTTGCCATTGATAACAAAAGTGGCAGCGGTGTCGCGGAACCAAGCGTCGTCGGTGGTCATCTCGATAACGGTGACGTTCTCGTCTTCCTCAAAGGCGGCCTTGCAGTTGGCGTAGTCGGCCTGGTTTGCGCACATGGTGACCGGGGTGAACTCGGCGATGGCGCGAGCGATGGCGGCATACTGCTTCTGAGCCGGCTTGGCGCCGTGGGCCCAGGTGTCGGTGCGGTGGGGCCAACCCATCCACACGCGATCCTGCGGAGCGAACTCAGCGGGCATAAAGAAGCCGTCGGCCTTAGGGGTGGACTCGGACTCGGTGATCGTACGCATAAGATTTCCTCCAAATCGAACGATCGCTTGCTGCGGGCGGGTTACCCTCAGCCTAAAACCAAGAGATGGTAGGCGCCCATTCCCCGGCAAAGGTCGGGGCGCCTGGCACCGGTTTTCACGGATGTCGCACCGGCAAGCGACGACGTAACCCGGTGCGCGGAGACAAAACGCACGAAGGATACGGAAGAGAGATTGGGGCGGGCGGTGGTTACCGGAGCAATAGCTCACACCCACCTCAGAGAAAGGTTAGCAAACCTGTTGCTTGGGCACGCCTCCGAAGAGGCTAGAGCGTCCCGAGTCGGGAGCGACAAGCCCGACGAAGCGTACGTTGGTACGCGAGGAAGGTTGGAGCCCCGAATCCGGGTGCTCTAGTCCTCCTCGGACTCCTCAGCGAGGCGCTGAGCAGCCAGCTCGGGAGTGAGACCCTTGTACTCGGTCTCGCGGCCCTTAGCACTGACGACGCGGACAACCTCGCCAATAAGCAAGAGCACGATGAAGATGACGATCATCGGGACCTTATCGCCAATCTCATCGACAGAGAACGGAATCAGCGTTGCAACGATAGCCAGAATCAGCTCAATGCAGGGAATAGCCAGCATGACCTTCATCATGGCGCCCTTAAACGGGAACGTAAAGATACGCTCACGGTTGGGGTCGTTCTTACGAAGGTTGAGGAATGCCGGGAACATCGGGATGTAGGTCAGCAGCAGGAAGACAACGGAGGTACCGAAGAGCATCCAGAAGACACCGTTGGAGATGGCGTCGATGGGAACCAGCTGCAGGCACAGCACCAGGGAGGCAACGATGGCGTTGACCAGGTTGGCGCCGTTGGGCATGTCGTCATCCGAGATCATCGAGGCGAAGACCTTGGGCATGTTGCCATGCTCGGCAGCATAGCGAGCGACGGAGTTGACGCCGAAGGACCAGGCAGCCATGTTGGCGAACAGCGTGATCAGGAAGGCGATGCAGATGACCTTAAAGATCATGGAATCGCCCACAATAGTCTGGACAGCGTAGATCATGCCGTAGTCGGGATCGATGGAATCGGCCGACACAGCAGCGCCGATGCCAAAGCCAGCGAACAAGTAGATCACGGCGATGGACAGGCCGCCGACGATGATAGCCTTGGGGATATCGCGAGCGGGATCGGCCATATCGTCGGTCATGGTGCAGATGACCTCGAAGCCCATGAAGTTAAAGATGATGATCGACAGGTAGCCAAGCGCGTTGGTGTTGGTGAGCTCGGGCAAGAAGGTGGCAGCGGACATATCGTTCGCAAAGCCGTTCTCCATGGCGTACCAGATGCCCAAAGCGCCGACGATAACGGCAACGGCAACCTTGATGATGGCGCCGCCGTTCAGGACCCACTCGGAGTCGGCAGCCTTGGAGCGACCCATAAGATAGACGATCCACACAAAGGCAAGGTCGATACCAATCTTGGCAATCAGATTGAACTCGACGCCAAAGACCATGCCCAAAATGTCCGGGAACATAGTGGCCAGCGAGGCAATCCACAGCGGGTAGTTAACCCAGTAGTAGTACGAAATGCGGGCGCCCCACTTGTCGCCCAGGCCATCGCGTACCCAGTCGTAAATGCCACCCTCACCGTCATAGGTAGTGCCGAGCTCGGCAACGACCATGCCATAAGGGAGCAGGAAGGTCAGAATCAGGAAGATCCACCAGAAGAACTGCTGGTTGCCAATGGCAGCAGCAGGTGCGGCGGCCTCGCAAACGAAGACGACGCAGATGATGGTCGAGATGACCGTCAAGAAGGAAAGCTTTTTCTTTCCGTCGCTCATGATGAGCTCCTTCGCTCAGTCTTGGACAAATCGAGGTCCTTAAGATATTAAGGCAATTGCCGGGCCTCGGTGAGCGGGCGACAGGAGACGAGCATCCGCCGCCCGCAAGCGTGCTTCTACGATGAAGTTACGCGGTTTTACCAAACCGCGTAACGGCTCGACGCTGCAAACGCCCCTAAGCGGCAATCTGACGTTCAATCGTCGGTCGCGTACCGAAGTACGCTTCCCTCCTCTTTCACGTCACCTTGCTCGCTTAGGGGCGTTTTCGCTGACCTATGGTCAACCTACGATAATTCCAAGCTGAACGAGTTACTCGCTGTAGCGGGTGGCGATGGCAGCTCGCACCATTCCGGTACTCATAAGGTAGGTCACCAAGAAGTAGCCACCATAGGCTGCCAGGAAGATTGCACAGGTGAGGCCCACGGTGCCGCCGATGCTCATATTTCCGAAAATGCTCACCAGCTCGATGATCACCTTAAGTGCCACAAAGGAGTGTGCCAGGCCCACTGCCAGCGGGAACAGGAAGAATACCGCTTGCTGCGCCATCACCGAATGGCGAATCTGGCGGTCGTCGCAGCCGATCTGTGCCAGCACACGATAGCTGCGGCTGCCGTCGGCCACGTTGGAGAGTTGCTGGATCGACAGAATCGCCGCGCATGCAACGACCAATACAAAGCCGATGTAGATGGCTAGGTAGCTAATAAGACCGTTCATTTGCGCTGCTTGCGCGTACATCTCGGAGCGTGTGATGAAGGTTCCCCACAACCCCGGCTCCTTGCCGTCAACGAGCAGATTGTCGAGCACAGTGTATTTAATACTCTCGTCTGCCTCGGTCGTATCCATCCCCTGTTTGTAGTTAACGAGCAGGCTACTGGAATACGGCTGCAGATTAAGTTGGGACAACAGCTCGTCGGCAACGACGACGGTACCCGGATTACTGCCCATCGCCGAATTGGCGATGGCCGCCGTATCTTCGTCCGACTTATCGGTTGCGGGCTTGAGCTCATGCCCGCCCAAGGTAAGGGCATGGCCGCCAGCCATATACTTGGTGTACATGTCGACCAGCTCGCCGCCCATATCACACGTGAGCAGATACTGGTCGTGACCGATGTGCACCGGCTCCTCGCCCATCATCTGACGCAGTTTGTTGTACTGGCTCGCCGGCGTCACAAACAGACCCATCGTATCGGCATTGCTACCCCCGAACGCCTTGGGAAGCTTTTCGCCCATGGCCTTGCACATTTCACTTGGAGTCACCGAAGGATCCGAACCGCCAAGCGGGTAACTCAGATACGAATCGATTTGCACATGCTCACCGGCAACATCGGCGATATCGACCTTCTTGCCGGTCTCGTCGTTGTTGTCCGCCGACTTGCCCTTAATACCGTCTGCAACGTTATCGTGATCGATACGATCGCCGTGCCATGCGGAGTACAAATCGACCGTACTATCGGCCAACACCATGCGATCGGCCTCAGACGGATTGACATACTCTTTGTAGTAGTCGAGCGTATCGGGCGTGTAATAGACATACGTCTGAGACACATCAACAGGGTTATAGCGCTCCAGGTTCTCGTTCATCACGTTGGCAATCGACATACCGCACGTCACCGAGGTGATGGCCAAAAACAGGAGCATCGCGATGACGCCCATCGAAAAGCACACCGTGTTGACCTTGGCCGCAAGCTGGCGCACGGTAAACATGTTGAGGCCGCGCCAATACACGCCGCGCAGGCTCTGCAGCAGCTTGATGAGCATGCCCGAGAGTCCCCAGAACAGGGCAAAGGTGCCCACGGTAACCATAGCGGTCGTAATGCCAAACTGGTTCATGGCCTCTTGCAGCTTGCTGTCCGTCGCGATTAGCGGGAACCCATCACGTAGCAGACGGTAATAGGCCACGCCCACAAGCACCACGCCCACGGCAAAGATGGCAATCGCAATCCAGGGGTTGCGCGTCTTGATGCTCTCGTTGCGACGCTCGGCACCCATAAGCTCGATGAGTTTGGTACGACGCACGGCGCGAAGGTTCAGCAGTAGCGTGAGCACAAACATTACGAGCATGCAGGCAAGAGTCAGATTGAACGCATGCACCGAGAAAAAGAAGTGGAAATTGGCAATCTGTGTCTTAAAAAGCGAGGCCGTAAAGAACGTCATGAGCTGGGAGAGTCCCACACCCAGCACAATGCCGGCGACAAAGGCCACGACCGAGACAATCACCGTCTCGAGCGCCATGATCGTGGCGACGCGTCCGCGCCCCATGCCGAGCACCTGATACAGGCCAAACTCCTTCTTGCGGCGTTTCATGATGAAGTTATTGGCATACACCATCAAAAAGGCCATGACACCGGCCAAAAAGTACGTCAGGTCGCCGAGCATGCTGCCCATAACCTGCGCCAAGCCCTCTTCATCGATTCCGGCGATGTCGACCTGCATCGAGATGGTGTTAAAGGCATAGAAGACCGTGACGCCCAGGGTGAGCGTCAAAAGGTAGACGAGGTAGTCGCGGCCGGCGCGGCGGACGTTGCCCCAAGCGAGTTTACAGAGCATCGGAGCCCTCACCGCCCATCATGGCAACGACCTCCATAATGCGGTCGAAGAACTCTCGGCGGTCGGTGTCGCCGCGGCGCAGCTCGGTGAAGATCTTGCCGTCGCGGATAAACAGCACACGGCTCGTGTAGCTGGCGGCAAAGCTGTCGTGCGTGACCATGAGCACGGTGGCGCGCAGGCGGCGGTTGAGGGCCTCTAGGCTCTCGAGCAGCAGGCGAGCGCTCTTGGAATCGAGGGCGCCGGTGGGCTCGTCGGCCATGATCATGGTGGGGTCGGTGACGAGTGCGCGAGCCGCGGCAACGCGCTGCTGCTGCCCGCCGGACATCTGGTAGGGATACTTGTCGAGCACCTGACTGATGGACAGGCGCGCTGCCACATCCTGCACGCGGGTCGAGATCTCTGCCGAGTTTGTGCGGGCAATGGTGAGCGGCAGGGCGATGTTCTCGCGTGCCGTGAGCGTATCGAGCAGGTTGGAGTCCTGGAAGATAAAGCCGAGCTCCTCGCGGCGAAACTGCGAGAGCTTGGCCTGCTTCATGCGCGTCACGTCCTGCCCGTTGATGCGGATGGTGCCGCTCGTGGCGCTATCGATGGTCGACACGCAGTTGAGCAACGTCGACTTGCCCGAACCCGAAGCGCCCATGATGCCAACAAATTCGCCGCGGTTGACGGTAAAGCTGACGTCGTTGAGCGCACGGGTCACGTTGCCCAGCGCTCCATATACCTTTTCGAGATGCGCGACCTCCAGTACCGGGGTCGCCATGTGCGTGGTTTGCATACCGAGTCCTTTCTTGCGATTAGTCTACGGCATCTATAGTCGCAAGAAGACGAGTCGGCTACCATCGATATGGCTTACGCTTGCCTTACCGTTGTGTAAGGTACGGATAGCTACCCTGCCACGTGTTGATGTTGAGAGAGGACTCCTGTTGAAGACTGTTCATGTTGCCGCTGGGATCATTCGCAAGGAAGGATCCGATGAGTTACTTGCCGTGCAGCGCGGCTATGGCAACATGCAGGGACTTTGGGAGTTCCCCGGTGGCAAGCTCATGCGCGGCGAGACACCCGAAGACGCCGTGCGACGCGAGCTTATGGAAGAGCTGCAGGTAAAAGTCACCAACCTGCGCGATTTTTACACCGTTGAGTATGACTACCCCGATTTCCATCTCTCGATGGAGTGTTACTACTGCTCGCTCGCCGATGAATCCGATGAACCCCAGAAGCACGACCGCCAGCTCGATATCCGCTGGATTCCGCGCACCTCGCTTGCCACGGTTGAGTGGATGCCCGCCGACAAAGGGCTTATCGATGCTCTGATTGAGTTGAAGGAAGATCGGCTTGAGGCCAACGGCACTGCCAACGACGCCGAGGCCACCACGAACGACGAGCCCGCTTCCAGGCCCAAGCGCGCACCTAAGCGCCGCAGCAAAAAGCGTCCCAAACCAGGTCTGCTCGACGGCATCGATACCTCGGACCTCTCCGCTGACGAGCGCGAACTCGTGCGCCGTCGCGCCGCTATAAAAAAGTCCATGAAGGGCAACAAGCGTGCAAACACCAAGCCCGAGCTGCTCGTTCGCCAGCGCTTGCGCGCAGCGGGCCTTACGGGTTATCGCTTGGAATGGAAGGTTCCTGGCAAGCCCGACATCGCCTTTCCCGGCCGCAAGATCGCCATCTTCGTCAACGGTTGCTTTTGGCACCGCTGCCCCAAGTGCAACCCGAGCCAGCCCAAGCGCAACGTTGAGTTTTGGGAGGCAAAGTTCCGTCGCAACGTCGAGCGCGATCGCGCCGCGGTGGCAGCGCTCACTCAAATGGGCTGGACACCCATAACCATCTGGGAATGCGAACTCAAAAAAGACCGCATCGACGCCACCATGGAAAAGGTCATCGAGCAGGTGCGCGCCGCAGAGCCGCAGCGCTAGGAACGAGCCATCCACACGCCCCACACAGGCGAGCCACATCCGCGCCACAAACCTTAGAAAGCCCTTAAGCCCAAAACCTTTCAAAAGTGTTATTCGATACCTCTGACCTGCAGCTTCATCGTAACACCAAACCAGGTTAAGCCTTTCTTTAGCGCTTCTTTGCAGCAGCCGCGGCATAATACTGCCAACGCACGGGACCTAGCAGCATACCCCGAGCGCAATCTATTGGTGGACATCGAGGAGGCCGCATAAGCATGCATTCTTCCAATGACGCAGCACAGCAGCCATCCCTAAAATATGCAAACCTTTTCTCCTTCCCCCCGACACAGAGAAACGGTCTCCTCGACTCCCCCACCACAAAAACCAAGCGCTCAGCCGATCAGAGCCTCAACTTACGAGCATCCTTCGAAAAGCTCCAAGCATCCCTAGACAAGGCGTTCCCCGAACAGGCAAGAGCAATCTAAGCCCATTGCGCTTTATACTGATGCCATGCGAAACATGGATCACATAGAATTGCACCGCGGAGGACGCGAGGAAGCGTTTCCCGAGACCGCCGAAGACTGGCCCTATATTGCCGAACGCGCAGAATTCGCTCGCTATCCGGGCAATTCCGTCCCCTGGCACTGGCATTCCGAAGTTGAGCTTTTCTACATGGAGCAGGGAGCGATTGACTATCGAACGCGCGCGGCTCATGAGCACGTACGCTTTGAGGAAGGGTCCGCCGGCTTTATCAACGGCGGCGTTTTGCACAGCACGCTGCAATCAGCCAATTCGGCACCGGCCATTCAAATGTTGCATATCTTTCAGCCGTCGATGCTCGGCGATCCCGCGGGACGCCTTCAAAAGCGCTATATCAATCCTTTGCTGCAATGTCGAGGCGTCGATGTGCTCAAATGGTCGCCCACCAACCCCGACGATATGCCCTTTATCGATTTGCTAAAGAGTTCCTTTAACCACGACCTTCAACGGCCGCAGAACGAGATGGCGCTTCGGAATAGCTTGTCAGAGCTCTGGATTCAGATTTACGCCAAGGCCGAACCGCTCTTTTCCTCCGACAACGCCTCTTGGATGACCAGCCGCGACGTACAGTTCAAGGCAATCCTGGACTTTATCCGCGCAAACTATGCAGCCGCTGTAGATGTGCCCCAGATAGCATCTGCAGCCGGCGTAAGCGAAAGAGAGTGTTACCGCATTATCGAAGCTTGCGCAGGAACGACCCCGGCGGCATATCTGCGCGCATACCGCGTAAACCGTGCTTGCGAACTTTTGGCACACACCACGCGAACGGTCCAGACAGTCGCGCGCCAATGCGGCTTTGCGACAGCAAGCCATCTTGGCCAGGTATTTAAAGAACAAATGGGATGCACTCCTTCGAGCTATCGAGCAGCGAGGCAGAATCTCGATAGTACCAGGCAGAAATCCCGCTAGCCCTTCTTCTGTCACTGCATCAAACTTGCAGGCAAACAACGGATAGGAGCTACTATATGAAGTACTTTGACTATATCGTGTTTGACGTTGATGGGACATTGGCAGATACAGAAGAAAGCGTGCTGTCATCGCTTGGCCAGATTGTCCAAGAAGAAACCGGCAAAACGCTCCCCCGACACGAGCTTGAATTTGCCCTCGGCATACCCGGCAAGGATGCCCTTGAGAAACTCGGAATCTACTCGCAGGCAACGTTGGATCGCTGGTGCCAAGTTGCCGCCAGCTTTAAAAGCACCATCAGCGTGTTTCCAGGTTTGCTTGAAGTCATCGCAAAACTCGCCGATAGCGGTTGCAATCTTGGCATTGTCTCCTCACGTGCGCGCGACGAATACGCAGAAGAAATAGCACCTCTTGGCTTCGATACGTATTTTGAGCACATCATCCTTGTCGAAGACACAACCGAACATAAACCCGCACCCGCACCCATGCTCGAATATCTCCGGCGTACGGGCGCGAATCCTGGCAACGTCGTCTACGTTGGCGACACCGTCTACGACGAGCAATGCGCAACTTCGGCAGGGGTCAGTTTTGCCAGAGCGGCATGGGGATCACACCAAGACATCCCAAACGCCACCTACAACCTCAAAACCCCCAACGACCTGCTAACCCTAACAACCAAGTAACCCACGCGCCCCATCCTATCAGCCCCAACGCCACAAGGGCGATTGAGCAGGGCCGTCCGGAAACGGAAAAGGGCCTATCTCTCAGAACATTCCGCAGGACGGAGGAAGCCCCGCAGCGCGTAGCGCGCGGCGGGGCTTCCGACATGTCCGAGGACGTTCTGAGAGATAGGCCCTTTTCCGTTTCCGGACGGCCCGGTGGGATCAGAGTACCCTTGCTGTTACTCTGCTTTGCCCACGGAGTTGAGGTTGGTCATGCGGATCTTAACCAGCTCGGTGATCTCACGCATGCCCTCCTTGGCCGGCTTCTTGGGGTCGAAGCAGGCAGGGTTCTCGGCCATGTAGGCCATGAAGCCCTTGGTGTAGGCCTGACGCAGCTCGGTGGCGTAGTTAACCTTGCAGATGCCGTTCTTCACAGCCTCGGCAACCTGCTCATCGGGCACACCGGAGGTGCCGTGCAGAACCAGCGGCACGTCGACGGCGTCGCGGATGGCCTTGACCACGGACTGCTCGATGTGCGGATCGCTCGTGTACACGCCGTGGCTGGTGCCAACGCCAATGGCCAGCGACGTGCAGCCAGTGCGCTCGACGAACTCCTTGGCCTCGGCGGGATCGGTGTAGGGGCTCTCGCCCTCAACCGCGGGACCGTCGTCCTCCTTGCCACCAACCTTACCGAGCTCGGCCTCGACGGGCACGCCCATGGCGCGGCCAGCGTCGGCGACGGACTTGGTCAGGGCGATGTTGTCCTCGAAGGACTCGTGCGAACCGTCAATCATGACAGAGGTGTAGCCCGTGCGGAAAGCCTGCATGCAGCGGTCATAGCCGTCGCCGTGATCGAGGTGCAGAGCGACGGGCACGGAAGCGCGCTCGGCGGCAGCCTTGACCATGCCGTAGAAGTAGTCCAGACCAGCGGTCTTGATGGTGCCCGGGGTGGTCTGCATGATGACGGGGGACTTGGTCTCCTCGGCAGCGGCCAGAACGGCCATAACAAACTCGAGGTTCTCGACGTTGAAAGCACCAACAGCGTAGTGGCCGGCCTGAGCGTCCTTGAGCATCTTTTCGGTGGTAACAAGTGCCATGAGCGTTTGCTCCTCTCCCTCGCCCGCATCTGGACATCGGGCGTAGTTGTTCACAAGGCGTTTTACCTTGCGTTTTGCTGCGCTCATTGTATGAAATTCGACAGGTTTGAAGGTGCGAGATGTCATCGCTCCGCAGGGTCAAGCCCTCAATTATGAAAAGCAAACGGAAGGGATCGAGGCCAAGCGCGTGTGTTCGATATTGAGTTTTGAGCCTTGATTGCCTTTCTTTTATAGAAAAGATAAGTAATCAAAAGGTGTTTTCTTACTCAAAAAGAAAATGAACGAAAATAGAGTCAACACAATTCCTGCAAATATTGCTGAGAATGGAGCAGTAATGGCCCAAGCTACAAACCGCGCCTTCGCCGACGAACGCCGTGCCGCCATCATGGAAATGCTCGAGCATAATGCCTCGGTGCAGGTGGCAGAAATCGCCCAGACCTTTGGTGTGTCCTCCGTCACGGCCCGCGCCGACTTGGACGCCCTCGCCGAGTCCGGCAAACTACGCCGCACGCACGGCGGTGCCGTCTCACTCCACAAGCGCCTGACCGTCTCCACGCAAGAGCGCCGCATCAATGTCAATGTCGCCGCCAAGCAGGCCATCGCGCAAAGCGCCATCGCACTCGTCAGCGACGGTGACACGCTGCTCGTCGACTCGGGCACCACCGCGCTCGAATTTGTCCGCCTGCTCGACCAACGCGACGGCATCACCGTCATTACCGCAGACATCACCATCGCCGATTACATCGACGAGAGCATGCCCTCGGTCGACGTCGTTATGTTGGGCGGCGCGCTGCGCAAGGGCCACCGTTATCTGTACGGTCCGCTCGCCATGCAGGCGCTGCAGATGATTCACGCCGACCTCGCCATCATGTGCCCCGGCGCCTTTGTCCCGGGCTGCGGCTTTACCACCGACTTTCCGCAGATGGCCGAAACCAAAACGGCCATGATTGCCGCCGCGCGTCGAGGCGTCGCCCTGATGGACGCGAGCAAGGTCAACGGACGCGGCATGTATCGCTTCGCCGAACTTGCCGACGTCGACACCATCGTGATGGACCGTGACCCCGAAGGTGCCGTTGCCGCCTCAATCGCCGAAGCCGCCGACATCGACGTCCCAACCCTCATCATCGCCACCGCCTAAAAACAAAAACCACCACAAAGGTGCCTGTCCCCTTTGTGGTGGTTTTGGCGGTAGAAGCGAGCGCGTTGTTACTTGGACAGCTCGTCGGCGAGGGCTTCGATCTGGGCGCGCGATGCGTCGTTAAGCGAACCCAGAACGGTCACCTTGTTCTGCGTCAGGGTGATGTCCTTCATGCCCTCGAGCTCCTTGGTCATAACCTTGGCAGCTGCGGGCGCCCAGGAACCGGACTCGACAAGCGCCACGGTGCGGTTCTGGTAGGCATGCTCGGCGAGCGTGTGGATAAAGGTGCTCATGCACGGGAAGATCTCGCCCTGATAGGTAATGGAGGCGAGCACCAGACGGTCGTAGCGGAACGCATCCTCAACGGCCTCGGCCATGTCGTCGCGAGCCAGGTCAAAGACGGAGACCTTCTGGCCGCGAGCCTCAAGCGCAGATGCGAGCTCCTCGACGGCAGCCTTCAGATGCCCGTACACGCTCGCATAGGCAATCGTGATACCCTCGTCCTCGGGCTGATAGCTCGACCAGGTGTTATAGGTGTCGAAGTAGTAGCCCAGGTTCTCGGTCAGCACGGGGCCGTGGAGCGGGCAGATGATCTGGATGTCCAGGTCGGCGGCCTTCTTGAGGACGGCCTGCACAAACTTGCCGAACTTACCGACGATGCCAAAGTAGTAGCGGCGAGCCTCGCAAGCCCAGCCCTCGGGATCCTCGATGTCGTTGGCGCCAAACTTGCCAAAGCCGTCGGCACTAAAGAGCACCTTGTCGGTAGACTCGTAGGAGAAGATCACCTCGGGCCAGTGAACGTTGGGGGCGCCGACAAACGTTAGGCTGTGACCGCCCAGATCGAGCACGTCGCCCTCTTTGACGACCAACTTGCGCTCGGGGTAGTCGGTGCCAAAGTAGTTGACCATCATGCGGAAGGCGCCCATGCTGGCCACAATCTGTGCCTGGGGATAGCGCTCCATAAAGGCGGCGATACCGGCGGAGTGATCGGGCTCCATGTGATGGACGATCAGGTAGTCGGGCGTACGGCCGTCGAGCGCGGCCTCAAGGTTGCCGAGCCATTCGTCGACAAAGCCAGCGTCGACCGAATCGGCGACAGCGATTTTATCGCCCAAGATAACATAGCTGTTGTATGCCATGCCGTTCTCGGACACGTCGTACTGGCCCTCGAACAGGTCAATGTCGTGATCGTCGACACCGATGTAGCGGATATCCTTGGTGATCTCCATCAGGCAAAGCCTCCTAGATAGACAAAAGAACCCGTCTATCATAACACTCGGCAGTATCCCAACTGTTATCTGCCAGCATCCATACCGATTGTTATTGAAATACGATAAATCGCCGTTTACCTGCGCAAACTATGAGCGCGGTATCGCCGTGCTATGTCGAATAATGAGCTGGCCGGGAATACGAATGGCAACGGTTTTGCCCGCCGTACCCGCCTCGGGAACCGCATGCTCAAACACCTCGCGCCCACGTTGATGCAAGTCGAATCGAACGGTCGTAAGCTCGTTGTGTGCCACAAAATCATCGAGCGAATCATCGACGCCCACCACACTTACGTCCTCGGGCACGCGCAGACCGCTATCGCGCAGCGCTGCAATTGCGCCGTTTGCCATCTGGTCGTTTGCCGCGTAAATCGCCGTCATGGTGCGGTCGTGCTCGGCCAGATATCTGCCGGCCTCGTAACCGCTGTTGGCAGACCAGTCTCCCTCGAGCGGCGCCTGCAGCTTAATGTGTTTACGCTCGAGTGCATCCTGCCAACCGGCGCGACGAAATTGCTCGTCGACCGAGAACGACGGGCCGCCAATATAGCGAATCTGCTCGTGCCCCAGCTCAAACAAGTGATCCATGAGCAACAGCGAGCAACCGTAATGATCGGAGTCGACCGTAGTCACCCGTGGGTGCGCATACATGGTGACGATAACCGTGCCGATACCCGGCAGCGGATCAAACGTCTCAAAATCGGGCGCCATGCGGCTCATGCCGATGATGATGCCGTCCACCGGCAGCGCGGCCATACGACGTGTGGCCTCGGCAAGCGAGAATTCCTCGGTCTTGGACATCTCGACCAGCGTGATGGCGCAATTATGCTCGCGAGCAGCGCTGGCGATGCCGTCAATCATTGAGAGGTTGCCAAACTTGGTGACATCGTTGATGCATAGGCCGACCGAATGGTAACGGCCGTCGCGCAGTGAGCGACCGGCATAACTCGGACGAAAGCCGAGCTCTTGCATAGCGGCCTGCACGCGCTGGCGCGTCTGCTCGTTAACGTTGGGCAAGCCGTTGGCGACGCGCGAAACCGTCTGCTGCGAAACGCCAGCAGCGCGGGCGACGTCGGCCATGGAGACCGGACGCGTACCTGTATCGTTGGACGGGCGCCTTGCCACAGGATCACCTTCACCCTTGCGAGATTTGAATAGCGTGAATGCCGGCCCGGGCAGAAATACATCCCGCGCCGAGGCCCGCTATCGTCGGACGCATGTTAACGTACTCTACTTTTTCTATCTGCATCTCTTCTGCTTTATAAGTCCATACGGCAGTACCGTTCACGGCTGAATTTCTACCGATTACCAGATTCTCAAAAAGTGACAAGCGATGTGTTATGAGTACGTTAACATAGCCCGTAACGTGCGGTATTGTGAACACTTGGTTCATGCCGCTTCAAGTTGTTAACGTACTTATAACGACGCAAAACCCACTCGTGCGCGCCAAGGAAAGGACTCCCATGACCACCCCCGACGAAAAGACATTCGCCACGCTCACCAAGCTGTTCGAGAAGGAGTTTGGCCCCATCGGCGACCGCCAGGTGCTCTACGTACACGCGCCCGGCCGTTCCGAGATCAGCGGCAACCACACCGACCACGAGGGTGGCCACGTTATCGCCGGTTCGCTCGATGTCGCTGTCGACGGCATCGCCGTGGCAACCGACTTCAACAAGGTTCGCGTCGCCGACGAGGGCTATCCTACGTTTGAGATCACGCTCGACACGCTGGATGTTCAGGAGTCCGAGAAGGGCACGTCCGCGAGCCTCGTCCGCGGCATGGCCCACGAAATCGCTGCTCTGGGCGTTGAGCCCCAGGGCTTCGACTTCGCCTTCACCTGCTCCGTCCCCTCGGGTGGCGGTCTTTCCAGCTCTGCCGCCGTCGAGGCCGCATACGGTCGTGCCATGGAAACCCTCTGGGGCGCACCCGCCATCGAGCCCGTCGCGCTCGCCCAGATGAGCCAGCGCACCGAGAACAACTATTACGGCAAGCCCTGCGGTCTGATGGACCAGGCCGCCGTGTGCCTGGGTGGCCTCGCCTACATGGACTTTGAGGACCAGGCTCAGCCTAAGACCCAGAAGCTCGAGCTCAACTTTGAGGATCACGGTTATGCGCTTGTGCTCGTTAAAGTGGGCACCGACCACGTGGCCGCCACCGACGACTACGCCGCCGTTCCGCGCGAGATGCAGGACGTCGCCGCCGAGTTTGGCAAGGCACGCCTGTGCGAGGTCGACGTTGCCGACTTTGACGCCAAGCTCCCCGAGCTGCGTGCCAAGCTGGGCGACCGTGCCTGCCTGCGCGCCGTTCACTACTGGTACGAGAACGGCCTGGTCGACAAGCGCTGGACAGCTCTGAACGCCGGCGACATCGACCAGTTCCTGGTCCTGACGCGCGAGTCCGGCGCCAGCTCTGCCATGTACCTGCAGAATGTTGTTGCCAAGCTGGGTTCCGAGCAGCCTTCCATGTATGCCCTGGCGCTGGCCGAGCACGAGCTCGACGGCCGCGGCGCCGTCCGTATCCACGGTGGCGGCTTTGGTGGCACCATCCAGGCCTTCGTGCCGCTCGACCTGGTCGACACCTTCATTGCCAAGATGAACGGCTGGCTGGGCGAGGGCTCTGCCCGTCACTACGCCATCTCTGACAAGGGGGCTTACGCGGCATGGCTGTAATGACTGACGTGCGCGAGGCCGCACAGAACCTGATCGAGTACGCCATCCACCGATCGATGATCGGCCAGGACGATCGCATCTGGGCATACAACACCATTTTGGAGTGCATCGGCGCCACGGGCCCCGCACTCGACATGGCTTGGGCGCTCAAGACCGAGAAGATTTCGCTCTTGCACCCCGATACACTCCCCGACTTCGACCTAGAGGGCACGCTTGCTGTGCTTTCCGAGGCCGCCGTTGCCAACGGCGCTGCCGAGGACACGGCGTCGGGCCGCGACCGCATCGCCATGCGCATCATGGGCGCACTCATGCCGAGGCCTTCGGTTGTAAACGAGGAGTTCAACGGCCGCATGGGCGTCAACGAGCCCCGCGCCGCGACCGACTGGTTCTACGGCCTGTGCTGCGATGCCGGCTACGTGCGTCGTGCCGCCATCGCGCGCAACATCAAATGGAGCACCCCCACCAACTGGGGCGATCTTGAGATCACTATCAACCTGTCCAAGCCTGAGAAGGACCCGCGCGATATCGCCGCGGCAGGTGTAGCCAAGAACACGGGCGAGAAGTATCCCGCCTGCCAGCTCTGCATCGAAAACGAGGGCTACCCCGGACGCTCCGCCGCAGCCGACGGCGGCGCTCATCCCGCCCGTCAGAACCTGCGCGTTATTCCCATCCAGCTCGACGGCGAGCGCTGGGGCTTCCAGTACAGCCCGTATGCGTATTTTAATGAGCACTGCATTGCCATGAGCTCCGAGCATCGCCCGATGCACGTGGACCGCAAGGGTCTGACCTGCCTGCTCGACTTTGTCGACCTGTTCCCGCACTACTTTATTGGCTCCAACGCCGACCTGCCCATCGTGGGCGGCTCGATTCTGTCGCACGACCACTTCCAGGGCGGCGCGCACGAGTTCCCCATGATGCACGCCGCCGAGGTCTCGCAGTTTAGCGTGCCCGGTTTTGACCAGGTCAGCGGTACCGTGCTGCAGTGGCCGCTCTCGGTGCTGCGCCTGCGCTCGCATGACCGCGCTCAGCTGCTCGACGCTGCCGAGAAGATTATCCTCGCCTGGCGCGAGTGGACCGATGAATCGGTTGGCGTCATCGCGCACACAGCCGACGGCGTGGCGCACAACACCGTGACGCCCGTCATCCGCCGCGTCGACTCCCGCGGCAATGCCGGCGGCGAGATCTACGAGGCCTACCTGGCGCTTCGCTGCAACATCACGAGCGACGAGCATCCGCTGGGCGTATTCCACCCGCATGCCGAGTATCACCATATTAAAAAGGAGAACATCGGCCTGATCGAGGTCATGGGCCTGGCCATTTTGCCGCCGCGCTTGGTTCCCGAGCTCGGCGCTGTCCGTGAGCACTTGCTGGCAGCCAAGGCCGATGCCAGCTACGACCTTGCTGGCGCGCTCGAGGGCGACGACCTTTGCCGCAGCCATGCCGCGTGGGCCGAAGACGTCTTTGCCCGCCGCGCCGACGAGCTTACGGCCGACAACGCCATCGATATCCTGCACGAGGAGGTCGGCGTGGTGTTTGGCCACGTGCTCGACAACGCCGGCGTCTTTAAGTGGGACGAAGCCGGTCGCGCCGCCCAACAGCGCTTTATCGACTCACTGTAATGATCCCTTGGGGACGGAGGAAAACGGATCACTTCGTCTTCAAGACAACGGCGCCCGCCGGCAACATCGCCGACGGGCGCCGTTTTTGAATGTTCGATGTCGCGACTCCTAGAGTTCAGTCACGACAACACTGTTGTAGATCTCGTCCCAGCGGTCCATGACCAGGTGACCGGTCTTGGGATCCATAGCGTTGAGTTTGCCGCAGGTATTGGCGGTCTTGAGCACCGTGACGTCGTCGGCGCCAGCAGCAATGGCATGTGCAAAGCCGGCGATGGTCGAGTCGCCGGAACCCGTTGCGTTCACAGCCGCAATCGCGGGCGTCTTGGCGCGGAACGCGCGACCCTCATGGAAGCCAACCGAACCGGCAGCGCCCATCGAAACGACAACCCAGGGGATACCGGCAAAACGGTCATCGGCGGCGAGCGCCTCGCGCAGGGCATCGACATCATCGGTCGTAAAGGACGTACCCAGCAGGCCGTTAGTCTCGGTCAGGTTGGGCTTTACGAGCTCAGGCTTAGCGTCGGACTCCAGCGCGGCCTCCAGCGATGCACCCGAGGTGTCGAGCAGCACCTTGGCGCCCGCCTCCTCGGCGATCTTGACGAGGTCGGCATAGTAGCCGGCATCGACGCCACGCGGCAGCGAGCCCGAAAGCGTCACGACGTCCGCCTTCGCTGCAAGCTCGGCAAACTTGGCCGTAAAGGCCTCGAGCTCGGCCGGGGCGATCTGCGGGCCGCTCTCCAGCAGCTCGGTCTGATTGCCCTCATGCAGGATATTCAGGCAGATGCGCGTCTCACCGGCAATGGGCACAAAGTCGTTCTTGACGCCGTCGGCATCCATAAGCTCGGCCATATAGGCACCCATGTGGCCGCCGAGTAGACCGGTCGCGAGCACATCGTCGCCCAACTGCAGCAGCACACGGCTCACGTTGAGGCCCTTGCCGCCAGCGGTCTTTTCGGGCGTCACACGGTTAACATCGTCGATGATCAGCTTGTCGAGCTGATAGCGCGTATCAATCGACGGGTTCATGGTAACGGTCAGAATCATGTTGAACTCCTGTTCCGGGGCGGCATGACCCGCCCCAAACATACGATAACTCGTTAAAGGATCTCGATCTCAAAGCCGCGGGTAACGGTCTCCCCCGGCTTGGCCACCAGGCAGCCACGCTTGTGCTCCAGAACATCGTCCTCATCGGAGCAGGTGGACAGACCACCCCACGGCTCAACTGCCACAAAGTCGCCCTCGGGCTTGCTCCATACAATCAGGTACGGCATATCGGGGAACGTCAGGCGCACGCCCTTGTCCTCGGTTTTCTTGGTCAGCGTAACCACGCGGCTCTCGAGCACGTCGAAGATGGTCTCCGCGAAGTCGAAGAGTTCGTGGGTAAGCGGCAGGTTCTGGCCGATCATGGGATTCTTGCTGCGATGCTCAACATCAATCAGGCCCGTCGAGGGAACGGCAGTACAGAGCTCGGCGGCCTCACGCTGCTCAAAACGGAGCTCGTAGTCGTCATAGGACTCGCCCTCGTCGAGCGGGCACTTAAAGCCGGGATGACCGCCCACAAAGAACGGCATGTCCTCGGTGCCCTCATTGGTCACCTCGTACGACACGACCACCTTTTCCGAATCAATCGTGTAGCGAGCAACGATCTTAAACGGATACGGGTACTGCTCGAGCAACTCGGCATGGTCGGCAGAGCTTAGGCTCAGCGCAACCATGTTGTCGCCCTGCTCCTCGAGCTTCCACTCCTGTTTGCGCGCAAAGCCGTGACGGGCGAGCTTTACCTCGCGGCCGCCCATGGCCATTGCGCGACCATCACGAAGGCCGCCGCAGATCGGGAAGCAAATGGGTGCCTGGCCCGACCAGACCGAAGGATCGCCCTGCCACAGATACTCGCGACCGTCGGCCACAATTGAGGTGAACGAGCCGCCCGCCGTGCTCAGTGCTACGCGGATAGAACCGTTATCAAGAACAAACTCCATAGGAGCCTTCCCTTTCTTATGACAGCCCGCCAAGTCAATAGGGCTGATAGAAAACCGGCCCGCGCCCCCTCACAGAAACGCGAGCCGTCAATTGAAAAGCTGCAAATCGCCAAGTACAGCCAAGAGCAAAGCACTCAAGCAAAGCAAGCAAACGTGTTATCGGAGCAGCTCGCCGTACCAGAACACTTCGCAACAACAGGGGCGATCTCACAGGTCACTCAAACGTCAGCGAGCGGCGCTCAGGTGCCCCAGGTCGCCGCGAAAGAGGAGCGACGCGTACTTCATGTACGCGAGCGACGGTTTGAGCGACGAGATGGGGTGCATGAGCGTCGCGCAGCGTCGACCCGTTACGCGGTTTGGTAAAACCGCGTAACCTCCCTAGTCGTGGTACTCGCCGCGGTCCCACTTCTCGAGGAACTCGTCAAAGAAGTGCGGGTCAGCCTGAGCCTCGGCGTCGGCCTTATTGCAGGCATCGATCTTGGCGATCAGGGCATCGTGCTCGGGGGTCTTCTCGTAGGGCTCCTCCAGGAAGGCAAGCATGATATCGGCCATCAGGAACTCGCCGGTAATCTTGCCGCCAAAGCCCACGATGTTGGCGTTGAGCTCGCGACGGGCATACAGGGCAGAGGTCATGTCGCGGACCAGGGCACAGCGGGCGCCGGGAACCTTGTTGACGGCGTTGGTGATGCCGATGCCGGTGCCGCACAGGGCCACGCCAAAGTCGGCCTTGCCGCTGGCAACAGCCTCGCCCACGGCCTTACCGTAGATGGGATAGTGCGTACGGGTGTGGCTGTAGGTGCCGCAGTCGAGCACCTTGTAACCAGCCTGCTCCAGGCGGTCGGCCAGATAGATCTTCTCGTCCGTAACGATATGGTCGCAACCGATTGCGATGGTCTTCTTCATCAGAACGTCCTTTCGTCTGAATTCACAAGTTGAGGTAGAAGTTCGAGTTCTCGGTGGCTCTCGTTAGGCCATCTTGTTGAGCATGTCGACACGGATCTGGTGACGGCCGCCGGCGTACTGTGCACGCAGGAACTCGCGGGCGATCTTCTTGGCGACCTCGGTGCCCACAACGCCCGGGCCCATGGTGACCATGCGCGAGCCGTTGTGCTCGCGGGTCATGTAAGCGGAACGCTCGTCGGAAATGTTGGCGACGACCATGCCCTTGATCTTGACGGCGGCCATATAGGAGCCGACGCCGTACTTATCGAATGCGAAGCCCTGGGAATCCTTGTGCTCCAGCAGGTCCTTGGCAACGGCGGTCGCGGAATCGACAAAGTCCGCGGCAGGGGTCTCGGAATAGTCGACGACCTCGTGACCGTCGGCGATGAGCATCTCCTTGATAGACTCCTTCATCGACATACCGTCGGCATCGGAAGCGATTACAACCCTCATGACATCCTCCTTGAGAGATACGCAGGTGCGTAGTTTCTGTTTGGAAGTGTTGAATCGCGTTCAGGTCCGGGCATCTGAATGTGCGGTTCTTCACTGTTCATGTTTATTTGAACACATTCGAACAGTAACTGCAACAACTATTTGTTTATCTTTGTTCTTTTTTGAACAAATATCGTTCACGGATGATTGCTGACCGTTTGAGCCGGGCGCGGACGTAGCGACCACGTGTTCAACAAACAAAAGAGCGGCCAAGAACGTGTCTCGGCCGCCCTTCGGCGGTATTCCCCGGTATATACAGCTGTTTTAGCTACTCGGACTGCCCACCCTATTTGGCGTGCTTGGACGGAGCAATCAGAACCACCCTTAAAAAGGGTGGTTTGCTCTTAGGGTATAACCCACGGGCTCCGGGCTCGCGTCTAAAGGCGCGGGCCCGGACTTCGTCCAGGCCTAGTGCATCTT
>UQLD01000008.1 GCA_900541855.1 uncultured Collinsella sp.
CACGCAAAGGAAAGCACTTAATGTGCTTTCCGTCTTGCGCAGGACTGTAGAGCAGGAAACTTCATATGCGGCCCTCCCGGGCGCAAGCAAAAGGGCGACCCCTGTACGGAGTCGCCCTTGTTGAGCTGCTTATGTGTAGCTATTGCTCGGCGTCGTGGTGACGGCGGGGCTTGCGGCCTCCGTTGTCGCCGGGACGGCGCGGACGGTCGCCGCGCTCGGAGCGCTCGCGACGCGGACGCTCACGACGCTGGAAGTGCTCGCCGTCGCCCTCGGAGGCACCCTCGGCGCGAGCCGGGGCCTCGGGCTTGTCGAGACGATCGAGCGAGATCTTGCCGCGATCGTCGACCTCGATAACGACGACCTTGACCTCGTCGCCCACGTTGAGGACGTCCTCGACCTTCTCCACACGACCCTTGGCGACGCGGGAGATATGCAGCAGGCCGTCCTTACCGGGCAGCAGGTTCACGAAGGCGCCGAACGGCTGGATGGAGACCACGCGACCGGTGTACTCCTCGCCCGGCTCGGGAACCTTGATGATGAGCTTGATGCGCTCGACGGCCTGATCGACGGACTCGCCGGTGCCGCCGACAAAGACGGTGCCGTCCTCCTGGATGTCGACCGAAGCGCCGGTCTCGTCCTGGATGCCGCGGATGACCTTGCCGCCGGAACCGATGACGTCGCGGATCTTATCGGTCGGAACCTGGATGGAGACGATACGCGGAGCGGTGCTGCGCGTGGTATGACGCGGCTCAGGGATCACATCGAGCATCTTCTGCAGGATGAAGGCGCGACCCTCCTTGGCCTGCTGCAGGGCGCGGGCCAGGATGTCGAAGGTGAGGCCGGTGGCCTTGTTGTCCATCTGCAGGGCGGTGATGCCCTCGGTGGTGCCGGTGACCTTAAAGTCCATGTCGCCCAGGAAGTCCTCGAGACCCTGAATGTCGGACAGGACCACGGTCTTGCCCTCCTCCTGGATCAGGCCCATGGCGATACCGGAGACCGGGCGCTTAATGGGCACGCCGCCGTCCATAAGGGCGAGCGTGGAACCGCAGGTCGAAGCCATCGAAGAGGAGCCGTTGGACTCCATGACCTCGGAGACCACGCGGATGGCGTAGGGGAACTCGTTCTCGTCGGGGAGCACCGGAAGCAGAGCGCGCTCGGCCAGGTTGCCGTGACCGATCTCGCGGCGCTTGGGGCTGCCCATGCGGCCGGTCTCGCCGGTGCAGAACGGCGGGAAGTTGTAGTGGTGCATATAGCGCTTGCCCTCGGTGGGCTCGATGGTATCCAGACGCTGGCCCTCGTTGAGCATACCGAGCGACAGGACGGAGAGCACCTGGGTCTGACCACGCTGGAACAGGCCGGAGCCGTGAACGAGCGGCAGGTAGTTGTCCTTCACCATGATGGGACGGATCTCGTCGGCGGCACGGCCGTCGACGCGCTCGCCGGTCTCGACGACCATGGTGCGCATGGCCTTCTTCTCGAGCTTCTTGAGCGCCACGGGAATCTCGCGCTCCCAGGCGGCCTGCTCCTCGTCGGTGAACTCGGCGCGGATGGACTCCTTCAGAGCCTCGACCTTACCGATGCGGGAAAGCTTGTCGGCGTCGCGCAGGGCAGCGGCCATCTCGTCGTAGTGGGCGAAGATGCGCTCCTGGACCTCCTCGACGGGCTGGTCAAGCGGGTACTCCTTCTTGACGATAGCGCCGTTGACCTGCTCCCACTCGGCGACGAACTCGTCCTGAGCCTGGCAGAAGGCAGCGAGGGCCTCCTGGCCAAACTTCATAGCGGCGAGCATGTCGTCCTCGGAGATCTCCTCGGCGCCGGCCTCGACCATCGAGATGAAGTCGGCAGAGCCGCCCAGCTCCAGGTCCAGGTCGGAGTTCTCGCGCTCCTCATAAGTGGGGTTGACGATAAACTCGCCGGTCTCCACGTTGCGGCCGATGCGTACACAGGCAAGCGGACCCTCGAAGGGCACGCCGCCGAGCGTCATAGCCAAAGAGGCGCCCATGACGTTGATGACGTCGAAGGGGTTAACCTGGTCGGCGACGAGCGAGGTGGCGACGATATGCACCTCGTTGCGGAAGCCGTCCGGGAAGCTCGGGCGGATCGGGCGGTCGATCATACGAGCCGTGAGCGTGGCCTTCTCGCTGGGACGGCCCTCGCGCTTGAGGTAGCCACCCGGAATACGGCCGGCAGCGTACATCTTCTCGTTGAAGTCGACGGTCAGCGGGAAGAAGTCGTAATTCTTGCGCTCCTTGGAGACGACCACGGTGTCGAGCATCGTGGTGTCACCCTGCTTGACCAGACAAGCGCCGGTGGCCTGCTTGGCAAGCTCGCCGGACTCGAAGGTGTAGGTCTTGCCGTACAGCTCAAAGGTCTTGGATACGAGTGTCATTGTTCTCCTTCACCCCACAGGCCCCTTGCCTGCGGGCTTCTCATGTGACGCGGGCCCCCTGCCCCCGCCACGCTTCAGAGCGTGATTGTTCACGCTCTTACACAAAAAGAGCGCCCCGCTGCGCAGGACGCTCTTAGCATGTACAAATCCTTACTGGATGTTGTCGCGGATGCCCAGAGCCTTGATGAGCTCACGGTACTCGACGATGTCGTTCTTCTTGATGTAGGAGAGAAGACGACGGCGGCGGCCAACGAGCATAAGCAGGCCACGACGGGTGTGGAAGTCCTTCTGGTGGGACTTCATGTGCTCGGTCAGCTCCTTGATGCGCTCGGACAGGATGGCGACCTGAACCTTGGGGTTGCCGGTGTCGACCGGGGTGTTACCGAACTGGGCAGTCAGCTCCGCCTTGCGCTCTTTGGAAACAGTCATTGTTTCACCTTTCGTTTTACGTCGCCATCGGGCGACTCGATTCGCCTCGGACTGGGAAGCCGCCGGTGGAGCGAGCAACCAAGGTCGAGGTACCAACAGGTCGGTATGTTACCACAAGCAGCCCGCGCCTGCGCATCATCACCGACCCAACATGAATTCCATCGCACGGAGCCGCTGATCGGTGTGCGTGGCGGCCCAAACATGCGAAAGCCCCAGCAAAAAAGCAGCCGTATGCGGATCGATTCGCTCGTCCACAAGGCCATCGAACGTCATAGACATGAGGGCACGCAGCCATGCGACCTCGCCGGTCGACACCAGCTCGGCGCCCGGAACGCTCGACGCGCATGAGCCGCACATGAGGCCGCCCGCCTGAGGCGAAAAATACGACAGCATGGGGTCTCCGCACAGCACGCAAGCCGAGAAATCGGGGCGGTAACCAACGTGCGACAGCAGCTTAAAGACAAAGGCCGCCACGAGCAGGTCCATATGTGCCGAGTCGAGCCCGCTGCCGACAAGTGTGAGCGCCCGCTGCGTGATGGCAAAGGTAAATGGATCCTCGGCATCCTCGAACGAGCACACGCGCGCAACCTCGGCAATCGCGCTGGCGGCACAGGTCGTCTCGTAGTCAGGAGCAGCACCGAGCGGCGCCTCCATAAGCTCCGCCTGAGAAACCACGTCGAGCGAGCGACCATGCGCCAACAGCATATCAACGGTGCAGAAGAGCTCGCAGCGGGCCGCAAGGCGACCGCCAGGCTTACGTGCGCCCTTAGCCACGGCACGCACCTGCCGCCCCCGTTCGTCGAGCATCGTCAAGATCAGGTCGGTTTCCTTGAGCTTCGTCTTATCGAGGACGAGCACCTTTGTGCGATATGTGCGAGAGCCTGCCATGAATGCCGAGGCTTAATCTTCGGCGTTATAGCCAAAGCGGCGGATCTGTGCCTCGTCATCGCGCCAGCCGGCCTTGACCTTCACGTCGAGCTCCAAAAAGACCTGGGTGCCAAAGATGCGCTCAAGATCGCGACGGGCGTCGATGCCGATATGTTTAATCATCTCGCCGCCCTTTCCGATGATGATGCCCTTCTGCCCTTCGCGCTCGACGTAAATCGTGGCGTGCACGCGCAGGACCTTCTTAGTCTGCTCGAGCGCGTCACAGATGACGCCCACGGAGTGAGGGATCTCGTCGCGAGTGCGACGCAGGACCTTCTCGCGCACAAACTCGGCCACGAGGGTTTCGTCGGACGCGTCGGTGCCCATGTCCTCGGGGAACCAGCGCGGGCCCTCGGGCAAAAAGCGAGCGACGGTCTCGATGAACGCATCGACGTTGAAGTTCTTGACCGACGACGTCACGATCTCGTCGTCATATTCCATGAGCTCGTGGGCTGCCTTAAGCTGCTCCATGACCTGTGCGGGGTCGGCCTCATCGGCCTTGGTGAGCACCAGGACCTTCTTGGAACGGGCGTTTTTGACGCGCTCGGCGACCCAGGCGTCTCCCCTGCCGATCGGCTTGGTAGCATCGATCAGAAACGCGACAACGTCTACGTCATTGAGCTCAAACAGGGCGCTCTTATTAAGCTCGGAGCCAAGGCCGTCCTTGGGCTTGTGGATACCCGGCGTGTCAACGAAGACCAGCTGATAGCCGGGACGGTTGACGACGGCGCGCATGCGGCGGCGGGTCGTCTGGGCCACCGGAGAGGTGATGGCGACCTTTTTACCGTAACAGGCGTTGAGCAGCGTGGACTTGCCGGCGTTGGGGCGACCGACCAGGGCCACAAAGCCACTGCGAAAACCGGGTTCCACGTCGCCAAAACCCGCGAGGCTCTCATCCTCGTCACACAGGGCATCGAGTTCCCCGTCGCTCATACCCTCAAACGGGTCGAACTCCTCGACCTCGTCAAACGAATCGGCACCTTCAGCCTCGTCCAGGACCTCGTCATCCAAAACTTCATTGGTAGGCTGCATATTGTCGGACATGGGAATCCCTTTCTAAATAAAGTCGAGCGCGTGGGCAAAGACAAGCAAGCCCACGATCGCGGCGGTAATGGAAAGAACGTATACAGAGGCAGCAGCAATATCCTTCGCGCGCTTGGCCAGCGGATGCAGCTCCTGGGTCGCCAGGTCGACAATCGCCTCCATGGCGGTATTGCACAACTCGCCGTGAATCACCAGGCCGCAGCAGATGATGACCGTAGCCCACTCGGCAATATCGAGCCCCACGATGCAGCCGGCAATGACGGTACACACGCCCGCCACGAGCATGACCTTGATATTGCGCTCGGTCTTGACGGCGGTAACGAAGCCCTCCATGGCGTATGAGAACGACTTTAAAAAGGACGGATGGTCCTTGTTCGATCCGGGAATCATAGACGGCTCCTAGTCGTGGGCATGATTGGTTATGGGGCCGACATGGACCAGCTTGGGGTCCTCGCCGCGCTCAAGCGCCAGGTCGCGCAGGATGGCATCCTCGCGTGCCTCCATGACCTCGGCCTCATCGTCCTCGATATGGTCGTAACCCAGCAGGTGCAACATTCCGTGCACGAGCATCAGTCGGCACTCATCGGCGGGGCTGTTGCCAAAGCCGGGCGCCTGGCGGGCAATGACCTGCGGGGCCAGGATAATATCGCCGAGCTCGAGCGTCTCGTCGGCGGGAATGTCCTCGTCAAAGGCCGAGTCACATTCAAACGAGAGCACGTCGGTCGTGCGATCGATGCCACGCCACTCAAGATTAAGCTCGTGCATCTCGTCCTCATCGACATACGAAAGGGAAATCTCGACCTCACGCTCAACACCCTCGGCGGCAAGCACAACTCCGCAGATGTGCTCCACCTCCTGGGCATCGAGCAGCGTATCGAGCTCGGCATCGTTGCTGATCAATACACTCAACGGGACTCCTTTCGATCGTGTGCGCGCCGCTCGCGCGCATCGTCGTATGCATCATAGGCCTCAACGATACGGCCCACCAGGGCATGGCGCACCACATCGGCGCGCTCCAGGTGAGAAAACGTCACATCGTCGACACGGCCCAAAATCTTCTCAACGTCGGCAAGACCGCCGCGACGACCTACCAGGTCACGCTGGCTCAGGTCGCCGGTAATCACGAACTTGGAATTAAAACCCAGGCGCGTCAGGAACATCTTCATCTGCTCGGGCGTCGTGTTTTGTGCCTCATCGAGCACCACAAAGGCATCACTTAGCGTTCGACCGCGCATGTAGGCGAGCGGTGCGATCTCGATCACACCACGCTCCATAAGCCCATCGGTGCGTTCGCGATCCATCATGTCAAAGAGAGCATCATAGAGCGGGCGCATATACGGGTCGATCTTTTCCTCGAGGGTGCCGGGCAAAAAGCCCAGGTTCTCCCCCGCCTCGACAACCGGGCGCGTCAGGATCAGGCGGCCTACCTCATGGCGCTTGAGCGCGGCGACGGCGAGCGCCATAGCCAGATAGGTTTTACCGGTACCGGCGGGACCGAGGCCAAACGTGATGGTAGAAGAGCGGATGGCATCCACATAGCGCTTTTGACCGAGCGTCTTGGGGCGGATGACGCGACCGCGATACGATAGCAGCACGTCATCGCGCAGCGATGAGGCATCATGCTCGCCGTCGCGCAGAACGGCCAGACAGCGCGAGACATCATCGGCAGAAAGCGTGCGCCCCGCAGCAGCCTCACGAAAGGCATGTTCGAAAAAACGCGCGACCAGCTCAACCTCGTCCGGATCGCCGCTCACGGCAACGCTGTCACCGCGGGCAACCACATGGGCGCGCACCAAGTTCTCGAGTGCACGAAGGACGCCGTCGCCGGCGCCCAAAACGCGCGAGGGGTCGATACCCTCGGGAACGGTAAGTCTAATCTTCGAGGCTTCCATGAACCTCCCTGCGTGCATGGACCAAGCCGGAATCATCGACTCCGATGATAGCAACATCGAGCAGGCACGGGGCTGTGAGTCCACAGGTATCATCGAGCCGGGCATGATGGAACGAGCCGAGCGTCAAATTGTCGCCATACTCGAGCACCGCACGCTCGACCGTGCCCACGCGGCGGCGGGCATCGGCGATCGCAAGCTCCTGTGCGGCGGCGCGCATGCGACGGCTGCGTTCGGCCATGACCTCAGGGGGTACCTGGTCGGGCATGTCGGCGGCGAGGGTGCCGGGGCGCTTGCTATAGCGGAACACGTGCATGCGCGAAAAGCCCACGCGACGGCACAGCGCCAGCGACTCCTCGAACTCCTCGTCCGTCTCGCCAGGAAAACCGACGATGACATCGCACGAAAGAGACGCCTGGGGCAGATTAGCGCGAATCATGCGCACCGTATCCTCAAAGGCCTCGGCACTATAGGGACGACCCATACGATGCAGCGTCGCCGTGCAGCCAGACTGCACGGGAAGGTGCAAAAACGGCGCGATACGCTTCGGATAGCGAGCCATCACCTTGAGCAAGCGCTCGGAAACATCCATGGGCTCCACCGAGGAGATACGCACATGGGCGATCTCGGTGCGCTCCATGATGGCCTGGAGCAGCTCATCGATCTCGACATGTTCATCGGTCGCGCTCTTGCCGTCATAGGCGCCCAGATTCACGCCGGTCAGCACGACCTCGGGCACGCCGGCCTCCTGAGCTTCACGCACCTGTTCGAGCACGGACTCAACGGGCACGGAACGCTCGGGGCCGCGGGCCTTCCACACGATGCAATAGGTACAGCGGTGGTTGCAGCCATCCTGGATCTTCACGCCCAGCCGCGAACGACCGAGCGCATCGACCACGTCGCCATCGCTGCAGGCGGGCACGCTATCGGATTCGACGCCCAGCACCTCGCAGACGCGTTCGGCGACGTCAATCTTGGACGGTTCGGCGATCACGCGATCGGAAAGCTCCAGCAGCTCCTCGGGATGCAGGTTGACGACGCAGCCGATTACGACCACGTAAGGCTCGCCGGGATAGGCCAGGGCGTGACGGACGGCCTTGCGGGTCTTGGCCTCGGCCTCCCCCGTCACGGCACAGGTATTGATAACGATCAGTTCGGCGTCCCGGGGCTCCACCATCGCAAAGCCCAAGCGCATAAGATCGGCAGTGATACGGTCGGACTCAACCCGGTTGACACGACAACCGAGGTTGACGACGGAAATATGGGGTGCGAGCACACGGGCTCCTTAATCGAGGATGTCGTCGAGGGCACTCTTGATACGGTCGGTCACCGACTTCTTACCGGATGCGACGTCATCGCCCATCTCGTCGGCAAAGGCGCGAAGCAGCTCGCGCTGCTTGTTGGAGAGATTGGTGGGAACGACCACGCGCAGCTGCACAATCAGACGACCGCGCGAGCCGCCACCGCCGATACGCGGCATGCCGTAGTTGTTGACGCTCACGGTGTCACCGTACTGTGTGCCGGCGGGAACCGTCACTTTAACGACCTCGTCAGGCATAATGCCCTCGACCTCAATCTCGCAACCGAGCGCGGCCTGCGCAATCGAGATATCGCTCACCAGATAGAGGTCATCGCCATTACGCTTAAAACGCTCGTGGTCGGCGACACGCACGTTGACGATCAGGTCGCCCGACGGCTCGCCACGAAGGCCGGCCTCGCCAAAACCACTCACGCGCAGCTGGCGACCGGTCGAAACACCGGCGGGAATATCGATGTCAATCTTTTCGTGTGAAGGCGTGCGGCCCTGGCCGTCACAGGTCTCGCAGGGATGATCGATGACCGTGCCTTCGCCGTGGCAGTCGGGACAGGGCGAAGAGGACTGAACCTGGCCCAAAAACGATCGCTGAACCGTCGTGACATAGCCCGTGCCGTGGCAGCGGCCGCACTGCTTTTCCTGTGCGCCCTCTGCCCTACCGGTGCCGTTGCAGTCCTCGCAAGGAGCAAGGCGGTCATAGCTGATCGTCTTTTTGCAGCCGAGCGCCGCCTCCTCGAGCGTCACCGAAAGCGAGATGGCCATATCACGTCCGCGACGACGCTCACGACGGCTGCGGGCGCCACCGCCGGCACCGCCGCCAAAGAACGACGAGAACAAGTCGTCCATGCCCATGCCACCAAAGATATCGTTGATATCGACGTAGCCCGAACCACCAGGGCCGTCGACAGTGCCGTAACGGTCGTAGTAAGCACGCTTCTGCTCATCGGAAAGAACGGAATAGGCCTCGTTGAGCTCCTTGAACTTGGCCTCGGCCTCGGGGTCGTCCGAAACATCCGGATGTACGGTACGGGCCTTCTTTAGAAACGCACGCTTAATCGTCCGCGCGTCGGCATCCCTGTCGACGCCAAGCACCTCGTAGTAATCCCTATTTTCCGACACGACCGAATCCTTCCGACTTTCATTATTGTCACAGTGCGTCCTATACCCAAGCAGGGCCGACCGCAAACAGAGGGTTTGATGTTATTGCATTTGGTACGGCGAAAGCATGGCCCGTTGCGAGCAGCTCGCGAACCAAACCGACACGAGCGCGAACATGAAGCCATTGGCAAAACCGTTGGCAAACTGCATCGCGCCGCGCTTCCACCACAGCAGGCTGCGGTGCAGCACGCCGTCCGAGAGCACCATGAACAGGCCCATGGCAAACGGAACAAAGCACATCACGGCAAAGGCCGAGAACACGCCCGAGATGGCCGATAGCACCAAAAACGGCGCCACGATGCCCATCAGGTAAAAACCGGTACGGGCCTTGCCTTCCAGGCGCTCGGCCTCAACATGGGCGCGACCGACCAGATCACCGCCAGAGGCGCCGTTGGTGCCGGCGTGACCCATGCCGCCAATACGGACCTCGTCGCCATCGTGCGTGCCGGCGGGAAACTCAATCGTCTGCTCGGAGGTCACACGGGTCCGCCCGCTGCCGCCGCAATCGGGACAGGGGTCGGCGACGACCTTACCGGAGCCACCGCACTCAGGGCAGACCGACTGGAACGTGCCGGCACCAAACAGAAAGGACAGGTCGACATCGATGTGACCGCGACCGCCGCAGCTCGGACAGGTATGTGCATGCTCGGACGAAACAGAGCCCGAACCACCGCAGTGACCACAGGTATCGAAGCGCGTATAGCGGACGGTCTTGCGGGCACCGCCCTTGGCCTCCTTGGCGTCGAGTTTGATATCGACGACCACATTGGCGCCGTTCTCGGGATTGTAAGCAGCCTGCCCACGACGCTGCTGGCCCCAAGCGCCGCCAAAGGGAAAACCGCCCTCAAAGGGATTGCCATAGCCTGTGTTGCCGGCGTAGCCGCCACCATAGGGCGAAGCCGTAGGAGCACCGGCAAAGGGATTGCCCGAGCGCATGGCGTCGTAGCGCGCACGTTTTTGCTCATCCGAAAGCACGGCGTAGGCCTCGGAAACCTCTTTAAACTTTTCCTCGGCATCCGGCTCTTTGTTGACGTCCGGATGGAGCTTGCGGGCCTTTTGCTGAAAGGCCTTTTGAATATCACGCGAGGTGGCGTCCTTGGAGACACCCAGAATCTCGTAGTAATCTTTTTCGTTCATCGTCGCCATGCGCGGCAACCTCCTGCTCACAGCAGCGTATATATTCCGGTAATTCTACCCGAGCGGCCTAAGCTAGATCCCAAAACAGCTCGAACAGAACATTTCCATCGAGCCAGCCCAAGTGTGTCGGCGCCAGACGAGCTCGAACATAGCCCGCGACGACATCTGCCGAAGTGAAAGGTCCCTCATGGACCCCGAGCGTCTCGGGCACCCAAGTGGCAAGACCCAATTCGAGCGCGCGATCGCAGGCAGCTGCCAGCTCATCGGCCGGGATGACGCAAGCTGCACGAACCAACAGGTCGGACGCAACACCGCCCGTCATGCGACAAGACAGCATCAGGTCTTCAGCCGCAGCCTCACGCTGCGACAGATATTCGGCCTCAAACGCCGTCGCGTCATCGTCACGTTGCACCAGACGCACGCGGTACGAATCGCCTCGAGAAGACACGCCGGGGAACAAACCTGCAAGACGGTCGAAATCCTCGGCGTCGAGCATGCCCGCGGCGGAACGACCCAGGCCCAAATAGCCCTGGCCGGTCCAGTAGGCAATGTTATGGGCGCACTCATGTCCGTCGAGCGCATAGCTTGCCACCTCATACGGGTGATAGCCGGCCGCACCCAGACGCTCACGCGCCACATCCATGCACGAAGCTTGAAAATCCTCGTCGGGCTCGACCGACTCGTCGCGGCACGCCATGCGATAAAGGGGAGTCCCCTCCTCAAGCGTGAGCGGGTACACCGACACATGATGCGGCGCCGCCGCCAACACGCCATCGAGTGTGCGCTGCCAGCTTAGGTCGGTCTGCCCGGGAAGGCCGCACATCAGGTCGCACGACACGACAAGCCCAGCGTCCTTGACCGTCGTGATGGCAGCGAGCGCCCGATCGGCATCGTGAATGCGGCCGATGGCGGTAAGTTCGGCGTTATCGAGCGTTTGCACGCCCAGAGAGACGCGCGTGACACCCACCCCGGCAAGCGCAGTGGCAAGCTCTGCGGTCAGCGATTCGGGATTGGCCTCGCAGGTAAACTCAACAGGCTTGCACCACGCAGAGATACGCCGGGCAAATTCTACCAAACGCTCCCCCGCCAGCGACGGCGTGCCGCCGCCAACATAGACGGTGCGGATCTGTGCAAGCGCGCCTGCGTCGCCAAAAGCATCGAGGCGCGCATACAACTGCTCAAAATAGGTATCGAGCGCAACGCTCATGTTGCACGGAGCAAAACTGCGTGAGTCAAAGTCACAGTACCGGCATTTTTGGGCGCAAAACGGCACATGCACGTACAGCGCGGTAACGGCCACCGTTAGGCCTCCAACGGATGAGCGGGCACCGACTCGCCGGCGGCAAGTGCGGCCTCACAGGCCACCACATCGTGCTCGATATCATCGACCAGTGCCATGAACTCCTCGTATGTGGAGCAACGCACCACCTGAGCGCGCCAGGCGGCAGCATGGGGCATGCCCTTTAGATACCAGCTTGCGTACGTGCGGGCACGCGACATGAGCGGCAACAGCTCGTGCGTGAGCGTCAGGTGCTCGCGCAGGGCATCCAGGCGCTCAACCGAGGAGCGAGAAGGAACCGGCGTGCCATCGAGTGCAAGGGCTCGGGCATCGCCGAACACCCATGGATTGCCGTAGATGCCGCGCGCGATAAACACCGCGCTGGCACCCGAGCTTTGCAGATGCTCAGCAGCGTCCTCTGCCGAGAACACATCGCCCGAACCGATAACGGGAATCTCGACGGCGTCGGCCACCTCATCGACGACCGACCAATCGGCCTGGCCCGTATAGAGCTGCGTGGCGCAGCGACCATGTACCGCCACCGCGGCGGCCCCTGCTCCCTCAAGCATCTGGGCAAACGTCGCGGCGTTGCGGTCTTCGGCGTAAAAGCCCTTACGGATTTTTACGGTCACGGGCACATGCGCCGCGCCCACCGCCGCCTCGACGATCTGCTCGGCCAGATCGGGAGTGCGCATAAGCGCCGAGCCCTCGCCCTTGGTGACGACCTTGCGAGCCGGGCAGGCCATGTTGATATCGATCAGCGACAGGCGATCGCCCACACGCTCCTCGACGGCAGCAACAGCGCTCGCAAACTGATCGGGCTTGGAGCCAAAGAGCTGCACGCAGATCTGCTGCTCCTCATCGGCCGGCAGTACCAGGCGCCACGTCTTATTGCTGGCATAGGCAAGGCCCGCCACGCTCACCATCTCGCTATAGGCAAGATGGGCACCGCGACGGCGGCACATGATGCGATAGGCGGGATCGGTCACGCCCGCCATGGGAGCCATAAGGAACGGCTGCTCGGCATAGGCTCCAAGCAACCGCTTGCTGTATTCAGAAAGTGCCATGGACCTACTCGTCCACCTTGAGAATCGCCATAAAGGCCTCCTGCGGAACCTCGACCGAGCCGATGGCCTTCATGCGCTTTTTGCCCTCTTTCTGCTTCTCGAGCAGTTTGCGCTTACGAGAAATATCGCCGCCGTAGCACTTGGCAAGCACGTCCTTGCGGCGCGCCTTGACGGTGGAGCGGGCAATGATCTTGTTGCCGATGGCGCCCTGGATGGGCACCTCGAACAGCTGACGCGGAATAATCTCCTTGAGCTTGTCGCATAGGCCGCGGGCAAGACCGTAGGCCTTGTCCTTGTGGACGATAAACGACAGCGCGTCCACCTCGTCGCCCGAAAGCAGGATGTCGAGCTTGACGAGCTCGGAGGGGCGATATTCGTTGAACTCGTAGTCGAGCGAGGCGTAACCCTTGGTGCGGCTCTTGAGCTGGTCAAAAAAGTCCAGAATGAGCTCGGCAAGCGGCATGTCGAAACGCATCTCGACCGATTTGCTCGTGAGATGGATCATGTCGGTTGTAATGCCGCGATGCTCGATAGCGAGCTGCATGACGGCACCCGTATACTCGGGCGGACAGATAATCTTGGCCTTGAGGTAGGGCTCCTCGATGCGCTCGATGCGCGTAGCCTCGGGCAGATCCTGCGGGCTGCGAACATCAATCATCTCGCCGTCGGTCTTGTAGACGTGATAGTCCACCGAAGGGCTCGTGGCAATCAGGTCCAGGTTGAACTCGCGCTCCAGGCGCTCCTTGACGACCTCCATATGCAGCAGGCCCAAGAAGCCAACGCGGAAACCAAAGCCGAGCGCCACCGAAGTCTCGGGCTCCCACACCAACGACGGGTCGTTGACATGCAGCTTATCGAGAGCGTCGCGCAGGTTCTCGTAATCCTTGTTGTCGATCGGGAACAGGCCCGTGTAGACCATGGGCTTGGCCTCACGGTAGCCGGGAAGCGGCTCGGGGCAGGGATTCGACGCCCACGTAAGGGTATCGCCCACGCGCACGGCCTCGGGGTCCTTCAGGCCCGTGACCACGTAGCCCACCTCACCGACCGTCAGCGCGTCAACTGGTGTCTCGGCGGGACGCTTGACGCCCACGCCATCGACCAAAAAGTCACCCTTTGCCTGCATCATAAGGAGGGTATCGCCCTTTTTGATGGAGCCGTCAAACACGCGGACCGTGGCAACGACGCCGCGGTACTCATCAAAATACGAGTCCAGGATGAGCGCCTTGAGCGGCGCGTTTGCATCGCCCTTGGGCGGAGAGATCAAAAAGACGATGGACTCCAGCAGATCGTGGATGCCCTCGCCGGTCTTGCCCGATACGCATACGGCATCGTCGGCAGGGATCGCCAGGTCGTCCTCGATCTCGGTCTTGACCTCGTCGGGGTGTGCCGACGGCAGGTCGATCTTATTGATGGCGGGCACGATATCCAAGTTGGCGTTCATGGCGAGCGTCGCGTTGGAGACGGTCTGCGCCTCGACGCCCTGCGTGGCGTCGACGACAAGCACCGCACCCTCGCAGGCGGCAAGCGAACGCGAGACCTCATAGGTAAAGTCCACGTGACCCGGCGTATCGATCAGGTTGAACTGATACGTCTCGCCATCGTCGGCGTCATAGGAGACACGAACGGCATTGGACTTGATCGTGATGCCGCGTTCGCGCTCAATATCCATGGTATCGAGCAGCTGCGACTCCATGTCGCGCTCGTCGACGGTATGGGTGAGCTCGAGGATGCGGTCACTAATCGTGGACTTGCCATGGTCGATGTGCGCAACGATCGAGAAGTTGCGGATGTGGGAAATGTCAATTGAAGTATTCATGCGGACTATCTTACCCGAGCGATACAAAAAATGGAGCCTGTTCCATAAAACAGGCTCCATTTATGCGCGTAATCTGTGTGGTGTGAAATTTACAACTTAGGCGTTGATGCTGTTCACGAGCTTGGCAAGACCGGACTTGCGGTTGGAAGCCTGGTTCTTGTGGATAACATGCTTGGCGGCAGCCATGTCGAGACGCTTGGTGACGGTCTTGAGGGCAGCCTGGGCCTTCTCGGCGTCGCCCTCGGCGACGGCGGACTGGACGTGCTTGGTCAGCGTCTTGAGCTCGGACTTGACAGCCTTGTTACGCATGCGAGCTGCCTCATTGGTGCGGATACGCTTCTTCTGAGACTTGATGTTTGCCACTTCTGGAGTTCCTTTCGAGTTCCTTGCAAAAAATGTATGACACCTCTGAGACACGGTGAGGTCATGCAAGCGCCTACTATAGCACGCTCCCCCTCAAAGGGATAGAACGAATTTGTCAAATAGGCAGGTATCATCACGATTTTCTCAAGATGTTCGTAATCCAGAGCAAAAGCGCGGTCTGAGAATCGGCCGAACCCTTCAGTGCGAGCTCCACATCGACCGCGCCCTCGAGCGCGGCAACGAGCTCTGCCATCGAAAAGCGACGTGCCCAGGTCAGGTGATTCTTGACCTGCCAGGACTGGAGCTTAAGTGTTGCAGCCAGCTCACGACCCTGTCCGCGCGCATCGAGCGCCTTGGCAACGATAAGCTCGCGGATGCGGCCGCACAGCAATGTGTAAGTCCACACGTAGCTCTTGGCGGGCAGTAGATTGAAGAGCTCGAGCGAGCGTCGCATGTCACGGGCCGAGACCGCATTGAGAAAGTCCCAGGGTTGAACCTCGGCCGTACGTACAATCCAGCGCTCAACGTCGACAAGCTCAATCTGGGGCACCTCGACCATCTGGGCAAGCTTAGCCAAGTCGTTATCGAGCATGCGAGTGTTTTCACCCGAACGCGAGACGAGTTCCTCGGCGGCCGCCGTCGTGATCGACTTGCCGTGCTGCGTCGCCATCTGCTGCACGCGGCGCGGTAGCTCCCAGCGCTTGGTGCCGGAGCAATCGATCACAGCCTTCTTGTCGATCTTGGCGATCGCCTTATACAGGCGCGTGTTCTTGGCAAGCGAGTCGGCGATGATGAGGCAGACCGTTGTGGGACTGGGACTCGCCAGATACTCGACGAGCGGCTCCGAGACCGACTTGGCGAGCTTTGAGCAGCCATCAAGGATTACCAGGCGAAACTCACTGCCCATGGGAAAGGTGTTGAGCGATCCGATAATCGACTCGATATCGGGGTCTTTGGTCATATCGCGCTCGTCGAGGTTGAACTCGACCATGCCCGACTTTTCCAGACGCGCTTTCATACGCGAGACGGCGTGATCGCGCTTGACTCCGTCGGTACCGACGATCAGATATGCCGGCAGCAGACCGGTTTCGGACATTGCGCTCCCCTCCCGCAGGCCTTCGTATTCGCTCCGTGCCATTCTAGCCCAGGGGCCCACCACACGCCAACGACGTCGTCACGGTCGCTGGCATCGCATCGCAAAGCCATTCGCAGCCGGCGTGACGGTAATGTCGCCGTGTTCGATAGTGCACGCGAACACGCCGCCCGCTTCCTTAACGGCATCGATGCAGGCATCGGACGGATGGCCGTATCGATTCCCTTCGCCCGCACTCGCGAGGGAAAGCTCGGGCTTCAGGACGTCCAGCAACTCATCATCGACTGAAAACTTAGAGCCGTGATGCCCAAGTTTAAGTACGTCGATATCCCCCACCTCCTGCACGAATTCCCGTTCTTGGTCGATCTCGGCATCACCGGTGAGGAGCATACGCAGGCCCTTGCCTTCCTGAACATATGAGAGCAGCAGGACAAGCGAGTCCTCATTTCCCTCGCCATCCACGGACTCGAATGGCCACATCACGCGGGCGCAAAATGAGCCGATATCGACCGTATCCCCACGGCGCACCTGCCGATACTCCACGCCAGGTCGGTTCAATACCTCGGCAGGAGCATCCTCCAGCGCATCCGCCGCCACGGCAATCGTACCGACCGAAAACTGTTCGAGCACGGCAGGCAGACCACCCCAGTGATCCTCATCCCAATGCGTCACAAAGACGGCATCGATATGGTGCACGTTATTGCGAACCAACGCCGCCACCACGCGCTCGTCGAGCCCGCAGTCGACGAGCGCCACTGCGCCGCCCTGGCGAATAATAATCGCATCGGCCTGGCCCACATCGAGCACCGTCACCGAAGGCGGAGCGAATCGATCCCAGTAGACGTACGGAATCGCAGCCAAGAGCACCAGGCATGCAAGCCCCACCGCCATAGGACGTGCACGGGGACGCGGCCACCAGACAAGCAGAACCGCCAGCAAACACGGCACTAGGTAAATCCACATGCTATCGGGCGGCACGCTCACGGATGCACCCGGCACGGCGGCAAACAGCTGCTCAAAGAACAGCGCGCAACGGGCGGCAATCATGGGAACAACGAGCGCCCAAGTCCGCAACGGCGCCAGGAGCGAAAAGGGAACCAGCACGATCGACACGGCGAGCAGTGCGCTCACCACCGGACCGAGGACCGCATTTGCGAGCGGAGCAATGAGCGAGAACGTACCGAAGGCAGGAATGGTAATGGGAAGTGTCGCCAGTTGCGAGCACAGCGTGACGGAAAGCATGCTGGCAACGCCCGACGGAACACTCAGCTCACCCAAAGCGTAGGTCGCATAGGGGCAAAAGCACAGAATGGCTAAGACGCTGGCACATGAAAGCTGAAAGCCCATCTCGAACAGAACCGTCGGCCGCAGCAACACAAAGATGGACATGGTAACGAAGAGTGCCGATGCGCCGTGCCGGCGCCGCCCCGCGCCGTTTACGACAAGCGTCGCGAACACCATGCAGCACGCGCGCACGGCAGAGGGAGACGCGCCCGTAAAAGCAGCGTAGCCCACAAGCGTTATCGCCAATATCGCCCGTTGAAGACCGCGTGAACACCGAGTCTTTTGCAATACACCCTCGATTACAAACCCCACGATTGCCAAATGGCTGCCCGAGACGGCGATAAGATGCGCCGTTCCCGTCACCGAAAACCAGTCGCCCGCCGGCTGGGCGCGCAGCTCGGCCGAACGACCGCAGACGACACCGGCTATGAGTGCACGCGCCGGGTCGGTCGCAGGCGCGATGGACGCAAGCAGCCCATTTCGCAGCCGAAGCAGCGGCCCCGGAGAGTCTTCATCGACCGACAAAATCCGAACGACTTTAACCTTGCGCACCTCGCCTCGGAGCACGCGCGATCGTCCATACGCATCGTTCTCAAAACGTGAAACGCGACCGATAACACGCACGTGCGCCCCGACCTTGAGCTCGAGGTCGCACGATAGGCGAACCATTGCCAAGTTCTTACCGTCCGCGCGTGCCTCGCAGGTATAGGAATACACGTCGTCGTTTATGGATGGGTCACCCTGCACGACAAACTCAAGGCTGCTTGCCGCTCGACCGTCGAGCGCCTTCGAGGCGCTTAGCACGCCCACAGCCCACCACGCCGAGACGACCGCTCCCGCCACGAGACCGACGGACGCGGCATACAGCCACCGCTTCCAAGGGGCAAGCCGCGCACAAGATTGAGCCAGCACAACGAATACCGCCGCCGTAACGGGAATGGCCCATAGCGGCCCGACCGCCGAAGCCCGCTCCCACAGCAGCGCATCGGCGGCCACGTTGAGCACCAAGGCGCAGCTCATGCACATGCCGGCACACAGGGCCATCGTCCACGGCATCAGAGGCCGCGGAGGCATCACATGCTCGCGCTCGGTCGCACTCATACGCAGATGGAATCTTTGATTTTGGCAAGCTTCTTCTCGCCGATTCCCGACACACGCATCAGATCGTCAACCGAGGCAAAACCACCGTTCTTTGTCCGCTCATCGATAATCGACTGGGCCATGGAGGGACCGATGCCCGAGAGCGTCTGCAGCTCTGCCGCGCTTGCCGTATTGATATTTACTAGGCCTGTTACGCCACTCACGCCCGATGATGCGGAAGCCCCACCATCAACACCAGCTTCCGCAATGGACGCCTGCTGCTCCCCTACCGTTGGAACGTGAATCTTCTGTCCATCGACGACCTTAGATGCCCGATTGAGCCCCGTAACGTCTGCCTCGGGCGCCAGCCCGCCGGCGGCATCAATCGCCTGAGCAACCCGCGCGCCGTCCTTGAGACGATATACACCGGGCGACACAACGGCGCCATCAACATCGACATAAACCTCTGCCGCGGCAGACGCCTTAGGCGAAGAGCCTTCGGATGTCTTTCCGCTCGAGGCATCGCCGGATCCCGGCTCCACTAACGAACCCGAACCATCAGTGTGCTCAAACGACACACTGCCGGCACCGCCGCCAAGGTTCGCCATCGCCAGTCCACTCGCCATCGCAATGACGACCAGTATCGCCATCACCACTGCCTTATGACCGAGCAGCTTGTCCGCCAAGCGGTCCATCCGTTTGACCCGTTCGTGTTGTTCGCGCTGCGCCATAGCAAAACCTCCCAACAACATCGTGTCAGGAAAAGAGTCCTGCAACAGCCATTCTCCAAAACCGGTTTTCGCGGTCAAACCAAAAGCCGACCAAAACCTTGCGAAATACTGTCCATTTATTCAGGCACACGTCAGCAAATGAACACTTAGCCGCAAAATGCCCAGATAGCAAAAGACCGACGATGCAGACGCATCGTCGGTCTATGCACAAAATTACTCGTGATCTTGGTAAATCTCACGCGGAGCAAGCTCCGAATGTTTGCGTTTTAAGGTCTTAGGGGCCTTATACGTGTTGCTCTCGAAGTCGATGTACTCGGTCTGCTTGAGCAGGCGCTCGATCATCTCCTCGTGATCGAACAACTCCCAGGCCTCATGCACGGCATCGAGTTTAGCGTGCGTCTCGGGACGGCGCGGCATAAACAGCGTGCAGCAGTCGGGAGCGGCCTCAGTCGAGATATCGAACGTACCGATCTCCTCGGCGCGCGCGATGATCTCCTGCTTGTCCGAACCGATGAGAGGACGGAACACGGGGATCTTCACGGCCTCGTTGACAGCCATGATGTTCTCAAGCGTTTGGGAGGCAACCTGCCCAAGCGATTCGCCCGTAACGATGGCCTTAGCGCCCTCGATATGCGCGATGCGCTCGGCAACCGAATACATAATGCGGCGATACATGATCACGCGAAGGTTACTGGGACAGGTGACCGAAATCTCACGCTGGCAGTCGCCAAACGGCACCACGTACAGGCGGCCGATCTGGACACCCGGCTCAAGCGCACGGATGATATCCTGCACCAAATACTCGCTCGTATCGGGCGTCTGCGGACGACCGGAGAAATGTACCGGCACGCACACCGCGCCGCGACGCGCGAGCATCCAGGTCGCCACCGGAGAATCGATACCTGACGACAGCAGCGTCACGACCTTGCCGGCAGAACCCACCGGCAGACCGCCCACGCCGCGCTCGGAGCGCGCGTACACATAAACGCTACCCTGGACCACCAGTACGTGCACCATCGCATCGGGGTCGTGCATTTGAACCTTTTTATCGGGGAAGGCCTCACACAACACCTCGCCCACCTGACGATTGATGTCAATCGAGGTGAGCTCATAGTCGGTATTGGAGCGCTTAGCGTGCACCTTAAACGAATCGAAGGAACCAAACTCGCGCAGCGCCTTGACGGCGGCGGCGCAGTACTCCTGCGGGTCGCGGTTGGTGTGATACGCCAAAGACACACGAGCAACGCCGGGAACGGTGCGAATAACACGCGCCGCATCATCGGCCTGATGCTCGTTAAAGGTCACGAGGATATAACCGGAAATTCGAGACACGGCGTTCACGGAAAAGGCGGCCAAAGCCGCCTTAATGTTATCCATGAGGATATGCTCAAAATGTGCGCGGTTCTTGCCCTTCAGTCCAACCTCGTGATAGTGGACCAGGCAGACGCGAGCCGCCATTTAGGCTTCAGCAACCTTGTGGCCGAGCGCCTTCTCGTAACGGGCCTCGTCGTAAGAGATGTCGCCGTCGACAATCTCGTCCATAGCCATCGAGATGGTATCGGCACCGGAAAGCCCGATGGTGATGTCATCGACATCCTGGACGGCAAGCACGCGGTTGTGCTGGCCACGCAGCATGCTATTGATGTCGCAGGCGCGCTTGGAGGCAAGCGAAGCGAGCAGGAAGCGGTTGTGATCGGTCTTCTCCAGAAGATCGTCAATGCAAGGCTTTACAACGGACACGGACCTCAGATCCTTTCATGCATATCGAGAACGCGAACGAGCTCATCGGTCGCGCGGTCGAGATCGTCATTAACCACGACGTCGTCGTAGCGGTCGGCAAGGGCAAGCTCATCGGCGGCGTTTGCCATACGCAGCTCAATCGTCTCGGGCGTCTCGGTACCGCGACCGACTAGACGCTCGCGGAGCACCTCAAGCGAAGGCGGCTTGATAAAGATCAGCACGGCCTCGGGGAAACGCTCCTTCACCTGCAGGGCGCCCTGGACATCGATCTCCAAAATCAGAGACGAACCAGAGGCGAGCTTGGACTGGACCTCGCTCACCAACGTGCCGTAGCAGTTACCGTGGACCTCGGCCCACTCAACAAACTCACCGTTTGCCACGCGGCGGTCGAACTCCTCGCGCGTCAGAAAAAAGTAGTTGACGCCGTCGACCTCACCTTTGCGTGGTGCTCGCGTGGTAGCCGAAACCGTCAGGCCCAGGTTCGAGCGGCGCTCGCGCACACGAGTGACGAGCGTACCCTTGCCTGCGCCTGACGGTCCAGAAATCACAAAGAGCTTGGAATCCTGAGCGCTCACTTATTTGGTCAGCTGCTCGAGGAGCTGCTCGCGCTGACGGACGCCGAGGCCCTGGACGCGACGGGTAGCGGAGATACCGAGCTCCTCCATGATCTTGGCGGCCTTGGCCTTGCCATAACCAGGAAGAGACTCGATGAGGGTGGAAACCTTCATGCGGGAAGCGATGGGGTCATCGGAGTTGAGCACGGACTCGAGGGACTTCTCGCCCTTCTTGATCTGCTCGCGAAGCTCAGCGCGGGCGTGACGTGCGGCAGCAGCCTTCTCAAGAGCCTGCTTGCGCTGCTCATCGGTAAGCTGAGGGAGTGCCATTCGTACCTCCAAGTAGTTGGGTTATATCTGATTCAATAATTGGCATTTTAGCACGTAGAACGTACAAAATGCCCAATCGCGGCTCCATAGGTTAGACGATACCCGCAAAAAGTGCAATATACTGCGCCCAAAGTTAAGCCCCTGACCTGCGATTCCACACAAAGGATGGGAAAGTTTACGCAGGCACAGGGGCTATTTTGTGCTAATGAGACCCAAAAGTGGTGACTTAGGGGAATCTTTTACGCGACGTTTTCGACCAGCTCGGCGACGATGGCGTCAAAGGCGGCAACCGGATCGTCGGCGCCGGTGATGGGACGGCCCACCACAATATGACTTGCGCCGCGCTCGATAGCCTGGGAAGGCGTCGCCACGCGGGACTGGTCACCAAGGGCGGCACCCACCGGACGCACGCCCGGAGTCACGATCAGGGCATCAGAACCCAGCAGCTCACGCATGTCGTGAGCCTCCATCGGCGAGCACACGATGCCATCGATGCCGTTGGCCTGAGCGAGCTTTGCCAGGCGGGCGGCCTCCTCGGACACGGGCGACTCGACGCCGATCTCGCTCAAGGCATCCTGATTCATGCTCGTGAGAACGGTGATGGCGACGAGCTTGGCGCGGTCCTCGCGCGCCTCCTCGGCACCCTCGCGGCAGGCAGCGAGCATGGCGCCCGAACCCAAGCCGTGAACCGAGAGCAGGTCGGCACCAGCAAGCGAGGCCGAACGGGCGGCGCCGCGAACCTGATGCGGAATATCATGGAACTTAAGGTCGAGGAAAACCTTAAAGCCCAAATCCTTGAACGTCTTGACGATCTCAGGACCCTCGGCGTAATAGAGCGTCATGCCAACCTTGAGCCAGGCGGCATGGCCCGAAAGCTCGTGGGCAAGCTCGAGCGCACGCTCACGGTCGCAGTCGAGAGCGACGATAACACGGTCGCGGGCATCGGTCTCTAGCATTCGAACGCACCTACCAGTTCGTTGATGTCCTTCACGCCCTGAGACTCGGCCCAGGCCTCGAGCTCGTGCGCGATCTTGAGCGAAGCGCACGGATCGACGAAGTTGGCCATGCCGACCGACACGCAGGTGGCGCCGGCCAGAATAAACTCGGCCGCATCCTCGCCCGTCATGACGCCGCCGACACCGTTGATGGGGATATCGACGGCCTGGGCAACCTCCCAGACCATGCGCACGGCGATGTGGTGGCACAGCGGGCCCGAAAGGCCGCCCTTGGGCTTGGCCACGCGGGACTTGCGGGTATGGACGTCGATGGCCATGCCCTGGATGGAGTTGATGACCGAAAGGCCGTCGGCACCGGCAGCCTCGAGGGCCTTGGCAATCTCGGCAACGTTAACCGGAGCCATCTTTACGAACAGCGGCTTATCGGTCACCTTGCGGCAGGCAGCCATAACGGAAGAGGCGCCCTCGGGCGTGGAGCCCATGGCGGCACCGCCGGCGGCGATATTAGGGCAGCTCACGTTGATCTCGTAGCCGGCAGCCCAGGGGCACAGTTCGACATACATCTCGAGTGCGCGGACAAACTCGTCAACGGAGTGGCCGGCAACCTGACAGATGACCTGGCAGCCGTCCTTGGAGAGCTGCTCGAGCCACGGACCGGACTCGCGGGCAAAGGCGGCCACGCCGGGGTTCTGAAGGCCCACGGAGTTGATCATACCGCCGGGAATCTCGGCCATGCGGGGCGCGGGGTTGCCGGGCCAGGGCTCGGCAGCGCAACCCTTGGTGGTGATGGCGCCCAGCTGGGAAACATCAAAGAAGTTCTGGAACTGCCAACCGTAGCCAAAGGTACCGGCTGCGGTGTTGATGGGGTTTTGCATCTTGACGCCGCCGAAATCGACGGCCATGTTCACAGTACCCACTAGAAGACCACCACCTTGGAAGCATCGAACACGGGGCCGCACATGCAGGCGCCCTTCATACCGTCGACCGTCTCGACATTGCAGGTGTTGCAGGCGCCAAAGCCACAGCTCATCATGCGCTCGAGCGACACCTCGCAGTACGCACCGGCCTCGGCAGCAGCGGCGGCGACCTTCTTCATCATGACGGCGGGACCGCAGCTGGCGACGTAGTCGTAGCCGCCCTCGCCGAGCAGCTCGGCGGCAGGATCGGTGCAAAAACCGTGCGTGCCGAGCGAGCCGTCGTCGGTGCAAACGTCGACCGTATCGCACAGAGCGCGGAACTCATCGATACCCACAGCCTTGGACGCGGTGCCAAAGCCCAGGCACACGTCGACGGCCACACCCTGCTCGGCAAGCTTACCGGCAAGGCACAGCACGGGCGGAACACCGATGCCGCCCGCAACGAGCAGCGCTTTCCTAGTGCCCTCGGGCACAAGCCAGCCGCGTCCGCCGGGGCCCAGCAGATTAGAGGTGGAACCGGGGGCCATCTGCGACAGACGACGGGTGTCGTCGCCCACGACGGCGTACCACAGCTCGACGGTGCCGGCCTGGGCGTCGGCGCGATAGAAGCTCAGGGGCACGCGAAGCAGCGAGGACGCATCACCGGGCACGGCAATGTTCACAAACTGACCGGGCTTGAGCGCACTTGCAAGCTTGGGGGCCGAGATGACGAGCGAGAAGATGCCGTCGGCAATCTCCCGGTTCGAGACGACCTCAAAGTCGTGCATGCGTGCAGTGGAAGGTGTGGGCATAGACGCTCCAATCCCCCATGCGGTTGCATGGTCAAAACGAACAGAAAGCGCGGCACCGCAAGGGCACCGCGCACAAAAGCGATAAGGCTATGCTAGCAGATGCAGCCGTCGGCGAGCGTCTGCTTACCGCCGACAAACACATCGGTGGCACGACCAGTGAGCGTGCGGCCGGCAAAACCGGAGTTCTCGGCACGCGACTCGTATCCATCCTCGCCGACCGTCCAGGTGGCGGACGCGTCGAACACGGTCAGGTCGGCAACGGAGCCCGCCTTGACCTGAACCTGGTCGAGGCCCAGGATCTCACGCGGCTTGATGGCCATGAGCTCGACCATGCGGCCCATACTCATCTTGCCCGTGTTGACCAGCTCGGTGAGTACGAGCGACAGCGAGGTCTCGAGGCCGATCATGCCAAAGGGCGCAAGCTCGAACTCGCGCGCCTTCTCCCACGGGGTGTGGGGAGCGTGATCGGTGACGATAGCGTCGACGGTGCCGTCGATGACGCCCTGACGGATGGCCTCGGCGTCCTCGTCGGTGCGCAGCGGCGGGTTGACCTTGAGCGAGGTGTTGTAGGTCTCGTCCAGGTCGTTCTCGGTCAGGAACATGTGGTGCGGAGTGGCCTCGCAGGTAACCTGAACACCAGCGGCCTTACCGGCACGCACGATCTCCAGGCCATGGGCGGTGGAGATGTGCTGAATGTGCAGCTTGGCGCCGGTCAGCTTGGCGATCTCGATGTCGCGAGCGATCTGGAGCTCCTCGCCGGCAGCCGGCCAGCCCTCGAGAGCCAGACGGGTCGAGACCTTGCCCTCGTTGATCTGGCCGTGGCCGACCAGGTCCTCGTCCTGGCAGTGGCTCATAAAGACCTTGCCGAACATCTTGCCGTAGTCCATGCAGCGACGGAGCATGCCCGCGCCCTGCACGCCGCGACCGTCGTCGGTGAAGGCGACGGCGCCGTGGGCGACCATATCACCCATCTCGGACATGGCCTCGCCCTTAAGACCGCGGGTCATGGCGCCCGACGGATAGACGCGGCAGTGACCGACCTCGGCAGCACGGGACTTGACGAACTCCACGACGGTGCCGTTATCGGTGACGGGATCGGTGTTGGGCATGGCGCACACGCCGGTAAAGCCGCCCTTGGCAGCAGCGCGGGTGCCGCTCTCGATGTCCTCTTTGACCTCGTAGCCGGGCTCACGAAGGTGAACGTGCATATCCACCAGGCCGGGGACGAGGTACTTGCCGGAAAGGTCGCGGACCTCGGCCCCCTCGACGGCGAGATTCTCGCCGACCTCGGCGATCTTATCGCCGTCAATCAGGACGTCAACGACACCGTCAAGCTCGACGGACGGGTCGACGACGTGGGCATTCTTAAGAAGCAAGGCCATTATCGGCACCTCCAAGCAGCAGATACAGGATAGCCATACGCACGCAGATACCGGCGTAGACCTGCTCCAGGATGACGGAGCGTTGCGGGTGGTCGGCCATATAGGAGTCGAACTCGACGCCGCGGTTGATGGGGCCCGGGTGGCAGATGATCGCATCGGGCTTCATGAGCTTCTCGCGGTCCTTGGTCAGACCGAAGAGCTTGTGGTACTCACGAATGGTCGGGAACGGGGCGCCCTCGAGGCGCTCCTGCTGCACGCGCAGCATGTAGACGACGTCCAGCTCGGGCAGGACGGAATCGAGGTCGCTCGTCACGTGGTCGCAGCCCAGGACCTCGGGCGCCGGCGGCAGCAGCGTGCCGGGGGCGACGGCGTAGGTCTCGCAGCCCATGATCTTAAGGGCGGGGATCAGTGAACCGCAAACACGGGAGTGCGCGATATCGCCGACGACGGCGACCTTCAGACCGTGGAAGTCGCCCTTGTGCTCCCAGATGGTGTACAGGTCGAGCAGGGCCTGCGTGGGATGGTTGTGCTTGCCGTCGCCGGCGCAGATGACGCTCGCGGGCGAGTTCTGTGTGACGATGTAGGGAGCACCGGCGTGCTTATCTCGCACGACGATGCAGTCGATCTTGTAGGCATTGAGGGTCTCGACGGTGTCGACGAGGCTCTCACCCTTGACCGTGGAGGTCGAGGAGCCGCCAAAGTTAAGGCTGTCGGCCGAAAGACGCTTCTCGGCGAGCTCGAAGGAGCTGCGGGTGCGCGTCGAGGGCTCGTTGAACATGTTGACGATGGTCTTGCCCTTGAGCGTGGGGACCTTCTTGATCGCACGCTCGTTAACCTCGGAGAACGCCTTGGCGGTCTCGAGGATGAGCTTGATGTCCTCTTCGGAGTACTCGGTAATGTCGATCAGGTGCTTATGGTTGAACGCCACGGTACTACTCACCTCCCAGCGGCGCGGAGCCCACGTGGGAACCCGGCGCGACGTCGTTAATCTCGACGGCGGTGTGGCCGTCGACTTCCTTCATATATAGGTGCACGTTCTCCTCATGCGACGAGGGAACGTTCTTGCCGACAAAGTCCGGCGAGATGGGGAGCTCGCGGTGGCCGCGGTCAACGAGGACAGCCAGCTCAATGCGGTTCGGACGGCCCAGGTCCATGACGGCGTCGAGAGCGGCGCGAATGGTACGACCCGTGTACAGGATGTCGTCCACCAGCACGACGCGCTTGCCGTCGACGCTAAAGGGAATGTTGGTGGCGTGGATCGCGGGAGCGAAATTGGTCGCATAGTCATCGCGGTAGAAGCTGATGTCGAGGCTGCCGAGCGGAACGTCGACGCCCTCGATCTCCTTGATCTCCTCGGCGAGCTTCTTTGCCAGAAGGTCGCCGCGCGTGACGATGCCGACCAGAGCGAGGTCTTCACAGCCCTCGTTGCGCTCGAGAATCTCGTGCGCGATGCGGGTCATCGCTCGATTGACGGCGGTCTCGTCCATGATGACCGCCTTGGGGGAAGTCGTGCCCATCGATCTCCTTCCTCACATGTCTTGACTGCTGACACAGTCAAAAAAATAGATGCCCGACCGCTTAAAGCGGACCAGACACCCACAGGAAGGGCTGCTCTTTGGGCAGCTATGTAATTCCATGTGGGTATCTCGTACCCCTTTAATGGTCATGGGATAGTGTAGCCAACCTCGAGCTTAATTGCGAGCATAAATACAGAGCAATCCGTAAACGGAGCCCAAAGCTCAATAAACCTATATATTTGTGGGACGAGCTTGAAAACGCACGCACGAGCTGGCATAATCCCCTCTGCTGCACGCAAATCGGATCTACGTCCAGGGCCGTGGCGTGAGCACTATCGCCAAAAGAGGAATATCTCTGTGTAGATTGCGCACAGGGAGCGACTTCTGTGCTATAGTTCAGGCTTGTTTGTTAACGCGACATGTTCGTTTGTCGCCCAAGGAGGGTCAGTTATGTCCAAAGTTTGCGAAGTTTGCGGTAAGCACCCCGTTGCCGGTCGCTCCATCAGCCACTCTCACCGCGTCACCAACCGTAAGTTCCGCCCCAACATCCAGCGCGTTTACGTCGTCGTCGATGGTCACCGTCGCAAGATGAACGTTTGCTCCACCTGCCTCAAGTCCGGCAAGGTTGCGCGCTCGTAAATAAGGTCTTACCAACAAGTACCTCGGACTCTCCGGGTCAAAGACCTCGCGTTCATATAGAACTTACCAAAGGCGCCCTCCCCTACGGAGGGCGCCTTTTTGCACTCATTGGGGACAGACTTATATGAGGGTTTGCAGATGTCAAAGGGATCATAGCGCAGCTGGTATGCCTTGTAACTAACGGTACGCCTCGAGCGAGTCGGACGCACCTTACACGGGATTGAAATGGATGTAATCGAGTAGCTGCACCGCCTGTGTGTCCGACTCAACCGCGACCCGCGAATAGCGATTATCAAACAGATGTCCCGTTTTCCCATTGAAATACTCATGAGAGTCTGTCCCCAATGAGCGGGGCGATGCAGCAGGCAGATAGTTTTAGTTAAAACGCTTCAGTTTATTGAAGCGTTTTAGTGTGCCTTTTACGGGAATCTTACCGTTCACCGAATAATTTCTTGCTATCATGCAAGGCGTAGGGTAAATCTCCGATCGCAAGGAGACACAAATGGTGAAAAAGTCACCGGAAAACACTACTCCCGCAATTGTGGACAACGTAGAGGCGCTTGAGGCTAAGCTCGCTCAGATGCGAGAGGCCCAGGCGCTTTTTGCTACGTACACGCAGGAGCAGGTCGACAAGATCTTCTATGAGGCCGCCATGGCCGCCAACAAGGCTCGTATCCCGTTGGCGAAGATGGCCATCGAGGAGACCGGCCGCGGCGTTCTTGAGGACAAGGTCATCAAGAACCACTACGCCGCAGAGTACATCTACAACGCTTACAAGAATACCAAGACCTGTGGTGTCCTGGAGCGCGACGAGGCTTACGGCATCACCAAGATCGCCGAGCCCATCGGCATCGTGGGCGCCGTCATCCCGACGACCAACCCCACCTCCACCGCGATCTTCAAGACGCTGATCTGCCTGAAGACCCGCAACGCCATCATCATCTCCCCGCACCCGGCTGCCGCCAAGTGCACCATCGCCGCCGCCAAGCTCGTGCTTGACGCCGCCGTCAAGGCCGGCGCCCCCGAGGGCATCATCGGCTGGGTCGATGTCCCCTCCATCGAGCTGACTAACATGGTCATGCGCGACGTCGACATCATCCTCGCCACCGGTGGCCCGGGCATGGTCAAGGCCGCCTACTCCTCGGGCAAGCCCGCCCTGGGCGTTGGCGCCGGTAACACCCCGGTCGTCATCGACGACACCGCCGACGTTCTGCTCGCAGTCAACTCCATCATCCACTCCAAGACCTTCGACAACGGCATGATCTGCGCTTCCGAGCAGTCCGTGACCGTCATCGACACCATCTACGACCAGGTCAAGGCCGAGTTCCAGAAGCGCGGCTGCTACTTCGTCAAGCAGGGTGCCGAGATGGAGGCCCTGCGTGCCGCCATGTTCAAGAACGGCGCCCTCGATCACCGCATCCCCGGCATGGCTGCCGCCAAGATCGCCGAGCTCGCCGGCATCGAGGTTCCCGCCAAGACTAAGATCCTGATCGCCGAGGTCACCTCCACCGACCCCGCCAAGGAGGAGTTCTCCCACGAGAAGCTCTCCCCGGTCCTGGCCATGTACCACGCCAAGGACTTCCAGGAGGCCGTCGACAAGGCCGAGCACCTGGTGCTCGCCGGTGGCCCGGGCCACACCGCCTCTCTGTACGTGCACCCCGCCCAGGCCGAGAAGATCAGCCTGTTCGAGCACGTCATGAAGGCCTGCCGCATCGTCATCAACACCCCGTCCTCGCACGGTGGCATCGGTGACCTGTACAACTTTGGCATGAAGCCGTCTCTGACCCTGGGCTGCGGCTCCTGGGGCGGCAACTCCGTCTCCGAGAACGTTGGGGTGAAGCACTTGATCAACGTTAAGACTGTGGCCGAGCGCCGTGAGAACATGCTGTGGTTCCGCGCTCCCGAGAAGGTCTACTTCAAGAAGGGTTCCACGCCCGTCGCCCTCGACGAGCTTGGCAACGTCATGGGCAAGAAGCGCGCCTTCATCGTCACCGACCAGTTCCTCTTCAAGAATGGCAACACCCGCGCCATCGAGGCCAAGCTCGACGAGATGGGCATCGCCCACGACTGCTTCTACGACGTCGAGCCCGATCCGTCGCTGCAGTGCGCACGTCGCGGCGCCAAGCAGATGGCTCTCTTTGAGCCGGACGTCATCATCGCCGTCGGCGGTGGCTCCGCTATGGACGCCGGCAAGATCATGTGGATGATGTACGAGCACCCCGAGTGCAAGTTTGAGGACATGGCCATGGACTTCATGGACATCCGCAAGCGTATCTTCACCTTCCCCGAGATGGGCAAGAAGGCCTACTTCGTCGCCGTCCCGACCTCCTCGGGTACCGGCTCCGAGTGCACGCCGTTCGCCATCATCACCGACAAGGAGACCGGCATCAAGTGGCCGCTCGCCGACTACGCGCTGCTCCCCAACATGGCTATCGTCGACGCCGACAACTGCATGACCGCCCCGCGCGGCCTGACCGCTGCCTCCGGCATCGACGTCATGACCCACGCCATCGAGTCCTACGTCTCCATCATGGCTTCCGACTACACCAAGGGCCTCTCCGAGCGCGCTGCCAAGCTCGTCTTTGAGAACCTGCCCTCCAGCTTCACGAACGGCGCCAAGGACCCGCACGCCCGCGAGGAGATGCACAACGCCTCCTGCATGGCCGGTATGGCCTTCGCCAACGCCTTCCTGGGCCTCAACCACTCCATGGCTCACAAGCTCGGCGCTTTCCATCACCTGCCCCACGGCATCGCTAACGCCGTCATCCTGACCCGCGTCATGCGCTACAACGCCGCCGAGGCTCCCGTCAAGATGGGTACCTTCTCCCAGTATCCTTACCCCAACGCGCTGCACAACTACGCCGAGATGGCCAAGTACTGCGGCATCGAGGGCAAGGACGACAAGGAGGTCTTCGAGAACTTCATCACGAAGCTCGAGGAGCTCAAGGACTTCATCGGTGTCAAGAAGACCATCGCCGACTACGGTGTTGACGAGCAGTACTTCCTCGACACCCTCGACGAGATGACCGAGCAGGCATTCAACGACCAGTGCACCGGCGCTAACCCGCGCTACCCGCTCATGAGCGAGATCAAGGAGCTCTACCTGGACGCCTACTACGGCCGCGAGCCCCAGGACTACGCCGTCTGCTAGTTTTTAGCACGGTTTTTTGCGGCGGGGGTGCACGGGTGTTTCACACACCCCCGCCGTCGCTTCTATCGCATCGTTGAAAGGATGCAACCATGCTGCTACCCGATTCCAAGACCGAGCTCGTCCGCCGTGGCAACAAGGTCGTTTACGACCTGGGCGACAAGATCGTCAAGGTCTTTAACGAGACCAAGCCTGTCTCCGACGTGTTCAACGAGGCTTTGAATCTTGCCCGCATCAATGAGTGCGGCATCCGCAGCCCCAAGGCTCTCGAGGTTTCCCAGCTCGAGAACGCCAACGGCTGGGCGCTCGTGACCGAGAAGGTTCCGGGCACCACCCTTGCCGAGAAGATGACTGCCGAGCCCCAGCGCTTTGGTGAGTACCTCGAGATGTTCGTCGACCTCCAGATCGAGATCCACGGCTACACCTCCCCGCTGCTCAACCGTCAGCGCGACAAGTTCGCCCGCATGATCGACAGCCTTGATCAGCTCAATGCCACCACGCGCTACAACCTTCAGGAGCGTCTGGACGGCATGACCAAGGAGTTCAAGGTCTGCCACGGCGACTTCAACCCCTCCAACGTCATCGTCGGCGACGACGGCCAGCTCTATGTGTGCGACTGGGCACACGCCACCCAGGGCTCCCCTGCTGCCGACGTTGCCACCACCTACCTGCTCTTTGCCCTCAACAGCAAGGACCAGGCCGAGGCCTACCTGGAGCTCTACTGCGACCGTGCCGACATGCCCATGCAGGTCGTGCGTCAGTGGACGAGCATCGTCGCCGCTTCCGAGCTCGCTCGTAATCGCAACGTGAACGATGAGTTCCTGAAGAACTGGATCGACGTCGTCGATTATCAGTAATATCTGAGCGATTTATTTCGCATCGGAGGCACAAGGAAAACCCCGCAGCTCGCATGGGCTGTGGGGTTTTCCTTTTAGATATCGAAGATGCTACAAGATAATAGGACGGCCCCGCATCTCCCCGATTGGAGAAATGCGGGGCCGTCCCACATATCGAACTACAAGCGAAATCGTCGATTAACGGCGGGCTGCCTTAACAAGCTCGGCAACCTTGGCAACGACCTCGTCGATCGCCACGTCCTCGCGCTCGCCCGTAGCACGGTCCTTGAGCTCAACGGTGCCATTCTTAAGGCCGCGCTTGCCCAGAACCACCTGATACGGGAAGCCCATGAGGTCGTTATCGGCAAACTTAAAGCCCGGACGCTCATCGCGATCGTCGACGACGACCTCGATGCCCTCGGCACACAGGCCATCAACAATCTGCTCGCAGACGGTAGCGCACTCTTCCTTCTTGGGATCAAGCGGAATCACCGCGACCTCGTACGGGGCAACGGAGACCGGCCAGACGATACCGTGCTCGTCGTTGTGCTGCTCCACGACGGCAGCAAGCGAGCGGGACACGCCCACGCCGTAGCAACCCATGATGAGCGGCTTCTCCTTGCCGTCCTCATCCATAAAGGTGGCACCCATGGCCTCGGAGTACTTGGTGCCCAGCTGGAAGACCTGAGAGACCTCGATGCCGCGGGCAGCGGAGAGCGGCTTGCCGCAGTGCGGGCAGGGGTCGCCGGCGACAACGGTGACCAGATCGGCCCACTCATCGACGGTAAAGTCGCGCTCGGGGCAGGCACCGGTAAAGTGATAATCGACCTCGTTGGCACCGCAGGCCCACTGTTTGGACTCGCGCAGGCTCTCGTCGCAGACCAGACGAATGCCATCGGGCAGGTTAACCGGTCCGATAAAGCCCTTGTGCAGACCGTTCGCCTGAAGCTCCTCGTCGGTCATCATGCGATAGCCCTTGTCAAAGACGTGCTCGGCCTTGCAATCGTTGAGCTCGTGATCGCCCGGAACAATGGCCACGACCGGCTTGCCCTCGGCGTCGATGAGTGCCAGCGACTTGCGCGTGCCGTTCTCGGGGAACCCAAAGAACTTAGCAACAGCCTCAATGGTGCCCATGCCCGGAGTCTCAACCTTGGTGAGCGTACCGTCACCAGGACCCTCGGTCACGACGACCTTGGTGCTTGCAGCCTCGTCATCGGCAGCGAAGCCGCAATCGTCGCAGTAGACGAGCGAAGCCTCGCCGGCGTCAGCCAAAGCCATGTACTCGACGGAGGTATCGCCACCGATCTCGCCAGAATCGGCGACGACGGGCAGAGCCTTGATGTAGCAGCGCTCGCAGATATTGGCGTACGCCTGCTTCATCTTGTCGTACTCCTCCTGCAGGCTCTCCTGCGTGGCGGAGAAGCTGTAGGCGTCCTTCATGATGAACTCGCGGCCGCGCATCAGGCCAAAGCGGGGACGGAACTCGTCGCGGAACTTGTCCTGAATGTGATACAGGTTGACGGGCAGCTGCTTATAGGAGCGTAGCTCGTTGCGCACCAGGGCCGTGACGGTCTCCTCGTGCGTGGGGCCCAGGACGAACTCGCGACCATGACGGTCGTCAAAGCGCACAAGCTCCTTGCCATAGGCGTCGATGCGGCCGGACTCGCGCCACAACTCGGCGTCGACCATGATAGGCATCATAAGCTCCTGGGCGCCGGCAGCGTCCATCTCGTCGCGCACGATGTTCTCGATCTTACGGATCGAGCGCCAGGCAAGCGGCAGGTAGGAATACAGGCCGGCGGCCTCCTTGCGGATCATGCCGGCACGGAGCAGCAGGCGGTGACTGGCGAGCTCAGCGTCCGCCGGATCCTCTTTAAGCGTCGGCGCATAGAGCTTAGACATATACATTGCTCGGGTCATTTATTTCTCCTCAATAAGCTTGTCGACCTCTGCCATAAGCGCGTCGACAATTTGGTCCTCAGCTACTTTACCAATGATCTGGCCATGCGAAAAGAGCAAGGCCTGACCACGTCCGCAAGCAACGCCCAGGTCGGCATCAGAAGCCTCGCCGGGGCCATTAACGGCACATCCCATAACGGCAATCGAAAGCGGCGCGGTATAGTTCTTAAGCCGCTCGGTTACTTCCTCGGCAATGGGAATAAGGTTAACCTGGCAGCGGGCGCACGTGGGGCACGAGACAATCTCGGGGCCACGGCGACGCAGGCCCAACGACTGCAGAATACCCCAGGCAACCGGCGGCTCCTCAACCGGATCGGCTGTGAGCGACACACGCATGGTGTCGCCAATGCCTTCGGAAAGCAAGATACCCAAGCCTACAGAGCTCTTGATGGTGCCCTGGAGCTTGGTCCCCGCCTCCGTCACGCCCAGGTGAAGCGGAACGTGGGGAATCTCACGCGACAGGGCTCGATAGGTATCGAGCGTCGTTTGCACGCTATGGGCCTTGGCCGAAAGCACAATGTTCGTAAAGCCGCGGTCCTCAAAGTGCTTGACGAAGCGCTCGCTCGACATCACGAGCTTTTCGGGCTGCGTGAGGTCGTCGCGCTCGGCGATATCCTGCTCAAGCGAACCAGCGTTGACACCGATGCGAATTGCGCAGCCCGCAGCACCCGCGGCATCGATGACAGCATCGACCTTGGCCCAATCGCCGATATTACCGGGATTGATGCGGAGCTTGGCGGCACCGGCCTCCACAGCGCCAATGGCCAGCTTGTGGTTAAAGTGGATATCGGCAACGATTGGCACCGGAGACTCGGCACAGATGGTGCGGAAACCCTCAAGCGCGGCCTCAGTGGGCACGCTCACACGCACGATATCGCAGCCAGCCTGCGCCAACGCGCACACTTGCGCAAGTGTTGCCTTGACATCAGCGGTATCGGTGCAGGTCATGGATTGGACCACCACCGGCGCACCGCCACCGATCTGCACACCGCCCACATGCACGGGGCGCGTCAAATCGCGAGGCAAAGGATGGGATAAAGACAATCCAAACACTCCCCTACAGAATAAATCGAAGGATGTCGGAACGAAGCATATAGACAAACAGCAGCACAAAGAGCGCGATGCCCACATAGCTCACAATCGTCTGGACCTTGAGCGGAAGCTCGCGGCCCACAATCTTTTGAATGATCTCGATGACCAGCTTGCCGCCATCGAGTGGTGGGATGGGCAGCAGGTTCATAAAGCCAAGCGAGAACGAAATGAGGGCGGCAAACGAAAGGAATGTGGCAGGACCGGCAGCAGCAGCCTGTGAGGACATAACGCTAATACCCACGATCGAAGAAGACTGATCGAGAATCTCCATCGTATGCTGCGGCTGGAGCAGGCGCATCACGCCCTCCGCGGTCTGCACAACATAGGAGAATGACAGACGCGCCGAGGTGATGGGGTCCAAACGGACTACCTGCGTAGAGGCATACACACCTAGGCGCTCGTCCTCTTTGAGCGCAACCGTGGTCGAATGCTGCTTGCCGTCACGCTCGTACTCGATGGCGATATCGTCCTTACCGGCGGCCTTGCCGATGGCATCGTAAACGTTCATCCATGTGGAGCACGATACACCGTCAACCGAAAGGATCGCATCACCAGCCTCGATACCCGCCTTGGCGGCAATAGACCCCTCGTCAACCTGACCGATCACGTTGGTATCGATCGGCACGGTGACGCCCGCAATGGAATAGATGCTCATAAGCAGCAAAAAACCCGTCAGGATATTGACGAGAATGCCCGCGAGCAGCATAAAGGCGCGCTTGAGAAAGCCCTGGCCAAGATAAGTGTGCGAGCGCTCTTGCGCCAAGAAATCAGCCTCGCCGCACGGCAGCTCCCACACATCGCCCTCGGCAGTCGCATGCTCTCGATCGAACCGGCGGCCGTCAAAGGTGGTGTAACCCGCCGCGTCTCGCGGCAGCGTCTGATACTTGGTGGGATAGTAGCTCGGCGAGGGTTTCTCCCCTTCCTCATACCAGGGAGCGATGGAGCCCCAGCCCAGCAACAGAGCACAAGCCTCGAGCACATCCTCCTCGGAAAGCTCGAGCTCGACAGCAAGGTCGGCCACGGTCACGCGACCATGACGGTAGATAGCCGCGAGCACGCGATCGGCGCAGGAGACATCGGTCGGATCCATACCGCAGATGGCAGCGTAGCCACCCAGCAGCAGCGGGGTCACGCCAAACTTGGTTCCAATGCGACGCGACGTGTAATGGATGTCAAAGCGGCACGGCAGGCCCAAAAAGAACTCGGTCACACGGACGCCGCAGGCACGCGCCGCCAAAAAGTGGCCGCCCTCGTGCAAAAACACGAGGACGGAAAGCATCAGCAGGCCCCAAAAGACCGATGAGAGAACGCTCAGAACAGTATCCATAAAACGAAAAAGCAATCCTTATGGGTTAGGAACGGGTTGCGGAGAGTACCTGCGCAGCCTTTTCACGCGCCCACGCATCGATGTCGCGAAGCTGCTCAAACGAATCGACCGTCTGCATATCGTGGGCATCCATGCAGGATTCCACAATGCGATCGATATCGGTAAAGCTGCAGCCATCGTGCAGGAAGGCATCGACGGCGACCTCGTTGGCGGCATTGAGCACGCACGGCATGGTGCCACCCGTCTTGCCGGCACGCTCGGCCAGTGCCAGACAGCGGAAGGTATCCATGTCGGCAGCATCAAACGTGAGCTGCCCCAGCTCGCGGAATTCGATACGAGGCGCCGGGGTATCCCAACGCTCGGGATACGAGAACGCGAACTGGATGGGAATACGCATGTCGGAAGCACCGAGATGCGCCATCACGGAGCCGTCGGCAAACTCGACCATAGAGTGAATCTTGGACTGACGCTGCACGACCACGTTAATGAAATCGAGGTCGCAGTTAAACAGATGCATGGCCTCAATGCGCTCCAGGCCCTTATTCATGAGGGTGGCGGAGTCGATGGTGATCTTAGCACCCATGGCCCACGTGGGATGTGCGAGGGCATCGGCACGCGTCACGCGATTTAGCTCGTCGCGCGTGCGGCCAAAGAACGGACCGCCCGAGCAGGTGAGCCAAATACAATGAGCCTCGCGCGGGTTCTCCCCCAGATAGCACTGGTAGATGGCGGAGTGCTCAGAGTCGACTGGAATAAGCTGGCCCGGTTGCGCCAACGGCATAAGCAAGTCGCCACCGACGACGAGGGACTCCTTGTTGGCAAGGGCAAGACGCTTATTCGAGGTCAAGGCCGCATGGCTCGCCTCGAGACCGGCGGCACCCACAATAGCGACGAGTACGCAGTCGACATCGTCGCGACGCGCGAGCTCGCAAACCGCCTGCGCGCCAACGCCGAGCTTCGTTCCCTCGGGCAACTCCTGCAGCACGGCGTCATCGCCATGAGCGACATCGGCCACGGCAACCGCCGAAACCGAGAACTCGCGGGCAGCGGCAACAAGCTCGGAGGTACTGGAGTTAACGGACAGCGCCGTCACCTGCAGGCGATCGGCATGCTGGCGGCACACATCGAGCGCCTGGGTGCCGATGGAGCCCGTACAACCCAGGATGGCAACACGGAGGCGTCCATCGGGGCCATACGTCGTCTGGAATGACATTACAGCACGCCTCCGATCATCAGCATCAGCTGCGCGGTGATGCAGCCGAAGATAAGCGAATCGCTACGATCGAGCATGCCGCCGTGGCCCGGGATAAGGTTGCCGGAATCTTTGACGCCCACACCGCGCTTGATGCGCGACTCGATAAGGTCGCCGATAACGCCCAGAATGGACACGACCACGCCGCACAGCAGCGCATAGGGCAGGCTGAGCTTGAAGAAATGCGTCGCCCACAGGATGAGCCAAATCAAAACCGAGCCCAGGATGCCGCCAACAAACCCCTCCCAGCTCTTTTTGGGAGAGATCTTGGGAACCATCTTGTGTTTGCCGATACGGCTACCCACGATATAGGCAAACGAATCGGAGACCCAGAGAGACGCGCAAACACCCACCGAAAGCAGGGCGCCGGCAAAACCGGGCACGGCATCGCGCAGCAGCACGATAGCCGACAGCATAAAACCGGTGTAGATGGGACCCATGAGTGTCACGGCAACATCGGATATACGGGTACGCGGCGACCAGACATACCAAATGCCCACAGCGAGCATCAGGGCAAAAAGCAGGGCATTCAGCAGCATCGAATCGCCCAACGCCGACAGCGGAAAGAGCACGGCGGCAGCGATACCCATGCGCTCGTTAGCCATCTTGCCATCGAGCCTTGTCATACGGAAAAACTCATAGCAGCACAGACCGCTCATGACGGAAACAAAGATGGCCGTGGGCACGATACCCAAAACCAGGCACAGGATAAAGACAACGGCGTAGACGATACCGGCGGCGGCACGGGTAATAAAGCCCGCCAGCCACGAACCGGTGCCGCTCTTCACTGCAGGCGTTCCCGCAGTGGCAGCTTTGCGCGCAGGCGTCTTGGGAGCAGATGCCTTGGGACGATCGGACACGATTAAGCCTCCTCGGTCTTGCTCAGTCCACCAAACCTACGGTCACGGCCCTGATAGGCCAAAATGGCGTCGACAAGGCCCCAACGATCAAAGTCGGGCCAATAGGTATCGGTGACGTAGAATTCGGAATAAGCCACCTGCCACAGCAGATAGTTCGAAAGGCGCAGCTCACCAGAAGTGCGAATCACAAGCTCAGGATCGGGAAGGCCGGCGGTATAGAGGTGGGAAGCCACCATGTCGTCATCAATTGCGCCAGGATCGATCTTACCGGCGGCAGCGTCGAGTGCGATCTGACGGACAGCGCGGGTAATCTCGGCACGCGCGCCGTAGTTGACGGCAAGCGCCAGCGTCATGCCGGTGTGATTGGCGCACTCGGCAAGACCGCGTTCAAAAACGTCGCGGGTCTTCTTGGGCAGCGCGGAAATGTCACCCAAAAAGACAACGCGCACGTTTTCGCGCTTCAGAAGCGGCAGCTCGTCGATAAACGTCTTGGCAAACAGGTGCATCAAGACGTTGACCTCATGCTGCGGGCGGTTCCAGTTTTCGGTAGAAAACGCATAGGCCGAAAGCACGTCGACGCCCAGACGCACGCAGGCGGTAATAATCTCACGAAGGGAGACGATACCCGCCTTGTGGCCCTCGGTGCGTGCAAGACCGCGCGATGTGGCCCAACGACCATTGCCGTCCATGATGCACGAGATATGGTGCGGAATGTTATTGAGGTCAAGGTCGGAAAAACCGACGCCCGCAGGGGCGTCGGCAAAGTACTCGACCAGTTTATGCTCGTCGTATTGCACCTTAGATCTCCATGACCTCGGCTTCTTTTTCCTTCAGAAGCTCCTCGACCTTGGCGACATACTCATCGGTGTGCTTCTGGACCTTGGCCTGCTCGCGACGGACATCGTCCTCGGTGAGCTCCTCATCGCGCTCAAGCTTGTTGTTGAAGTCGCGACGGATGTTACGGATAGACACCTTGGCCTGCTCGGCGTACTCGCGGCACTCCTTGACGAGCTCGCGACGGCGCTCCTCGGTGGGAGCCGGGAACGGCAGACGAACGACGGTGCCATCGGAGTTGGGGGTAATACCCAGATCGGAAGCGCCGATGGCCTTGACGATAGCGTTGATGAGTGCCTTGTCCCACGGCTCGATGAGCAGCATGTGGGCCTCGGGGGTCTTGACGGCGGCAACCTGCGTGACCGGCGTGGGAACACCGTAATAATCGACGGTGATGTCGGACAGAATGTTGGCATTGGCGCGGCCGGTACGGACCTTGGAGAAGTTATGCTTGAGGGACTCGAGCGACTTGTCCATATGGGCGGTGATGTTCTCTGCCATGCTTAATCCTCCTGATAGACGAGCGTGCCGACGGGCTCACCCGCGAGCGCGCGCTTGACGGTGTCCTCGCCATCGATGTTGAGGACCAAAATCGGCATACGGTTATCCTGGCACAGTGCCGTAGCGGTGGAATCCATAACCTGCAGACCGCGGACGAGAACCTCGTGATAGGTAATCTTGTCAAAACGGACGGCATCAGCGCACTTGACGGGATCCTTATCGTAGATGCCGTCAACCTTGGTGGCTTTAATCAGAATCTCGGCGCCGATCTCGCACGCACGAAGAGCCGCGGCGGTGTCGGTCGTAAAATACGGATTGCCCGAACCGGCGGCAAAAATAACGACGTTGCCCTTGGAAAGGTGGTTGATGGCGCGACGGCGAATATAGGGCTCGCAGATCTCGTTCATCTGGATAGCGCTCATCACGCGGCAGGGAACATCGTTATGCTCGAAGGCATCCTGCAGGGCGAGCGCGTTCATAACGGTTGCCAGCATGCCCATGTAGTCGGCCTGAGCACGCTCCATGCCACCGGCAGCGCCTGCCATGCCGCGGAAAATATTGCCGCCGCCGACAACGACGCCGACCTCATGGCCAACGGCGAGCAGCTCCTTGACCTGCTTAGCAAGATGGTCGGTAACCTTGGGGTCGATGCCATATTGGCCGTCGCCCATCAGCGCTTCGCCGGAAAGCTTAAGAAGCACGCGTTTATATCGGATGTCGGACAAAGCGATCCTCCTTTAGATTGAACTCTCAACATTCTATCAAAGGCTCTAAGAAGAGCCATGAAAAAGCAGGCTGTGAGTAAAACCCACAGCCTGCTCATTACCAGCTACAAGAGCTTATTTACTCGCCACGGACCAGACGGTCAAAGGCAACGACGGTAATGGTGTCGCCGAGCTCCTTGGAGACCTGCTCAGCGTACTTCTTGATGGTGAGGGAGCTGTCCTTGATGAACTCCTGCTCGGTGAGCACGGACTGCTTGTAGAACTTCTCCAGACGGCCGACAGCCATCTTCTCCTGGATAGCCTCGGGCTTACCGGACTCGGCAGCCTGAGCCATGTAGATCTGCTTCTCGTGCTCGACGGTCTCGGCCGGAACCTGATCGCGGGTAGCGCAGATCGGGGCGACGGCGGCAACCTGAAGGGCAACGTCGTGAGCGAAGGTCTTGAAGGATTCAGCCTGAGCGGTCTCAGCCTTCTCGAAGGCGAACTCGACGAGGACGCCGATCTTACCACCCATGTGGATGTAAGAAGCGAGCGCGCCGTTCTCAGCCTTGCGGGCAGCGAAGCGGGAGATCTTCATGTTCTCGCCCATGATGTGAATCATCTCGGTGAGCTCGGAGGAAACGGTCTCCTCGCCCATCGGCTTCTCGAGCAGAGCGTCGACGTCAGCAGGCTCGGTGGTAGCGACAACCTCAGCGACCTTGGAAGCAAAGCCGGTGAACTTGGCGTTAGAGCCAACGAAGTCGGTCTCGCAGGAGAGCTCGAGCAGAGCGCCGGTCTTGCCATCCTCGGAGACGAACGCGGCGACAGCGCCCTCGTTGGTCTCACGGCCAGCCTTCTTGGCAGCCTTGGCAAGGCCGTTCTTACGCAGAACGTCGACAGCGGCGTCCATGTCGCCGTCAGCCTCGACGAGAGCCTTCTTGCACTCCATCATCGGGGAGTCGGTCATCTCGCGGAGCTGCTTGACCATAGCGGCGGTAATCTGGGCCATTGTGGTTCCTTTCAAAGAGATGAAAAAGAATTAACTAAGACTGATTTACTCGGCCTTGGGCTCAGCGGCCATCTCGGCCTCGGAGACCTGCTCCTTACCAGAGCCAGCGAGGCAGGCGTCAGCCATGAGCTCGCACATAAGGGTGACAGCGGAGATAGCGTCATCGTTGCAGGGGATGCCGTACTCGACCTCGTCGGGATCGGAGTTGGTGTCGATCAGGGCGACGACGGGGATGTTCAGGCGCTGAGCCTCCTTGATGGCGTTCTCCTCGCGCTTGGTGTCGATGACGAAGAGAGCCTGGGGCAGACCCTTCATGTCGCGGGCGCCACCGAGGTTGGTCTGGAGCTTGGTGAGCTCCTTGCCGAGAACAGCCTGCTCCTTCTTAGGCAGAACAGCCATGCGGCCGTCCTCGACCATGGCCTCGAGCTCCTCCATGCGGTTGATGCGGGAGCGGATGGTGACGAAGTTGGTCAGCATACCGCCGAGCCAACGCTGGTTGATGTAAGGCATGTTGGCGCGCTCAGCAGCGTTCTTGACGGCCTCCTGAGCCTGCTTCTTGGTGCCGACGAACAGCACGTTGCCACCCTTGGCGACGTTCTTGACGAAGGTGTAGGCCTGGTCGGCGTCGAGGATGGTCTGCTTGAGGTCGAGGATGTAGATGCCGTTGCGCTCACCGAAGATGAACGGCTTCATCTTGGGGTTCCAGCGACGGGTCTGGTGACCGAAGTGGCAGCCGGCCTCGAGCAGGGTGCGGATATTAATCTTGGTAGCCATGTTAAACCTCCTGTGGTTTGCCTCCGCGCGGGGTCATCCTCCAAAACCAACCCGGACATGTGCTACCAAAGCCCGGGCACCACGGTATGAAGTAGCCGCGCGTGCGTGATAAAAACATGTTGCCGTGAAGCAACCCGATGAATGATAGCAGGAATGCCTCTTCCTGCCAACCCGCAATCAAAACCACACACCTGAGTGCGGCGCGGGACGTCCCAGCCACTATTCGCCGCGGGGATGGGCTTGAGCCACGGCACGTTTAAGCCGATCGGGTGTGAGATGCGTGTAGATCTGCGTCGTGGACAGGCTCGCATGACCTAGCAGCTCTTGAACCGAGCGCAGGTCCGCACCGCCCTCGAGCAAGTCGGTCGCAAAGGTATGGCGCATCGCATGCGGGGCGATGTCAGCCGGAATGCCGGCGAGCGTCGCCAGCGTATGGAACCGCCGCCGGAGCATCGCGGAGCTCATGCGATTGCCGCGCGCCGATATAAGCAGCGGATGCGGCCCGGTAGCGAGGTCGCGGCGCTTTGCCCGAGCGAGCAACTCCGGCCTCCCCTCTTCAATATAGAGACGCGTCACATCGAGCGCACGACGATACAGAGGGACGATACGCTCCTTGCTCCCCTTGCCCCACAGGCGCAGCGTGCGCTCGGACCATGAGATGGATTCCACATTGAGCGCCGCAAGCTCTGAGATGCGGGCACCCGAGGCATAGAGCAACTCGAGCATCGCCGCATCGCGCAGTCCCGCGGGTGTTGAGGTATCAGGCGTCTTGAGCAGCGCCTCGACCTGCTGGGTCGTAAGGACGCCCGGCAGGTCACGCGGCAGCTTGGGCGACGCGATCGCCGAGACCGCATCGCCCTCGACAATCCCCTCGGCAGCCATCCAGCGATAGAGAGATCGGATAGCCGACAGGTGCGCCGCAAGCGTTCGGGGAGCCACCTGCTCACGCGAAAGCTCAGCAAGATAGCGACGAATGGTGCGCACGTCGGCAGCGAAAGCATCAATATCCTCGCGCTCGCACCAGGCAGCAAAGCGCTCCAGTCTCGAGCCATAGGCCGTCACCGTGTTGGGAGAAAGCCCCTCAACGCGTGCGATATAGGCGATAAAAGAGTCGACGGTGTCGTACAGGTCAAAGGCTATGACCGGTCGCCTCCAAACAAGTCGGAACGCGTGGCCAAGTAGGCATCGAGGGCCTCGAGCGCACGGTCCGCATAGGCCTGATAGCGGTCGCGCTTGCTGCGGCGCTTACCGTCCTCGAGCGGCGGCACCAGGCCAAAGTTGACATGCATGGGCTGATAGCCCACGGTGGCAGGATCGGTCGCATAGCCCACGAGCGCACCCAGGGCGCCCACGCGGGGCAACTCGACGGAATCGGCGCCGATAGCCTCTGCATAGGTGTTGAGCGCCGCGAGCAGACCGGTCGCCACGGCTTCCATGTACCCCTCGGTGCCGGTGATCTGACCGGCCAGGCGCACGCCGGTACCGGGCACGGCAAAGGTGCCATCGAGCACGTGCGGGGCGTCGACAAAGGTATTGCGGTGCATGACACCGTAGCGGAAGAACTCAGCGTTCTCCAGGCCCGGCACCATATGGAAGACGCGCTTCTGCTCGCCAAAGGTCAGGTTGGTCTGGAAGCCCACCAGGTTATAGGCGGTCTTCTCCTTGTTCTCGGCACGCAGCTGAATCGCCGCCCAAGGGCGACGTCCGGTACGCGGGTCGGTGAGGCCGACGGGCTTCATGGCGCCAAAGCGAATGGCGTCCTTGCCGGTGCACGCAACCTCCTCGGCAGGCTGGCAGGCCTGGAACAGATCGCCGCCCTCAAAGTCCTTGAGCACCACGCGGTCGGCCGTGGTGAGCGCCTCGATAAAGGCCTCGTACTCCTCCTTGTTGAGCGGAGCGTTGAGATAGTCGCCGCTCCCCTGCTCCTCGTAGCGCGACTGCGAAAACAGCACGTCCATATCGAGCGTGGAGGCATCGACGATCGGCGCCGCGGCATCGAAGAACGCAAGGGCGTCGCCACCGACGAGCTTCATGACCTCTTCGCTCAGCGCCGGTGAACACAGCGGGCCCGCGGCAATGACCACGTGGCCCTCGGGGATCTGGGTGACCTCGCCGTGAACGACCTCGATATTGGGGCGGGCGGCAACCTCAGCCTCGACGAGCTCGGAGAATGTAACACGGTCGACCGCCAGGGCGCCACCAGCGGGAACAGCAGCGCGATGGGCGCAGTCGAGCAGGACTGAACCCATGCGCTCAAGCTCGGCCTTCAGCAAACCAGCCGCGGAATCCGGACGGGTCGACTTAAACGAATTGGAGCAGACGAGCTCTGCCAGGTGATCGGTATGGTGAGCCGGGGAGCTCACCTGGGGGCGCATCTCGCACAGCTTTACGGCAAACCCGCGGTCTGCCAGCTGGATCGCGCATTCCGAACCCGCCAGACCGCCACCGATAACCGTCACCTGATCGAACTGCATCTGCAAACACCTTTCTAATTGACACGTTTTCCATTGTGACCGAAGGGCGTCTGGGCGTGAAGGGCAAACTTGGAGGGCGCATACCTTCCATCCATCATGCGCTCGATAAGGCCCTCGAGTTCAAGCGAACCCAAGAGTTTGAGTACGCCGACAGCATCGAGTGAGACGAGCGCCGCGATGTCGTCGACCTTGAGCGGAGAGGCGATGAGCGCATGCATCACGGTCTGCTGTGTTGGATTCAGGTCGGCAATGCCGGGAGCATCGGGGCGCGAGTAGCGCAGGGTGCCGTATATGCGAGAGATAGCCATCTCGATGGACTCCTCGTCGACAATGCAGCAGGCACCGTTCGCAATGAGGTAATTCGTGCCACGCGACTCGGGCGATAGGATCGACCCCGGCACGGCAAGAAGTTCGCGCCCCAAATCCATAGTAGCCTCGGCTGTAGAAAACGTCCCGGAAGGCATACCCGCCTCGGATACAAAGAGGGCTTGCGACAGGGCCGCGATCACGCGATTGCGACGCGGAAAGGCAAACTTGCGCGGACCCATGCCCCACGGAGAGATCGACACGACCGCGCCGCCCGTATCGAGCGTGCGCGTAATAAGCCCCGCGCTCGAACGCGGGTAGACCACGTCGGCGCCCGTCCCCAGCACCACGACGTGTTTGCCGCCGGCGTTGACCGCAGCCCAACCCGAGGCCTGGTCACAACCGACCGCACCGCCCGAAACTACCGTCACTCCCGCCTCAACCGCCACCTTCGCCGCAAGCTCTGCCACGGCAAGACCATACGGCGAGGCCTTTCGCGCACCGATGATGGAGAGCGCGGGCGTCGAAAGCACCTCGGGGTTGCCGCGCACATAGAGCGTCTGGGGTACATCAGATAGCTCCAAAACGCTCTCGGGATACAACGCATCACCTGGATGCAGCTCGAAGGTCCCCTCAGCTATCATTGGTCCCTCCTTCCCTGGTACATCGCCGCCTCGAGCACGTGGTCCTGCGTCACTTGCTCGCTCTCGGCGACGTCAGCGATTGTACGCGCGATACGCACCAGGCGTACGATGCCGCGGCCCGTGAGATGCGTGCGTTTGGATAGGCCAAGTACGCATTTCTCGGCAGCATCATCGAGCTCGAAGGTCGAAACGACGCCGTCAATAGACCGCGTCTCGTCATCCTCGGCCTCGGCATCCGCATCGTCCATACGGAACTCGCGCCAGGCGCGAAAGGCACGACCGCGCACAACGTAGTCACGTAACTCGGCCGACGACATACCCTCCGCACCCTCGATAATCACTTGAGGGTCGGGACGGGTCACATCGATCATCATGTCGATACGGTCGGCCAAGGGACCGCGCAGTTTAGACCGATAGCGCTCGACCATCGCCGCCGAGCAGCGACACGGTACCTCGCGATCGCCCAAAAAGCCGCAGGGGCAGGGATTGCTCGCAGCCAGCAGCTGAAAGCGCGACGGGAAGGTAAAAGCCCCGTCGACGCGTACGATCCTCACGTAGCCGCGCTCGATGGGCTGACGCAGCGTCTGCAGCACGCCAGTGGGAAACTCGGCAAGCTCGTCCAAAAAGAGCACGCCGCCATGAGCAAGGCTGATCTCACCCGGGTGCACCGGGCGCCCGCCGCCGATAAGGCCTGCGGTCGAAATACTGTGGTGGGGACTGCGGAAGGGGCGGTGCCCCGCCAACAAGCCATCAATGTTCTCACCCAAAACCGAATGGATGCACAGTGCCTCCTGCTGATCCTCAACGGAAAGCTCGGGCAGGATGCCGGTCATACGGCGTGCGAGCATCGTCTTGCCCGATCCCGGAGACCCGATCATGAGCAAGCCGAGTTCTCCTGCCGCCGCAAGCGCCATGCCGCGTTTAGCGACTTCCTGCCCCAGCACGTCTGCATAGTCGAGCTCGGGCTCAAAGGTCGCCTCGACACCCTCGGAATCCAAGTAGTGCCGTGCGGCATCGCCCATGCCGTGAGCAAGCTGAGACAGATGGTCGATAAAGCCGCAATCTACGCCCGCGAGTGGCACATGCTGGTCGGACCTGCCGGCGATAAAAGACAGCCCCATGTCGCGAGCCAATAGCTGAAACGCCACCTCGCCCTTGACGGGAAGCACCGTACCGTCCAGACCAAGCTCACCTGCGATAAGGCAGCGATCGAGGTTGTCGCGGGGAATCTGCCCATCGGCCGCCAATACCGCGATGGCGATGGGCAGATCAAAGCCGCTACCGGTCTTGCGGATATCGCCGGGCGCCAGATTGACCGTAATGCCCGAGCGCGGGATCTCGAACCCGGCGGAGCGCATCGCGCAGCGAATACGACCGCGCGACTCCATCACCTCCATACTCGGTATGCCGAGCATCTGGATGCCCGGAACGCCGCCGGCAAGCGAGACCTCGACCGTGACGGGAATCGCCTCGACGCCGCGGATGCAGGCCGCGTGAACGGCAAACGTCTCGAACGCCATCACGACACCTGCCAATCGAACGCGTTGTACTGGTGCTCGATCTCGGCGATATGCCCGCCGCGAATGGTAACGCCCACGGCATCGAAGCGAATCGCCTTGAGCGGATAATGCTCCATGAGATAGCAACTTGCGATGCGGCGGTAGCGACGTTGCTTTTGGGCGTCCACGGCCTCCTCGGGAAAGACCCGCGTGCTGCAATCCAGCGCAACGCGTCTGGTCTTGACCTCGGCCATCACCACGACATCGTCGAGCTCATCGAGCAGCACCAGGTCGGCCTCGCCCTCGGTGCAACGATAACCCTGCTCCAGCAAGGTGTAGCCGCGCTCGTTAAAGTAGTCGATGGTGATCAGCTCGCCCAGCATGCCCAGCTCGCGAGGACTGAGTCCCTTGATAAACTCGGGCGTCATCGCCCCACAGTCGAGCTCGCCGTTTTCCCAACGCTCCTTGAGCTGCTGCGTCTTGCTCTTTTTGCTTGCGGCACTCATGGGGTCTCCTTTCCCGCACACTGCATTGCCCCGATGATGAGGGCACCTTTCATGCGGGTAAGTACCGGAAGCAAACCAAAAGCTGACCAAATGCCGACAAAAAACGGGCCGTACGCAGCAATGCTGCTGCATACGGCCCGCTACCAGCAGGTTTATAAAACCACAGAGGTCCCTGTCTCCACAATTGGCCTAGAAAAGGCGCTCAGTCTGCAGAAAGTTTCCGCAAAAGCTCACGCGGTGCAGCGGACAAAGTCCATGTTTGCGAATGGCCTCGATGTGCTCGGGGCTCGCATAGCCCTTCGACTCGGCCAGATGGTACTCGGGGTACTCGGCGTCGTACTCGACCATCATCTCGTCACGCGTGACCTTGGCCATGATGGACGCTGCGGCGATGCAGGCGATCTTGGCATCGCCTTTCACCACATCGCGCTCGTTAGGAACAGCGCCCAAGGGGTTGCCATCCATGAGGACGCAGTCGGGTTCAAGTCCCGTATCGGCCACGGCGCCCGCAACGGCGGTACGGATAGCACGGGCCATGCCCATCTCATCGATATCCTTAGGCGCGATATGGCAAAAACCGATCGCCGTCGCCACCTCGGCAATCTTCACTGAGAGCAACTCGCGGCGCGCCGGCGTGAGCTTTTTGGAATCGTTGATGCCCCAGACGCGCGGCTCCATGGGAAGGCACACGGCACACACGGTTAAGGGACCCGCTACCGAGCCGCGGCCCACCTCGTCGACACCAACGACCACCCCATCGCCGCCAAGCTCATGCATAAGCTCGTACATGTCATTGACGCGCTCGCGCTCGGCAAGTTCCTTAGCATGGCGTTTGAGGGCGCGTTCACAAGCCTTGATCACCTGCTGGCGCGGGTCCTCGCGATAATGCTCCACGAGGGCGGGGATCTCCTCAAACGTTGCGCTCGCTAGCTCTCCGGCAACCTGCGATGCCGAAACCGAGCTCGTCATATTGGCCATACCAGGCCCTCCTTGCATGCAAATCAGATAAAAAGAAGGGCCACCCGAAGGTGGCCCTTGTGTCCAAACGAGTGGACAGACGCTGCGATCTTCTTAGCGCTTCTCGGGGATGCGAGCAGCCTTGCCCACCTTGTCGCGGAGGTAGTACAGCTTGGCGCGACGGACGCGACCATGACGAACGACCTCGAGCTTGGCGATCTTGGGGCTGTGAAGCGGGAAGGTACGCTCAACACCGACACCGAAGGACATCTTGCGGACGGTGAAGGTCTCGCGGGCACCGGCGCCGGCCATGCGGATGACGTCGCCCTGGAAGACCTGGATGCGCTCGCGGTCGCCTTCCTTAATGCGGTAGTGAACCTTGACGTTGTCGGCGACGCGAACCTGAGGAATGTCCTCGCGGATCTGCTGACGCTCGATTGCGCGGATGTAATCCATGTGCAATTCCTTACTCTTCTAGAGGTGCCGTACCACCTTGGCCGGCACGTAGTTGAACAAACGTATTCGAGTATACACGCGCGGGTTTCTGCTGCAAGAACAATTTTTTACGCAGACAAAAAGACAAAACCCGCACATGATAACCGCCCGCCTCGCGAATGAGACGGGCGGCATGAAGGGGGCTACGCTAGGCGTCTAAACCCAAAACGTTAGGCGGAGCGCTTCGCCTCGAGCTTGGCCTGAGCGGCCGCCAGGCGCGCGAGGGGCACGCGATAGGGCGAGCAGGACACGTAGTCCACATCGGCCACGTTGAACAGGCCCTTAATGGATTTGGGGTCGCCGCCGTGCTCGCCGCACACGCCAAAGTGCATGTCGGGGTTGGTGGCGCGACCCTTCTCGACGGCCATGCGCACGAGCTCCAGCACCGCCGAGTCGATGGTCTCGAAGGGGTTGTCCTTCAAGATCTTCTTGTGCATGTACAGCGGGATGAACTTGGCCTCGGCATCGTCACGAGAGAAGCCGAAGGTCGTCTGGGTGAGGTCATTGGTGCCAAAGCAGAAGAAGTCAGCATGATGGGCGATCTCGTCGGCAACCATGCAGGCACGCGGCAGCTCGAGCATCGTGCCCACGGGAATATTGAGCTCGACGCCCTCCTCGACGGAAACCTCGGCGATCACGCGCTCGATGACCTCGCGGGTCTGGACATGCTCCGCCGTGATGGAGACGAGCGGAACCATGATCTCGGGACGCGGATCGACGCCCTCCTTGATGAGGCGAGCGGCAGCCGTGGCGACGGCGCGAACCTGCATGAGTGGCAGATCGCTAAAGACAACGGACAGGCGCACGCCGCGCAGGCCGAGCATGGGGTTCGACTCGACCATGCCATCGATACGGCGCAGGCGGGCACGCAGGACGGCAAGCTCTTCCTCGCTGGCGCCAGCGGCTTCCTTCTTGGTGATGGCGACCTCGAGCTCGCGAGGATTATCCAGGAACTCATGAAGCGGCGGATCGAGCAGGCGAACAACTACGTCGCGACCGGACATGGTCTTGAACATCGCCAGGAAGTCCTCGGTCTGAACCTTAAGCAGGTCCGCCAGGGCCTGCTGCTTCACGGCCTCATCATCGGAGAGGATGATGCTCTGGATGATGTTCTTGCGGTCGCCCAGGAACATGTGCTCGGTGCGGCACAGGCCGATGGCCTCGGCGCCAAACTCGAGCGCGAGCGCGGCATCCTCGGGGTTGTCGGCGTTGACGCGCACATGGTTGGCGTGGCCGCCGGTCTCGTCCAGGCGAATCTCGTCGGCCCAGGACAGGATGGTGTCCAGGTCGCCGGTGAGCTCGGCCGAAACCAGATCAACGGCGCCGTCGACGACGATACCCTGGGTGCCGTCGATGGAGATGACATCGCCCTCATGCAGCACGCGGTCGCTGCCCTCGATGCGCACGACCTTCTCGGCGGCGTCGATATGGAAGCGCTCAACGCCGCAGACGCAGGGCGTACCCATGCCGCGGGCGATAACGGCGGCATGGCTCGTCTTGCCACCGTGGCTGGTCAGAATGCCCTCGGCGGCGACCATGCCCTTCAGGTCGTCGGGGTTGGTCTCCCAACGAACCAGAATGACCTTGTGGCCCTCGTTGGCGCGCGCGACGGCGTCGTCGCTCGAGAACATGACCTCGCCCACGGCGGCACCGGGGCTGGCATTAAGACCGCTGGCGAGAGCCTCGTACTTCTTGGAGGCGTCGAACTGTGGGTGCAGGAGCTGGTCGAGCTGCGCGGGATCGATGCGGCTCACAGCCTCATCGCGGGTGATCAGACCCTCCTCGACCATCTCGATGGCGATGCGCAGGGCGGCGGTGGCAGTTCGCTTGCCCACGCGGGTCTGGAGCATCCAGAGCTTGCCCTGCTCGATGGTGAACTCAATGTCGCACATGTCGCGATAGTGATCCTCGAGCGTCAGGAAGACGCGCTCGAGCTCCTTGCCTGCGGACTCGAGGCCCGGGGTGGCCTTGAGGTCGGCGATGGGCTCGGTGTTGCGGATACCGGCGACGACGTCCTCGCCTTGGGCATTAACCAAAAAATCACCGTAGAACTCCTTGGTGCCGTCGGCCGGATTGCGCGTGAAGGCAACGCCGGTCGCAGATGTCTCGCCCTTGTTGCCAAAGGCCATGGCCTGTACGTTGACGGCGGTGCCGAGTTCGTCGGAAATGCCATGCTGCTTGCGGTAGATGCAGGCACGCTCGTTCATCCAGCTGCCAAAGACGGCCTGAATTGCAAGGCGTAGCTGAAGCTCCGGGTCGTGCGGGAAAACGGGCTTGCCGTCAGCGACCTCGAGCTCGGGATACAGGGAGGCATCGACGTTCTCGGAGAAGATGCCCTTAAAGGTCTCGACGAGCTCCTGCAGATCCTCGGCCGAAAGCTCGGAGTCGACGCGGACGCCGGCGACCAGGCGTGCCTGGGTCAGCGCGTTCTCGAACAGGTCGGCGTCAACGCCCATAACGACGTTGGAGAACATCTGAATAAAGCGGCGGTAGCTATCCCAAGCAAAACGCGGATTTTGCGTCTGGGCGATGAGCCCCTGAACGGAGTCGTCGTTGAGGCCTAAGTTGAGGACCGTGTCCATCATGCCGGGCATGGAGAACGGAGCGCCCGAACGAACCGACACGAGCAGCGGATCGGAGGCGTCGCCGAGCTTCTTGCCGCAGCGGGCCTCGAGGTCCGCCTCGGCAGCAACGATCTCATCGAGTGCACCCTCGGGCCACACGTTGCCGGCACCGGAGTACTCGACGCAAGTCTGGCAGGTAATAGTAAAGCCACCGGGAACCGGCAGGCCGATACGGCTCATCTCGGCAAGGTTAGCGCCTTTGCCGCCAAGCGCGAAGTTCATGGACTTGTCGCCCTCGGTGACACAGGTGCCCTGGGCGTCGGTTCCAAAACGGTAAACCCTCTTGCAATCGCTCACGACACTTCCCCTTCCATGCGCTCTCGCGCACGACCGTGGTAACGAATCGACCCGCCGAATGCGGGCCGTGAGGGAACTATACGGCGGGTTTTGGGCAGGCTTGAGCAGAGGGTGCGCGGTTTGGTAAACGTGCTAAAACTGGCGGTAAACGGTAGGTAAAGGTGGTTACCTTATGAAGATACCACTGCAATAAAAAAGCAGGTCAAGTGCGATGTTTTTGCTAAATCGCTTTATCAAAATGCTACTACTATTAGGTGCGACGGGCGGCGCGGCGGGCACGGGCTTCTTGGATTTCCTCCAAGTGGCTAATGATCTCGGCAGCGCTTTCCTCGATGGCCTTGCCGTCGGTACGCACCACAAAGCAGCCTAGGCGTTTCATGAGGGCACGAGCTTCCTCAAGCTCGCTGCGCACGCTCTCGGGCTCGGCATAGGAGCCGGCAACGGCACGAGCGTAGTCATCGCCCAAGCGGCTATCGCGAATTTCGGAAATCACATCGACGGTCGAAATCAGGCCGAACAGGCGCATCGGGTCGACCTCGTAAATCGACTTCGGCGGCTCCATGCCATGGGCCAACGGAACATTGGCAACCTTGTAGCCCTGATAAGCCAGATACATCGACAGCGGCGTCTTGGACGTGCGCGATACGCCCAGCAGCACGATATCGGCACCCGACAAATCGTCGCAACCGCGCCCGTCATCGTGCTCAACGAAATATTCCATGGCCTCGATACGATGGAAATAGCGGTCATCGGTCCTGTGAATCACGCCCGCGACGCCTTTGGGCGGCACACCGATGAGCGACGATAGCACGGCGAGCGTCGGACCGATCAGGTCGACCGAACGGATATGCAGCATGCCCAGGTAATCGAGCACGCGGGCGCGAAGCGCCGGATCGACAATGGTGTGAAACACGGCAATATCGCGATGGTCGGCATCGACGCGCGGGCCCACAAACGACTCCACCTGCTCCACCGAGGTCACCTTGGGCAGGCGCAACAAACGAAAAGCCCCTTCATCAAATTGCCCGGACGCCGCAAGCACCACCTCACAAGCGGTATCACCGAGCGAGTCGGAGATAACGATAACGGTGGGACGAGCGGTGACCGGGCAATCCATGCGGGGCTCCTTTTGCGCTTACGCGCAGGCTGGCTTACTTTTTACGAGCAAGCTCACCGATGTTGGCGATGCCGGAGAAAACGGCCTCGAAGCGGTTGAGCAGCTTAAGGCGATTATCGCGGAGCTGCTCGTCCTTGTCCATGACCATGACCTCGTCGAAGAAACGGTCGATGGGCGCGCGCAGGGCGGCGAGGGCAGCAAATGCGGCCGGATAATCCTCGGTAGCAAGGGCGGCATCGACAGCGGTCTGAGCAGCCTCGGAGGCGTCGGCGAGCGCAAGCTCGACCTCGCCCATCAGTCTGCGGTCGTACTCCACGCCCAGCTCGGGCTTGGAGATATGCGCGGCGCGAGCATAGGCGGTCGCAAGGTTGTCGAACGTCTCGGCGTCGTTCTTGCGGGCCTCGTCGAGGGCGGCGCAGCGGGCGAAGAAGACGGACGGAGCGATGATGTGCACCGCGGAGACGGCGGCAACGGTATCGGCCGGGATCTTTTCGTCGCGGGCCATGCTCACCAGGCGGCCATGGAAGAAGTCACGAACCTGCTGGGCGACCTCGGCGGCGTCGAACTCAATGCCCTGCTCGCTATAGAGCTCGAGGGCGAAGTCGATGAGCGACGTGGGGTCGATCGGCAGGCGGTCGCGCAGGATGTTGATGATGCCGATAGCGGCACGACGCAGCGCGTAGGGGTCCGAAGAGCCGGTCGGGGGCTCGCCGATGGCAAAGATACCGGCGATGGTATCGAGCTTGTCGGCACAGGCCACGATGCAGCCAGCGGTGCCCTCGGGCAGCTCGTCACCGGCAAAGCGAGGACGATAGTGATCGCGAATAGCATGAGCGACCTCGTCGTTCTCCCCCATCGCGATGGCGTAGTAACCGCCCATCACGCCCTGCTGGCTCGTGAACTCGACGACGGCGTTAGACACCAGGTCGGCCTTGCACAGGTGCGCGGCGCGAGCAGCGTCGGCGGCCAGGTGGGCGCCCAGATGGGCCTCGCGAGCGATGGCAAGCGCGAGTTGCTCAATGCGCTCGGACTTGGCGAGCACGCTACCGAGCTTCTCCTGGAAGGCGACCTTGGCCAGACGCTCGCGGAACTCGTCGAGGGAGATCTTCAGGTCCTCCTCGTAGAAGAACTTGGCGTCGTCCAGACGGGCGCGCACGACGCGCTCGTTGCCGTCAATCACGCGCTCGGCATTCTCGGGCTTGCTGTTGGAAACGACCACGAACTCACGCGTGAGCTTGCCCTCGCCGTCATAGATCGGGAAGTAGCGCTGGTTGGTGAGCATGGACTCGCAGATAATCTCGTGCGGGACCTTGAGGAACTCCTCATCGAAGGTACCGACGAGCACCGTCGGCCACTCGCAGAGGTTAATAACCTCCTCGAAGACCTTCTTGGGCGTATCGACATGGCAGCCGGGACGGGCGGCCTCGACCTCGGCGATACCGGCGAGGATGGCCTCACGACGGCGCTCGGCAGAAAGCACGCCGGCGTCCTCGAGCACCTGCTCGTAAACGGCGGGGCTGGCAACCACATGGTCACCAGGGCCAAGTACGCGATGACCGCGCGTGGTGTTGCCACTCGTCACGTCGGCAAACGACACGGGCACAACATCCTCGCCCAGAAGGCAGCAGATCCAACGGACCGGACGCACGAACGTCGCGTGCTCGTGGCCCCAGCGCTGGCTGCGGTAGTTGGGCCACTGCAGGCCGGCGATGGTCTTCTCGCACAGAGCAGTCAGAATCGGCGTAGCCGGTGCGGAGGGAATATTCTTCTCGGCGAACACATACTCGCGACCGTCGGTGTCCTCGCGACGGACCAGGTCCTCGGCAGCCACACCGCACTTGCGGGCAAAGCCCTGGGCGGCCTTGGTGGCGTTACCGTCAGCGTCGAAGGCAATGTTGGCCGCGGGGCCACGCTTGACCTCGTGAACCTCATCGGTCGCGGTGGCGACGTTAGCCACGAGCGCAGCCAGGCGACGCGGGCTCGAGATCACGCGGACCTCGCCGTGGGCCAGACCGGCCTCGTCGAGACCCTTGGCGATCATGGTGCCAAGCTGCTTGACGGCATTGTTCAGCGGCGCGGAGGGCATCTCCTCCGTACCGATCTCAAACAGGAAATCCTTAGCGTCTGCCATGGCTTACGCCACCTCGCCTTCCTGATCGGCATTCTCGTTGACTTCGGCGACCTCGGCCATATAGGCCTCGCAGCACGCCTTAGCGACGGCGCGGACGCGCAGGATGTAGTTAGCGCGCTCGACCGCGGACAGGGCGCCACGGGCATCGAGCAGGTTGAAGGCGTGGCTGCACTTCATGACGCAGTCATATGCCGGCAGCGGCAGCTTGCGCTCCAGGCAGGAGTGGCACTCGGCCTCGTAGTCGTCAAACTTCTGACGCATCATCTCGACGTTGGCGACCTCAAAGTTATAGGCACTGAACTCGCGCTCGTTCTCGAGGAACACGTCGCCATAGGTCATGGGCGTTCCGTCGGGCAGGTAGCTCCACACCAGGTCGTAGACGGAGTTGACGCCCTGAGCGTACATGGCAATGCGCTCCAGGCCATAGGTGATCTCGACGGGCACGGGATCGACCTCGATGCCGCCCACCTGCTGGAAGTACGTAAACTGCGTGACCTCCATGCCGTTGAGCCAGACCTCCCAGCCAAGGCCCCAGGCGCCGAGCGTCGGGCTCTCCCAGTCGTCCTCGACAAAGCGGACGTCATGGTCGTTGGGATCCAGGCCAATGGCGGCCAGCGAACCTAGGTAGAGCTCCTGGGCGTTGACCGGCGACGGCTTGATGAGCACCTGGAACTGATAGTAGTGCTGCATGCGGTTGGGGTTCTCGCCGTAGCGGCCGTCGGCGGGACGGCGGCAGGGCTGCGCATAGCAGGTGCGCCACTCGGCGGGACCGAGCGAGCGCAGCGTGGTCGCGGTATGGAAGGTACCGGCACCGACCTCGGAGTCATAGGGCTGCATAATGACGCAGCCCTGCTCGCCCCAGTACTGCTGGAGGCGCAGGATGATGTCTTGGAAGGAAAGCGATGAAGCGTTCATGCCTCTAATATCCCCTCGTCGAAACGATTACACGGTTAGGTACTGTACTATAGCGGTTTTTAGTCGATAGCGCCGATGCGGTTGAGCGGCCAGTAGCGCACAAGCGCCACAGCGATCAAATCAGAGCGATCGACGGGACCAAAGTAGCGTGAGTCGGCAGAGTTTTCGCGGTTGTCGCCCATCACCCACACGCACCCGTCGGGAACGGTGTAGGGATAGCTTACCTGAGCGCCGGGCGCTTGGACCGAAAGTGGCCAGCTCATGCCCGTCGTATAGTCCTCGTCGAGCGCTTGGCCGTCAACGACCACCTTGCCATCCTGCAGGTCGACCGTCTGGCCGGCCGTGGCAATAACGCGCTTGACAAGAACATCATGCTCGGAGGTGCCATCGGGGTTGTGAAACACCACGATATCGCCCTGCTTGACGGGCTGACCGAGCTCGAGGCTCACCTTTTGCGCCAGGATCTGGTCGCCAATCTCGATTGTGTCCTCCATAGAGCCGGTGGGCACCACAAAGGGCTCGACCACAAACGAGCGAATCAAGAAGGTGGCGACCAGTGCGATCGCGATGACCGCGATCCACTCAAAAGCACCCCTCAACGCGGAATGTTGCGTAGGAACCATTCTCACTCCTCGCTCTGCGAATACGAAGCGTCCAAAATCTCCTGCGCGTAAGCGCGCCCCTCGGGCGTGAGCCGCGCTGTCTCGATCAGATCGGGACGCCAGCGGCAGGTGCGCTCGATGGCGTTCTTACGACGCCAGGCATCGACCTTGGCGTGATCGCCGCTCACAAGCACCGGCGGCACGCCCTCGCCGTTGAACTCGGCGGGGCGGGTGTACTGCGCGTACTCGAGCAGTCCTCCGTCCTCGGCGGTCGAGAATGACTCGTCCACATTGCTCATCTCGTCGCCCAGGGCGCCGGGAATCAGGCGTACGACGGCATCGGCAACGACCATAGCGGGAAGCTCGCCGCCCGTGAGCACGTAGTCGCCGATCGACAGACGCTCATCGGCATACGCATACGCGCGCTCGTCGACGCCCTCGTAGCGGCTGCACACAAACAGCAGGCGCTCACTTTTGAGCAGGCGCTCGGCCACATGCTGCGTAAAGGGCTCGCCACAGGGGGTGAAGAACACAACCGTGGGCTTGGGACCCTCTGCGCCAATGGCCTCGATGGCCTCTGCGATAGGCTCGACCTTCATGAGCATGCCCTGCCCGCCGCCGTACGGCTCGTCATCGACGGTACGATGGCGGTCGTGCGTCCAGTCGCGCAGGTTATACGCCTTGAAATCAAAAAGGCCGGCCTTGCGGGCGCGGCCCAAGATCGATGTGGACATGACGGGCTCAAACATCTCGGGAAAGACCGAAAGGGTCTCGATCAGCATGTTGTCCTCCCTACTTGTCCATATCGATCAGGCCGTCCATAACGTGGACGGAAATTGTTCCTGTGTCGGGAAGATCGAGCACGACCTGCTCGATCACGGGAATCAGTACCTCGCCGTACCGATCGCCCTCGACAACCCAAACATCGTTAGCGAGCGTCGACATGATCTCGACGATCGTGCCGAGCGAACCGAAGCGCTCGTCGACCACCTCGCGACCCATCAGGTCGGTATAGGCAGCGTCGAGCGAATCGAGCTCAAAGTCGTCACGATTTGCCAGCACGTAGCATCCCGTGATGCCCTCGGCGGCCGTCAAGTCGTCAATGCCCTCAAACGAGACCAGATCGCCATCGCCCGTATCGGTGACGGACACGACCGTGCAAAAGCGGTCGCGCTTGAGCGCCGGCGGCGTCAGGGCGACGCGCATACCAGGCTCTAATACAGAAGGAAGCCCCCGCAGCGGCTGCGCGAGGACCTCCCCCTTCCTTCCGTGCGGCTTGACCACACGGGCGATGTTTTTGTACTGGGACCTCAAGGTCCTAGCCCAGAACCTCTACCTCGACAGCAGTGTCGAGGCGAGCGGCCAGTGCACGGGCGAGCGTGCGAATGGCCTTGATGGTACGGCCACGACGGCCGATGACCTTAGCGACGTCATCCTCGGCGACCGAAACCTCAATCGTAGAGGCGTCGTCACCATCGATGACCTCAAGGCTCACGGAATCCGGGTCGTCGACGATCTGAACAACGAGATATTCGACGAGATCGGCGATGCGATCTGAGAGCATTGCCTCACCCTCGAGCTGTGCAGCGTCAACCTCAGGCACGATTTACTCCTCGGCGCCCTCAGCGGCCTCAGCGGCAGCCTTAGCGGCCTCGGCCTCTTTGGCGAGCTGCTTCTTGGACTTCTTGACGACGGTCTCGGTCTTCTCGCCCTCGTTGGCGGCCTTGACCAGAGCGGCGACGGCGTCGGTGAGCTGAGCGCCCTTGGACTGCCAGTCGGCGATCTTCTCGAGGTCGAGGTTGATGGTCTTGGGGGCGGTCATCGGGTTGTAGCGGCCAACCTCCTCGATGATACGACCGTCACGCGGGGCGCGGGAATCGGCGACGACGACACGGTAGTACGGACGCTTCTTAGCGCCGTGACGAGCAAGGCGAATCTTGACTGCCAAAGGAAACTCCTCCAACCAAGCAGCTTTAGGCTGCAACTACAAACAAACAGTTGAACATAATACGCCATCGACGCGGGCAGGTGAAGTCCGTGAGACCAACTTCTTCGGTGTAGTCGAGGGCAAATCCATATCTTAGACAAGAATTCGGGATTTGCAAGCACATACACGCACCCCACATGAGCTGCGCGGTATACTCATGACATGGAAAGACGCGAACATACATACGGTTATGAGGATGCCACAGGCGTCACGCCGCCTCCCTGGACGGGTCCGGCGGTGGGCCTGATGGACCTCGATGCGTTTTTTGCGAGCGTGGAGATGCTCGATCATCCCGAATGGCGCGGCAAGCCGCTCATCGTGGGCGGAGACGCCGATTCGCGTGGCGTCGTGTCCACGTGTTCGTATGAGGCACGTCGCTTTGGCGTGCACTCTGCCATGGCCTCGGCCGAAGCGCGGCACTTGTGCCCGCAAGCCATTTGGACGCACGGGCATTTTAATCGCTACCGCGAGGTCAGCGCGCAGGTCATGGCGATTCTCGCCGACGAGACCCCGCGCGTTGAGCGCGTATCCATCGACGAAGCCTTTATCGATATCACACCGGGTCGCTTTGCGCCCGAAGACCCGCTGCTGGTTGCGCGGCGTATAAGCGACCGCGTGGCAGGGCTGGGAGTGACCTGCTCCATTGGCGTGGGCTGCAACAAGACGGTCGCAAAGATCGCAAGCGAGCGGGATAAGCCGTTTGGGCTGACCATCGTGCGCCCCGGAACCGAGCAGCGCTTTTTGGCCGCGCTGCCGGTATCTGCCATGAGCGGCATCGGGCGCTCGGCCGAGGAGCGACTGCGCCGCATGCGCATCTACACCCTCGGCGAGCTATCACGTGCACCGGAATCCACCTTGTCCTCTATTTTTGGCGTCAACGGCGAACGCATGCGCCAGCGTGCGCTGGGACTCGAAATCTCCGAAGTCACGAGTCTCGATGAAGAGCGCGAGGTCAAGTCGGTCAGCAATGAACGCACCTTTGCGAAAGATTTGACTGAGCGTGGGGATATTGAGGCGGCGATTGCGCTGTTGGGAGAGTCAGTGGGACGCCGCCTGCGCCGTCAGGGGCTGACGGGTGCCACGGTAACGCTCAAGCTTAAGTATTCGTATGGCAGCGGGCGTACGGCACAGCGCCGGCTGCCTCATCCGACCGACGATGAGAACATCTTCGTGGCGGTTGCACTCGAACTGCTCGACAACATCTGGCAGGATGGCATGCATGTTCGCTTAGCGGGCATCGGCATGAGCGACTTCGACCACCAAGGCGGCATCCAGACTGACCTGTTCTGCGAGATCGATGACCGCGGAGCCCAATCCAGCGACCGCCGCGACCTCTCCGTCGCCATCGACGCCGTCCGAGACAAATTCGGCGACACCGCCCTTTCCTTCGGCCGCCAATCCCGCTTCAATAACTAGTCTTTTTTGGACGGGGGTTGCTGCCTTCCGTCCGACACGGCATTGGTAGTCAATTTGGGACGGGGCTATTTTAGCTACCCCTATATATCGGTTGAGATTCATTCGGCCTAATTCATTCACCGTCAGCCAAAGGGTAGCTAAAAAAGCCCCGTCCCAAATTGACTACCCCGGATGTCCGGTTTGGCGGCCGCAGCAAAATTATCCCGCCTAAAATGAGCTACTTTTCAACTTTAACTTTTTGAATCGTGCAATGGCCGATACCCGTGAGGCGCACGATCTGCTTGATCGAAAAGCCCTCGCTTTTGAGCCTACGGATACAGTCATCACGCACGCCCTTGGGCAGAGCGTTGAGATAGTGAGGCTCGTATGGTTTGAGCAACGCCTGCGCAAACTCAAGCGCGTCAGTATCACTCACATGAGCGCCATAACGGAAGCAATAGCCATTGGGCTCGCCCGAGGTGCTAAATGCAAAAAATCTCTGGGAATTCCCGAGCAACCCGAGCACGCAATCAGTCTTACAAATTCCCGGATAGCCCATATACTCGCTAAAGCTGCTCCAGCGATAGAGCGAAGCAGTGCCAATTCTGGCTTTCGCAGGGTTATCGTGAATGTAACGAACGCAGTTGAGCAGCTGATCATCATCGAGAATCGGCACACTCTTAAATCGATCCTGGAAAACAGGACCTCTCCTGCCTGTCTTAGAATTGAAATACATGGCATACGCCGTCGTAATCGAATGCATACAATCGCTCAGGTGAGCATGCCCGTCATCTAGCAACAAGTGAATGTGATTATCCATAAGGCACCATGCGATAACATCCACTTTGAACTTCTGGCATTTCGAAGCTATCAGTCGAATCAGATAGAGTCGATCGTCAGCATCCTCAAATATCAGCTGACCACCACAGCCCTTTTGGACGACATGGTAATAGCCGTAAACAGAGATTTCCCGCGCGGTCCGAGTCATACGCATCTCCTCCTCTACAGATAACAAATACGTTACCCGAGTCGGAAAGCTAAATATCACGCAATGAACCGCAACTCGCTTCTATCGGCGAACGGTAGGTAGTAGCTAAAAAAGCCCCGTCCCAAATTAGCTACTTTGGGCAAAAAGAAAGCCGGGCAGGTGCGGAAAACCGCAACTGCCCGGCGATATGCGTGAGGGTAGCTAACCCCGTCTCAAATGAGCTACTAGAGGAGGTTGAGGGGGAGCTGGGGGGCGTCTCCCCAGAGTTTCTCGAGGCGGTAGAAGTCGCGGGCTTCGGGAGTGAAGACGTGGACGACAACCGAACCATAGTCCATGAGCATCCAGGTCTTCTGCTCGCGGCCCTCGATGGAGAACGGATGCTCGCCGCAAGCCTCGGCGACCTTCTCCTCGATCTCGTCGACGATGGAATCAACCTGGCGATTGTTGGTGCCGGTAGCGAGCACAAAGTAGTCGCACACATCGGAAAGCTCGGTCAGGTCGAGCACCTGAACGTCCTCGCCCTTCTTGTCGTAGGCGGCCTGCGCGGCGGCGCGGGCGACATCCTCGGCGGCGACACCGCTCGCGGACAGCGAGGCGGCGGTGCGGTCGGACGTGGCGGCGAAGCTCTTGTGCTCCACACCTTCAAGAATCTGCTCGTCGGTCATGGTCTCGTCGGCCATGGAATACCTCTTTCTAGACAGCCCGAGCTAGCGCAGCTGGGCGTAATGGTTGTAAATCGTAATAGCCGTGGGATAAAGATAGCGCCCGGACTGGATCACATAGACCAGACCTTGCGCAAAACAGGAGAAGAACAACTCATCGAGCGTCGACTCCCCCACCATCTTGCGCAGCGCATGCGCATAGTCGCCGTGGCGGTTGGGCTCGATGGCATCGGCCACAAAGACCACCATATCGAGCGGTGTCATGTCGCAGGCACCCACGGTGTGACGGTCGACAGCCTGGAAAACGGCCGGCGACAGCTCGGGAAAAAGCTGCGGAAGCTCATAGGCGGCAACAGGGCCATGCAAAAGCGGCGTCGCGGCGGAAGGAGAGCCGGCAATCTTAATGCCGTAATGCAGAGCGCGCGTGACCAGCTCGTCGTCGGAGAGCACTTTGTCCCAGTCATGGATCAGGCCGGCGGCAGCGGCATCAAAGCGGTCAACGCCGTAGACCTCGGCCAGATGAAGTGCGGTCTCGGCAACACCCAGCGAATGCACATAGCGCTTGCGCTTATCCTTCATGCGAACATCGAGCAGCTCTTGAATGCGCTTGAGCAGCGCGCGCTCATCGCCCTCAAACTGATCCTCTACCGACAACGTAGACCCCCATCACTCAAAATCTTCTTGGCCCAAATCGGCATATAGCCTGCGTTTGCGAATGTAGCCGAGCACGGACTCGCTCGTAAGATAGCGCACGCTCATACCGCGAGCTACTCGCTTACGAATGTTCGTCGAGCTGATCGCCAGCGCCGGAATCTGAATATAGCGCACGTCGAACGGCAGCCCCGACTCTTTGATTCGGGCACGCGCCGTATCGATATCAAAGCCCGGTCGTGTCGCCGCAATAAAGGTAGCAAGCTCAGCGATTCGTTCGGCATCATGCCAGGTAACAATATCGATAATCGCGTCGGCGCCCGTAATAAAGTAGAGCTTTACCTGCGGCGGGTAAAAGTCGCGAAGGGCATGAAGCGTATCGGCCGTATAGGTTACACCCGGACGGTCAATCTCGAACCGACTCGCCAAAAAGGCCGGGTTCGCAGCGGTGGCGAGGACCGTCATGGCATAACGGTCCTCGGCAGGCGTCACCGGCTTGTCAAGCTTAAAGGCAGGCGTGCCCGCCGGCATAAAGAGCACGGCATCCAAGTCGAGGGACTCACGCGCCTGCTCAGCGGTCACCAGGTGCCCGTAATGGATGGGATCAAAGGTGCCACCCATAATGCCGAGCCTAAACTCCTGCCCGTCCTCTAGAGGAAGCTCGGGCAGACCGATTCCACCGCGCAGCGACATGGCTTACTCGCCCTCCGAGGTCTCGGCATCGTCCTCGGCATCCGCCGCATCGACAACCTCGACGCCCTCGTCCGCAGCATCGGCCACGTCAATGGCCTCGACGGCAACGTCCTCGCCAGCATCCTCGAGCTCTTCGTACTCCGAGAAGTCCTCGGCGCCCTCAAAGTCAAAGGCGCGCTGGCAAATGCGGACCTCGTCGCCCGCACGGCAACCGGCCTTCTCGAGCGCGTCGTCAACACCCATACGCGCAAACTTATGCTGCAGGTAAATGACGGCTTCCTCGTTTTCCCAGTCGGTCTGGATGACCATGCGCTCGATGGCACGACCGACCACGCGGAAGGCACCGGGCTCTTCCTGGACAATGCGGAAACGCTTCTCGCGCTGCAGGCGGCGACGCTCCCACTCCTCGTCGCGCAGATCGACCGGTTCATCAGAGACCGCCAGCTCGGCGCGAAGCTTGGCCACCTGCTCGCCCACGGCAAGCATCAGCGTGTTGAGGCCGGCGCCCGTAACAGCAGACACGGCAAAGAACATATGGCCATCGTCGAGCGCCGCACGCTTAAGGTCGGCAATCTTGTCGGCCGTGCCCGGCGCATCGCACTTGTTGGCAACGACGATCTGCGGACGCTCCGAAAGCTCGGCGCCATACTGCTCGAGCTCGCGGTTGATGATGCGATAGTCCTCGACCGGATCGCGATCCTCAAAACCACCCGTCATGTCGACGACATGCATGATTAGGGCCGTACGCTCAATGTGGCGCAGGAACTGGTGACCCAGGCCCTTGCCCTCGCTCGCGCCCTCGATGAGACCGGGGACGTCGGCAACGACGTAAGAATATTCGCCGGCACGCACCATGCCGAGGTTCGGCACGAGCGTGGTAAACGGGTAGTCAGCGATCTTGGGGCGGGCGGCACTCATGCGCGCGATGAGTGAGGACTTGCCCACCGAGGGGAAGCCCACGAGCGCGGCATCGGCCATAAGCTTCATCTCGAGCTCAATCCAGTGCTCCTCGGCCGGTTCGCCCAGCTGAGCAAACGCGGGCGCGCGGCGCACCGACGTCACAAAGTGGGTATTGCCCAGACCACCGGCGCCACCAGGAGCCACGACAACGCGCTCGCCATCGTGCACCAGATCGGCAATCTCGAACATCGGGGTCTGCGTCTCGGGGTCGAGCTCGCGCACCACGGTACCCATAGGGACCTTGAGAATCAGGTCCTCGCCGCTCTTACCGTTACGACGGGCACCCTGCCCGTGCGTGCCGCGCTCGGCGCGGAAGTGATGCTTAAAGCGGTAATCGATCAGCGAAGACAGCTGAGCATCGGCCTGGATGACGACATTGCCGCCACGACCGCCGTCGCCGCCATCGGGGCCGCCCTTGGGGACAAATGCCTCGCGCCTAAACGACATACATCCGGCTCCGCCGTCGCCGCCGCACACGTTAATGCGGCTGATATCGGTGAACTGTGACAACAGAATCGCCTCCTACAAAAAAGAGGGAGACCCTTGAATCCTAAAACTCAAGTGCCTCCCACATATGTGCTCTATGAAGGGTGAATTACGCGTTCGCGAGCGGGCGTACGCTGACCCTGTGCTTGATACCCTTGTGGAACTCAACGGTACCGTCGACCAGCGCGAACAGCGTGTCGTCCTTACCACGGCCAACGTTCTCACCCGGGTGGATGTGCGTGCCGTGCTGACGGACGAGAATCGTGCCCGTGGTTACCGTCTGGCCGGCATAGCGCTTCGTGCCAAGGCGCTGACCGCGGGAGTCACGGCCATTACGGGAGGAACCGAGTCCTTTTTTGTGTGCCATTGTGTATACCTACTCTTTCGTTACGAGTGTAATCTACTCGGCGACGGGAGCCTCGGCAACAGCCTCGGCCTCTGCCTTGACAGCCTTCTTGGCGCGGGACGTAGCCTGAACCTTCACGATCTTCAGCTTGGTGAGCTGCTGACGGTGACCCTTCAGACGACGATAGCGCTTGCGCTTGTGGAACTTGAAGACCAGCTGCTTCTCGCCCTTGAACTGCTCAACGATCTGAGCGGTAACCTTGGCCTTGGCCAGCTTGTCGGGATCGGTGACGATCTTCTTACCATCGTTGAGGAAGATAACCGGCAGGGTGACCTTGTCGCCCTCATTGCCCTCGATCTTCTCGACGGTGATGACATCGTCGGTGGCGACCTTGTACTGCTTGCCGCCCGTGTTAACGATTGCGTACATGTTTACTTGCCCTTCATGCATCAGTTAGTGCAACAGCCGAATATAGTAGCAGGCGAAAATACCCCCGTCAACGAGTATGTGGAGCAAATCCACAAGTTCGCACAGGTATGGGGCTGACGAGTCGACCCTCGTCGTCCTCGCATGCTTGATTCTGACGCTCGACATCGTAGGAGCAGATGGTCACGAGGTCTTGCATACCGGTGGAAACAATAGGTGCATCCACGCCCGGGGTCAAGCCCTGCAACAAAACATCAGCAGCGGAAAGCAAAATTTCCGGACGCATGGAGCCCTCGTTGTCGGCATGGGTGTCGAGCATGAGCACCAAATGGTCCGGGCGCTCCCCCGCCGTGAGCTCATAGCCCACCAACGTGTGGTCAAGGTCTAGGCGCTTGCTCTTCTTACCGCGCGCGTAGTCGATGCCATGGCCTGCACGCAACGTGTCGATCGCGGCGCGCACCTCATCGGCGCTCACGGGTGCCTCGGGATCCAGGTGCAGATCGATGCGGTACGACAGACGCGTGAGCTGGGCAGTGAGCGCCGGCGTGCGCACGTCGATGTAGGCGGCCTCGATGGGCGCCAGATCGGCCGGAGACGCCGCAGCCAGGCGCCCAAACGCCTCGTCGAGCGCCACGAACTCGGTCATAAACAGGTCATACCACTCGCAGGTCGACGACGTACCCACCGGCAGCGCCGAAGAGAAGCCCACGCGCATGTGCGGAGAGAAGCCCTGCGTGACGGCATAGGGAAGTCCCGCACGGCGCACGATGCGCTCAATGGTATGGATTACTTCGAGATGGCCCAGGTACTTAAGGCGATCGCGCTTGCCATAGCGAACACGAAGCCTAAAGAGCGAGGGGTTGTCGGTCAGGCGCTCACTCATGCGCGATCACCCATCAATACATTCTTGGCGTGGAGCGTGGGGCAGATCCCGCAGCCGGTGCACGACGTGCGGGTACAGTCGGGAGTCGTGACGCCCTCGAGCGAGCGACGGTACTCGCGCTCGAGGAAGCCGCGCGTGCAGCCGGGGCTCACGTGCTCCCACGGCAGGCGCCAGTCCAACTCGTAGGGCAGGTGCACGAGCTCATTGAGGTCGATGCCGTTTTTGGCAGCAGCTTCCTTCCAGTTATCGAGCGAGAAATGCTCTACCCAGGCGTCAAAGCGAGAGCCCGAGCGCCAAGCATCGATGATGACGGGCGTCATGTCACGACCGGCGCGGGAAAGCGCGGCCTCGATGAGCGAGGTCTCGGCATCGTGGTAATGCACGCGGACGGCACGGTTGCGAACGCTCGTGATAAGCAACTTCTGGCGACGCTTGACGTCGTCGTAGTCGAGCTGCGGGCACCACTGGAACGGCGTGGCAGCCTTGGGGATAAAGACCGAAACCGAGATGGACACCGAGATCGAGCCGCGACGAGCCTTGGGCACCACGGAACGACCGAGCTCCAGCACGTGATCGGCCAGATTGGCGATGGCCACGATGTCCTCATCGCGCTCGCCGGGAAGGCCCATCATAAAGTAGAGCTTCATGCGGTTCCAGCCGGCCTCGAAGGCCGCCTTGGCCGCACGGTCCAGGTCCTCCTCGGTCACGTTCTTGTTAATGATGTCGCGCATGCGCTGGCTGCCGGCCTCGGGCGCGAACGTCAGTCCGCCCTTCTTTTCGCCGGCGACCGACTCGGCCATATCCACGCCAAACGAATCCAGGCGCTGCGACGGAATAGACACGCGAATACCCGTATCCTCCAGGCGGCGGTTGAGCCTGCCGAGCACGTCGCGAATGCAGGAGTGGTCGGTCGTGGAGAGCGAGGTCAGCGACACCTCGTCATAGCCGGTCTTTTCCAGACCCTGAATCACCGACGAGACGATCTGGTCGGCCGAGCGCTCGCGCACCGGGCGATACGTCATGCCGGCCTGGCAAAAACGACAGCCGCGGGCGCAGCCGCGCAGGATCTCGATAGACAGGCGGTCGTGGACCAGCTGCGCATAAGGCACGCACGACTGCGACAGCGGATTCGTGGCGCCGAAATCCTCGACGACGCGCTTGTAGACCACGGTCGGCGCATCCTTGCCCTCACGCGGCACGGTGTAGCCATGCGGCGAGCAGGGCTCGTCGTGACGAACTTCATAGAGCGACGGCACGTAGTTGCCGGCAATGGATGCAAGCTGCTCGACAATCTGCGCGCGCGGGACCCCTTCGTCACGCAGGCGGCGATGCAGCTGGCAGGTCTCGAGCAGCGATTCCTCGCCCTCGCCGATGAGAATGGCATCGAAGAAGGCCGCGTACGGCTCTGGGTTGTACACCGAGGGGCCGCCGGCAATGATGATGGGGTCGTCTTCGCCTCGGTCGGCCGCCAACAGTGGAATGCCAGCGAGGTCGAGTGCCTCGAGGAAGTTCGTCACCGCCATCTCGTGCGGCACATGCAGACCGACGATATCAAACGAAGCGACCGGCGCTGCACCCTCGAGCGAGAGCAGCGGAATGCCCGCCTCGCGCATAGCGTCACCCATATCGGGCCACGGCACATAGCCACGCTCGCAGGAGATGCCCTCGGCCTGGTTAAGGATGTTGTAGAGGATGGCGATACCCTGGTTGGGCAGACCGACCTCGTACACATCCGGATAGATCAGGCAGCAACGGTAGTCGGCATCGGCCTTGGAAAGCGTGCCCCACTCGTGATCGATATAGCGGCTCGGTTTCTCGACCTTGGCGAGCAGCGGCTCAATTAAATGAAAACAGTCTTGGTATGCAACGCGCAACGGAAAACCCCTAAGCAGCGAGATCGGATGCGTCCTGGTAGGACGCCATAGGACGGGTAGCGCCCGCGACCGTGGTCACCAGATCGCGAACGCGGGAGAACGTGGCAGTGACCACCTCGTTGGCACGGCTGTAGTCGACATCGCGCTCGTAGAGCGAAACGAGCGCACGGCCCATGCCATAGGTGCCCGCGGCAGCAGTGAGCGCCTTGACGGCAAACCCAATATGCGGCGTCTGCTTGACGAGTGCGCGGGTGACCGCGCGGATCACAAGACCGCCGGCAAGCACGCCCGCGACCTCGTAGCCGCGCTCAGGCTTAATGCCGCGTCCAAAGACGGCAGCGAGATCAAAGAGCATGCCCACCTGCGCCAGCGCCATAACGGGATAATCGGCGCCCGGCAAAAACACCAGTGCACCGGTCGCCATATTGGTGAGCGCGCACGAGGTGATGATACGGTTGGCCGCCGCGATGCGCATGAAGGCAAAGTTCGCCGCAAAAGCCGTTTCCTTGTCGGTGCGATCGAGAATCCAGCGGGCAAGCGTCTCGAGCAGATACGTCTTATCGGTTGCCGCTACCACGCCGAGCATGGGCGTGGACTCCTCGATAAACGGCACCTCCACAGCAGACTCGGCAAGCACGCACACGGGCGCGCCGGCGATCACGAGCTCCTGCACGGCACTCTCCAAGCGGTCGGAACCACACGAGAGCACCAGCACCACATCGGTATCGGTCTTTGGAGCAATTCGCTCCTCCCCCAGACGCTCGACGCGCACAATGCCCGAGGTCGTCTGCGGCACAAAGGCGTCACGCACCGTCTCGGCCAGAAAGCGCGAGGCGGACGAATCCAGATAGACCGAGACGCGCACCGGCGTATCGGAATCCTTCTTAACGGACGCGCCCATCTTAAAAGCGCGGGTCAGCTTATCTACGGGAATTTTCATAGCAAACCCCTCCAGCGGTTACGCGGCGCCCGAACGATGCCGCCATATGGATTGTACGATACCCACCGTCAGCAGCTGAATCATCATCGAAGACGAACCGAAGCTAATAAACGGTAGCGGAATACCGGTAATCGGCATCATGCCGATGCACATGCCGATGTTTTCGAAAGTCTGGAACGCCCACATGCCAACGATGCCCACACACGAAAGACGCAAAAACAGCGACTCGCACTTAAAGGCGACGCGAATCGTCGAAAAGATCAGCAGAACGTAGAGGCACAGGAGCAAAAAGGAACCGCAAAAGCCAAAGGTCTCGGACAGGAAGGCGAAGACGAAGTCGGTGTGGAACTCAGGCAGAAAGCCGCCGGCCGACTGCGTCGCATGGCCCAAACCCTTACCAAAGAAGCCGCCCGAGCCAACGGCGATAAGCGACTGCTGCAGGTTGTAGGCATCATCCGAATCGGCATTATCGGGGTCGATAAAGACCGTCAGACGGTTCATCTGATACTGCTTGATGAGCACATCGTGGCCGAGCAACGAATCAAAGACCGAATCGAGCGCCAGGACGAGGGCCACCAGGCCCACGAGCAGGGCCAGGGTCGACAGCACCCATTCGCGGCGCGCACCGCTCATACAAATGACGATGGCGCCCGAAACCAGCACGACCAGGCCCGAGCCCAGGTCACCCATGGCAACGACGGCCAAAAACGGAATAGACAGCATGCCGCAGAGCTTGACGTAGTCGCGAACGGTATCGATGCGACCGTTATACTGCGAACCAAGCGTAGCAATAAAGAAGATGGTGATGAGCTTGGCAAGCTCAACCGGCTGGAATGTCAAGCCGATACCGGGAATCTTGATCCAACCCGTCATGCCCAGACCGCCCGTATAGGACAGACCCGGAATCTTGGGCGAGAAGATCACGATCAGGTCGATGACGAGCAACGCCGTCGAGAAATTGGAAATACCGCGAAGGTCGGTACGCCAGACGAGCACCGCCAGCACCGCTCCGATGCCAATTCCCAGCAGATGGCGTGAGAACGAAGCATCGGCCTTAAACTGCGAAGCCGACCAGATAATGATGGCACCGTAGGCGACGAGCGCCACTGTAGCCACGAGCACACCGATATGCACCTTTTGGCGAAACGTGCCGCGCGAGGCCGAAAGTTGCTTGTTGACGCGGTCCAGGCTGCTGCGAGAGCCGGTCTTGGTTGAACGGAACAGATCCGCCGGAGAAAAATCCATCGCAACCTCCTATCGAACCGAAGAATCGCCCGAGGCCGAAGAGGTATCGGGCTCGTCATAAATCACGCCGAGCACGTCGCGCACGACATGCATCGCGGTATCTGAGCCACCGCCGCCCTGCTCCAGGACGGTAGCGATGACATACTTGGGGTCATCGGCCGGTGCATAGGCGCAGAACCACGCGTATTCATCCTCGCCACTTTTCTCGCCCGTGCCCGACTTGCCGTATACCTGCGGCGTCAGGGTGCCAAAGTGAGCCGCCAGGGACGTCGATGCCGTGTAAATCACGTCGTGCATGCCGTTGCGAACAAGAGCCAAATCCGAATCGCTGTTGATCTTGGCCTCCAGGCGCTTCTTCTTGCCCTTGCCGTTGTACTTATAGGCATCGCCGTCGCCATCGCGCGACACGGCAGACAAAAACACGTGAGGCACGTACTGTTTGCCGCCGTTGGCAAGACCCATATAGGCACACGCCATCTGCAGGGGCGTCACCAGGATGTCACCCTGACCGATGGCAATGTTGGTCATATCGCCGGCATTCCACTTGCGGTCCTCGGCAGATGCGTCGGTGAAGTACGACTCTTTCCACTCGGCATCGGGAATACGGCCCGCGCCCTCACTCGGCAGATCGATACCGCAGGTCTTGCCTAGACCCCAGCGACGAAAGACCTCCTGCAGACCCTCGGGATGTTGCTCGTCATAAAAGAACGCCTTGCCCATGTCGTAGAAGACAGGGTCGCACGAGTTGGCGATACCCGACTGCAGCGTCATGGTGCCGTGGCCGGAATGCAGCCAGCAGTACTTGCCCCACGACTTGCCCAGACCCGTCCAATAACCCGTGCAGTTGGTCGTCTGCCCCGACGTGTAGGTTCCAAACTCAAGACCGGCCAGTGCCGAGAGCGGCTTGATGGTCGAGGCCGACATGTACTGTCCGCTAATGGCGCGGTTGAGCAGCGGGTGGGAACCCTTGTCATCATTGAGCTCGGTCCACACGTCATTTGAGACGCCGCCGATAAAGACGGACGGATCGAACTTGGGCTGGCTCGCCATGCCCAGGATCTCGCCATTGTTGGGATCGAGACACACTACAGCGCCGTTGCCGGCATTGCTGTAGCCAGTGGTCTTGGCAAGCTCGATAGCGCTCGCCAGCGCCGTCTCGCAGGCCTGCTGGATCTTAAGGTCGAGCGTGAGCTTAATGTCAGAGCCGGCCTTCGCGGGCACGGCGCCGGCCTGACCGGTCACATTGCCCGAGGCATCGACCTTGACGGTCTGCTCGCCACGAATACCCTGCAGCAGGTTTTCGTAGTAGCTCTCAACGCCCGCCTGGCCCACGATATCGCCCGACTGGTACGTAATCTTGCCAGCAGAAGCATCATCATCGCCAGAGGTTTTCTTATTCTGGGCCTCGAGCTGCTCGGAGGTAATGGTGCCGGTATAGCCCAAGATATGGCATGCCGTCTCGCCATATGGATACTGGCGCTCGGTACGCTCGGCAATCTTGACGCCCGGGAACTCGCCGGCATGCTCCTGAATATAGGCAACCGTGGAGCGACGGACGTCCGTCGCGATGGTATGCAGGCTCTGAGCGCCCTCTGTATTGTCCTGAATATTACGAAGGACCGCCACGTAAGGCATTCCAAGCACGTTGGCAAGATGGCGAACCAGAACCTCATCCTCGGCAAGGTCGCGGTAGGCCACGACAGCAAGTGAGGGACGGTTCTGGACAAGCGCCACGCCATTGCGGTCGAGGATGCGACCGCGCACAGCGGGTGTTGTAACGGTGCGAGTCTGATTACTATTGGCCTGCTTCTCGTAATAGTCCGATGAGACCATCTGCATGCCCCACAGCTTGACGGCAAGCGCCGCAAACATCGCGCCCACACCCGTGGTGAGGATGGAAAAGCGGCCCTTAAAGGCGGTCGACGCGGTATTGCCCTCGCCCTCGGTGGCGCGCGGGGCCGTTCCATGCTGCGTATCGTAGGTAAAACGGGAATCGCCACGACGCATGACGACCAGCGCGACCACGATGGCCACAACCAGCACGATACCGGCGATAATAACCGTCATCTGGGAAGACATCTACGGGCCTCCCCTATTTGAGCTTGCGGGTCTTGGGCTTAAAGCGCATACCCGTCTGGCGTCCGCCACGTGCGGAGAATCCATAGCCGGACTGCGGCACGACGCCGGACATCAAAAACGGAATGGCAACCAGACCCGTCAGGATCGAAGACGGCAACGCATGCCCAAAGATCGCCACGACAAAGCTCGTCTCCAAACCCATAAACAGCAAGATGATGCTGTAGATCACATTAATGACGAGCGCAAAGGCGCCCACGGTGATGCCGCGCGCACTCGGAGTACCGCCCGTCTGACCGACGGCGCTGTGCACCAGGGCAAAAGAGCCCACGGTCAGCAGGAGCGACATAACGCCCACCGGCACGGCAGCGGACAGGTCATAAAACAAGCCGCTGCAAAAACCGCACACGACGGCACGGGTCGGGTCGCCCGAGAACACGCTTAGGCACACCAGGATAATCATGAAGTTGACGCGACCGCCCGCAATGGAGATCTGCGGTGCCAGGCCTGCCTGCAGCAGCACGCACACGATGGCGGCGATCACAAACGTACGGGAGCTCATCCCCTGCTCGTGTAGATCCATGGACATGCCCCCTATTCGCTCGAGCCAGAATCGGTCGTCTCGGACGTGTCGGAACTGTCATCCGAGCTCTCGTCCTTCGTCTTGGTCGCAGCGTCGCGCGACGTTCCCTGCGGCGTGCTGTTGGCCGTGCTCACGTCCTCATCCGAGGCCGATTGTTCGTCGGTCAGCGAGGTGATGACCAGCACTTCCTCGTTGTTCTCGGCCGTGGTCTGAGCGCGCACCACAATGGTGTAGTACACGTCGTTTGCCGATTTCTCAACCGACGAGACGGTGCCGAGCGGTAGACCCTTGGGGAACACGCCACCGATGCCCGAGGTCACGATGATGTCGCCAACCTTAACATCGGAGTCGACGCTCACGTACTCAAGACGCAGCGTGCCGTCAGCCTGACCCTGCAGCATGCCCTGGGCGCGCGTGTCCTGCACCATGGCGGATACGCCGGAGTTCTCGTCGCCAATCAGGCGCACGGTGGACGTTTTGGCCGAGACTTCGATGATCTGGCCGATAACACCGGCCGAACTCGTCACAGGCATGTTGATGGTAAGCCCGTCGGCAGAACCCTTATCAATCGTGACGGTCGAGGTCCAGGCATCGCCCGAGGCACCAACGATACGAGCTGCGGTCGATTTGAGGTTGTAGGTCGACTGCAGGCCGACCAGCCCCTCCAGACGCTCAGCGGTCTTTTGAGCCTCAGAAAGCTCGGCGACCTTAGAGGTCAGCTCCTCATTTTGCTTCTTGAGCTCGTCGAGCGTGTCCTGCGACGCCGTTAGGTTAGAGAACACGTTGCCAATCGCATTGAAGGGAGCCGCCACAGCCGAGCCCACAAAGCGCACCGGAGAGGTAATCGTCGTTACGCCCGAACGCACGGCATGAATCGGCCCTGCCTCGCCCTCGCGGATGTAAAACGTGAGCAGCAACACCGAAATCAGGCTGAAAACAATCAACGGGCGCATACCCGTTGATTGTCGCTTGGTATTCAGATTTGTGGAGAAACCCGAAGATCGTGCCAAATGGAATCCACCTTTTGGAAATTAAGCATTGGTCTGGACGAAGCCGCCATCAAACGCATTGGCCTCGAGCACGCGGGCGCAGCCGTTAACGACATTATCGAGCGCCGTGGGGCTGACGTTGACCGAAACACCGGTCTCATCGCGCAGGCGCACGTCGAGACCGCGCAGCAGCGCACCGCCACCGGTCAGCAAAATGCCGTAGTACATAAGGTCCGAGGCAAGATCGGGAGGCGTAGCGTCGAGTGCGTCCTTGACGGCCTTGGCCATCTCGTCGAGTGGCTTGTTGAGTGCGCGACGAATCTCCTCGCTCTCGATGCGCACGGTCTTGGGCAGACCGGTGATCACGTCGCGGCCGTTGACCTCGACGTCGAGCTCGTCCTTGAGCGGCACGGCGGAACCGACCTTGATCTTGATGTCCTCTGCCGTACGCTCGCCGATGGCCAGGTTGTAGGCATCGCGAACGTGCGTGAGGATGGCCTGGTCGAACTCGTCACCGGCAATACGGATGGACTGCGAGACGACGATGCCGCCCATAGCGATAACAGCGACCTCGGTGGTACCGCCACCGATGTCGATGACCATGGAGCCGGTGGGTTCCTCGACGGGCAGGTCGGCGCCGATAGCGGCGGCCATAGGCTCTTCGATCAGATAGGCCTGGCGGGCACCGGCCTGGATCGTGGCCTCAAAGACAGCTCGCTTCTCGACCGACGTGACGCCGGAAGGAACGCAGACGACAACGCGCGGACGCGGGGTCCACGGATAGCGCTTCTCGGACGCCTTGTCGATAAAGTAGCGAAGCATGGCCTCGGTAACATCGAAGTCGGCGATGACGCCGTCCTTCAGGGGACGAACGGCCACGATGTTGCCGGGCGTACGGCCGAGCATGCGCTTTGCCTCGATACCGACCGCCAGGATGCGCTCGTCGTTCTTGTCGATGGCGACAACAGAGGGCTCGCGGATGACGATGCCCTTGCCGCGCACGGAGACAAGCGTATTTGCGGTGCCGAGGTCGATGGCAAGATCGCCCGCATAGCTACCGAAGAACATATCCATCAAAGAAAACAACGCAACTCCTGATGTGTTGGATGATTGCTGGAAAACTACTAGTTCATGATACTAGCGCAAGCCCGGCACCTCACTTGCGGTGAAGCGCCGGGCAAAGCTAAATCCCATAAGGTCACTACTGGTTGTCAGCAGCCGAGAAATCCATATCGAGCGAGGAAACGGCCCAGCCGATATGGTTGTCAGAGCGCACGAATTTGACGGTGTACTCCTGCTCGCCGCCCTTGGACAGCGATGCCTTAACCTTGGCGGTCGTCTCGGTCATGGACTGATCCATGCCCTCGACGGACACGGTGGCGCCCTGCGGAATCGAGGAGATGATCATCGACTTGGCGTCCTCGGACAGGCTCGAGGCCAGGCAAGACTCGGCCTTTGCGGTGTCACCGTCGCCGGCAGCCTGGAACAGATCGGTGATAACCGACTCCTGCGAGGGGAAGCCAAAGCCGCGCGTGTAGGCAAAGCCCAGACCGCCCGCAGCAATCAAGATGAGCAGAAGCAGCACGATGAAGACTTTGAGACCCGTGTGGCGATGGCGACGACGGACCTTGGCCTGCTTACGATCCTGACGGTCCTGCTGGACCATCTCGGACTCGGACAGCGTAAAGAAGCCGGTGTCCGAGGGATCGGGCATAAACTGACCGGTCGCGCCCGTAGGATCGAGCGGATCGACGGCAGGAGCGTCCATCGCGGGCGCCGGAGCCGTGGCCATAGCCGTCTGGGCAGACAGCGCGGCAAGCGAATCGTGCACGCGGGCAAGCTCATCGGCCTGCTCGGAGGTGAGCTGGTAGATGCCATCGGCAGTAGCGGCGTTAAAGGCGTCGAGTGCGTCGGAGGGGCGGCCGGCGGCAGAAAGTGCCTGACCCATGCCGGCGTTGAGCGCACGCGTGTCGTCGCGGGGGCCGGCAAAGTCGATAGCCGTGCGGTAGGTCTCCACGGCATCCGCCGGACGGCCGAGCTTAATGAAGCAACGACCAAGCTCGCCCAGTGCGGCGGCAGGAGCCGGATTGGCGCCGTCGATGGCAGCCTGACGGAAGGCAGTACCCGCGTTGGCATAATCGCCCGACTGGAACAGCGCATTGCCCAGGCCCAGATAGGCCTTGAACGGCGTGGCATAGGAAGCATCCTGCGTAGCACCAGAGAACGCCTGGGCGGCCGTCGTGTAGTCGCCCACGGCGGCGAGCGCCTTGCCGCGGTTGGTGAGCAGCGCGCCGCGCTTGCCGTAGGTGCCGTCGTTGAGGGCGGCAGCATAAGCCTCGGCGGCCTCGGCATACATGCCCAGGTGCATCAAGGCGTTGCCACGAAGGTGATCGGCCTCGCCCATAATCTCATCGGGAGTCTTTGCCGCCCCAAGCATCTGGGCTGCAGCGGAAAAATCACCCGCGCGGTAAGCGGCGCGGCCCTGTTGGATCAGCTGGCTATTCAAGGAAGTCCCCTTTACTCGTGAACGATCTCGACATGGACGATCTCGTCGCCGGCACGCAGCTGCGAAATCACATCGAGACCCTCGACCGTGGTACCAAAGACGGTGTAACCGGAATCGAGGTTATGCTGGGCGCCCAGGCAGAAGTAGAACTGCGAACCCGCGGAATCGGGGTCCATGGAGCGTGCCATGGCAAGGGCACCATCGACATGGCTGTTGCGCGGATTGGTGGCAAACTCGCCCTTGATGCAGTAGCCGGGGCCACCGGTACCGGGCATGCCGTCGGGGCCCTCAAGACCAGCGGCGACGTCGGCGCCGGACATATCGCGGGTATTGGGGTCGCCGCCCTGGATGACAAAACCGGGCACATAGCGATGGAACTTAAGGCCATCATAGAAGCCCATCGTGGAAAGCTCGCAGAAGTTCGCGACATGAATGGGAGCGCCCTCGCCGTCAAACTTGACCTTGATGGTACCCTTCGACGTCTCGATAACGGCGCACTCGTCGCCGGCAAGCTGATACTCGGGCGTGTAGAGCTCTTTCTTAAAACCAAACATGTGGTTCCTTCCTCGTGCGTTTAAAGCATATTTGTACGAATTGTAGCAATAAGCATGCGCTTACATCAATTGCGCACGTAGGTTATGCCGACTATGGCGAACTAATTTTGGGAACGCTGCTGCGGCTTCCAGGAGCCCACATTGGCGTCGTACTGGTTCAGCGCGCTGTTGCCGCCCTGTGCGATGGGCGCCAGGATCTCGCTTTGGTGGGAACTCATCGACTCGCCATCGGGAATGGCCAGCGAGATATCCCAGCTCTGGCAGATCACGTCGACACGCTCGTACATCCACTCGGCAAGCTGCTTTAAGTGGGCGATGTCGTCCGCATAGACCGTATCGTCCTGATACTTAAGGTTGTTAAGCTCATCTTGCGTCTTTTTGATCTGGTCGCGCAGGGCGTAGGCACTCTGCGACAGCTCCTGGCGGGTGGACAGCGGCGTTCGGAGATAGCCGTTGTTAAAGGAATCGATGACCTCGCCGATCTGGTCCTCATCACCGTAGGACACGATGGTCTGATACAGACCGTCGAGTCTGGTATAGAGCTGATCATCGGTGAGCACGGTTTCTTCCTGGACCACCTCGGCAGAATCGTCCTGCTTGGTATCGTCCTCAGTCGCCTCGCCCTTTTGGCGCGTGGGGAAGGTCGTCTGCGCAGCCTGGCCAAACTGGTCGTAGAAGGCAGGCATGACACCCATGGGATCGGCCGTCACGAACCAATAGGCACCGCCGCAAACGACGGCAAGGACCGCGATGACGATGAGCGGCTTGGGGATATGACGCTTGTGCTTGTGATAGGCGTCCTCGTCGGGATGCACCTTGCGCTTGGGTTTTTGAGCATCGTCATGCAGGGAAACGGGCGTGTGAATATCGACCTTGGGGATACCGAAATCCTTATCGAAAGCCGGCAGCACGCAGGTCTCGTTAGGATCGGCGGCGTCCGAAAGAACCGCGGCAGCCGAGGCGGGCGCATGAGGCACCTCGGTATCGATCTGCTCTTGCGTTAGGCGCGGAAAGCCCGCCGTGCGGCCCGCTGCCAGGTCGGATGCGGCCGCGTCCTCGGAGAGGATACCCGGAGCAGGGCGTCCGCATTTTGGGCACGTGCGATCATGCGGAGAAAGACGGGCACCGCAGCCCTCACAGAACACGAACTCGGTGTGCTCGGGACCATCGCCCGGACCCACATAGGCGTTGCAGTAGGGGCAGAACGAGGCGCCGTCCTCGATAGTCTTAAGGCAATGCGGGCAGATCACGGCATCCTCTTTTCGAAGCAATTCAAACAATCGAGGTTAGAGCATAACATCGCCACGGCCCCACAGGAACAAGGCACCAATTCAACATCGCCAGGGCGCGTAGCTACTTCTTCTTTTTGCTTGGCATCGAGACTTTGATGCCTTGGGCGGACTTGGTCACACGAGAGCGCTTAGCTCCGGTACTCTTCTTTTTCTTGGGCTGGGCCTGGGCCACGCCCTCGAGTGCGCGGGCCTCGGCCTCGCGAGCGGTGCGATCTTCGCGGCGCTGCGCCATGTCGGCGACGACGCGCTTGGCAAAACGTTCGGCCGTCGAGCCCGTCGAGCTCACCTTGCCGCCACCGCGACCCAGGCGGACGCGCACACCGCGGCCAAAACCAGTTGCGGCATGACGACGACGCGGCTTGAGCGAATCCATCATCGTGGCGAGCTTAAAGAACACCGAGCAGGTAAAGACCACGATAACAGCCAAGATAACCATCTGGCCCATCGACAGGTTGGCAATAGACAGCAGCTCCGGGAATCCGATAACGCCCACCAGGATGCCGGCGACTACAAACACAAAGAGCACCACACGTAAGGGCGTGAGAGGCTGCGAGATGCGCCAGATTAGGCTGACGCTCGCCGCGCACGACGTAAGCAGGCACATCGTAGACAGCGTGAGCTGGCTAAAGCCAAACACGCGCGCCACAAAGATATCGAGCGCCGCAGCCAAAATGACCGCAATCGACGTCGGCAGTGCACGCTTGAGTACGTTGCTCAAAAACGCACCCTTCACACGAGCATTGTTGGGCTCCAGGCCCAACACAAAGCCCGGCGCGCCGATGCAGAAGAAGTTAATGAGCGTCATCTGGATGGGCTCGAAGGGGTACGGCGGCAGCGCGATACACAGCGCCGCCAGGCCCATCGAGAACAGCGTCTTGGTCAGGAACAGTGAGGCCGAACGCTGCAGGTTGTTGATGGAGCGACGGCCCTCGGCCACCACGGCGGGCATCGAGGCAAAGTCGTTGTCGACGAGTACGATCTCGGCCACGTTACGCGCGGCATCGGAGCCGGCCGCCATGGCCACGGAGCAGTCGGCCTCCTTGAGCGCCAGCACGTCGTTGACGCCGTCGCCCGTCATGGCCACGGTGTGCTCGCGGCGCTTGAGCGCCTGCACGAGCTCGCGCTTCTGCTGCGGGGTCACACGACCAAAGACATGGTAGCGGTCCACTGCGGCATCAAGCTTGGCCGGTGTATCGAGCGTCGTGGCGTCCACATAAGCGTCCGCCCCCGGCACGCCCACCACGCGCGCGATCGACGACACCGTACGCGGGTCGTCGCCACTGATCACGTTGAGGGTCACGCCCTGCTCGTTAAAGTAGCCGATGGTCTCGGCCGCCGAGGTACGAATCTCGTCGCGGATGGTCACAAAGCCCACGGGCTCGGCCTCGCCCACCATATCCCCATCGGGCGTAAAGCCGTCCACGCGCGCCACCACGAGCACGCGGCAGGTATCGGCAAGCTCGGCGACACGGTTCTCGACCTGCGAAAACACACGATCAGAGAGCACAAACTGCGCGGCACCCATCACATAGGAGCCCTGCGCAAAAGAAGCGCCACTCCATTTTTTAGACGACGAGAACGGAATGACCGACAGCGGCTCAGACACCTCGACCGGGCGATCGGCGTAATAGTTGAGCAGCGCCTGGCAGGTCTCGTTGGCATCGGCCGAAGTCGCACGCGCGACGTTAGCCAGCGCAAAATCGAGCACTGTGGTATCGACGGGAACAGCCGCCTCCTCCGAGTCCACGCCAAAGCCAACACCCTCAACAGGCAGCGGGTAGGTGCCCTCGACCTCCATACGACCCGACGTGATGGTGCCCGTCTTGTCCAGGCACAGCACGTCGACGCGCGCGAGCGTCTCGATGCAGTAGAGCTGCTGCGCCAGCACCTTGCGGCGGGCCAGGCGCACCGTGGCGATGGCGAGCACCGACGAGGTCAGCAGCACCAGGCCTTGCGGGATCATGCCCAGCAGGGCGCCCACCGTGGACAGCAGCGCCGACGAAGGCACATGACCAGCCAACAGCTCGGAGAAGCACCACGAAAGCGCGCTATCGCCCGGGGTTCCCGCGGCATCCCACAGCCCACTTACACTCGAGGCGAACAGAGCCAGGCCAAGCGGAATCATGATGATGCTCGCAAAGCGCACGATGGCGTTAAGCGCGTTCATGATCTCGGAATTGACCTTTTTGACGTACTTGGCCTCGTTATTAATTTTGGCCACGTAGTTGTCGGCGCCGACATGGATCACGCGGGCGCGCAGCAGGCCCGAGTCGATAAAGCTGCCGCTCATGAGCTCGGAACCGGGCTGTTTCTTAATAAGGTCGCTCTCGCCCGTCAGCAGGCTCTCGTTCACGAGCGCCTCGCCCGAAACCACCACGGCGTCAGCGGGAATCTGGTCGCCGCGCCCCAGGCGGATGATGTCGTCGAGCACGATCTGGTCCAGGTCGAGCTCCACCTCGGCGCCATCGCGCACCGCGATGGCCTTCTTGGAGGTCAGCAGCGTGAGCTTATCGACCATCTTCTTGGAACGCATGGACTGAATGACGCCAATAGCGGTGTTCAAGAACACCACGAACAGGAACGTCAGATTCTTAAACGAACCGGTCAAAATGACCAGGAAAGCCAAGATCACGTTGATCAAATTGAACAGCGTGCAGAGGTTCTCGATGATGAGCTCTTTGACCGACTTGGTCTTGAGTTCCATGTTGCGGTTGATTTTACCGGCGGCGATACGCTCCTCGACCTCGGCGGTTGAGAGTCCGCGCTCGATATCCGTTGCTGCCATACCACGTCCCATCACGTCGCGTCGGTATAAGAAGACCGCCCGGACCATGCGAGGTTCGGACGGTCTTACGTTCGATGGTGCCCCATGTTGGATTCGAACCAACGGCCTTCTGCTCCGGAGGCAGACGCTCTAATCCCCTGAGCTAATAGGGCCAACGGTTGGCATTATACCCAAGTGCACCACGGGCTATCAAAATAAAAGAAAAAGCTTTGCAATTCCGAGGAAGACGCGGCGCAACGGCCCACTTTAGAAGGCAAAAGCGAGTCAGATAGTATAAACTCTCATGCACCATATATACACGGCTCGCGATGCGGGCCGTTTTTGCAAAAGTTATCCATCGAGGTGAGAGGCACACCATGATTGCAATTTTAAAGCAGAGCGCCAGCGACGAGGCCGTCGGCCATATCGTCAGCTGGATTGAGAAAAAAGGCCTGAAGACCGACGTCTCGCGCGGCGAGAACGAGACGATCATCGGCCTGGTGGGCGATACGACCAAGATCGACCCGTTCCTGCTCGAGTCCATGGATGTCGTCGAGCGCGTGCAGCGCGTCTCGGAGCCGTTCAAGCGCGCCAACCGCAAGTTCCACCCCGAGGACTCCGTCATCGACTGCGGCCACGGCGTCAAGATCGGCGGCGACCAGTTCCAGGTCATCGCCGGTCCCTGCTCCGTCGAGGGCGAGAACCTCATCCGCATCGCACGTCGCGTAAAGGCCGCCGGCGCCACGATGCTGCGCGGCGGTGCCTACAAGCCCCGCACCTCCCCCTACGCCTACCAGGGCATGGGCCCTGCCGGCCTCGACCTGCTGTGCGAGGCGTCTGCCGAGCTCGACATGCCGATCGTCACCGAGATCATGGACCCACGCGACGTGCAGGTCTTCCTGGACAAGAAGATCGACGTCATGCAGATCGGCGCCCGCAACGCCCAGAACTTCCCTCTGCTCAAAGAGGTCGGCAAGACCAAGACTCCGGTCTTGCTTAAGCGCGGCATGTCCGGCACGATCGATGAGCTGCTCATGGCCGCCGAGTACATCATGAGCGAGGGCAACGACAACGTCATCCTGTGCGAGCGCGGCATCCGCACCTTCGAGACCCGCACCCGCAATACCTTCGACCTCAACGCCGTGCCGGTGCTGCACCACCTGTCGCACCTGCCCGTCGTCGCCGACCCCAGCCACGCCACCGGCTACACCCGCTACGTCGAGCCCATGGCGCTCGCCGCGACCGCCTGCGGTGCCAACGGCCTGGAGATCGAGGTCCACGACGAGCCGAGCCGCGCCTGGTCCGACGGCGCCCAGGCCCTCACCCCCGATCAGTTCGACGACACCATGCGCCGCATCCGAGCCATCCGCGAGGTTGTCTGCCAAGAGACCATGGAGTAGCCCATGGGTACGGTGAGAAACGCGCGCGTTAACCAGGGCGGCCCCAAGTGCGCCGGCATCGTCGGCCTTGGCCTCATCGGCGGTAGCTTTGCCCGCGGATATGCACAGGCGGGCGTCCGCGTGCTGGCCTGGGACCCCGATGACGATGTCATGACGGCCGCCAGCATGGGCACTGTCGCCGGAGAGCTCAACGACAAGACACTCGGCGAATGCGACATCATCGTCCTGGCCTGCTACCCCGAGGCCTGCATCGAGTGGCTCGAGACGCACGCCAAGGCGCTCGCCGACGCCACCGACACCGACGCCATCATGGGCCCCGTGGTAATCGACACGGTGGGCGTCAAGGGCATCGTGTGCGAACGCGCCTTTGAGCTTGCCCGCGAGCACGGCTTTTACTTTGTGGGCGCGCACCCCATGGCGGGCACGCAGTACTCGGGCTATGCGCACTCCCGCGCCGGCCTGTTCCAGGGCGCTCCGCTCGTGCTCGTGCCGCCCGCGGTGGACGACGCGCTCAAGCTGGAACTTTTGGGCCAGGTGCGCGAGATGGTGCGCCCCTTGGGCTTTGGCAAGTTCAGCGTGACCAGCGCCGCCGAGCACGACCGCGTCATCGCCTTCACGAGCCAGCTTGCGCACGTGGTGTCCAACGCCTACGTCAAGAGCCCGACCGCCCAGGTCCACCACGGCTTTTCGGCCGGAAGCTACCGCGATCTCACCCGCGTGGCGCACCTCAACCCGCAAATGTGGTCCGAGCTCATGATCGACGACGCCGACGCGCTTGCCTTCGAGATCGACCACCTGATCGAGTCGCTCGGCGCCTACAGCCGTGCGCTCAAGGACCGCGACCAGCGCTATCTGGAGAATCTCCTTGCCGAGGGCGACCGCATCAAGCGCGCACTCGATGACGAGGCCTCCCACTAGACCACCCATCACGCCAGGTCGAAAGGACCGAAGCTTATGGCGATTACCATCGATATCGACACTGCACGCCCCTACCAGGTGCATGTTGGCACGTTTTTGCTGGAGCAGGCGGGACCGCTCGTGCGCGCCACTGCCGGCGGCACCAAGGCCGTCATCGTGACGGACACCAACGTGGGCCCGCTCTACCAAATGCCTGTCAAACAGAGCCTGGAAGCGTCAGGCTACGAGGTAAGCATCTACACCTTCGAGGCCGGCGAAGCACACAAGCGCGCCGAGACCTATGTTGCCATTTTGGAGTTTGTGGCCGAGCACGAGCTTTCGCGCTCCGACGTGATCGTGGCACTCGGCGGCGGAGTCGTGGGCGACGTCGCGGGCTTTGTGGCCGCCACCTACATGCGCGGCTGCAAGTTTGTGCAGATCCCGACGAGCCTGCTCGCCATGGTGGATTCGTCGGTGGGCGGCAAGACCGCCATCGACCTGGCTGCCGGCAAGAACTTGGCCGGCGCCTTTTGGCAGCCGAGTGTTGTTATCGCCGACGTGGGGTGCCTGGCCACCCTCACGCCCGAGCAGTTCGCCGACGGATGCGGCGAGGTCGTCAAGCACGCCGTGATCGCCGACCCCGAGCTTTTCGCCGAGCTGGAGAAGACCCCGCTCACGCTGGAGCTGCTCAACCGCGATGTGGCCCGCGTAGCGCTCATCATCGCCCGCAATATCGACATCAAGCGCGCCGTGGTCGTCGCCGACGAGCGCGAAACTAACCAGCGCAAGCTCCTTAACTTTGGACACAGCGCCGGACACGCCGTCGAGGCCTGTGAGCACTTTGAGCTCGGACACGGCAACTGCGTGTCGATCGGTATGGGCATCATCACGCGCGCCGCGGCCCTGCACGGCATTTGCGATGCTGCACTGCCCGGTCGTATTGAGAAGCTCTGCGCCCGCCATGGCCTCAAGACGCGCTGCGACCTCGATGCAGATGCCGTCTTTGCCGAGGCGCTCCACGACAAAAAACGCGCGGGAGACACCATCGACCTGGTGATTCCTCACGGCATTGGCCGCTGCAGCATCGACCGTACGCCACTTTCCACTTTCCACGAACTCATTGCCGAGGGCCTCGGCCAGAAGGGAGACGCATCCGCATGCTAGCCCGCATCACCCCGTCCCCGCTTAAGGGCACCGTTCCCGCCATCGCGTCCAAGTCGATGGCGCATCGCCTGATCATCTGCGCTGCGCTTGCCAACGGCGAGACGCACGTTACCTGTAACACCACCTGCGCCGACATCGAGGCCACGGTGCGTTGTCTTACGGCCCTGGGTGCTCGCATCGAGACCGTCGAGGACGGCTTCCAGATACACCCCACCATGAAGAGTGTTGAGTTTGGCCTGCTCAAGGCCCTTGCCGGCGGAACGCTTGACTGCGGCGAAAGCGGCTCCACGCTCCGCTTTATGTTGCCCGTCGCCTGCGCGCTGGGCGCAGAGGCCACCTTTGTGGGCCAGGGTCGTCTGGGCGCACGCCCGCTCTCCCCGCTCTCGGACGAGATCATCGCCGCCGGCTGCGACCTACAGGGTCTGGGCGGTTTTCCGCTCAAGACGAGCGGCCGCATGCGCCCGGGCACCTTTGTGCTGCCGGGCAACGTGAGCTCGCAGTACATCTCGGGCCTGCTGCTGGCAGCCCCGCTGCTGGCCCAGCCCTCCTGCGTGCAGGTGACCGGCCTCATCGAGAGCCGCCCCTACATCAATCTGACCATCCAGGCCATGAAGGCCTTTGGCGTCGAGGTCAACGTCGAGCGCATCCCCGCCAAGAATGGCAAGCCCGAGGTCACAAACTTCCGAGTGAGCAGCGGCTCGTACCGCACGCCCGGCAGCGTGGCCGTCGAGGGCGATTGGTCCAATGCGGCCTTTTGGCTGTGCGCCGGCGCCATCGGCTCCGACCCCATCACCGTGGAAGGCGTATCGCTGAGCTCCGCGCAGGGCGACCGCAACGTGCTCGCCGCGCTTTCGCGCTTTGGCGCCCGCATCGTGCGCTCCACCAACGCCGCCACCGTGCAGTCCGACAAGCTCGCCGGCTTCGAGATGAGCGCCCACGACATTCCCGACCTGGTACCCGTCATCTCTGCCGTGGCATCGCTGGCCCAGGGCCGCACGTTCATCCGCGACTGCGCCCGCCTGCGCATCAAGGAATCCGATCGCCTGGTCACCACCACCCGCGAGCTCACCGCGCTGGGCGCACAGGTGCGCATTGCCGGCGACGACCTCATCATCAAGGGCGTCGATGCCTTTACCGGCGGCGAGGTCGATTCGCACAACGACCATCGCATCGCCATGATGGCCGCCATCGCCGCGAGCCGTGCCACCGGCGAAGTCGTGATCCACGGCGCCGAGGCTGTCAACAAGTCCTATCCCGATTTCTTCGACCACTACCGCCTGCTGGGCGGCAAGGTCACACTCGAGGAGGAATAGCATGTCCTCGACCTTTGGCAACGTATTGCACCTGAGCATCTTCGGCCAGTCGCACTCCCCCGCCATCGGCTGCTCGCTTGATGGCATACCCGCTGGCATTGCCGTTGACCAGGAGCAGCTACAGGCCTTTTTGGATCGTCGCGCCCCCGGTCGCGACGAGACCGCAACCAAGCGCCGCGAGGCCGACGCCGCACACATCATCGCCGGCGTGGTCGATGGACACACCACCGGCGCACCCATCGCAGCGATCATTGAGAACACCAACACGCGCTCCAAGGACTATTCCGAGCTGCGCCGCAAGCCCCGTCCGGGACATGCCGATTACCCGGCGCGTGTGAAGTACCGCAACATGCACGATGTCGCCGGCGGCGGGCACTTCTCCGGCCGCCTGACGGCCCCCCTGTGCATCGCCGGCGGTATTGCGCTGCAGGCACTCGAGGCCCGTGGCATCAAGGTCATGGCGCACGTCGCGCAGATCGGTGGCATCTCCGACCTGCCCATGGATGATATGGTCTATCGCGAGGCTGACCGCAAGGCGATCCTTACAAATGACCTGCCCTGCATTGACGCCGCTGCTGCCGGCCGCATGCGCGAGGAGATTCTGGCCGCGCGCGACGAGCTCGACAGCATCGGTGGCATCGTGGAGTGCGGCATCTACGGTCTGCCTGCAGGCATCGGCGACCCCATGTTCGACGGCATCGAGAACCGCATCGCGCACATCGCGTTTGGCATTCCCGCCGTAAAGGGCGTGGAGTTTGGTATGGGCTTTGCCGTGGCCGCCATGCGCGGCAGCGAGAACAACGACCCGTATCGTATCGATGCCGAGAACGGCAAGATCGAAGTCGAGTCCAATAACGCCGGCGGTATCTTGGGCGGCATCTCCACCGGCGCGCCCGTCATGTGGCGCATGGCCGTGAAGCCGACGCCCTCCATCGGCCGCGAGCAGCAGACCGTGGACATGGACGCCATGGAAAATGTCGAACTCTCGGTCCACGGTCGTCACGATCCCTGCATCGTCCCCCGAGCTGTCCCCGTAGCCGAAGCAGCCGCAGCGCTGGCCATCTGGGACGCCCTCCTCGAGGACGCAGGCCAGCTCTAACCCGACTCACCTGGGTTGCCTGTCAACTCTGCCATTACGTGAAAGGGGCCTCCATGGACCTTGCCGATATTCGCCAGACCATCGATGGCATCGACACCACGCTCCTCAATAGCTTTGTCGAGCGTATGGACATTGCCACCGAGGTCGCCAAATCAAAGATCGAGATGGGCAAGGCCGTCTTTGACCCCGCCCGCGAGCGCTCAAAACTCAACAACCTCGCCAGCCGCGCGCCCGAGCGCTACGAGGCGCAGACCATCACCCTGTTCCGCCTCCTTATGAGCATGAGCAAGGCCGAGCAGCAGCGCTACATCAACGAGCTCAAGGGCATCACCGTCTCGCAAAAGGCCCACGCCACGGCTGCAGCCTTTGACACGCCCTTCCCTCAAACGGCCACAGTTGCCTGCCAGGGCGTGGAAGGTGCCTATAGCCAGATCGCCGCGTGCAAACTCTTCGACGTGCCCGACATCGCGTTTTTCGAGACCTTCGAAGGCGTTATGCGCGCTGTGCGCGACGGCTTCTGCGAGTTTGGCGTGCTGCCCATCGAGAACTCCACCGCCGGCTCGGTCAACGCCGTCTACGACCTGCTCGCCCAGTTCGACTTCCACATCGTGCGCTCGCTTCGCCTCAAGATCGACCACAACATGCTCGTCAAGCCCGGCACCAAGCTCGCCGACGTGCGCGAGGTTTACAGCCACGGCCAAGCCATTGCCCAGTGTGCGGGCTTTATCGAGTCCCACGACCTGCACGCCACCAAGTACCCCAACACCGCCATGTCGGCCGAGATGGTCGCCAATTCCGACCGCACCGATGTTGCCGCCATCGCATCGCGCAGCTGCGCGGCACTCTATGGCCTGGAGGTGCTGGAGTCCAACATCCAGGACTCGGACAACAACTACACGCGCTTTGTCGTCATCAGCCGCGAGCCACGCGTCTATCCCGGTGCCAACCGTACCTCGCTCATGATCACCACGGCCAACGAGCCGGGCGCCCTCTATCGCGTGCTCGAGCGCTTCTACGCACTCAACATCAACCTCATCAAGCTCGAGAGCCGCCCCATCCCCGGTCGCGACTTTGAGTTTATGTTCTACTTTGACCTGGACTGTCCCTTTGGCAGCAAGGCCCTCGACGACCTGCTCGATTCGATCGACGACGTATGCGAGAGCTTCACCTACTTTGGCAGCTACACGGAGGTGCTCTAGATGACCGATACCGCCGCAACCCGCCCCTACGGCGTGCTGGGCCGCGTGCTGGGCCACAGCTACACCCCGACCATCTACAAGGAGCTGGCGGGGCTTGAGTACGTGCGTTTTGAGCGCGAGCCCGAGGATCTTGAGGCTTTTATGACGGGCGACGAATGGGAGGGCACCAACGTGACCATCCCCTACAAGCGCGCCGTCATGGAATACCTGGACGAGCTGAGCCCGCTCGCCGAGCGCATGGGCAACGTCAACACCATCACGCGCCTGCCCGACGGCCGCCTGCACGGCGATAATACTGACTACTTCGGTTTCCAGTGCCTGGTCGAGGAGTTGGGCGTTGAGGTTGCCGGCAAGAAGGCCCTCGTGCTCGGTGCCACCGGCGGCGCCGGCACCACGGCAAGTATGGTGCTGGGAGACATGGGCGCCATCGTCGTACCCGTGGGTCGCACGAGCGAGGTCAACTACGACAATATCGCGCAGCAGTCCGACGCCTCCCTACTCGTCAACTGCACGCCCGCCGGCATGTTCCCCCATTGCCCCGACGCGCCTTGCACGCTCGAAGGCCTCGATGCGCTCGAGGGCGTCATCGACATTGTCTACAACCCCGCCCGCACGGGCCTGATGCTCGAGGCCGAGCGCCGCGGCATCCCCTGCATCGGCGGCCTGCTTATGCTTGTTGCCCAGGCGGCACAAGCTGTCGAGCGCTATACCGGCAAAGCCACCCCGCGCGAGAGGATCCTGGACGTAACGGAGCGCCTGTCACGCCGCGAACAGAACATCGCGCTGATCGGCATGCCGGGCTCGGGCAAGACCCGCGTGGGCGAGCAGATCGCCCAGCTCACGGGCCGCGAGCACATCGATCTCGATCGCGCCCTCGAGGAGCGCCTGGGCATGCCCTGCGCCGACTTTATCATCAAGTGCGGCGAGGCGGCCTTCCGCGAGCAGGAGACGGCAGCGCTGGCCGACATCTCCAAGCGCAGCGGCTTGGTGCTCTCCACCGGCGGCGGCGTGGTTACGCGCGACGAGAACTACCCTCTGCTGCACCAAAACAGCCAAATCGTGATGCTCAACCGCAAGCTCGACGAGCTCGCCCACAAGGGCCGCCCCATCACCGCGCGCGACGGCATCGACAAGCTGGCCGAGCAGCGTATGCCGCGCTACCGCGCCTGGGCCGACTACATCATCGACTCACGCGACTGCGCCGCCAACACCGCCCATGCCCTCCTCGACACCCTCCCACCCGCTCTCTAACCAAAACCACCACAAAGGGGGCAGGCACCTTTGTGGTGGTTTTTCAACTGCAAAGGAAGCAACCATGAAAGCACTCGTCATTAACGGCCCCAACCTCAACATGCTCGGCATTCGCGAGCCAGGCATCTACGGCAGCGACAACTACGATCGCTTAGTGCAGATCTGCCAGGAAGCGGGTGCCGCACAGGGCTTCGACGAGGTCGAGGTCTTCCAGTCTAACCACGAGGGCAGCATCGTCGACAAGATCCAGGAGGCTTACGGAAAGGTCGACGGCATCGTCATCAACCCGGCCGCCTACACGCACACAAGCGTGGCCATCCTGGACGCGCTCAAAGCCGTCGCCATCCCGGCTGTGGAGGTCCACATTAGCGCAGTCGAGACCCGCGAAGACTTCCGCCAGGTGAGCTACGCCCGTCTGGCCTGCTTCGCCACCATCACCGGAGAGGGCCTGAAGGGCTACGCCCACGCGTTGGAGCTGCTGAAAGAGCATCTCGAAAAGTAAAATGCCAACCCCAACAAACAGCAGCGGCTTGCTCGCGCTCGGCTCCAGCAACACACAAGATGAAAAAAGCCCAGACCACCAAGCGGTCTGGGCTTAATAAACGATGGTGCTCCATGGCGGATTCGAACCGTCGACCTTGGGATTAGAAGTCCCCTGCTCTATCCAACTGAGCTAATGGAGCAAATAACCGCACGCCCAAGCAAGCACAAGCCTGTCAGGCGCAAGTAATTATAACCTAGTTGAACTGCTCGCGGTACGCCTTGCAGACCTCATCGACCGGGCCGTCCATGCGAAGGTCACCCTTCTCAATCCAAACGGCACGCTGGCAGATGCGCTCAACCTGCTCCATAGAGTGCGAAACGAACAGAACCGTCACGTCGCCGCTCTGGATAAAGTGCTGGATGCGGGCCTCACACTTTTGCTGGAAGAACACATCACCGACGGACAGCGTCTCGTCAACGATCAGAATATCGGGCTCGGTAATCGTCGCGATTGCAAAGGCGATACGCGCCACCATGCCCGAAGAGAAGTTCTTAAGCGGCATATCGACAAAGTTCTGCAGCTCAGCGAACTCGATAATGCCGTCAAAGTTGGCGTCGATGAACTCCTTGGTATAGCCGAGCAGGGCGCCGTTCAGATAGATGTTCTCGCGGGCGGTCAGCTCGGGGTCAAAGCCGGCGCCAAGCTCAATCAGCGGCGCGATGTTACCGTGCACCTTAACGCTGCCCTCGCTAGGCTCAAGAACGCCAGCGATAATCTTGAGCATCGTAGACTTGCCGGAGCCATTGGTGCCGACCAGACCCACAACCTCGCCGCGATGAATATCAAACGAGATGTGCTTAAGCGCCCTAAACTCCTCAAAGAACAGCTCGTGCTTGGCAAGCTTAATGAAGTACTCCTTGAGGTTGGTCAGCGACTCGGACGCCATGTTAAAGATCATGGTGACGTCGTCGACCTCGACAGCCAGAGGCTGCTCGCTGTAATCAACAACAGATTCAGTCATCACAGCACTCCTTAGATGTAGAGGATAAATTTGCGCTCGGACTTATGGAACACGGTATAGCCAATAATAAGCGCAAGAACCGCCCAAGCGACGCACATACCAAACGTCATAAGCGAGGGCGTAGTCTGGAACAGGAAGATATCGCGCATAAACTGCAGGTAGTTGAACATGGGGTTCGCATACATCAAGATACGCACGAGATGCGGCATTTGCGCAATATAGTCAGTCGTCCAGAAGATGGGCGTAATGTAAGTCCACGCCGTAATGACGACGCTCCACAGATGCATAACGTCGCGGAAGAAGACCGTAAGGGCAGAGAGCATCATGCCCAGGCCCATGCAGAAGCACATAAGCAGCAGCAGGCAGACCGGCAACAGAATCAGGTGCCAAGAAGGCATAACGCGGAACCACAGCATGACGATGGCGACGGCGACCAGCGAGAAGGCAAAGTTGACCAGCGAGAAGAGCACCTTCTGCACCGGGAAAACCCAGCGGTGCACCTTAACCTTCTTGAGCAGAGGGGCAGCGCCCACGATCGACGTCAGGGCCTGGTTAGTAGACTCAGACATGACGGCAAAGGTGATGTTACCCACGATCAAGTACAGCGGGTACATCTCGGGCGTCATTGAGCCATTGCGGCCCTGGCCAAAAATCGTCGAGAACACGATGGCCATGACGATCATCATCAGCAGCGGGTTGAGCACCGACCATGCGACGCCCAGAACGCTACGGCGATACTTGATCTTAAAATCCTTGGTAACCAGCTGACGAAGGATAAACGCGTCCTTCTCAAATTCGTTCTTAGCAAACGTCGCAGGCAGACTGCGAGTTTCTTGTTGCTTTGTCTGATCCGACACGGATGCAACTCCTTTACTCGTAATCGTTGACAAACGAACAGTATAGACCCGACGGCCATGCAAACGATTCGCGCAACAAAACTGGAGAACTAACCCACATCTTAGGATGCCAGGCCCAAACGGCTATACTTTCTAGGATTGAATGTATAAGGAGCATTAAGTGAATTCTGAATCCATCGCCGTCATCATCCCTTGCTACAACGAAGCGCTCACGATCGGCAAAGTCATCGACGACTTTCACCGCGAGCTTCCGCAGGCGACGGTCTATGTCTATGACAACAACTCGTCGGACGATACCTCACGCATTGCCACCGAGCACGGCGCCACAGTCCGCTTTGAGCCCCGTCAGGGAAAGGGCAACGTGTGCCGCCAGATGTTTCGCGATATCGACGCCGATTGCTACCTGATGGTCGACGGAGACGACACCTACCCCGCCGAGGCGGCCAAGGCCCTCTGCGAGCCCATCCTTAACGGCACGGCCGACATGACCGTAGGCGATCGCCTTTCCAACGGCACCTACGCCGAGGAGAACAAGCGTGCCTTCCACGGCTTTGGCAATAATCTGGTCCGCGCCATGATCAAGTGGATCTATGGCTACAGCTTCGATGACGTCATGACAGGCTACCGCGCCATGAGCCGCCCGTTCGTTAAAACCTTCCCAGTGCTTTCCGAGGGCTTTCAGATCGAAACCGAGCTCTCGATCCACGCCGTCGACCACCGCTGGCGCATCAAAGATGTGCCCATCGAGTACCGCGACCGTCCCGAGGGTTCCGAGTCCAAACTCAACACCGTGAGCGACGGCATTAAAGTCGTTGCGATGATCGGCACGCTGTTCAAGGACTACCGCCCGCTGAAGTTCTTCAGCCTCGTTGCGCTTCTGTTCGCGGTATTCGGCCTCGCCCTGGGCATGCCCATCGTTGTCGAATATTTCCAGACCGGCCTCGTCCCGCGCTTCCCCACCGCTGTGCTCGCCGCCTCGTTTATGTTCCTGTGCGGCCTGAGCCTTGCGACCGGCTTCATCCTAGATTCTGTAGCAAAGGTCGAAAAAAAGCAGTGGGAGGTCAACGTGTACAGCAAATACGCCTACGACGACCAGCCCGGCCACCCTACTTCCATGCCAAGCGAGAGGTAGATCTTCCGCAAAATACTATTGGCACCACTGCGCAGATAGCCACCAACAAGAAAAGCCGCCGTTAAAGAACGGCGGCTTTTACTCTCGAAAAGTTAATAGCGGCTAGAGCGTCTTGATGTACTCCCCCAGCTCTTCCTCCCAGTCGGGCATGCGGAAGCCCACGGCTTCGAGCCTGGAAAGGTCGAGCGCGGAGTGGGCCGGGCGCGGGGCTACGGGGCCCTCGGCGCTCGCGTAGTAGTCGGCGGTGCTGACCGGGGCCACTTTGTCACCGTTGCCGTTGGCGGCCTCGAAGACGGCGCGGGCGATGTCGGCCCAGCTCCTCACGGCGCCCGAGCCGGTGCAGCCGTAGGTGCCGTAGGGGGCCTTGCTCTCCAGCACGTGGAAGATGGCGGCGGCCATGTCGCGCGTGAAGGTCAGGCGGCCCAGCTGGTCGTCAACGACGGTGACCTGCTCCAGGGCGTCGTCCGCGGAGGCGCAGCGGTCAGAGAGCATGCGCATGGTCTTGACGAAGTTGTGCCCCTCGCCGATGACCCAGGAGCTGCGCATGATGTAGTGGCGCGGGCACCCGGCCACGGCGATGTCGCCGGCGGCCTTGGTCTGGCCGTAGACGGACAGCGGGCTGAGGGGCTCCCCCTCGTCGTGCACCTCGGCGGTGCCGTCGAAGACGTAGTCGGAGGACACGTGGACGAGCGTGATCCCGTGCCCGGCGCAGGTGCGGGCGAGCAGCGCCGGGCCGGTCGCGTTGGCCTTCCAGGCGGCCACGCGGCCCTCGGGGGTCTCCGCTTTATCCACCGCGGTGTAGGCGCCGCAGTTGATAACGGTGCCGTAGAGCGACCAGTCGTACTGTGCGTAGGCGTCCGGGTCGGACATGTCGAAGGTGTCGATGTCGCAGAAGTCGAAGTCCTTCGCCAACCCGCGCTCCTCCGCGAGCGCGCGGACCGCGCGGCCCAGCTGGCCGTTGCAGCCGGTGACGAGGGTGCGCCTGGGCGCCATGGGGACGACGTCCTTCAGCATCGGGTGGTTGAGGTCGGCCTCGGAGACGGTGGCCTGGTCCAGCGGGATGGGCCACTCGATGGCGAGCTCGGGGTCGGCGAGGTTCACGAAGGTGTACGTCTTCTTGAGCTCCAGCGACCAGTGGGCGTCCACCAGGTAGGTGTAGGCGGTGCCGTCCTCGAGCGCCTGGAAGGAGTTGCCCACGCCGCGCGGGACGTAGATGGCCCTGCTCGGGTCGAGCGTGCAGGTGAACACCTTGCCGAAGGTCTCGCTGCCCTCGCGCAGGTCCACCCAGGCGCCGAAGACGCTGCCGCGGGCCACGGAGATGAACTTGTCCCAGGGCTCGGCGTGGATGCCGCGGGTGACGCCGC
>UQLD01000009.1 GCA_900541855.1 uncultured Collinsella sp.
TAGTTTTAACCTGCGGAAAGCTCAGCTTTGACACCAAGGCGCGCATCGCTTCCGTGGACAGCGAGGCCTTATCTCTTACACGCAAGGAAACGGGAATCTTGGAATACCTGATGCTTAATCAGGGGCGACCGGTAGGTCAAGAGGAGCTTATAGAGCACGTTTGGGATAGCAGCGTGAACAGCTTTAGCAACGCAACCCGCGTTCACATCTCGTCGCTCCGCAAAAAGCTACGCAGCGCTTTGAGATACGACCCGATTCGCAATCGGATTGGAGAGGGCTACGTTATGGAGGATAGCGAATGAAAAGGCTTTCGCTGCAATGGCGCATAACGATTATGACGGCACTGCTCACGTGTGCAGCATGCGTGCTGACGAACTGCCTGGTCGGCTATACGGGCATGCGCTACATGGATGCTATCGGCAGCGACATCTCGGCCCTTAGCGCAGCCGGCGTAGATGCACCTCAGGCGTTTGACCCAACGAAGGGGAGCCTCGATGACGAGGTCACGATCGTCGTAAACGACGCACAGGAGTCTTTTGGCACGACAGCCTGGTACATCACGGCTGGAGTCACACTCCTTGGCGGCGTGCTGGCATACTTTGTGAGCGGCCGTGCACTCAAACCGCTACGGGCTTTTGCAGCCCAGGTTGAGCGTGTGCAGCCTGACAACCTAAGTGAAATCAGACTCAGTGAAGACGTGCCCACCGAGCTACAACGATGCAGCGCCTCTTTCAACGACATGATCGCCCGTCTTGGCGAAGGGTTCTCTGCACAGCGTCAGTTTACCGGCAACGCCGCACACGAGCTGCGCACTCCGCTCGCCCTTATGCAAGCACAGATTGAACTATTCATCTCCGAGCACTCCGGTTTGCAACCCGAAACAGCCGAGCTGCTCGACCTGCTACAAGAACAAACCGAACGGATGTCGCGAATGACCAAGGTATTGCTCGAGATGAGTGAGCTTCGCAGCGTTCCTTGCGAGGACGATGTTGAACTTGGCCCCTTGTCCGAAGAGGTCCTCACCGACCTTGCGCCACTTGCCGAAAATAAGGGCATAGCCCTCAATTGTGCTGGAGACGCTTTAGTAACCGGGAGCGACACGCTCCTCTATCGGCTGGTGTTTAACCTGGTCGAAAATGCCATCCGTTACAGCCGCCCCGACTCGACTGTCAACGTCTCCATCTGCGACAACGACAGCCACGTGTTCCTGCGAGTCGAGGACCAGGGCCCGGGAATACCCAAGCAGTACCGAGAGAGCGTCTTCCAGCCGTTCTTTCGTCTAGACAAATCCCGCAGCAGGGCATACGGCGGCGCAGGACTCGGGCTAGCGCTCGTTTGGGAGATTGCAGCGCTTCACGGTGGCACGGTAGAGGTCGAAGCAAGTTCCGAGAGCGGGACCACCATGCTCGTAAGCCTTCCAAAACGATCCGTAGCGTTAACCGAACAGTAAAACGAAAGGGGTCCCGAGCAACAGGAGTACAATTGCTGCTATTGTTGCCAGCTGTTGGGAGATGGAAGATGGACTGCGATGGCTACCCATGCGTTCCCATGCCGTTGATGTGCACTGCCTTTGTGCCGGGGCAGATTGACGCTGCGGTTGCAGGCATTTCCGACCCCGATTCGCGCGCCATTGCCACGGCAGAAGCGCTGTACTTTCGCGGACAGGCCGCCCTCGCTGCCAAGACGGCGCGTCCCTATCTTGACGCCACCGATTCCGCACTGCGCTATTCCGCATGCTTTATCTGCGGATACGCCAGTCTGTCGCTCAACCGTATCGCCGACGCCCGCCGTTGTCTTGCGGGCATCCTCGATACGCCAACTGACGAGGAATCACCCGCCGTCCACGCCACGCATATCCTGTTCGCCTCGGCCGCAAGCGTCCTGCTGCACTTGTCTTCCCCGTATTCTGCCGAAGAGTTTTATCCGCTTGCGGCGCATCTGCCCGAAGGCCTGCGCCTGTTCGCCAGCTACGTGATGGCGCATGCCCTGTACCTGCGCGGCGAATATGGCCGCAGTCTGGGCATGGCGGAAAACGCCCTGATCATGAAACAGGGGAGCTATCCGATCTCGGAACTGTTCCTGCACCTGGCAGCTTCCATGGCATGCATGAGCCTCAAGGACATCGACGCCGCAAAAACGCACTTCGGAGTTGCTTGGAACATTGCGCGTCCCGACGGCCTTATTGAGCTCATTGGCGAGCATCACGGCCTTTTACAGGGGCTTATCGAGGCATGCCTAAAAACGCAATACCCTGACGACTTCGCGCGCATCATCGAGATCACGTACCGCTTCAGCTACGGCTGGCGGCGCATCCACAACCCCGATTCGGGCGAGGACGTTGCCGACGATCTAACGACCACGGAATTCACCATGGCCATGCTCGCCTGTCGTGGGTGGACCAACGCCGAAATCGCACGCCATATGGGAGTATCGCCAGGTACCGTTAAAAATCGACTGTCCAACGTGTATGCAAAGCTTGGCATCGGCACGCGCACCGAACTGGTCGCGCATATGCTGCGTTAGCGGCCAGACTGCCTAGCGCGGCACGTGCGCCCCGAAGCCCCGGCGCTTCGCTCGCTCAAATTGGACATTTTGGCCCTCGGACGGCACTACCGTGACAGGATGCCTTCTCGCAAAATTGGATTATTTCCACCGATACCTGCGGGATGGGAGCCAAAGATGCTTGATCGCCGTTCGTTACTTGTTGCCGGAGCGTCCTCGCTGGCGAGCATTATGTTGCCGCGCGTGCCGGGAAGCGCAAACGCCTTCATATTGCCGTTCGCGCCCACCGAAGCCTATGCCGACGAAAAAGACCCTTTCAGGGTGCTCGTTCTCTCGCGCACCATGTTTGGTGTGGTCGTGGTCGACGTCGCCAACAAGAATACGCCCATCACGGGTGCCCAGGTCACGCTCATATCGCGCTATGCCGCAGGCAAGCAGCTCACCGCCACGACCGATGACGAAGGCACGGCCATCTTTGAGGTCGCCCCTCTTTCAGAAGGCTACGTGGACGAGGCAACGCTTCTCGACGCGTACGACTTTAACGGCGGCATCTCCATTAGCATGGCAGGCTACCGCGATGTCGAGATTCCCCTTGCGCGTATCCAGGGCGGCACCGCTATTACCGCACCCACACGTCCGCTCTCCGATGGCGAGCCGTACTTTCGACAGCTCACGTTCGACGAATGGGACATCCAGTACGCCGACGCCACGTTTATGGCAATGCCAGCGGACGAAGCAGCAAACGACCAGCCCGACACGCACGCTTTTACCGTGCAGGCTCATCTGCCGCAGGGCGGGCAGGCAACGTTGCATATCAATAAAGTGATGCCCGCTGCGGGCAGCTCAACCGAAACCGTCACGCAGATCGGCCAGATCAAGGCCAGCGCATCGGGCGCGGATAATCTGGCGACGTTCACGCTTGAAGACACGTTCCTCGATGCAGCTTCGGGCCTTCTGGAGGAAGGGTGCAAGCTGCGCTTTATGCTCGACTACCAGGGCAAAACCTACACGCTCTCATCCCCTATGGCCGTTGTCACCGCGCCGGCCGCAAAGGCGGAATCGGGCTCGACCACCATCATTCCCACCACCATGGACCAAGAGATCACTCCGTTTGATTTCCCCGCGGCGTTTCCCGGTATCGGCGGCAATAAGTTCACGTGCTGGATGCCCACATTTCCCATTCTGTTCGATTTCTCGTTTGCTGGATACGTGCTGTTTGGCGGAGGGTACAAACCAGCTAGCTATATGAACGATTCGGGCAACCCTGATCCGGAATACTGGAAGAAATCGCCGCGCGAGTCGGGCGCCAAGCAGGCAAATCGCTACCTCGACGAGATGGAGGGGAAGTGGAATCAGTACAAGAGGATGAGTGCCGGTTCGGGCACCGATCCAAGAAACACCAAGCTCCTTCGCCACCATTGCACGCCGCTGTTCACGATGGATATCGCCACACAGCTGTACGGCTCGCTCGCCTACGATTGGGTGGGCAAAACCTGGGGTAACAACAACGACCCCGCATACGGTAATATTAAGGCCCTCTTCCAGATAAGAACCGACCTCAATTGGACCGAGCAGTTTACCCTAGGACCGGTGCCATTTTTCCTAAACGTCAACCCCTGGGTGCTGGCAAAACTGGCGCTCGCCGTGGGTGCCCACACGCACGGCAGCGGCGCGGCGTTTTTTAAAAACATTTCGCTCGACTATTCAAACACGTCGGGCTCGTTCACCATCCAGATCGGGCTTGCCGTCACCTTTGGCGCCGGCGTTGCAGGCGTCGCTTCGTCTGCCGTGCGCGGCGCCGCATCCCTCACGCTGTTCATTGGGTACGAGAAGGCAGATGAACACCAGCTTCCGCGACTGCGCGTAGGTGCAGACGTCGATGTCGATGTGATACTCCAATTCGTAATGTTCAAGTGGACCACCAAGGCTTGGTCGGGGTCGTGGCCCACGCTCATCGATTCGTGGAATATGTCGGTGGACAATGGCGACCAGTATGTACTCCAGCGCTCTGAGCTCGCATTGGGTGGAGATACGCCTTACACGCTGGATGCCTGCTTCGGCTCGGCCGGCAACATTGAGGCGGGCGGCGTGCCGCAATTTATCGCATCGGCCACCATCGTCACCAACGCCGAACTGCTCGCACGCGCCGAGGTTAAGGCCACTGCCGTAAACGCCGCGCCTGTCGTGCGCGATTGGGAGCGGGCGGTCACGCGCATTGAGCTCGAGGCGGATGCAGAAAGCGACGACACGGGACAGATCGAGCATTTCGTCCACGTGCTGATGGAGAACGACGAAAACGCCGCGCCGATGTATGAGTACACCTACATCGGTCAGGCAACGAACACCGTTGCCGACCCGAACGCCAATTCTGCCGGCGTGTCGGAGGACGAGCGTGGCGGCATAAAACCCTCGAGCGACAACGTGCTGTTTTCCGGCGTGCTCAGCGAAGCCCACATGAAGCTAACGATGATTGCCGGCGTGGAGTGCCTATTCCGTATCGCCTCGGTGCGCTACGGCGAGAATGGTCGTTCGCGCCTGGTGGTGCATACAAAGACGAACGGCACGTGGTCCGCTCCCACGCCCGTGGACTTCCCCCTTGGGTTTGGCGAGGGCGACGTGGAGCGCACCGGCATATTCGATTACGACTTCGACGTGGTGGAATATACAGACGGGAGGGGAAACCAGGACGCCTACGTGCTGCTGGTCTCGGGCGAGCGCCCCGCCGGTGACAACACCCTTTTCGATACGGCGAGCACATCCGGCATACTGTCCGTTGTGCGCCTGCGCATAAGCAACGACGGAGTTCGCGTGATATCGCACACGTCGTGGCGCAGCATCTCGCGCGGCCGCCTTCAGGAGGATGGCTACCATTGCCTGCAGTGCCCGCGCATCACGGTGGGCAAGACGCTGGTCGACGGACGTCTGTCGGGCGCTTACCTCCACCGCCACGGAGCCACCACAGAGAAGGCGCTCGGCAGCGAGGCCGAGGTTGCGCTGGAATGCTTTACCCTGTGGTCGGATGATTTGGGCGACAGTCTCACGTTCCGTCAGGTCCTCCGCTTTCCGCAGGCACCGTCGAGCATCGAGCTGGGCGCGCCCGAGAATATCAACGGCAAAATGGTGGTGCCCGTTGCATACGAGACCGCAGGCGGTTGTGGCTGTGCATCGTACGCCGTGATCGGCCAGTCCATTGCGGGCTGGGGCGTTATGTCGCCAGATGCCACAGTACCCCACGCGGTGCCGTGGCCGCAGCGCACGGGCTTTTTGGCTACCGTCAACGAGCAACTGCAGCATATTACTTGGACGCGAGGCGCATCGGCATTTGCAACGCAGCCCGTGGGTGCCGCAGGCTGTGGCCCGGCATCGTTTAGCGTAAGCAACAACGGCAGGTGCGTGCTCTATGTAGAGAACACCGATGGCAAGGTGGGGCAAACCTACGACGAAGAAGGCAACCCGGTAGCAGTGATGGGCAAGCACTTCCGCATCTTCGCCAGCACCTTGGCAGGCGATCTGTTTACGGAGTCGTTCGTGATGTGCGAGCTGGACCATCCCGTCGATCAGATAACGACATTTTTGACGTCGGGGAGCATGCTCTCCGCGCTCGCCACGCACATTGTGAGCGCGGAGAAGAGCGAGGCAGAACTACACGGCATCGAAGTGCCCTTGGTGGCGTGTGCCACTCCGACGGGCGCAGTCGCTACCTCGGGCGCGGTGGTGCCCGGAGCAGCAGGCGAATCCTTCATGGTCACGGTGCGAAACGACGGCAACACCTTGCTGACCGCCGGCACAATCGATCTGTACCGAGAGGGCTCCAGCCAGCCGTTCTCCAGCGCATCCATCGGGTTCGGAGCGAACACACGCATGGCATCGATCTACGATCCAGAGCTTGCCGAGGACGCTTCGGTCAACGACATGGCACACGTGAAGTACGCGCTCGAAACGCTGGGCACACCTTTTGCAACGCACCCGCTGGTAGCCGACAGTGGCAACGCCGTGCTGGCACCGGGTTGCACGGCACAGTTCCGCATGAGCTTCGCCATCCCCGAGAGTTGGAGCGATGAAGTGGGCAAACGTGTAACGCTATATGCGAAGGCGCGTAATCTGGTGGCGCTCGATCCCGTAACGCTCGAGGAAATTCGACCGGGCGCAAACTCGGCACTGGGTGCCGTACTGCACGAGCTTCATGTGCCCGACGCGGCATGCGAACGCTCAGAAGTTCAGGTCGGCGTCTGCGACAGCGTGGATACGACGGAACTTCACGACGCCCCGATGACGGTCGACGGCGATGGCGGCACGAGTGGAGGTGGCTCCGGCGGAAGCAGCTCCGGAGGCGGCAGTGGATCTGGCAGCGGCAAGAATCACGGCAATAACAAGCGCTCCGGAAAAGCGGGCGCGCTTGCGGGCACGGGCGATGTCAACGCTCCCCTTACGGCAGCCGCCGCAGCACTCGCCGCAGCAGGCGCCGGCCTCGTCGCCTACAGCGCCCGCCGCACGGCGCTCGAAACCGACACCGCCGATGAGGTCAATTCGGATAGGCCTCGCTAGCTCCTAGTTACCTTTGTGAGAGACGCCGACTCGGCTCATCGAACATCAAAATGGGCTGGTTCTGAATACCCAGAGCCAGCCCATTGCGCATTAGATGTCGTCAGAGGAGTCGAGTTCTGCCTCGAGCTTGGCACGGCGTCTTTTCGCCAACAATCCGCACGACATGTCTTCGACAGCGTATCCAACCGCAAACGCAGCAAGACACATTCGGCCGTCTTCAAACTTACTCGGACAGAGCCGACTCGGTTTTGTCCGAGTAAACGAATCTCCATCGAACTCCGAACGATTGTTCGATGGATTTCGTGTTGGTTGGAATCGCCTATGGGCTGGGCTATGCTACCTTGACTATCTATATGACTTAAACGCAGCAAAGGAGCACCGAGAGAGCGAGTATGGCAAAAAACACCGCAAACTATGGTAACGACAGTATCCGCCAGCTCAAGGACGAGGAGCGCGTACGCCTGCGCCCCGCCGTCATCTTTGGCTCGGACGGACTCGACGGCTGCGCGCATGCTGCCTTCGAGATCCTGTCCAACGCCGTTGACGAGGCGCGCCAGGGCTACGGCAAGCTCATCACCCTTACCGCCTTTCGCGATGGTTCCATTCAGGTAGAGGACAACGGCCGCGGCTGCCCGCTCGACTGGAACCCCTCCGAGAAGCGCTTTAACTGGGAGCTCGTCTTTTGCGAGCTCTACGCCGGCGGCAAGTACAACAACAACCAGGGCGGCGACTACGACTTCTCGCTCGGCACCAACGGCCTAGGCTCGTGCGCGACCCAGTACGCCTCCGAGTACATGGACGTCACGGTTTGGCGCGACGGCAACAAGTACTCCCTGCACTTTAAGAAGGGCAAGGTTGTCGGCGCCAAGAAGAAGGCACTCGAGATTGAGCCCAGCGACGAGAACCGCACCGGCACCACCATCAAGTGGCGCCCCGATCTTGAGGTCTTTACCTCCATCAGCATTCCCCACGATTGGTATCGCGAGACCATGCGCCGCCAGGCCGTGGTCAACGCCAACGTGACCTTCCGCCTGCGCATCGAGGGCGACGATGGCGAGTTCTCCGAAAAGGACTTCTGCTATCCCAAGGGCATCGAAGACTATGTGCTCGAGAAGGTCGGTACCGACTACCTTACCGAGCCCTTCTTTATCGAGGCCGACCGTCGCGGTCGCGACCGCGAAGACCTGCCCGACTACAACGTAAAAATCACCGCATGCATGTGCTTCTCTCGCACCTTCATGATGCAGGAGTACTACCACAACTCATCGTGGCTCGAGAACGGCGGCTCACCCGAGAAGGCGGCCCGTAGCGCTCTGACCAGCGCCATCGATGCCTACATTAAGCAACAGGGCAAATACAACAAAAACGAAAGCGGCATTAAGTGGCAGGACGTCCAGGACTGTCTGGTGCTGGTAACCAACTGTTTCTCCACCCAGACGTCCTACGAAAACCAGACTAAGAAGGCCATCAATAACCGCTTTATCCAGCAGGCCATGACGGCCTTCTTTAAGGAGCGCCTCTCGACCTACCTGATCGAGAACAAAGACGCCGCCAATAAGATCATGGAACAGGTGCTCATCAACAAGCGCTCGCGCGAGAATGCCGAGAAGACGCGCCAGAGTATCAAGACCAACCTGCAGCAGAAGACCGACATGGCCAACCGCGTGCAGAAATTCATCGACTGCCGCTCCAAGGACAAGAGCCGTCGCGAGATCTACATCGTAGAGGGCGACTCGGCAGCAGGCGCCATTCGCACCTCGCGCGACGCCGAGTTCCAGGGCGTTATGCCCGTCCGCGGTAAGATCCTCAACTGCCTGAAGGAGGACTATCCGCGCATCTTTAAGTCCGACATCATCATGGACCTCATGCGCGTGCTGGGCTGTGGCGTGGAGATCAAAGACAAGCGCATCAAGAACCTGGGCGCCTTTGACCTGGACAACCTCAACTGGAACAAAGTCATCATCTGTACGGACGCCGACGTCGACGGTTATCACATTCGCACGCTCGTGCTCACCATGCTCTACCGCCTGGTGCCCACACTTATCGACGAGGGCTACGTGTATATCGCCGAGTCGCCGCTCTACGAGATCAACTGCAAAGAGAAGACCTACTTTGCCTACACCGAGCTCGAGAAGAACGGCATCCTCAAAGAAATCGGCGACCAGAAGTGCTCCATCAACCGTTCCAAGGGTCTTGGTGAGAACGATCCGGACATGATGTGGCTCACCACCATGAACCCCGAGACACGTCGCCTGATCAAGGTGGAGCCCGAGGACGTCACCAAGATGGAAACCATGTTCAACCTTTTGCTGGGCAACGACGAGGCAGGCCGCAAGCGCCATATCTCCGAGCACGGCAAGGAATACCTGGACCAGCTGGACTTGCAATAGCAGCAAATCGATAACGACGGCCCATAAGAAGTTCAAGAGGAAATCGTGGCAAAGAAGAAGACGAAGAACCAGCCAAAGAAAAAGCAGGTCAACGCCGAGAACGTCATCGGCCTGCACTCCGAGGTCACCGACCAGCCGATCACGCAGACGCTCGAGGTCAACTACATGCCCTACGCCATGAGCGTCAACGTCTCGCGTGCATTCCCCGAGATCGACGGCTTTAAGCCCTCGCACCGCAAGCTGCTCTACACCATGTATAAGATGGGTCTGCTCAAGGGCGAGCGCCAGAAGAGCGCCAACATCGTGGGCCAGACCATGAAGCTCAACCCGCACGGCGACGCCGCGATCTACGAGACGATGGTGCGCCTGGCCACCGGCAACGAGGCACTGCTCGCGCCGTTCGTTGAGTCGAAGGGCAACTTTGGCAAGTATTATTCGGGCGACCTGAGCTACGCCGCCTCGCGTTACACCGAGGCCAAGCTCTCCCCCATCAGCGCCGAGATCTTCAAGGACATCGACAAGGACCCGGTCGACTTCGTCGACAGCTACGACGGCGCTATGAAGGAGCCGCGCCTGCTGCCCACCACGTTCCCCAACATCCTTGTCTCGGCCAATAAGGGCATCGGCGTCGCCATGGCGTCCGACATCTGCGGCTTCAACCTCAACGAGGTCTGTACCGCAACGATGCACTACCTCAAGGATCCCGACTGCGACCTGCTCGAGTACATGCCCATGCCCGACTTCTCGACCGGCGGCGAAATCATCTACCGCCGCGAGGAGATGGAAAAGATCATCGAGACCGGCCTTGGCAGCTTCCAGATTCGCTCCCGCTGGCGCTGGATTCCCGAAGAGCGCATCATCGAGGTCTACGAGATTCCCTACACCACCAAAACCGATGTCATCATCGAGCGTATCGTCAAGCTCTCCAAGGAGGGCAAGGTCAAGGAGATCGCCGATATCCGCGACGAGACCGACCTTTCGGGTCTGCGCATCGCTATCGACCTTAAGCGCGGCGTCGACCCCGACAAGCTCATGGCCAAGCTCTATCGCTCGACCACGCTGCAGGATTCGTTCTCGTGCAACTTTAACGTACTGGTCGACGGCTACCCCCGCGTTATGGGCGTGCGCCAAATCCTGCACGAGTGGGTCAAGTGGCGTATTGAGTCCACGCGTCGCCGCATTAACTTTGACCTGGGCAAAAAGACCGAGCGCCTGCACCTGCTGCACGGCCTTGAGGCAATCCTGCTCGACATCGACAAGGCGATCGCCATCATCCGTAGCACCAAGCTCGAGGCCGAGGTCGTGCCCAACCTTATGAAGGGCTTTGACATCGACGAGACCCAGGCCGAGTTTGTTGCCGAGCTCAAGCTCCGCAACATCAACGAGGAGTACATCCTCAACCGCACCAAGGACATTGCCAAGCTTGAGGGCGAGATTGCCGAGCTTGAGAAGATCCTCTCCAGCGAGGAGAACATCAAGAAGGTCATCAGCGACGAGCTGGCCGCGGTCAACAAGAAGCACGTGATGCCGCGCCGCACGGGCAGGATCGAGCCCCATGAGGTTATCGAGGTAAGCCTGGAGCCCGAGGTCGAGGAGTACCCGGTCACCATCATGCTCTCGCGCGATGGCTATCTCAAAAAGATGACGGACCGCGTGCTCAAAAAGGCCACCACGCTCAAGTACAAGGACGGCGACAAACCCTTTATCGAATTCCCGTCCTCCAACACCCACGAGCTGCTGGTCTTTACCAACAAGAGCCAGGTATACAAGTGCAAGGTTGCGGCGTTTGAGGACACCAAGTCGGCCCAGCTGGGCTCGTACCTGCCCACCGACCTCGAGATGGAACCCGACGAGAGCGTGATCTGGGTCATCGACCCCGAGGACTACAAGGCCGACGTGCTGTTCGTCTTTGAGAACGGCCGCGTGGTGCGCGTCGCGCTTTCTGGATACGTCACCAAGACCAACCGTAAGCGTCTCAAGAACGCCATCTACGGTGGCAGCAAGCTGCTGTATGCCCAGGTGCTCAAGGAGGACCGCGACATCGCGCTGGTCTCGAGCGACTATCGTTTGATGAACTTCAACACGTCGCTGCTCAAGACCAAGACGACCACCAACACGCAGGGCGTCCAGGCCTTTACCGCCAAGAAGGGCCGCTCGGTCACCACCGTCGGCACAACCGAAGAGATTCTTGGCGCCGGCGTCTCGGCCGAAAAGTTCACCGCGCAGAGCCTGCCTTCTGCCGGTGCCCTCATGAAGGAAAACGACATGCCAAGTTTGTTTGACTAAAACAACGGTGGCCAAACCGTCATGGTTTTACAAAGCAGCGGGGCCCGGAGCGCAGCAACATCGCGCCCCGGGCCCCGCTCGTTGCGGAGGTCATCCTCGGAAATGTCGACGATACGGGGGCTTCCCGCACCGTCCTAAGCCGTTAGCAAAACTCGCAAAAGTTAGCAAAAGTTGCAAAAATTAGCAAAACTTGCAAAGGAGCCACCATGGAGTACAGCAAATGGCTCCGCCATGCCAGGCATGCTCGAAGATATTATCGAGCGAACCAAAGAAGCGGCAGATAGCTACCTTTCACAGTCTCACGCACGCATGAACGGCGTTCAAATTGGTCCAGTGGGCATCGATTGGACATATGTTCAAGAAGCCCAGGGCAACTGGCGCACGTGCATGAATGGCATCTTCAGGCAACTCGAGAAGCATGGCATCGGGCTTCTCTCGAAACGACCTATCGAGAGCTTTCCGATAAAGACATTGAGTTTTTGCTCGCGATGCTGCCCGATTCTGGCCCCAGCAGGGTCTCGGAGATAGCCAAACGCATGGGCGTCGCCAGCAACTACGCAAGCCAATACAAACGCCGCCTCCTGGAGGACGGCGTCATTGGAGAACGCGGGCGTGGTCTCGTTGGCTTTGACATTCCCGCGTTCAGGGAATTCTTGAACGAGAAGGCGTTTTAGCACGCCGGAATTGTCCGCGGAAGCATCAACGCATGGCAATCAGCATTCCTCTTGGTAAGGATAGCAAGCATTTTCCACCAACACCGATTGCCATGCGTTCTTCTTGCCCTTAGGCGAGCTTGCGAGCGAGCTCTCGCACCTCTTCCAACTTGGGCGACGATGCCATGCTATCGCGCTCGGTCATACCGCTGATGGTGATAATGCCTTGGTCCTCCCACTTGCAGTACGCGCAGGTTGACTTGTACATAGCGATCGCCGCATCATAGACGCCCTCGCTGTGGCTATCAAGCAAAAGGGCCGTCTTGGTGAACGGGAAGCCCGTAGCACCGAAGGCGTACAGGCGGTCGATGGCGGCCTTCTCCTGCGCAGTAATATCAAACCAGTAGATAGGCGAAGCGAAGACAACCATATCGGCGCCTTTCAGCGACTCGATCACGTCGGCCATGTCATCCTTCTGTACACAGACGCCCTCATGGGTAAAGCAGTACTGGCATCCCAGACAACCAGCGATCTTTTTGCCGGCAACGCGGACGACCTCGACCGTATGGCCGGCCTCGCGCGCGGTCTCGGCAAACGCCTCGACCATGGTGTCGGTATTGGCTCCCTTGCGCGGGCTACCACTCAATACAACGATATTCATAGAAATCTCCCTCCTTCATGCCGCAGGCGCACGGCACGCATTTTGTTGTAACCAAAACGTATGGAGTTATTCAATCGCCAGCAGACCATATCTCTTGTTCAAGTTCCCTAAAGAAGCTCAAGACGATTGCAATTGCCTCATGCAACATCGAAAACCAAAGAGGGGCCATAGCAACGTCGCCTGCCTGAAATGGCATACGGTCAAGATCAACTACGGGAATCGTGATGAGCCGATACCGCTCGCATGCCCCCTTCGGAATAGGCGCTGAGCAGCTCCTGGGCGTGGGCGAACTCGGGCCCTCGCCTCCAACCGAGCAGGCGGTTGACCGCGAGATTTCCCTGGACGTTGTGGACGAAGAGCAGATAGGCGTCCTCGCGCGAAAGCCCGGTCTTCTCCATGATCGAGGGAACCATCTGCTCAGCGCCGCGCTCGACGACACGCTGTGCCACCCGGGTGTACGCATCGTCATCCGAGTAGAGCAGATAATAGTCATCGTTTGCCGGCGGGCGCTGGCAGAGGGCGCCCGCCTCCGTTCCCTCGAGTGGGGGCGCCGCCGCCAGGGCCTCGTCGATAAGCGCGTCGAGCAGCGCAAACTTGTCCTCGTAGTGCAAATAGAACGTGCCGCGGTTGATATCAGCGCAGCGGCAGATATCCGCCACCGTCATCTTCGCGAAGCCGACCTCGGCCAGCAGCGCAAAGAACGCCTCCCGTATGACCGAGAGCGTATAGCGTCGGCGACGATCGATCTTCCCCGATTCCATGGCCCCTCCAATTGCAGCGCTCAACAATATCCAGAAGCCGCTCGTTTATCGACAGCAGCTCGAAACTGTTCATTGCTCTGACGCAAATCAACATTGATACTTTTTATAGACACCTGTTCATTGTAGTTGAAAGAGAGTATCAAGTGACTCTATACGAGCGGCTCGTTATCGAACTCACCAACCAATCGTTTTCCCATCAGGCCGCCTACCGCACCGGCGGCACGCCCCATGAACTGAGTGCCCGCGAGCCCGAGCCCTACGACCAGCAAATCGAAACGTTTGCCCGCATGATCGATGAAGCCGATTGCGTGCTTGTAGGCGGGGCCTCCGGGCTCTCCGCGGCGGGCGGCGGCGACTTCTACTACGAGGACAACGCGACCTATCGCAGGCATTTCGGCAAATTCGCCGAGCGCTACGGTTTCAGAGGCGCCTTTGAAGGGTCGTCCTACCGCTGGCCCACCGCCGAGTCGCGCTGGGGCTACCTTGCCACCTTCCTCGACACCACGCTCAACGCCCCGCTGCGCGGGCCCTACAAAGATCTCGACGCCATTCTTACCGAGAAAGACTTCTTCGTTCTCACCACCAACCAGGACACGCAGTTCATGAAAATCTACCCTTGGGAGAAGGTGGCAGAGATCCAAGGCGACCACCGCTTCTTCCAGTGCTCCCGTTGCTGTACCGACGAGGTATGGGACGCCATCGAGCCGGTCTCTCGTATGGTAGAGGCCATGGGAGACGGCCTAGAGGTTCCGACAGAACTCGTGCCACGCTGCCCGCACTGCGGGTCAGAGGCGTTCCCTTGGGTTCGCGGCTACGGCAACTTCCTGCAGGGCGAGCTCTACGAGGAGCAGTACCGCAAGGTGTCCGACTGGCTCGACGCGCACGCGCGGCAGAAGATTCTCTTCCTTGAGCTGGGCGTGGGCCGCATGACGCCCGCGTTTATTCAGGAGCCGTTCTGGGCCCTCACAGCGCAGTTGCCGCAGGCTGGCTACATCGCCGTGAACAACAGGACGCAGTTTCTCCCCCGTGCAATCGAGGATCGGGGGCTCGCCGTTCGTGCCGATATCGCCGACGTGCTCGCCGACGTGCGCAAGATGCTGGGTAGGTAGCGCATGAAAACGGTAAAAGCGGTTCGCATCGGCCAGGCACTTGCCGAGGCGGATCTTGTCATCATCGGCGCCAGCAACGGGCTCGACATGGCGGAGGGGCTCAATCTCTTCTGCGCCGACGCCCATTTCCGAGAGGCATACGGGAACCTCGCCCAGGCCGACGGCATCGGCTGCATACTGCAGGGGCTCGCCTCTCCAGATGCAAGCGTACGACGCCGATGGGCCGAGCGGTTCCATCAAAAGGAGTATGTCGAGTATGAGCCCAGCCCGCTCATGAACGAGCTGCGGCATCTTACGGAGCACGCCGACACCTACGTGATCACGTGCAATATTGACGGGCACTTCGTACGCGCAGGGTTCAATGAGGGTCGCGTGCTCGAGACGGAGGGGAGCATACGCACGTCGATTGACGAGCGGCGTCTCGCCCATCCAGATGCCCTCGCCATGGCACAGCTCGAAGAGCTCGCACACCTTGTGCAAGCCCATCGCAACCACAAGGTTGCCATCCTCGAACTTGGTGTGGGACTGCGCAACGGCGTCATAAAGCGCATGCTCGCTCAGGTCGCGAACGTCTGCGAACACGCCACCTACATCGTGTTCAACTACAGTCAGGCCCTGGCGCCCGATGCATCGTGCGAGACAATTCTCGTTGACGGCGATATGGCCCCGGCTTTTGAGGAGATCGCCCGATGCCGCCTCTAGAAAGAGAAGCGATGAGGCTTCGAAGCCTTATCGACGATGCCGACGCCATCATCGTCGGCATCGGCTCGGGCATGTCGAGCGCCGCCGGGTTCAACCATTACAACCACGCGGGCATGACGCGTGCCGGAATGGCGGACTGGCAGCAAGCCTTTGGCTTCAAGAGCCTTTTCGACGGCTTCTACCACCTCTACCCCAGCCTCGAGCAGCAATGGGCCTACTACGCGCGATACATCGATTTCATGCTGCGCGAGCCTGCCTCGCAGCCCTATCTTGACCTGCGGTCCCTCATCGGCCATAAGGATTACTTCATCCTGAGCACCAATGTGGACACCCAGGTCGAGAAGACGTTTCCTGCCGAGAGGACCTGCAACTATCAGGGAAGCTTCGCGCACCTTCAGTGCAAGCAACCATGTTGCGACGAGATCTTCGATGCGAGTCCCCACGTCGAGCGCATGCTCGCAGGCATGGCGGGGTTCGAGATCCGCAGCGAGGATGTCCCCCGATGCCCGCACTGCGGTTGGCAGCTTGTGCCGTGGGTGCGCGACGACACGTTTTTGCAGGGCACGGCATGGCGCGAGGGCCTCGAACGATATGAGCACTTCATGCGCGAGCGCGGCGATGGCCGCGTGCTGTTGCTGGAGCTCGGCGTGGGCGAGATGACCCCCGGCATCATCACGCTCCCGTTCTGGAGTATGACCGCAAAGCTGCCGGATGCGCATCTGTTAAGCGTAAACATCTCGGGCGACTCAGCTCCGCTGCAGCTCGGGAGCAAGGCGGAGGCGATTCAGGCGGATTTGGGCATGTTGCTCTCGGCGACGCAGGCAAGCGGCGAATGACGCGGAGTGAGTTTTAGCCACGGTCGCCACCAAGTTGAAAAACAAGGCTCGCCTTATTTCAGATATTCCTTAAAGAAGGTTTTCAGCTTCCCAAACGGAATGATGTCTACCTGATCGTAAAGGTCAGTATGGCTGGCACCGGGGATAATGAGCAATTCCTTGTTGTCCCCCGTCAGCTTGCCATACGCGGTTTCGCTGAAATAGCGGGAGTGCGCCTTCTCGCCGTGCACCAGCAGCACGGCGGAGCGGATCTCGCCGGCGTACTGCAGAATCGGCATATTCATAAACGACAGCGAAGACGTCGCATTCCAGCCACCGTTGGAGTTCAGGCTGCGGGGATGATAGCCTCGCGGAGTTTTATAGTAGGCGTAATAGTCCGCTACAAACTGCGGCGCATCCTCCGGTAGCGGATCGACCACGCCGCCCGCCAGCGCATAGCTGCCGTTTTTATAGTCCTCGGTGCGCTGTACATTCAGCGCTTTCCGCTTTTCGAAGCGTGCCTGCTCAGAATCCTCGGCGTCAAAATAGCCGTTGGCGGTCACGCGGGTCATGTCGTACATCGTCATGGCCGCGGTAGCTTTGATGCGGGTGTCGATGGCCGCCGCATTGATTGCCATGCCGCCCCAACCGCAGATGCCGATGATGCCGATACGCTCCGGGTCAACGCTTTCCTGCACAGAGAGGAAATCCACCGCTGCGCAGAAGTCCTCGGTGTTGATGTCCGGCGATGCTACGTAGCGGGGCGTGCCGCCGCTCTCGCCGGTATAGGACGGGTCAAAGGCAATTGCGAAAAAGCCCAGCTCCGCCATTTTCTGCGCGTACAGACCGGAGGACTGCTCCTTCACCGCGCCAAACGGGCCGCTGACGGCGATGGCGGGCAACTTGCCTTCCGCGTTCTTAGGCACGTACACGTCGGCCGCCAGCGTGACGCCGTATCGGCTGTGGAAGGTCGCTTTGCTGTGCTCAACCTTGTCGCTTTTGGGGAATACCTTGTCCCATTCCTGCGTCAGTTTCAACTGCTCCATGCCTAAGCCTCCTTGTCAGTCGCTTTAAGGTATTGCTCGTCGTCCACGGGCTCCAACCACTCGTTGGAGGCCCCCTCGCCCGGAACCTCCACCGCGAGATGGGAGAACCAGCTGTCAGGCGCCGCACCGTGCCAGTGCTTTACGCCCGCGGGAATATTTACTACATCGCCAGGGCACAGCTCCTGTGCCGGTTTGCCCCATTCCTGGTAAAACCCTCGACCAGCCACGCAGACGAGGATCTGTCCGCCACCGCTTTTGGCGTGATGGGTGTGCCAGTTGTTGCGGCAGCCGGGCTCGAACGTAACGTTGTAAATGCCAACCTGCTCGGTGGAAAGGGGCGCGAGGTAGCTTTGCCCGATAAAGTACTTTGCAAATGCGTCGTTGGGGGCACCGATGGGAAAGGCCATCTCGTTTTGATGCTTGGTTCTTGCGTCGGCGGCATCGTCATCCGCCCAGACCTCCTTCGCCATGCGGAAGGCCGCCCATGCCTTGGGCCAGCCTGCGTAAAACGCCGCGTGCGTAAGGATTTCCGCTATCTCCGTCCTGGTCACGCCATTGTTCTTTGCGGACATCAGATGGTATTGGAACGAAGAGTCCGTCAACCCCTGTGCCATCAAGGCAACCACCGTCACCACGCTGCGGTCTCGAAGGGAAAGCCCGTCTTCTCGACTCCACACCTCGCCGAACAGCACATCGTCATTGAGCTGTGCAAATTTGGGGGCAAAGTCCCCCAGGGCATCTCTACCCGCTGTCTGCTTAATCGTCATGTTTGATTCCTCCTGTCGATGGCTTTGAGTACAAACTGCTTTCGCGCAGCTAAGCCGCGCCTAGATTTCCATACCCATTCGATGCGCCTGCTCCAGAGCAGAATGCCCGACGATTTCGCCCACGCCGTTCACGCCGCCGGCGAATACCGTTCCGGCAAGCGTGCGCCTTTGGCGAAAATCCCTTGCGCTCCCGATTTGTATTGACGAGAATGAAGGTAATACCTAAACCTAACTTTAGGTCAAGGAGTAAATTCGAGATTCGTCCGGAGGGACCATGTACACAATCGGACAGGTGGCGGAGATGTTCGGTCTGCCCGTTTCCACGCTGCGCTATTACGACAAGCAGGGATTGTTCCCGGGATTGGAGCGGACGTCCGGCATTCGCCGATTCGGCGATACGGAACTCGAAGCACTCCGGGTTATCGAATGCCTAAAAAAGGCGGGGATGGAGATCAAGGACATCCGACTGTTCATGGAATGGTGCGCGGAGGGGCCATCGACCTACCCCAAGCGCAAGGCAATGTTCGAGGAGCGGAAGACCCACATGGAGTTGGAGATCGCAAACATGAACCGTGCGCTGGATATGTTGAAGTTCAAATGCTGGTACTACGAGCAGGCGATCCAAGATGGCAACGAGGATAGAGTGAAGGCGCTGATTCCCGACAATTTGCCGGAAGAAATCAAAGATACCTACGATAACGCCCACACTCAATAATGCCGCCCGATGCTCAAGGGGCTTTGGCAAGGAGTCGTTTTAGGCAGACATGCAAAAAGAAAGCCTCCGAACCAGAAGGTTCGGAGGCCGTTATTCCCGTTATTTCGCTGATGGCTTTGCTCTATGGCGACGCCGAAACAGCATCAGGCGGTACTCGACGGTATCAAAACGCGAGTTCAGAAGCCAGTTCCCGTTATTCCCATAGGCATAAGCGCATCTGTTCGCGATTGCCTATCGATGCTCTGTCTCGAGCACGGCAGACACCGCATCGAGGAACTCCCGCACATGGTCTGCGGGGTGCGACGAATGAAGTAGCCCGTAAGACACGAGACAGTCCCAATCGGTAGGGACGGTTTTGAGCATGGGGTGGACGTTGGCCCACAACGGCAGCGTCGCAAGCGCGAGGTCCTCGTTCGCGCCGCGATTGAACACCTCCGCCCGATATTGCGGGAAGTCTACGAGCGCGATTTGAGGATGATGCAAGAGTATCTCGTCGCGCACGCGGTCGATTTCGGCGTTCCAGCCCCGGCGTATAAGCATAAGACTGTGATTGTGGAGGTCGTCGAATGTGACGATGTCGCGTTTGGCGAGTTCGCTGTCGACGGGAACGGCGCACCAGAGCGGCTCGCGCGAAAGCTCGAGGCCCAGGCACCCGCGCTCTTTAAGAAAGGCATCGTCGAAAATCCCCGCCACGATATCCATGTCTTGCCCGAGGTTCGCCAAACCGCGCGCCGCCGAGGGTGTGTTTTCAAACGTGACCACCTGAAGGCTCATGCCAGGGCAACGTTCCTTCACCTTCGGCCACAGCTTCGTGAGCGGCGTGCTGGGCGTCATGAGCGACACTCCCACGCGGATGATGCGCTTTTCTCCACGCTCGGCGACGCGGGCGCGTGCGATTGATTCTTGAGAGTACTGCACGATATGGCGGGCGTCGGCGAGCAGCGACCTGCCTGCTCGCGTAAGCGAAAGCCCCTGATGCGATCGGTGGAACAGCGTAAGGCCTAGCCGCGACTCCAGCAGGTTCATCTGCTTGATGACGGCCGTGGGCGTGATGAAGGACTCTTGTGCCGCTTTGGAGAAGCTGCCCGCCTCCGCCACGCGGATGAAAGTGTCAAGCTGTGGGTTGTACATCGATCCTCCTGTCATGCATTATGTGCCGTATATACCCCATGGTTATATCCATCATTCCAACGTGAACTTCTCGCACGTCAGTAAACGCCGTAGCCTTGTATTCGAAAAGTCGCCATTAAGGAGGAGACCATGGAGTATCTGAAGCTCAACAACGACGTAGAGATGCCCATCGAGGGTTTGGGCACCTTCCTCATGACCCCAGACGAGGCCGAGCCAGCCGCAACCGCCGCGCTCGCGGCTGGCTACGAGCACATCGACACCGCCAACGCCTACATGAACGAGCGCGCCGTGGGCCGTGCCATCGCCAAAAGCGGCATCGCGCGCGACAAGATCTTCGTCTCCACCAAGCTCTGGCCGAGCGTCTACGACGCGGGCATGCCGGCGGTGGACGCCACGCTCCAGCGCCTAGGGCTCGACTACGTCGACATGCTCATTCTGCACCAGCCGGTAGGCGACTACCTGGCCGCGTGGCGCACGATGGAGGAGGCCTACCGCGCGGGCAAGGTGCGCGCCCTCGGCCTCTCCAACTTCCCGCAAGACAAGATTGCCGAGGTCATCGAGGTCGCCGACATCAAGCCGCAGCTCGTGACCGTTGAGTGCCACCCCTACCACGCCCAGCGCGACCTGCGCGCCTACCTCGCGCCGTACGGCACGGTGATCGAGGCGTGGTACCCGCTCGGCCACGGCGACAAAGGTCTTCTGGAGGAGCCCGTCTTCGTCGCTCTCGCCGAGAAGTACGGCAAGACCCCGGCCCAAGTGATCCTGCGCTGGCACGTGCAGATGGGCACCTCCATCATCCCCGGCTCCAAGAACCCCGCCCACATCGCCGACAACGCGAACATCTTCGACTTCTCCCTCACCGAAGACGAGATGGCCGAGATTGCCAAGCTCGACGGGACCATGACCTACTACACCGCCACTGAGGAAGCACTCGCGGGCTACCTGGCCATACGCCCCGATTTCGACGCGCAGGAGTAGCGCCCAGACGATAACGAACCAACCAAGCCGCCGCCGAGGACCAGTCGGCTGTCGAGGACGAGCCCGCCGCAGTGCCCGCTGCAGACGGTAACGTCCTCGTGGCCTACTACTCGGCACAGGGCCACACCGCTGTCGTAGCTCAGGCCATCGCCGACGAGCTCGGCGCCGATCTCTTTGAGGTGACGCCTAGAACCCGCGGGTTATAGCCCCGTGCGCACCCCAGCGTTATAGAACCCTCACCAACGGAAACTTCCGCCGGCGCGGCGCCCCTCGTATGGTGGATACGTCAAGTTGCGAGAAAGGAAGGCACCATGGACTACATCACCTTGAACAACGGCGTCAGGATGCCGCAGCTCGGCTTCGGCGTGTATCAGATCCCGGACGCCGCGGAATGTCAGCGCGCCGTGGAGGACGCGCTCTCGGTCGGCTACCGGCTGCTCGACACGGCCGCGAGCTACGGCAACGAAGAGGCGGTCGGGGCCGCCATTCGTGCGAGCGGCCTGCCGCGCGACGAGGTGTTCGTGACGACCAAGCTGTGGATGTCGGATGTGAGCTACGAGGGGGCCAAGCGCGGCTTCGACGCGTCGCTCAAGAGGCTGGGGCTCGACTACGTCGACCTCTACCTCATCCATCAGCCGTTCGGCGACGTCTTCGGCGCGTGGCGCGCCATGGAGGAGCTCTACGAGCAGGGCGTTATCCGCGCCATAGGCACAGCTAACTTCTACCCCGATCATCTCGCAAACCTCATCTCGTTCAACCGCATCGCCCCCGCCGTGAACCAAGTCGAGTGCAACGTGTTCTTCCAGCAGCGCGAGGCGCAGGAGTACATGGTCGGCAAGGAGGTAGCCATGGAGGGCTGGGCGCCCTTTGCGGAGGGCAGAAACGACCTCTTCCGCAACGAGGTCCTCGCTCGCATCGGCGAGGCGCACGGCAAGACGGTCGCCCAGGTCGTGTTGCGCTGGCTGCTGCAGCGCGGTGTGGTCTGCATCCCTAAGAGCACGCACCGCGATCGCATGGAGCAGAACTTCGACGTCTTCGACTTCGCGCTGGGCGACGACGAGATGGTCGCCATCGCCGCGCTCGACACCGGGCGCAGCGCGTTCTTCGACCACCACGACCCCGCCACCATCGAATGGATGTCCGGGCTCGTGCGCAACGTGTAGACGAGCGTCAGACCGCACTGATAACTTACTAGGAGGAATTGCCATGAACTCATTCACGTACGACTACCCGGTCAGGAACTACTTCGGCGAGGGGGCCATGGACCAGGCACTCGACGCCGAGATGGGTGCCATGGGCAAGACAGTGATGCTCGCCTACGGCGGAGGCTCGGTCAAACGAACCGGCGTCTACGGCCACGTGGTCGATAAGCTCACGAGCGCGGGCAAGCGCGTGGTGGACTTCGGCGGCATCATGCCCAATCCGACCTACGAGAAGTGCCAGGAAGGCGCCGCGCTCGCACGCGAGGAGCAGGTCGACTTCATTCTCGCCGTCGGCGGCGGGTCGGTCTTCGACTGCTGCAAGGTAGTCTCCGCGCAGGCGATGCTTGACGAGGACATCGAGACGTTCGAGCACGCCGACGGCAAGATGCCGAGTTCGTTCATCCCCATGGGCTGCATCGTTACGCTCTCCGGCACGGGTGCCGAGCAGAACAACGGCGCCGTCATCACCAACGAGGAGACGCACGTGAAGGGCGCCTATCTGGGGGCGATGCCCATGTGGGCGGCGCTCGACCCGGCACTCACGCTCACCGTACCGCACGCGCAGTTCATGAGCGGCGCGTTCGACACGCTCTCGCACTGCATGGAGAGCTATATCGGAAGCCCGCGCGGGCGCAATGTCACCGACGACATCAACCTCGCCATCCAGCGTAACGTCATCCGCAACATGCGGATCATCGCGGACGACAATCAGAACCTCGAAGCACTCAGCGAGCTCGTATACGACTCCGCTATGGCCGAGAACGGCGTGCTCAAGATCGGCAAGTCAACGGACTTCCAGGCGCACATGATCCAGCACCAGTACGGCGCGTACACCCACACCAACCACGGAATGGGCCTCGCGGTCATCCATCCTGCGCTCTACCGCCACCTGGCCCCCGAGGCGCCCGCGCAGTTCGTCCGCTGGGCGCGCGAGGTGTGGGACGTCGACGCCAAGGGCAAAGACGACCTTACGGTGGCGCTCGAGGGCATCGACCGCCTGCAGACGTTCATCGGCGAGATGGGGCTTCCCACGAGCTTCGCCGAGATGGGCTCCGACGCGTCCGACGAGACGCTGCACAAGGTTGCGGACACCTGCGTGCTCACCGGCGGCTGCGCCAAGAATCTGGAGCGCAGCGAGGTGATCCAGATTCTGACCGAGTGCCTCTAAATCGGCGGTGGGTGATCCGCCCGCGCCGAAGGAAACCGTACGACTCCGAGATGTCATCGTAATCGTAGGACCCGGCGAGCCCGCCGCGCCTGATGAATCCGTCGAAGTCGTCGTCGACGGCCCCCTGCTCGTCAAAGTAGAAGCGGTATTCGCAGAAGCTGAAGGGGAGGATGTGTACCTCCCCGTGGCGCCCTGTGAACAGGGTCGCCAGGTCCGAACTCAGGAGGAACGCGTTCGATCCCGTGAGGTAGATATCCCATCCGCCACGCGCGTGAATGCTGTTAATTGCTTTCTCGAAACCCTCGCACAGCTGCACCTCGTCGATGAAGAGACGGTTGCGGGCGCCCTCTTTGTGCCGCTCTATGATTTCGCGATGCAGCGCTGGTACTCGAGCAGTAGCTCGTTGTCGAGGTCCAGCAGATCGATGTAGACGTTGTTGGAGGATGGGTCCCTCCGAGCAACGGAGGCGGAGAACGCCTTCATGAGCTCGGACTTGCCGGAGCGGCGCATCCCCGTGATCACCTTGATGTCCCAGGTGCCCTCGAGCGCCCAAAGCCGCTCCATGTACGTATTGCGGTCGACCCAATCAATCATCAGCTCTTTCTCGGTTTCAAAACCGATAAGGAAATATGCGCAAGGGCGCGTCGGAGGGTAAGCCCCAGCCATGTCATGTCGGCAGAAGCCCTCGACCGGCGGCACGACGAAGTCGAAATAGCCCTCGATTTCCCGCGGGCCCTCTTCGAAATCTTGATGGTATATGCGACGCCGTAGAGCATCGGCAACGCGTTCTGCTATGCGCCGCCTTCGGCATTGGAATCGCCCTTGCCCCGCACAGCAACGTAGCTCATAGACGGAACGATCAGGATGCTCGGCTTGTCAGGCGGTTTGCCCGTGATGTTGTAGCGCACCGTAGACGCTGATGGAGATGGCTGCGCGCGGGCACGGGCGCGCCACCGCACTTCACAGCTTGTTTCTCAAGTATTTGGGACGCACACGCGGCGTTCAAAAATGCGGAGCGACTCCGCATGGCTCGAGACTGAGCCGAGGTGCCCTACTTCTCGCTCTCCAGCAGCACCGCGATGCGGTCGATGTCGACGGCAAAGCGAGGCCTTCCCTCGCGCTCGTAGCGGTCGAGGTATGCCTGGCACTCGGAGACAATGCGCTTGGTGTTGCCGTCGATGATGCGTTGGAGCGTCTCGTAGTAGGCCGAGCCCTCGGTCCTGAAGCGGCGCTGGTAGGCCTTGGTTATGGGAAACATCTTGATGTAGTGGATGCCGTGGCGGCAGCCGGGGCGCGTCGTGGGGCGGGGTGGCAACGCAAAGTACTGGTCTTTGGGCACGTTAGGGGCGATGTTGGAACGCAGCGGCACGGCGAAGTCCCTGCGCTTCCCGCGGAAACGCAGTCTCACCACCACGATGCAGGGGCGATTGTGCTTAAGCATGAGCTCGCGGTCGCCCTCGACGAGGTCGAAGAAGTCCTGGGAGATGGATACGATCTTCATCGGGTACGCCCCCTTCATACGAAGCGGGGCCCGCATCGCTGCAGGCCCCTACAGGTGGGCGATATTCTACGCCTTGCGGCACCCCGTCGCCCACGGAGGTTAAACATACACGTAAGCCGTACTCTGAAAGCCGCGGCTTCCGGCAAGTAGTTTATACCATGAAAGGTCGCTTTCAATGCGCATAGCTCGCAAAATAACACTCGCTGGGCCGTCACCCCTGGCCGTTACCCTCCAATCTTCATTGGAGTCAGCAGGTCAATTCATATAATCATGGGGGTTTATCCTAAAGGGAATCAAATTCATACCCCCGTAACTAAGGAATTTTCTATTCCCACTCGATGACTAGAGCCCTGGTGTAATTGGCTGGATCACCGTTCCGGGAACCGGCATCGACCTACCTGTCCGCCAAGCTCCTTCTTCAGCTCCAGCCTAGTATCTGACTCGCGCCGTTATAAGCGGAAACCGAAGAGATGCGTTTTAGCCAAGAAAATAAGGTTAGCCTTATCTTACTGCATGATTCGTGTGTTATAGTTAGATGGCTCTAACTGTTTGGGGGCGATAGCCATGCACGAACGCAAGGGCTTCTGGGACAAGAATGCCGGTCGGTACGACCGTTTCATGCGAAAGGACCGGGCGGCGTATGAGAAGATGTATGGGCTTATCCGGCCGGTAGTGAAAGCAAAAACCGTACTGGAGGTTGCCACCGGCACGGGACTTATCGCAAAGAACATCGTGAATGCGGCGGCGCACATCGAGGCTACAGACGCTTCTGCAGAGATGATCCTTGAAGCAAAGCGGGACAATCAATCCGCAAAGCTGCACTTTTCCGTACAAGATATGTTCCGACTGCCCTATGCACAGAAGTCCTTCGAAGTGGTGATCGCGTCCAACGCGCTTCACATAGTGCCGCATCCGGAAAAGGCCCTGCAAGAAATCAGGCGGGTGCTGAAGGACGACGGCGTGCTCATCGCGCCAACCTTCACCCACGCGGGGAACTCGGTTTCCGGCAAGGTAAAAGCCTTTTTCATGAGTATGGCGGGATTCCCCCTCCGCAGCAGGTGGACAAGCGAGGAATACCTACGTTTCCTGCGTCAAAACGGCTGGGCGGTGCAGAAAAGCGCGGTGCTGAAGGCCTCGTTCCCGTTGACCTATGCAGAATGCACGCAATCGGAGGGGTCAGATGTCGTTCTTTGAAAACACCCGCAAGCCCGTGGGCCTCGGCGGAAAACTAATGGTTGCCATGATGAATCTGGGCCACAGCCCTGTGGCGCGGTGGGGACTTCGATTTCTACGACTTGCGCCAAATGCCAAGGTGCTGGATTGCGGCTGCGGCGGCGGAGCGAACATAAAACGGCTGCTGAAAAAATGCCCGCATGGCGTCGTCAAGGGCATCGACTATTCGCCCGTCAGCGTGGAGAAGACTAGAAAGCTCAACCGAATTGCAATTCAGGAGGGGCGTTGCACCGTTCTGCAAGGCAGTGTGACGGATATGGCGTTTGAGGATAGCTGTTTCGATGCCGCCACGGCCTTTGAGACCGTCTATTTTTGGCCTGATTTGCCCCGCTGTTTCCGCGAGATCTGGCGGACGCTGAAGCCAGGCGGGACAATTCTTATCTGCAACGAGAGCAATGGCGATACGGACAAGGACGAGAGGTGGACGCAGATCATCGGCGGCATGACCATCTACAAGGACATTGAATTAAAGACGTGTCTGGAGCAGGCGGGTTTTCACGAGGTGCAGGTACACAAAAAGAAAAGGTGGCTCTGCGTCACGGCGCGGAAGTAAGGGCATCAAGCACGGGCATTTTTGCATCCATCCTGCACATGGCGATAGACATGACGGTCATAGCGGCTGTGTTGGCGGCAATTATGAAAGTTTTTCTTCACTGAGGAAGGAACCTATGAAATGTAAAATTGAGAAAAACACCGTGCAGGAGACGCTGATCCTCCCGCTGTATTCTCGAAAGCTGTGTACGGAGCTGTACCCGAACCTTTACAGGGATGAAACAGCGGTTCGTCTGCTCGACCAGATCGACTACGACTTTTCAGAGGCAGAGAAAAACTCCCGCAGCCTGATGTAGCGCTTTGGTGCGCTGGAGGTGGCCATGCGGTAGAGTGATCTTGCTTTCGAGGTGCGGGATTACCTGAAAGGCCACCCCAATGCGGCGGTGGTCAATCTGGGCTGCGGGCTGGACAACACCGGCAGAGCCTGCGACAACGGTAGATGCAAGATCTACAATCTGGACTTCCCGGATGTGATTGCCTTGCGGCAGCAGCTGCTGCCCGCCGGGGAGCGGGAGCAAAACATCCCCTGCGACCTGAAAGACCCCGCATGGTTTGACAAGATCGATGCCTCCGGCGGGGCGGTGTTCTTTGCCTCCGGGGTGTTCTATTACTTTCTAACCCAGGAGGTCCGGGAACTGGTGCGGGGAATGGCGGACGCTTTTCCCGACGGTGTGCTGGTCTTTGATGCTGCCAATCGGACGGCAGTAAAGATGATCGCAAAAACATGGCTTAAGACTGCAAAAATCAAGGATGTGGGGGCATATTTTGCGGTTTCGGATGCCGCCAAGGAAATCGGCACGTGGAACAGCCGTCTGCAGGTCACAAGTCGCGGCTACATGCTGGGTTATAACGATTTGAGAGACCCTTCTGTCAGCGGCTTTTTCCGGTTTCTCGCAAGGGTCGGTGACAACGGGATGAAAATGCAAATCGTGAAAATAAGATTTTGAGAGACAAAAATGCAAAAGACGAGCGCTTCTTGCCGCCCAATTGGCAAGAAGCGCTCGTCTTTTCTTAACGCGTTGTATGGCGGAGAGAGCGCAAGTTACGCGAGCGCCCTTCTTGCCAGCTCGGCCGCGCCGAGGATTCCTTGGTCGCCGCCGCAGCCCGGGGCGCAGATGTAGCTCTCCATGTCCTTAAGCTCGGCGGTCTGGATGTAGCCACCCAGATATTCGAGGGTCTTCTTGCGGACGATGCCGTAGAGTTGCTCCTGGTGCATCACGCCGCCGCCGAGGACGATACGGCGAGGCGAGTACATGAGCACGAGGTTCGCGCACATCTGCCCCAGATAATCCCCCTCGAGCGTCCACACCTCAGCGTTGTCCGCGAGCTCGGCCGCGGGCTTTCCCCAGCGCGCGGCAATGGCGGGGCCGGAGGCGAGGCCCTCGAGACAGCTCGCGTGGCTCGGGCAGACGCAGCGTCCCTCCTCGGTGGGACGGGTCCTTACCAGCATGTGGCCGGCCTCGGGGTGCAGCATGCCGTGAAGGAGCCTGCCCGCGCACATGACGCCCGCGCCCACGCCGGTGCCGATGGTCACGTAGACGGCGTCCTCGAGCCCCTTGCAGCAGCCGAAGACCGCTTCGCCGAGGCAGGCAACGTTCACGTCCGTGTCGTAGGCCACCGGAATCCCGAGGGTGTCGGCGAACGCGGCGCGAAGACCATAGCCTCGCCACGCGAGCTTGGGCGTTTGGAGGATGGAGCCGTAGCGCTCATCGTTGGGGTCGACGCAGGTCGGGCCGAAGGCGCCGATGCCCAACGCGTCCACATCGCGGGCGGTGAACCACTCGATCATCTGCGGGACGGTCTCGGCGGGCGTAAGCGTCGGGGTCTCCATACGGTCGAGGACCTCGCCGTCGCCGGACACCACGGCACAGACCATCTTGGTCCCGCCGGCCTCGAGGGCGCCGAGCCTCATTTGCTTTTCGCTCATGTGATCCTCCTTACAAAGGGACGCCCGCAGTCATGGTCAACCGCGGGCGCCCATAACGTTGGCTTGTTTCGAGGCGACCCTACCTGGGCACGCGGTCCTGCCTTGCGGCAAACGGGGCGAGCACGGCGTGCGGCTCGCTTTGGTACCAGTAGGCGACGGTGGAGATGTCGTCCTCGCGCTCGTAGAGCTTGATGTCGTCGTTGCCGAGGTCCTGGAACGTCACGCGCAGGTCCTCCTTGAACGAGATCGGATCGGGAAGGTGCCACCTGTAGAGGCCGTGCCTGGGAAGCGCGTCGTCGTTGGTCGCGAGCATCGGGTTCGGGTTCGGCTTGCCCGCGCTGAAGCGGTCGCGCGTGGCGTCGCGCGTCGAGCGGTACGGGTAGCCGGCGAACAGCGTGTTGAAGCACTGCGCCTCGGGCAGCGCGTGGGGCGGCCTGTCGAGGAAGGCCCAGGCACCGCCGAAGTAGTCCTCGGCTCCCGTCGAGGTGACCGTGGGGAACTCCTCGTCGCCGTCGAGGAAGAACTTCATCTCGCCCTCGCCCCACCAATAGCGCTCCAGGGCGCACAGGGCCATGTAGGTGCCGACGTAGTAGCCCTTGCCGCGCACGCCGTCGAGCACGGTGTAGTCAACGCCCCTGCGAGTGCTGCGCTCGCGGTTAAAGCGGGCGTGGAAGTACATGGCGTCGTCCGGCACGTCGGTGAGCGCGTAGTTGAACGTGTAGAAGATGTACTTAATGAACCCGGGGTGCTCGCTCGTAAGCGTGACCTTGGCGTGCTTCCTGAAGGGCATCTCGAAGTAGCAGTTCATGCCGCCCGTCGGGTTCACGCAGATGGGCATCGAGTTGACGATGGCGCGCTCACCGAAGCCGTTGCAGAAGAAGTCGCCGACAGGGCACTCGACCGAGGGGGTCTCCTCGTCGTCCCAGTAGAAGCGCAGCACGAGGTCGCGCATGACGAAGCTGCCGGCGGCGGTCTTGTCGGGGACGGTCATCCAGATGTGGCGGATGATGCCGGGGCCCTCGATGTCCGCGAGCGTGATGGTCTCGCCGGACTCAAGGGGCACGCAGCACGAGCCCTTGCGGCCGACGCCGAGATGGCTGGCCGACATGGCGGCGCGGCCCTTCTCGCCCGTGATGTTCTCGGGGGTGATGGCGCGGCTTTCCTCACCGCCGTGCATCCACACGTCCTTAAGGAACTCTCTCATCGTCGACCTCCTCTATTCGTCGTCTTCGCACTCGGCGGAACTGGCACCGTTCACGTAGATGATCTGCTGGCGCGCCTCGTTGACGAGGGCGTCGAAGTCGAGTTTCTCGTCGGGGCGCGCGAGCACGACCGTCATGGCGAGCGGGAGGTTAACACCCGCGATCACGTGGATCCGGTCGGAGGCGAAGCGGGAGAAGCGCTGGTTCACGCTGCCGCCGAGCGCGTCGGTGAGGACGACGACCTCGTCAGTGCCCGAAAGAGCCGCCTCGACCGCCGCGTCGAGCCCCTCGCCGTTGTCGTTCACGTAGGCGCACACGGCGTTGACGGCGTCGCTCTTACCCGTAAGAAACTCGAGGGTGTCCTTGAAGCCCTGGGCGAGAAGGGAATGGCTCGCCACAACTATCTTTCTCATTGATTCACCAATCTCTTGGGTCGAAGCTAGGCGAGGATGCCAGCGGCGGAGGCGACCATCGCGAGGACGATCACCACGAGGATGAGGGCCGTCATGCTCGCGTTCTTCTTGGTAAGAAGGTAATACGCGCTTCCCGTGATGGCGGCGGGGATCATGGCAGGCAGGATCTTGTCGAGCAGCGGCTGAATCTCCATCGAGACGTCGCCGAAGCTGAAGCTAATCGGGCAGGTGACGCCGATGACCGAGGCGATGAGGCAGCCGACCACGGTGAGGCCGAGCACGGAGGCGGCGGCAGTGAGGTTGGGAAGCTTCTCGCTGAAGTCGGTGACGAGCTTCACGCCCTGCTTGTAGCCGAACTCGAGGGCGTGCATGCGGACCCAGAAGATGGCCAGGATGAGCGCGAACCAGATGCCGGCTCCCACGGGGTTGCCCTCGATGGCCATGTAGGCGGCGATGGAGCCCATGATGGTCGGGATCATGGTCATGAGCAGGGAGTCGCCGACGCCGGCGAGCGGTCCCATGGTGCCGATCTTCAGGTCTTGGACGGCGTCCGCCGCCGCTAGGCCGTCGCGTTCCTCCATGGCCACGCAGGCGCCAAGGATGATGGCGGCGAGCCAAGGCTGGGTGTTGTAGTAGCGGAAGTGGTTGTTGAGCGCTTGCTTATAGTCCTCGTCGTTCGTGTAGATCTTCCTCAGGACCGGCGAGAGGGCGTAGGCGACTGAGGCGCCCTGCTGGGTCTGGTAGTTGAAGGTGCACACGCTCATGAGCCAGCGCCAGTTCGCGTTGCGCAGGTCCTTCTTGGTGACCTTGTAGCCGGAGGGCTTGCCCTCGGCGACGGCGGTGATGTTCTCGTTTTCCATGGTTACTCATCCTCTCCGATGAAGGCGTCTGCGGAAGCGTGGGCGGCGAGCTCGGTGTCCCTCTCGGCGCGCTGGTAGAACGCGATCGCGAGGGCAACGCCGACGATGGCGGCGCCGATGATGGGCACGTTCAGGAAGGCCGAGAGGAAGAAGCCGGCGAGCAGGTACTGGAAGTACTTGCCAGTGGGCATGTAACGCAGCAGCATCGCGATGCCGACGGCCGGGAGCATCTTGCCGGCGAGGGTGAGGCCGGAAAGGAACCACTGGGGCATAACCTCGAGGAGCCAGTTGACGGCGGGCTGGCCGAGGGTCACGGAGACAAAGACGGGCAGGGCGGCGCACAGGCCGAAGAGCACGGGGCAGACCCACAGGATGGCGTTCATCTGCTTGAACTTGCCCTCGTCGCAGAACTTCTGGGACTTCTCGACGACGAAGCCGTTGAGGATCTTGACGATGACGTCGAGCTGGATGCCGAGCATGCCGACCGGCAGGCCGATGGCGAGGCCCGTGTCCGCGCCCAGGGTCACGCCGTAGGCGGTGGCGATGATGGCCATCGTGCCGTAGTCGGGAATCGACGAGCCGCCGAAGCCCGCGACGCCGAGCTGCATGAGCTGGATGGTGCCGCCGATGACGAGGCCGGTCTGCCAGTCGCCCATGACGACGCCGGTGATAAGGCCCCAGAAGACGGCATAGTTGACGAAGATCATCGGGATGCCGTAGTAGTCCACGTGCTTGATGAAGGCAAGCAGGGTCAAAAGGACGACCTGCAGGATAGTGAAGTTGACCATGATCCCTCCTTAGATGAGGTCGGCGACGGAGACGGGCTTGTCGGCGGGCACGAACTGTGCCGTCACCTTGACGCCGCGGGCGATGAGCGCCTTGTAGCTCTGGACGTTCTCGGCGGAGGCATAGGCGCGCTGGGTGAGCTGGACGCCGCCCTCCTTGACAAGAGAGCCGCCGACGATCAGCGACGGGAGCTCGATGCCCGACTCGACCAGGTGAAGGATCGTCTCGGGCTCCTTGGCGATGACAAAGACCTTCTCGCGATCGTACTTGCCCGCCGCGAAGTTCTTGAGCGCGGTCTGCTCGGAGATGATCGAGACGGCCATGCCCGCGGGGCGCGCCATCCTCATAGTGGACTTCAGGACCTCGTCGCCGGCGACCTTGTCGTCGATGACCATGACTCGGGTCGCGCCCGACACCGGGGCCCACTGCGTCACGATGATGCCGTGAAGCAGGCGATTGTCGATTCGTGCCATAACAACACTCATGTTTGCTCCTATCAAATGAAGTTTTACATTCGGTACTGCCTCGGCGCTATCCGGATTCGCGCCGGGCAAGGGGTTATCGAATTATTGAGGACGCGCGGTCAGCTTGCGGCGGCGCGGGGAAGGTCACTCGTCGAGCAGGAGGTCCGAGGAGCCGAGGCGCTCTTCTCGCGCCGGGGCGGCGCTCACGCTTATGTAGTCGAAGACATATGCGATCTCGCTTACGGGAACCTCTACGCGATAGCGCGTCGAGATGCTCGAGAAGCTCTGCCTGAAGGACTCGATGAAATCGGCACGCTCCTCCTCGAAGCGGTCCTGGCCAACGTAGGTCTCAATGGGGTTTCTGGTAACAAGGCGCTCGACGAGACAGCAGAGGTGGACGTAGAGCCCAATGATGGCGTTGCTGCCGATCTTCTCGCCTGTCCTGCGCTGAAGCTCGTGCACGGCGCTCTCGATCTCGTGGAATAGCCGCTCCGGGTCGAGGATGGTGATGGAGCGGATGACGTTCTGCAGCGTCATGTTCGAGAGCAACTTCTCGTGGAAAGAAGAGAGCTCGGAAGCGTCAAGCCACCTGCCGAACACGGCATCGACCTTAGAGGCGGACGCCGTCGACATGATGTCCTCGAGGGCGACGAAGGGGATGGAGGCGACCCCGGGGTCTCCCGTGCCGATGACGGCGCAGACGCGGTGCTCGGAGAAAACGGCGTCGTTCGACCCGTTCGCGACGAGCTGCTTGAAGGGCCTCGTGAGCAGGCGCGCGCCTATGGTGCGCGGGAGGCTCTGCGAGACGAGCTGGCGTATCCTCTCCGCGGCGTCGACCCCGGACTCGGAGCAGAAGACGATGGCGTCCTCACGGTTGACGCGCTCGATCACCTTGCAGTGCGTCACGCACGCGGCGGTCGCATCGCCAAGAACCTCGGCGATGGACTTGCCGCCGAGCAGCCCGACCCCGATCTCGAGCGCAAGACCAGTAGAGACGTTGTTCACCACGCCGATAGTGGAGTCGGTAACGTTCTCGAGGGCCTTATAGGCCTCCTCCAAGGAGCCCATGTCGACGAGGAACACGACCCCGGTGCAGTAGGAATGGCGGTCGACGAGGCGCTGGAGCGGACCGACGATATCCTTCAGCTGCTGGTCGTAGGGCATGTCGACCGCCTCGTACACATGCATGCCGAGCATACGGTTCGCCGCGTCGGCGATGCTCGTCGCCGTTGAGTAGCCGTGGGACAAGATGACGCAGAGCGTTCGAAGGGCCTTCGCGTCGCGAGACTCCGATGCGACGCACAGCGTCAGAAGCGTCTTCGTGAAGTGATCGAGCGAGATTCCCAGCGCCCCTTCCACGTCTGCGGCGACCTGATCGGAGACGCTCGAGGCAAACGGCAATTCGGAGGTCACGGCACCGAGGAGATGGGAGATTTGCTCCGCACAGGCAGACTTTCGCTTAGCCAGGCCGATGCCCGGCCACAACTGCAGGCAAATCTCCTGGGCCAGTAGAAAAGCGACCTTCCTCGAAAGCTCGATGCCATAAGAAGAGCCTGCGTCGGCAAGGACCGCGCCCACGATGCGCTCGAAGGCGCGCGACCTCGAGGAGGTAACGCCGCGGCCGAAGATCAAGTGATCCTCAACGCCGCGCACAGCAGAGACAGCTTGCGAGACGAGCTCGGAGACAGAGAGCTCCCCGGCGCAGAATCGCTCATCGAGAGAGCACAGGGCATCGAGCGCCTGCTCGACCGGCCCTGTGCTCTCGGCGGCATCCAGGGACGCGTCGATCAGAACGCCATCGTCGGGCTGTTGATCGATCTGCGCGGAGGAGAGGAGCCCGCTGGGAAGAAGATACGGGCGAACGACGACGTAGTCGCCCTCGCGATTGAGGAACGCTTTGGCGCAGCAGTTCGTCACGCAGGCGCGCAAGCCGGCGATGTTATCGGAAAAGTCCGCGTTCACGAGGCAACGGTATGCGCCGCGGCTAATCTTCACATCAGAACCGATTCGGCACCCCTCGCTGCGCAGGAAGCTCAAGATGAGATCCTCGCGCTCCTCGGGGGTCCGCTCCTTGAGTGAGGGGACGCGGGCACAGATGGGCATTTTGCTGTAGGCCGAGGAAACCTTCAGGTCATCGGCGGAAAGCGTCGTCGAAAGAACGAGGCGAGCGCGCGGCGCATCCTGGGAGGCATCGAGCCCGAGGGCCGTCGCAAGGCAGTGCTCCATCGCAGAGGGAGAGAGTGCCTCGATGCCGTTGACAAAAACCACACCCCCGCGCGATTTCGCGATCGACTCGTCAAGAAGCCCGTTGAACGAGGCGGCGTCCGGGACCCCGGCGCAGTCGATGCGCGCATAGGAGGAGTCGCGGGACAGCAAGCCCTGGTTCTTGCCGTACTCGTACACAAGGCGAGAAAGGAAAGACTTACCGACACCCACGCCGCCGCTCAAGAGGATGGGTAGGCCAAACGGAGGGTACTGAGCCGCAGCCTTGCACTGCTCGACAACGGAGCTGAGGCTCAGGTCGAAGCCCACGGCACGCGCGAAGTCGCGGTGATCGGCGATTCCCGTCGCCTGGATGAGGTCGGCGAGCGAGGCGTACTCGCTTGCAGAGAGCTTTACCTGAAAACGCTTCTGGAACGCGCGGCGATGAAAATAACGGACAGGCCTGCCCGCCACCTTAACCACAAGGCCGGCGCGAACAAGGTCGTTGAGGTACTGGCTCGCCAGGCTCCTGGAGATGATGAGCGTCTCGGCGATGTCGGAGGTGGACAAACGGGCAAGGTCGTCGAGCGAGACGGCAGAGGTAAGGGCCTCGAGATGCTCGAGAATCCTGTCCCTCATGTCGACGGGTTTCTTTGCCAAGCTGTCCTGTGTGGTCTTGTCCATGACTTCTTACCTCCTCGTACAAGGAGTATAAGGGGAGAACAGAGAACGGAAGGGGGCGCGTGGGGGAATCAACAGCTCCGAGGAAAAGTCCACCACTTGAGGGGCAGAAAGCAACGGTCATTGAACATTCAGGGCCGACGCTCAACACTTCGGCTCGACACTTCGCTTTGGAAAGGGCCCTGCGCGATGGTGCAGCCCTCCATCTCGCAGCACAGGTCGCCGAAGGTCGCGAGGATGCGCTCCTTCTGTTCCGTGGGCGAGACGGCTCGGTGGGCAAGGTCTTCTCAAAAAGGTCGTCCGACGCCGCAAGACCTCGATGACCGACTACCGCCTCGAGCAAGTGGCGGATTACCTCTGCACCATCGAACTTGCCTTGGTCAAGTGCGAGGCCAAGGAGAACGGTGAGACGTACAACAAGTTCTTCGGAGGTATAGGCTCTTTCAAAAGGAACTGGCTCAAGCAAGCCCGCAGCAAGCGGATATAGGTGGTCTCGCGGTTTCGCAAGGAACGGCCAGCTCTCCTCTGGCGAGGAACTCCGGGCGACGTGCCTCGAGCGGCAGAAGCTGAAGCGCAAGCAGAAGCAGCGCGGGCATTGATCGGTGCCGACATGGGCCCAGACGTGAACAGTGCTACGTCCCCTGTTCACGGGGCGCGAAACCGCAAAGGTTGCACAGAGGTTGCAAAATAAGAAGCCCCCGACCTGTTTTCGCAGGCCAGAGGCTTGAAATCAACGAATATCGTTTATTCCCACTCGATGGTCGCGGGCGGCTTGGACGTGATGTCGTAGCACACGCGGTTGGCGCCGGGAACCTCGGCCACGATGCGGCCGGAGATGCGAGCCAGCACGTCGTAAGGCAGCTTGGCCCAGTCGGCGGTCATGGCATCGCTGGACTCGACGGCACGCAGGATGATCGGGCGCTGATAGGTGCGCTCGTCGCCCATAACGCCGACGGACTTGATATCAGGCAGGACCGCGAAATACTGCCAGCAGCTGTGCTCGGAGTTGCGCTCGCCGGTCTGTTCAAACAGACGCTGGTTGTAGGCGTCAAGCTCCTCGCGCACGATGGCGTCGGCGTTCTTGAGGATCTCGAGCTTCTCCTTGTCGACCGCACCGATGATGCGGATGGCCAGACCCGGGCCCGGGAAAGGCTGGCGGAACACGATGTGACCCGGCAGGCCCAGTGCCAGACCAAGTGCGCGGACCTCGTCCTTAAAGAAGTGGTCGAGCGGCTCAATGAGGTCGAAGTGTACGCCCTCGGGGAACGGGATCAGGTTGTGATGGCTCTTGATGGTGGCCGTCTTGCCGCCCGTCTTGCGAGCGCCGGACTCGATGATGTCGGGGTAGATGGTGCCCTGAGCCAGGTACTTGACCGGCTTGCCATCGGTCTCGAGCTGCTGCGCCACGGCGAAGAACTCTTTCCAGAACTGCGTACCGATGATGCGGCGCTTCTCCTCGGGCTCGGTCACGCCGGCCAGAAGCTCGGCATAGCGGTCCTCGGCGTGGACGTGGATAAAGTCGACGTCAAACTGCTTGGTGAAGACCTCCTCCACCTGCTCGGGCTCGCCCTTGCGCAGCAGGCCGTGGTTGATGAACACGCAGGTCATCTGCTTGCCCACGGCGCGAGCGCCCAGCGCAGCCACGACGGAGGAGTCGACGCCGCCGGACAGGGCCAGAATCACGCGGTCGTCGCCGACCTTCTCGCGGAAGTCTGCCGTCATGGTCTCGACCAGGTTGTCCATGCTCCAGTTGGGCTCCAGGCCACAGATCTCAAACAGGAAGTTGCTCAGCAGCTGCTGACCGTACTCGGAATGCTTGACCTCGGGATGGAACTGCGTGGTGAAAATCTTGCGCTCGACGCACTCCATAGCGGCAACCGGGCACACGTCGGTGCTGGCGGTAACGGTAAAGCCCTCGGGCACCTCAGACACGGCGTCGCGGTGGCTCATCCACACGGTCTGCTCCATGGGCGTGGAGTTAAAGAGCTTGGCGCCGGCCGTGCGCGTGATGGTAGCGCGGCCGTACTCGCCCACCTCGGAGTGGCCAACCTTGCCGCCGAGCGTCACAGCCGTAATCTGATGGCCGTAGCAAAAGCCCAGGACGGGAAGGCCCAGGTCAAAGATGGCGGGATCGATGGACGGAGCGTCCTCGGCATACACAGAAGCCGGGCCGCCGGAAAGGATGAGCGCAGAGGCGTTCATCTCGCGAATCTCGTCGGCCGAGATGTCGCAGGGGACAATCTCGGAATACACGTTGAGGTCGCGGACGCGACGGGCAATGAGCTGACCGTACTGCGCACCAAAGTCGAGTACGAGGACCTTTGCGGAAGCCTTTTGATCCATGGTTTCCCCCTCTTGTTGGCGGGGAGCCGGTGCCCACCCGCGCGAATAAACGAAAACAGCTTACATAGTGTACACGTTATATGGGGTTTCTCGTCCCTCACAGCCATCAGCGCACGGCAAACGCACGACCTGGGCCCTATCTGACGGCGATTGAAGTATTACCAAACGTTACAGATGATGTAATACGTTTGAACATTGGACGCCCTGTGCCACAATACTGCCGAACGACTCCGCCTCTGCGGCGGCAAATACGATAGGAATACCAGCATGAAGCGCATCCTTCTCATCGCCACGGGCGGCACCATCGCATCGACCGAGGACGGCAACGGCCTCTCCCCCGCCCTGACCGGTGAGGAGCTCGCCCAGAGCGTCCCCGAGATCTCGGGCCTCTGCGAGCTCGACGTCGTGCAGCCCATGAACATCGACAGCACCAATATGCGCCCCAGTGACTGGATGCGTATCCGCGACGTCATCGTCGAGGGTTATGCCGACCACGACGGCTTCGTGATTCTACACGGCACCGACACCATGAGCTACACCGCGGCAGCGCTTTCCTACCTGATTCAGGACAGCCCCAAGCCCATCGTGCTCACCGGCTCGCAAAAGCCCATGGGCAACCCATTTACTGACGCCAAACTCAACCTGTACCAGAGCCTGCTCTATGCGCTCGACGAGCATTCGCACGACGTCTCGATCGTGTTTGGCGGCGTCGCCATTGCCGGCACGCGCGCCCGCAAACAGCGCACCATGAGCTTTAACGCGTTCATTAGCGTCAACTATCCGCCCATCGCCTATATCCGCAACGACCGCATCGTGCGCAACGGGCTCCACGGCACTCGTCAGGGCGAAAACCCGGTGCGTTTCTACGACAGCATCGACCCGCGCGTATTTGTACTCAAGCTTACGCCCGGCGTAAACCCGGGCATCCTCGACGCCCTTGCCGATAGCTACGACGCCGTGATTCTGGAGACCTTTGGCATTGGCGGTATCCCCGAGTTTGGCGAGTCGGGCGAGTCGTTCCAAGAGGCAATTTTCCGCTGGGTCGATTCGGGCCGCACTGTCGTTATGACCACACAGGTCCCCGAGGAGGGCCTCGATTTGGGTGTTTATGAGGTCGGCCGTGCCTACGCCGACCATCCGGGCATTCTACGCGGCGACGATATGACAACCGAGACGCTCGTGGCCAAAACCATGTGGGCACTCGGCCAGTCACGTGATGCGGCAGAGATTCAACGCCTGTTCTACAGCCAAGTCAATCACGACCGTATCCCGATGGTGTAATTCAGTTTTCGACGGGTATCCCCTATTCGATGCCCTCGAGAAGCTCCGATACCGTCATGCCAAGCGCGGGCGCAATCTTAAATAAAACCTTGAGCGTGAAATTTGCCGTCCCATCTTCGATTCGGTCGAGGTAGGGTCGGCTGATTCCTGTCGCCACGCAAAAATCGACCTTGGAGATACCAAGGGCCTTGCGCGTCCGCTCAACTCGCTCGCCAAGAATCTGTTTCGCATGCTCATTCATGCAGACGAGTCTGAAATGGAGCAAAACAAAAACGTAAACTATAGTTTACATTTTGCCGAATATACAGGAGTTTTCTATGTCGGCTTGCTCAATTTGCATGCGTCAGAAATCACGCTGCTCAGACGGCGCGCAGCCCAAGCTTGTCGTCGTTGAGGCCGAATGCCTTTCCCCGGACGAACGCACAGCCTTTACGCTGCTATCGAGCCGTGTTGCGACCGCACTGCTCCCCGACCCGGCGAGAGGCGAGCTCGCCGCTCAATGCCGAACGCACGGCTGCGCCCTTGACCAGGCCGTAGTAATAGCAACCAGCCAGCGTGGCCTGCCCCTCCTTTTAGAAGCCGGTATCGCGCTCTGCCTTCGCGGCGCCGGATACGAAAACGAGACCGCCGCCGATATGGTCTTTAAACCACGATCGAGCGGCGGCCTCGCAGCAGCCATTGAATATGCGTGCAGGCTCGTTGCCTAAAAGGACAAGCTAGAAACCAAAGCCAAAGCCCGTTCCGGTAATCGCCGAATACATAAAGTAGACGTTGATCACGTTGAGGAACACACCCGTGATGCAACCGTTGCGCAGGTAGCGCTCGCACACGATGCGCGCCATGGCGGCGGAATCCTCATTGTTCTTTGCCTGGCGTCCCGCCGTAAAGTACGTCGCCACGCTCAACAGCAGGTTGAGCACCGGAAGTGCCAGCAGCTCGTAGCTCTTGCCCCAGCGCGTCACCTCGCCGGCGGCATTAAACTTCGTTGCCACCTCGGGACCAATGTTGGGGATAACACACGCTGCGACCACCAGCGGAAGCACTGCAAGTACCAGCAGCGCGATGCCCATGTAGCCGGCTTTTTTGCCATATTTAAACATGCGCGTCGTCCTTACACGTTAAAGCGGAAGTGCACGACGTCGCCATCAGCCATGACATACTCTTTGCCCTCGATGCGCAGCTTGCCGGCGGCCTTGGCGCCCTGCTCACCGCCGAGCTCGATGTAGTCGTCATAGCCAATGACCTCGGCCTTAATAAAGCCACGCTCAAAGTCGGTGTGGATGACACCGGCGGCCTGCGGGGCGGTCGCGCCCTGACGCACCGTCCAGGCCTTGACCTCCATCTCGCCGGCCGTAAAGAACGACTGCAGGCCGAGCAGCTTGTAGGCAGCCTGAGCGAGCACGTCCAGGCCGGGCTGTTCCAGGCCCAGGCTTTCCAGGTAGTCGGCGGCGTCCTCGGGATCGAGCTCGGAAAGCTCGGCCTCGATCTTGGCGCAGATAGGCAGCGGCTTGACGCCGTCGATGGGTGCCAGATCGTCGTTGAGCATATCCTCGTCCACGTTGGCCACATACAGGATGGGCTTCATGGTGAGCAGGAACAGGCCCTTGGCGGCGGCACGCTCCTCGTCGGTCATCTCCATGGATGCGGCGCGCTTGCCCTCGTTGAGCCAGGCAAGCAGGCGCTTGGCCACCTCGAACTTGGGCATGAGCTCCTTGTCGCGCTTGGCCTCCTTCTCGAGCTTGGGCAGCTGCTTCTCGAGCGTGCCCATGTCGGCCAGGATAAGCTCGGTCATGATAGTGTCGGCATCGCCGGCGGGATCGACGAACTCGCCGGTGCGACCCACCTCGCGCATAACGTTGGGATCCTTAAAGTAGCGCACGACCTCACAGATGGCATCGGTCTCGCGTATGTTTGCCAGGAACTGGTTGCCCAGACCCTCGCCCTCGTTAGCGCCCTTCACCAGACCTGCGATGTCGACGAACTCGACCGTCGCCGGCACGATGCGACCCGGGTGAACGATGTCGGCGAGCTTTTGCAAGCGGCTATCGGGCACGTCGACGATACCCACGTTGGGGTCGATCGTGGCGAACGGGTAGTTGGCGGCAAGGCCGGTCTTTTTGGTAAGCGCGGTGAACAGCGTCGACTTGCCCACGTTGGGCAGGCCCACGATACCGATGGAAAGGGACACGACAGCTCCTTTTGGTACAGGTACTTCAAACCGTATTAGTATAGCGCCGCCGCAGCATCCGGGCGAATCCGGACACCGCGGCGGCGCAAATGAAGCAGAGATAGAGCTCGCTGACTAGTCCGCGAGCTTTTCCACCTGGTCGAGCATCTTGTCAAGCTTGGCCTTTGCTTCGGCCTTGACCTTCTCGGCCTCCTCGTGGGCCTTGGCCTTCTGAGCGGCCTTTTCCTCGGCCTCGGGGTCGACAACGACCAGATTGGACGCATCGTGCTCGACCAGCTTGAGCGCATGATCGGGGCACACCTTGACGCAAGCTCCGCAACCTAGGCAATACGTGGACTCCAGTGCAAAGCGACCGCTTCCCACCAAATCGCAGGCAAACGTGGGGCACACGTTGACGCACTCGCCGCACGACGTGCACTTGTCAAAATCGCATTCCGGTGTGCTCACCTGCATATTCTGGGCAAGCTCGGGGTGGTTCTGCAGCGTCGAGAGCACCAGCTGCCGCCCGTGCGTGAGCGAACGGCGACGCTTGGTCGTCGTGGTGCCGCACATGGTGTTGAGTGTGCGCTCGAGCTGCGTGATCTGGTGACGGTGGGCCTTCAACTTCTGCGTCACCGAGGCCAGTGCCGCCGTCGCCGGGTTGAGCTTAGTCACGGTTAGGCCCGTGGTGCGGGCAATCTTATCCATGTACTCCTTGCGCTCGTACTCGCGGCGCTTATGGCACTTGAGGCTCTTGGGGTCGACCTCCAGGCCCATGCCCGTGCCGGACCACTCCTCGGCCTTCGCAATCGCCTCGCCCAGAATGTCCTCACCGCCGGTGTTGCGACACTTATCGCACACGCCTAGTGGCAGGTAGACGCTCACGTTGGGATAGTCAGCCAGTACCGAGAACCAGGTCTCAGCAGTAATATCGCCCACGCAGGCGACGACGACCTCGTTCTCGCGCGGCATGCGCTTAAGAGCGCGCGTGCAGGTGACGTAGGCGGTCTCGTGGCTCGTAGCAGCAGAGACAATATCGTCATACAGGTTTTTAGGCGCCAGGCGCGGCGAGATGATCGCCTCGGTCGGACAGGCAGCGGCGCACAGACCGCACTTGCGACAGGAGTCGAGAATCTCGATGGAGTCTTCCTCGACCTCGATAGCGTTGACCGGGCACACGTCCATGCACGCGGTGCAGCCGCTCTTTTCGTTTTTGCAGGTCAAGCACGGAATGGTGTTGCCGCGCGGGCGCTCCTTGTAGTCGGCAGGATTCCACTGCGGCGCCGATGGATCGAGTGCATCGGTCACGCCGCCAAGCGGGTTTTTAAGAAAGTCGAAACCCTTGCTGATCTCGATAATGTCATCAAACAGATCGTGTTCCTGCGCCATGCGCGGCCCCTCCCTGAGCAGTGCAAACAAGCAAGAGATAATGATACGCCATCGGCCCACGACTCGGGCAAATTACACGCGGAGCACCTTTGCGGCAAATAGCCCATGGCCTATCGCCGCCTCGATTGCACAAGGTCAATCAAGTGCCAAGCTATGCCTCGCACATGAGCTGCACGAGTTTTTGTTTGGTCACCTTGGCCTGCTCGTTGGCCATATTGCGCTCGTTTCTAAAGACCGCATTTGCAACACCCTGCAGATCGGCATCGGAAATCTCGCTGCACGGACCGTCCATCGAAGCCGCCGTGGGGCATACGCACAACGGCAGCTCAGCATAAAACGCAACGGCCTTGGCGATATCGAGCATCTTGCCGCCGCCAATGCCCACCACCATGTCGCAATACTCGGCCCGGGCTTCCTTGGCCATTTCGACAACGGCATCTTCCGTACACGGACCGTTGTAAATCTTAAAGAACGGCTCGCTTAGATCATCGTCCAGAAATCCATCGACGATCTGCCTGCACAGCCGATCCTCGGTGCCCTGGTCAAACAAGACGTAAGCAGCGCAGCCCAACCATGACAAATACCTGCCCTGACGCGAGAGTTCGCCCGGCCCCTGAACATACCGACCGGGACCGCCGTAAACCATAGGAAGCGCCATACGAGAATCCGCCCTTCATCAAACAACGATTGGTGCAAAGTAACCTGACCCCTTTGCGCCATAGCAAAAAGGGGCAAAGCCATCTGCTGGCTTTGCCCCTTCCTTAGCTTGATTTACTCATCCATGAGATAGTAGTGGCCCAGTGCGTCGGCACCCAGGATGGCGTTTGCGACCATCTCGGGCGTCACCTCAAACGGCATGTTGCACATGGTGTCCTCGGGCGCGCACGCGGCCTCGGCAACAATCATGGCCTTCTCGCGCGTAACCTCGGCAACGCCAAGTTCCTTCATCGTGACCGGCAGGCCCAGCTCAATGCAGAAGCCCAAGACTTCCTCGAGCTTCTCGGTCGGGGCATCCTCGAGTACCAGCTGGACGATGGTGCCGAAGGCGACCTTCTCGCCGTGATACATGCTGTGGCACTCGGGCAGCATCGTCAGACCATTGTGGATGGCATGAGCAGCGGCAAGGCCCGAGCTCTCAAAGCCAATACCCGAAAGCAGCGTATTGGCCTCGATGATGTGCTCGACGGCAGGCGTGAGCGCACCCTTCTCCAGCGCAACCTTGGCCTTGACGCCATCGGCCATGAGCGTCTCATAGCAGAGCTTGGCGAGCGCCAGGCCGGCCATTCCGCCCTTACCGCCGGCGCAGGTGCCGCCGTCGGCATCGTGCGTCGCCTGGGCCTCAAAGTAGGTTGCGAGCGCATCGCCCATACCGGAAACCGTCAGGCGCACTGGGCTCGCCGCGATAACCGTCGTATCCATCAGGACAATGTTGGGGTTTGCCTTAAGGAAGAGATATTTATCGAACTGGCCGTCGTCGGTATAGAGCACCGAAAGTGCCGAGCACGGTGCATCGGTCGAAGCAATGGTGGGGCAAATGATAACCGGGGACTCCAGGTAATAGGCGACGGCCTTGGCGGTGTCGAGGATCTTGCCGCCACCGACGCCGACGATGATGTCGCAACCGTTGTCGCGGGCGAGCGCAACCAGGCGATCGACCTCGCCCTTGGAGCACTCGCCGTTAAAGTCCTCAAACAGCAGCTCGGCCTTGGCCTCGGCAAAGCCGCCCTCGATCTTGGCACCGACGCGCTTCTTGCCCGAAGGCGTCACGATGACGAGGGCCTTAGCGCCGAGCGGCTCGACATAGGAGCCGAGCTTGGCGAGCTCGTCCGGACCCTGGATGTACTTGCTGGGGCTATTGAAAATTGCAGCCATAACTATCCCATTCTCTAAAAGAAAAAAGAAAGGGGCTCCGTACAGATACGTGCGGAGCCCCTCGTTACGATAACAAGAGTCGATTAGAAATCGATGTCGGTGTCGTAGTAGCAGGCCTTGAGGATCTTCTCGAAGTCGGCAGCCTTGGTCTCACGCGGGTTCTCGGGCGTGCAGGCGTCCTGCTCGGCGTTCGCGGCGATCTCGGGCAGCTTGGCGAGGAACTCCTCCTCGGAAACCATCTGCGGGTTCTCGGCGTCGACCTTCACGCCACCATTCGCGTAATCCTTGATGGACTGCGGAATGTTGAGCTGGTCGTTGAGGTCGCGAATCTTCTGGACGAGTGCAGCGATGAGCTCCTCGTTGGTCTCGCCGGGAAGGTGCAGGATCTCCTTGGCCACGTAAGCGTAACGCTCGGCAGCACGGGGATCCTTGGAGTTCCACTGAATGACCTTGCCCAGGTACATGGCGTTAGCGGCACCGTGGATGATGTGGCCGTTCTCGAAGGCAGCACCGGTCTTGTGAGCCATGGAGTGAACGATGCCGAGCAGGCCCGAGGAGAAGGCGATACCGGCGATGCACTGAGCCTCGTGCATGTGCTGACGGGCCTCATGGTCGCCAGCATAGGACTTGGGCAGCCACTCGACGATCTCGCGGATGCCGTGCAGAGCGTTGGCGTCGGTGAACATAGAGGCGCAGGTGGAAACGTAGGCCTCCATGCAGTGGGTCAGAGCATCCATGCCGGTGTGAGCGCACAGCTTGGCGGGCATGGTGTAGGTGAGCTCGGGGTCGACGATGGCGACATCAGGGGTGATGTTGAAGTCGGCCAGCGGGTACTTGATGCCCTTGGCGTAGTCGGTAATGACGGAGAACGCGGTGACCTCGGTAGCGGTGCCGGAGGTAGAGGAGATGGCGCAGAAATGAGCCTTCTGACGCAGCTCAGGGAAGCTGAACGGCTGGATGATGTTGTCGAAGGACTCCTCGGGATACTCGTAGAAGACCCACATGGCCTTAGCGGCATCGATGGGCGAGCCGCCACCGATGGCGATAATCCAGTCGGGCTCGAACTCGCGCATGGCCTCGGCGCCCTTCATGACCGTCTCGATGGACGGGTCGGACTCGACGCCCTCGAACAGCTTGACCTCGAAGCCGCCTTCCTTAAGGTCGTTCTCGACGTCCTGCAGGAACCCGCCGCGGCGCATAGAGCTGCCGCCAGAAACGATGATGGCCTTCTTGCCCTTGAGGTTCTTCACCTCGTGGCGAGCGCCCTCACCAAAGTACAGATCGCGAGGATTGGTAAAACGTCCCATACTGTGCCTCCTAAACAAGCCCCTCTTAGACTTGCGTATATAACGGAGCACCCAATTGGCTCCGTTAGGACCGGTTTGCGCGTTGCCGGCGATGACAATGCGCGATGTCTAAACGTCTCAACGCTCAGACAAACACTATTTTACCGTTCTGGTTGGTCAGTTATTCACCTAAAGCCGCCAATGATGAAACGTTTTTTCTATCCCTGAAGACCCTTGTGCGGCATTCATACTCCCAAGCTGGGCAAACGTTTTATCAAGGTTGACTACATATCCCGGGCAGGACTGTGCCCCTCCAAAATATGCACCGTTCGCCGCCAAAAATCGACCGTTTGCGGCACCGTGATACCACTCGGCCGTCCATGGTGCCGACATTTGTGTGACATCCGACTTCGTGGTGCAAAGGTGCAAGTCCAAGTGCGGCACCCCCGGTGTGCCACATGCGGGTAAACTAGAACCTTATATAGAAACATCTGAACCCTAACCGCAGCAAAGGAGGCCCCATGGCATTCGATCCCATTCAAGAGGATTGCCATCGCCTCGTTCTTGAGGCCTTGCGCCGCGACAATATCCCGCTCACCGACGGTGCCGCCGTAGAGCGTCTGATGGAGCAATTCACCCGCAACCCCGCACCGCTCATCGTGCACGACCGCGACCGCGCCGGGCATCTGATTGCCAAGGTAGTCGAGGCCGTCGACTACCGCATTCCCTTTATCCCTGACGATGCCCAGGCAGAGCAGGAAGAGGCAGCTGCCGAGAACATGCTCCGCGAGGCGGCCACACTCGATCCGGCCAACTGGGATGCCCAGCGCATGCTGACGGCACTCACCGCCGAATCCAACGAGGAATACGTGCAGTATCTGGTGTCCAAGTGCGACGAGGTGGAGCACGATCTGGCGCTCAAGATCGCCTCGGCGCAGGACCCCTACGAGCGCGAGGCCGCAGGCGACCTTATGCGCCGCCCCTACCTGCGCTGGCTTGCCGCCTTGGCATCACGCGCCCTCATTAGCGGACGCTACCGCATGTCGCTCGAAGCCGCAAATCGCAGCTTGGACTTTGCCCCCAACGATCCCGCCGGCGTCCGCCACACCGCGATGCTCGCCATGGCGAAGCTCGAATACCCCGCCGAGGAGCTCAAACGCTTTCGCTCTGCCCACTCCGTGCCGTACCTCGCGAATACCCCGCTGCGCCGCCGCCCCAAAGATGCAGAGCGCGACTTGGACCCGTGGACGCTCATCGCGCTGATGAGCACTGCCTGGCGCGAGCTGGACTACGAGGGCGCCGAGCGCTACTTGCGCATCCTTGCGCGCTCGTGTCCGCACGCAGCCGAGGCACTCTACTTCCAAACCGAGTTTCCCGATGGCGTCTATGCCCGCGTCAACGTGGGCGTGGGCTCGACCGACGAGCTTGTCCTTGCGCTGTCCGAGGCGACGCCGGTACTGCAGGAGGGCCTGGGCGCCCCCGACAACGCCAGTTTTGCCGCCTGGGTCGCCACCAACGATATCGTGCGTTCCCAAATCGATGAGCGCATACTGCGGGCGGCCGAGCAGGGTTTGCCGTTTAAGGGAGGAGACCTCTAATGGATCCGAGCGTCTACATCCCCGCCTACCTGGAGCGCACCTATCTGGCGTCGCACCCCGAGCTCACCGATGCAGCACGCGAGCTTGTCCATAACGACGTAAGCGTCAACCCTCACAAGTATGCGCAGACCGAGCATGCCCAGGCGCTGCTGTCCTATGCCGGTGTTCATCGCCACCTGCTCGACGAGCTCCATCGCATCGAGGACATGGGCAGCGATGAGGAGTTTGAACAGACGCGCAACCGCCTGTTCGACGATATGCGCGATGAGCTGCTCAAGATCGTCCGCATCGATGCGTATGTCCTCGATGCCCAGCTGCTCGCCATCATTTTGGCGGACACGCCCGTCGACGCCTGCCTGGGCGACCTGATGAAGCTCGAGGCGACCACGGCCGATTACCTGCAGCAAAGCGTGTCCGGGTTCGACATGGAAGCCCCACACTACTGGGCCAATAATGTTATGGCCGACGGTGTCACCGCAGCAGAACTTACCGTGAGCGAGCCGGCTCTTATCGGGTGGCTTCACACACTCGAGGCCATCTCGCAGCTGTGCATGGCGAGCGCTCGCTACCGTGCTGCCGCCAACTACGCCCGCCGTGTTCTTAAGGCGGAAGGCTACCCCACCCGAGCTGCCGGCACCGTGTTGCTCGCCCTCGCTCGTCTGGAAGACGAGGACGGCTTTTTTGCCCTGGCCCACCAGCTCGAGGAAGAGATCGGGGCTGACGCGCTCGAGAACTCTCCTTGGTATCTGCTCGCCCGCACGATTCTGCTGTTCAAAACAAACAAGATGCGTCCGGCGGTGCGTGCGCTGCGTGAGTTCGCTAACCGCTGCGAGGGCGGTGCGTTCTTCTTACTGAACCCCATGTACCAGACACCGTACCTTCCCTGCCGGCCCGAGCCACACGATCCCTGGGATCTTTCGCACCAGGCCGTTTGGGAAGCGGACGGTATTATCTCGGACACTCCCGACTTTGCCCCCTGGGCCAATGCCTGCGAAGACGTGTCGCAGCTTGCCCAGGAATTTGCGCGCCGCTACGGTTTTTAGTGACGCACTCGACCCGACCATGTCGTTTACGTTAGGAACGGTTTCATGAACCTCCGCTCATCTCTTGCCTGCACCTCGAGCGATATCGCCCGCTGGGGGCTGCGCTCCGTCCTTAAGCGCCAGGGCGGCGTACTCCCCGGCCGCATCGCCATGAAGATCGACCCCGAGCTGCTGAGCGACCTCGCGGGCCTTGTCGACCGCAGCGTGGTAATCACCGGCACCAACGGTAAGACCACCACCTCCAACCTCATCGCCGACGCCGTTGCCGCCAGCGGCGCCACCGTGGTATGCAACCGCGCCGGCAACAACATGGAGCCGGGCGTGGTGGGCGCGTTGCTCGAGGCGCGCGGCAACCTTAAGCGAACCGCCAGCAGCAAGCGCGTAGGCGTCTTTGAGTGCGATGAGCTCTACACGGTGCGTGTCCTGCCCAAGCTCAAACCGACCTACTTTGTGCTGCTCAACCTGTTCCGCGACCAGCTAGACCGCTACGGCGAGATCGACCACACCCAGGACGTCATCGCCCACGCGCTGGAGCTTTCGCCGGCAACGACACTCATCTATAACGCCGACGATCCGCTGTGCGCCTCGATCGCCGCACGCGTTCCCAACGCGAGTATCGCCTTTGGCATCGACGGTGCCACAGGCACCGAGTCCGATCGCATTAGCGACTCGCGTTTTTGCTCGCAGTGCAACGCGCCGTTGGAGTACGACTATGTGCAGTACGGCCAGCTCGGAGCCTATCATTGTCCTTCGTGCGGTTGGGGTCGCCCCGCGCTGCTCCGTCGCGTAACGGACATTGAGCTCACCTGCGACGGCTACGGCTTTGACCTGAACTTTGGACCCGACGCCGACGCACCCGCAACGCACATCGCCACGCGCTACAACGGCCTGTACATGGTCTATAACGTTGCCGCCGCCTTCTTTGCGGCGCGCGAGTTGGGCGTGGACGCGGCGCATCTGCAGCCCACGCTCGATGCCTACGTCCCCGCCGGCGGACGCATGGGCCGCTGGGAGATCGCCGGCCGCACCATCGAGGCAAACCTGGCCAAAAATCCCGTGGGCTTCGATCGCCAGATCCAGTCCATTAAAACGGCAGGTGGCAGGCTCTGCGCCTTCTTCCTAAACGACAACGACGCCGACGGCCACGATGTCTCATGGATCTACGACGTCGACTTCGAGCGCATCGCCGATACCCCAGGGCTTGTCGCCTTTGCCGGCGGCACGCGTGCACACGATATGCAGGTGCGCCTCAAGTACGCCGGCATCGATGCCGCAATTATCTCGGACGTCGCGCAGGCAATTGGCGCCGTGGCAGACGAGGCTGCCGGCGACACTTTCTACGCCGTCGCCAACTACACGGCCTTCCCGCCGCTGGTCAAGGAGCTCAACGGACTGAAGGGCGCCACCGCCGACGCTGTTGCCGGGCGCGCCGTGGCCCGCGCCGATGGCAACGCCATCCCTTCCGCCGTCGCGCCGGTCGAGCTTTCGCGCCCGCTGCGCATCGTCTACCTGTATCCCGATGCCCTCAACCTCTATGGCGACGGTGGCAACGTCATTGCCCTCGAGCGCCGCTGCGCCTGGCGTGGCATTCCCGTGCGCGTGGACGAGGTCCGTATGGGCGAGTCACTCGATCTCACCGACGCCGACATCGTTATGATGGGCGGTGGCTCCGACCGCGACCAGTTGGCTGTGGCACGCGAGCTGCTCGCTCAAAAAGACAAGGTTGCGGCCTATGTTGAGGACGGCGGCTCGCTGCTCGCTATCTGCGGCAGCTATCAGCTGCTCGGCCGTTCGTACTATATGGGCGAGAATCGCATCGAGGGCCTGGGCGTCATTGCCGCCGAAACCGTGCGCGGCTCCGACCGCCTGATCGGCAACGTCGCCGTCAAGACCGACCTGGCACCCGAGCCCTTTGTGGGATTTGAGAACCACGGCGGCCGCACCCTGCTCGATGCAGAGGCCACGCCGCTCGGAACGTCCGTCGTCACGGGTACCGGCAACAACGGCGACGATGGCTTTGAGGGCCTCATCTACAAGGGTGTCATCGGCACATACCTACACGGACCGGCACTGCCCAAGAACCCCGAGCTCGCCGACTGGCTCATTACCCACGCCCTCGAGCGGCGTGGCGATGCACAGGCCGCCGCCCTGCTGCCGCCCAAGCCCCTCGACGACGCCTACGAGCACGCCGCCCACGACGCCGCCATGAAGCTCCTCCCCTAGCACCCCACCACCACAAAGGGGACAGGCACCTTTGTGGTGGTTTTTCAGTTTGCCAACGATATGTGAACGGCTAAAAAAGTCTGCTATACTCTTTCCCGCTGTCCCCATCGTCTAGCGGCCAAGGACGCCACCCTTTCAAGGTGGATATCGCGGGTTCGAATCCCGCTGGGGGCACCATTTGAATTGAAGAGCCCGTTACCCTCGCGGTAGCGGGCTTTTTGCTACCGATATGCCGGGATTCGAACCCGACAGGGTGCGGATCCCGGCATCATCGCAAGGCCTGTGGTCAAAAAATGGCAAATATGAGTACTGTTACCATTTTAGTTACAGCGATTTCATGCCTTCAGAAGGCGATTTAGCCGTCAGGCGTCCTACGGCGGAAAAATTGCAGACGTTTATCGGCTAAGTACTTGGACATATGTTGCGTAACACTTCATATTTTGCAAATAAATAATGCTACAGGACTTGTGACAGTACTCATATTTGACGTTTTTTGCCCACAACCCTTTATACCTAGGCATATCGGTAGCAAAACGGGCTTCAAAGCGCCCTTCGCAAACAAAAACCGGGGCCCGCATGATGCGGACCCCGGCTCAATACCGTGACGATATGTCAGTTACGCTCTACACGTAGAACAGGATGTCGTCGTAAGTCGGGACCGGCCAGTAGTCGGCAGCCACGATCTCCTCCATGGCATCCACGGCGGCGCGCAGCGTATCCATAGCGGGAACGACCTCGTGCGCGTACACATTGGCCTGCTCCTGCCCATCGAGGGCTTCGGCCTTCTGATGCACGGCGTCGAGCGCCTTGATGGAGTCGTTGATGGTGGTGATACCGTTGCAGAGCTTGTTGAGCGTGTTCTGCTCGCACTGCATGGCGGCCTCAGCACCGGCGGCACGAATAGTCTCAAGGCCCTTAGCGACCTTGGTGGCATAGGCGGTAATGACCGGGCGATAGGTACGACGCGCCTCGCGAACCATCGTGGTAGCCTCGATGTTCATGAGCTTGTTGTACTTCTCGAGCTTGCAGTCGTAGCGGCACTGAGCCTCGGCCTTGGTCAGGACACCCGTCTCCTCAAAGAGCGCGATGGCCTTATCGGAAACAAAGGCGGGCAGGGCGTCGGCCGTGGTCTTGTTGTTGGCAAGGCCGCGCTTCTTGGCCTCGACGGGCCACTCGTCGGAGTAGCCATCGCCGGAAAAGAGGATGCGCTGGTGGTCGGTCAGGACCTTCTTGCAGTACTCGAGCGCAGCGTCCTGGAACTCATCCTCGGGCGTACCCTCGAGTGCGTCGGCGAAGGACTTGAGCGACTTGGCCACGGCGGCATCGAGCACCAGGTTGGAGTCGGAGACGTTCTGCTCGGAGCCGCAGGCACGGAACTCGAACTTATTGCCGGTGAAGGCAAACGGGGAGGTGCGGTTGCGGTCGGTGTTGTCCTGCATCAGCTTGGGCAGGGTATCGGCGCCCAAGTCGAGCACGCCGCGCGTGGCATGGACGGAAGCCTTGCCATCGATGATCTTCTCGACGACCTCGGTAAGCTGGTCGCCCAGGAAGATGGACATAATCGCCGGAGGAGCCTCGTTGGCGCCCAGACGATGGTCGTTACCGGCCGAGGCAACGGAGGCACGCAGGAGCTCCTGATAGTTATCGACGGCCTCGATCACCGCGGTGAGGAAGACGATGAACTGCAGGTTGTCGAGCGGAGTGTCGCCCGGATCGAGCAGATTCTCGGACTCGGTGCCAAGCGACCAGTTGTTGTGCTTGCCCGAGCCGTTGATGCCCTCAAAGGGCTTCTCGTGCAGCAGGCAGACCAAGTCGTGGCGGGAGGCGATGAGCTTCATCTTCTCCATCATGACCAGATTCTGGTCGATGGCCTCGTTGACCTCGCCATAGACCGGTGCGAGCTCATGCTGGCAGGGAGCGACCTCGTTGTGCTTGGTCTTGGCGGGAATGCCGAGCGCCCACAGCTCATCGTCCAGATCCTTCATATAGGCCGAGACGGTGGGGCGGATAGCGCCAAAGTAGTGCTCCTCGAGCTCCTGGCCCTTGCAGGGAGCGGCGCCAAAGAGGGTGCGGCCGGTAATGACCAGGTCCTTGCGCTTGCGGTAAGCGTCCTTCTTGATCAGGAAGTACTCCTGCTCGTCGCCCACGGAAGGAACGACCTTCTTGGGGGTCTTACCGAACAGCGCCAAAACGCGCTTAGACTCACGCGAGAGCGCGGTCATGGAGCGCAGCAGCGGGGTCTTCTTGTCCAGGGCCTCGCCCGTGTAGGAGCAGAAAGCCGTGGGGATGCACAGGACATCGTCCTTGATAAAGGCGGGGCTAGTGGGGTCCCAAGCGGTGTAGCCACGGGCCTCGAAGGTAGCACGCAGGCCGCCGTTGGGGAAGCTCGAGGCATCGGGCTCGCCCTGGATGAGGTTCTTGCCCGTAAACTTGGTAATGGCGGTGCCGTCGTGGTTGGGCTCCAAGAAGCTGTCGTGCTTCTCGGAAGTAATGCCCGAAAGCGGCTGGAACCAATGCGCGTAGTGCGTCGCGCCCTTGGAGATGGCCCAGACCTTCATGGCGTGGGCAACGGCGTTGGCCACATCCAGGTCGAGCGGCTCACCGCCCTCGAGGGTTGCAGCAAGGCGCTTCCAAATGTCCTTGGGGAGGTAGTCCTTCATGACTTCCTCAGAGAACACCATGGTCCCGAAGCGGTCAGTAAGTTCGGCCATACGGAACTCCCTTCGTATCGGCACCGCGTGAGAAGCGGTGTTGATTACTAACGAACGAGTCATAGCTTAGACTCGCCGTGTTTCCGCGACATTACCGTTATGTTGCTGTCGCGAAACCAATCAATGAGGTTACCCTATCGAGGCGTCGTTGCCACCCTCAACAGCCAATCAACTGCATAAATTGCAGACCTCTCCCCATGGTTTAAGGGTAGTCAATTTGGGATGGAGCTCTATTAACTGGTATTTTGCATCAGATACCAGTCTTTATAGTCCGTGCCTAGATTAGCCGCTCTGTTATAGAGAAAGCCGATAGCAAGGCATCTTTGATTGGTATCCCCGAATAACGAGTGAAACTCCACCGTGACACAGTGGTGCTGTAGAATCCTTACAACACATCACACTATTACGTATCTAGAGGAGCACGATATGCGCGTCGACGAGGTTTTTAAGCAGGCAGCATCCCAGGGCACCGCGCCCATTTCGTTTGAGATGTTCCCGCCCAAGGGCGAGCTGACCCTCGACACGGCTCGCGAAGTGGCAGGCAATCTGTGCAAGCTTTCGCCGAGCTTTGTCTCGGTCACCTGCTCGGCCGGCGGCTCGGGCAACGGCGCCACCACCGCCCCCATCGCGCATATGATTACGAGCGAATTCGATACACCCTCGGTTGCACACCTTACCTGCGTGGGCCGCTCGCATGCCGATATCGCCGCCAAGATCGACGAGTATCGCACCGCCGGCGTGGAAAACATCCTGGCCCTGCGTGGCGATCTCCCCGCCGGCGCGACCGAGGACGACAAGCCCGCCTCGGACTACGCCTACGCCCGCGACCTCATCCCCGAGCTCGTCGACGCCGGCTTTTGCGTGGGCGCCGCAGCCTACCCCGAGGGCCACATTGCCTGTGAGGATCTCAACCTCTCGGTCGAACACCTCAAGCAAAAACAGGACGCTGGCGCGAGCTTCTTTGTGACGCAGCTCTTCTTTGATAACGAGTGCTTCTACCGTTTTCGCGAGCTTGCCGACAAGGCCGGCATCACCGTGCCCATTACCGCGGGCATCATGCCGTTTATGGGCAAGTCACAGATCAGCCGCATGGTCTTTATGTGCGGCGCGTCGCTGCCCTCCCCCGTCATCAAGATTCTCGCCAAGTACGAGAATGACCCCGAGAGCCTGCAGGCAGCTGGTGTAGATTATGCAGCCCGCCAGCTTTGCGACCTCAAGGAGCACGGCGCCGACGGCCTGCACCTGTACACTATGAACCGTCCTGCGATCGCCGCGACCATTATGGAGCGCCTGGGGTAATGGAAAAACCGCACATCGATACAACCGTTGTTGAGGTGCCGGCCGACCTTGCGTCGCCGGCGCTTTACCGTGTCGATGCTGCGCACCATCCCCGTGTCGACCGTGCCGAGATGCTGCGGTATCTGGGTTACGGCGGCCAGCAGATTGAGCCCGAACTGTCACGACGTATTGAGCTTGTCGTTGAACGTCTGGAACTGGACATTGAGCCCCGTGGCGTGCGCCGCGTGTTTGCCGTCGACGCCACGGGTGTGGACGAGCAGGGAGAACCTTGCATTCGCCTGGTCGGCACCAACGTTGAACTGCGCGGTCGCGATATCTATCGACATCTCAAAGACGCCCGCTTTGCCGCACTCATGGCATGCACCCTCGGCATGGACGCCGAGCGTCGCCTGCGCACCACGGGAGCCCAGCAACCCCTAGAGGGAGCCGTGCTCGACGCCGCATGCTCTGCTTACGTGGAAGCCGCCGTTGGGCAAATGGACCAGCAGGTCAAGACGGACGCCGCCGTTCATGGGCTCGCCGGCAACTGGCGCTTTAGTCCCGGCTATGGCGACTGCCCGCTTTCGGCCCAGCGCTCGATCGTCAATGCGCTCAACGCCACGCGGCTCATCGGGCTTACCGTCACACCTACCAGCCTGCTCATGCCCACCAAAAGCGTGACCGCGGTGATCGGTCTGTTTGACGGCGAAGTCCACGACGCCCAGAGCCGCCCCACCTGCAATATCTGCCGCATGCGCGAGCACTGCCGCTTCCGCGCCGCCCACACCACCTGCTATTCGCATTCTGAATAAAATGTCAATTGATGGCACGGTATCGAGGGAATCTCATCCGTATGTAAGCGGATGTCCTCACAAACAAGTACCATAAGATTCCAAATAACAACTATCTGAAAGCCAGTACATGCACAACATTCTGCAGTTCTCGCCACAACTAACCGCGCTTGAGTTTTTTTCAGGCATTGGCTTGGCTCGTGCCGGCATGGCAAAAGCCGGAATCAAAACAATCTGGGCAAATGACATAGACCATACTAAATGCGCCATGTACGGCCAGTGTTGGGGCGATGAGCATCTAGTCGAGCAGGATGTCCACACACTCGACCCCGACTTAATACCCCAAGCCGACATCGCATGGGCGTCAAGCCCTTGCACAAACTTATCTCTCGCGGGAAACAGGGAGGGACTTATCTCTGGCAAAGAGTCCAGTGCGTTCTTTGGCTTTATTAAGGCCATCGAAGGAATGGGCGATCGTGCCCCGCGGGCACTTGTTCTCGAAAACGTCATCGGCCTTGCCACGTCTAATAACAGTGATGACTTTAGACTCGTTTGCCAGGAATTCAATCGTTTAGGTTATTCATGTGACGCTTATTTTATCGATGCACGGCACTGGCTTCCCCAGTCACGCCCCCGCATGTTTGTCGTCGGATTAAAAAACCCTCTTCCCAACAGTCGACTCGATTCCTCGCTTCGACCTGAAAAAGTCTCCTGGATTCACTCCGACCCTTCACTCATTACGCACGTCTCTCACCTAAACGAGCCGAGCCCACTTCGCATGACGGGCCTTGCAACGGTTGTTGAAAATATTCCCGAGGACGACAAGCGTTGGTGGAACAAAAACCAAGTACAAGCATTTATCGACTCACTTGCACCGCATCAAGCAGAGCGCCTTCAGCGCTTCTTAAATGCCAAAGAAAAAATTGTTCGCACTGCTTACCGTCGCACGCGATCAGGCGTTGTGCGCTGGGAAATCCGTGAAGAAGAAATTGCCGGATGTCTAAGAACGGCTCGCGGCGGCTCATCAAGACAGGCAGTCGTTATATGCGAAAACGGAAAGATAGAAGTTCGCTGGATGACTGGAACTGAATATGCCCGTCTCCAAGGTGCTGACTCATGTCAGTTTAGCGGCTTCTCGGATGCTCAGATTCGCTACGCATTCGGCGATGCAGTTGCCGTGCCAGTTGTCACTTGGCTTATAAAAAATGCAGTCAAGCCCGCGCTCATGTCTTCAAGGAACGGAGTGGACAATAATGGAAATGACCAATTGCTCCTTGAGCGAGCCCGATAAAGGTATCTTGGATGCCATTGAACTCTGGTACGAATCCAAGCGCAGCAAGCGAGGCAATGTCAACCGTAACGTCATGGCGGTTGGCATAGGCATAAGCGAGCTGTTGCAAAACCGTTTTCCGCTCACCGACGATTATGTGCAATCGGACAAGGGAAGCCAAGTACGAGGCCTAAGTGGAGCATGCATCAAAACAGTTTTAGCCAGACATGGGGAAACGCGTGCCTTCGCATCAGAGGGCGGCAGAACCTCACGCGGTACACTCCCGATGGCGCTTGAGCTTGCCACAATTATCAACTCTGCCCTACCCAGTGACACTTGCGAAGACACTCGTCTTGAAGCTGCGAATGCAATCGCCAATTTCTTCGTCGAGCGAATCCAGGTCGATTTCTTTAACCGGCAGAGAATCAAAGTCGAAATCGATCTTCAAAAACCAATTTCTGTCATTGTCGATGATATCCTAGCCGAAGCAAGCCTACGGTCCGATAAGCCGACGGGCACCGTCGCACAGCACCTGGTAGGTGCAAAACTAGAGATGTTATTTCCAACCATAGAAATCGGAAAGGACAACTCAAACGCCGCCGACCAGCAGACAGACCGTTCTGGCGATTTCCAAATCAATGATGCTGCATTTCATGTGACTGTATCGCCAATGGCCAAATTGACCGATCGATGCCGAGATAACATTCGAAATGGCATTCGGCCCATCGTCGTTGTCCCCTACGATAAAGTTTCCTTCGCTTACGGACTGTTCGAAAGTGAGGGACTCGGCAATCGCGTACAGGTTATCGCGCTCGAATCGTTTATCGGCATCAATATTGAAGAATTATCGTTCTACAAGCGAGACCTAATTCGATTAAATGTCGCACGGCTTCTTGCCCACTACAACAAGCGAATCGAAGATATCGAGCCCGACAAATCTCTTCAAATAGAAATTCCTCAGTGGGCTCTAGACGAAATGGACGCACATGGCGAATAGCTCAAACATACTTATCACTCATGATTCTGACGGTGCTGCGCTGGCGGCACCTGTCAATGCTGCGCGCTGCAACGGCGCTGCATACAAGACGCGAACGATCGACGACCTGCGCATTAAGGACGATCGCCTGCGTGCGGCCATCGAGGGCACGGGGCACCTGCTGTTTGACGGCGGCACGGGCACCATGTTGCAAGCGGCCGGCATGAAGGCCGGCGCCCTGCCCGAGCTGCTCAACTTTGAGGAGCCACAGGTCATTACCGATATTCAGCGTCAGTACGTCGAGGCCGGCTGCGACGTGATCACCGCCAACACCTTTGGCGCCAACGCCCACAAGCTCGACGGTGCTGCCACCGTGGCAGACGTCTTTACCGCGGCCGTCACCTGCGCCCGCGAGGCCGGCGCCCGCTACGTCGCCGGTGACATCGGCCCCATCGGCGCGCTGCTTCGTCCCTTAGGCACCCTCAGCTTTGACGAGGCCTACGACCTCTTTGCCGAGGAAGTGCGTGCCGGCGTCGCCGCGAGCGTGGACCTCTTTATTATCGAGACTATGACCGACCTTGCCGAGATCAAGGCGGCCGTCCTCGCCTGCCGCGAGAACTCCGACCTGCCCGTCTTTGCCACCATGACCTTCGAGGAAGACGGCCGCACCTTCCTGGGCACGAGTCCCGAGGTTGCCGCCATCACGCTCGATGCCATCGGCACCGACGTTTTGGGCATCAACTGCAGCCAAGGACCGGCCGAGCTCCGAGGACTCGCCGCACGTATGCTCACCGTTACCGACAAACCCGTTATGGTGCAGGCCAATGCGGGACTCCCCCATGTGGACGACGACGGCAACACCGTCTTTGATATCCAGGCACCCGAGTACGCCGAGGCCGTCGCCGGCATGATCGCCGACGGCGTGAGCGTCGTGGGCGGCTGCTGCGGCACCACGCCGGCGCACATGGCAGCGCTGCGCACGCTTATCGATAACCACACGCCCAGTCCGCGCCACCGCAAGCCCAGCATGTCGGTCACAAGCGCCCAGACCGTGGTGGACCTCCCCTGCGATGGCCACAAAATCGCCGTCATCGGCGAGCGCATCAATCCCACCGGCAAAAAGCGCCTGCAGCAGGCCCTGCGCGGCGGCGATCTGGACTACGTGGTGAGCCAGGGCATCAGCCAGCAGGAGCAGGGCGCCGACATCCTGGACGTCAACGTGGGCCTGCCCGAGATCGACGAGGTCAAGATCATCCAACAGGCCACCGAACAGCTCCAGGGCTCCACGCTCCTGCCGCTGCAGATCGACTCCACCGATCCCGCCGCTGTCGAGGCCGCCGTGCGCCGCTACGCCGGCAAGCCCATCATCAACTCGGTCAATGGCAAGCAGCAGATCATGGATGAGATCTTTCCGCTGGTCGCCCACTACGGCACCAACGTTGTCGGCCTTACGCTCGACGAAGGCGGCATCCCCGATACCGCCGAGGCTCGCTTCGCCATCGCCGAGCACATCGTGGCCGAGGCCGCCCGTTACGGCATCGGCCCGGACCGCGTCCTCATCGACTGCCTGGTCATGACCGCCTCGACCAACCAGCGCCAGGCCGAGCAGATCCTGCGCGCCATGTCCCTGTGCAAGGAGCGCCTGGGCGTCAAATGTGCGCTCGGCGTGTCGAACATCAGCTTTGGCCTGCCTGCCCGCCCGCTGCTGGGCTCGGTCTTTTTGGCTGCCGCTTTTGGCGCGGGCCTCGACGCCCCCATCATGAACCCGGGTTCCAAGCGCTTTATGGATACCGTCTACAGCTATCGCGTGTTGAGCGTTGAGGACGAGGGCTCGACCGGATACATCGAGCGCTATGCCGGCTGGACCGATCCGTACAAGATCGCCGCCAACCCGGCAGCAGCTCAGGCCGCATCGAGTGATGCCGCGCCCGCTGCTGGCACCGCCGGCTCCGACGGCAACGACGACCCGATTCGTCGCATGGTCGTCTCGGGCCGCAAAGGCGAGATCGCTGCCGAGACCGAGCGTCTGCTGGCAGACCACGACGCCATGGACCTCATCAACAATCACTTTATCCCCGCCCTCGACGAAGTTGGCGTCCTCTTTGACCAGGGCAAGTTCTTCTTGCCGCAGCTTATGGCCTCGGCCGAAGCCGCGCGTGTGGGCTTCGACACCATCAAGCGCCTGATGCCCGCCGGCGAGATTGCCGACAAGGGCAAGATCTGCGTGGCCACCGTCAAGGGCGACATCCACGATATTGGCAAGAACATCGTCAAAATGCTGCTCGATAACTACGGCTACACCGTCTTTGACCTGGGCCGCGACGTCGATCCGCAGGAGGTACTCAAGACCGTCAAGGAGCGCGATATCAAACTCGTCGGCCTCTCGGCGCTTATGACCACCACCGTCGTGGCCATGGAAGAGACCATCAAGTTGCTCCATGCCGAGGTTCCGGGCGTCAAGATCATCGTGGGCGGCGCCGTGCTCACCCCCGAATACGCCAAGCAGATCGGTGCGGACTACTACGCCAAGGACGCCGCCGAAAGCGCTCGTATCGCCGAAGAGGTCTTTGGGCAGTAACACAACGGAAACAACCGAGCACCAAAACGTGCCGCACGCGCCACTTGGCACGTGCGGCACGTTAGAATAGATAAGATTATGCTCGTTTTGGCAGATAGGAGCGCAAGGATGGCGATCACGCCCGCAGAAATCGCGGAAACCCGCGGCATGGTTGAGGAGCAGAACCTCGACATCAGGACCATCACCATGGGTGTTTCGCTCATGGGTTGCGGTGACGAGAACCTCGACCGCATGTGCACGAAGATCTACGACCACGTGACGCACACGGCTGAGCATCTGGTCGAGACCGCCGAGAACCTCGAGCGCGAGTACGGTATCCCCATCGTCAACAAGCGCGTTTCCGTCACCCCGGTGGCCCAGATCGCCGCGTGCTGCAAGGATGAGGACCTCACCCCCATCGCGCATGCCCTCGACCGCGCGGCCGAGACGCTCGGTATCGATTACCTGGGCGGCTTCTCCGCGCTCGTCCAGAAGGGCATCGGCGACGCCGACCGCCGCGTTATCCAGTCCATTCCGCAGGCGCTCGCCACCACGAGCCGCGTCTGCTCCAGCGTCAACGTCGCCAGCCTGCGCGCCGGTATCAACATGGATGCCGTGCTCATGGCCGCCCAGACCATCATCGATGCCGCTAAACTCACGGCCGACCAGGATTCCGTCGGCGCTTCCAAGTTTGTCTGCTTTGCTAACATGGTCGAGGACTCCCCGTTTATGGCGGGCGCCGTCCACGGCGGTGGCGAGGCCGACGCCGTCATCAACGTAGGCGTCTCGGGCCCCGGCGTTATGGCTGCTGCCTTGGAGACGCTCCCCGACTCCGCCTCGATGATGGAGGTTGCCGAGAAGATCAAGCAGACCGCCTTTAAGATCACCCGTGCCGGCGAGCTCATGAGCCGCGAGGCCGCCCATCGTCTGGGGGTCGAGAAGGGCATTGTCGACCTGTCGCTGGCTCCCACGCCTGCCATCGGCGACTCCGTTGCCCGCATCCTCGAGATCATCGGCGTGGGCACCTGCGGTGGCCCGGGCACGACCTGCGCGCTCGCCATGCTCAACGATGCCGTCAAGAAGGGCGGCGTCATGGCCAGCTCCAGCGTGGGCGGTCTCTCGGGCGCCTTTATCCCCGTGTCCGAGGACGCCGGCATGATCGCCGCCGTCGAAGCCGGCGCGCTTTCGCTCGAGAAGCTCGAGGCCATGACCTGCGTGTGCTCCGTCGGCCTGGACATGATCGCCATCCCCGGCGACACCCCGGTCGAGACCATCGCCGGCATCATCGCCGACGAGATGGCCATCGGCGTTATCAACAATAAGACCACGGCCGTGCGCGTGATTCCCGCTATCGGCAAGGGCGTGGGCGACTGCGTTGAGTACGGTGGTCTGTTCGGCCGTGCGCCCATCATGCCGGTGAACCCCAACGCCGGCACCGTGCTTGCCCACCGCGGTGGACGCTTCCCGGCGCCGCTGAACTCGCTCAAGAACTAGCTGAGGGGTTCGGGCGGGGAGCCCCGGGGAGGGCAAATATATAAGGTCGCCTGCTCGGACAGTCCTGACTCGCACGGAGAGCACATTAAGTGCTCTCCGGCTCGTGCGGAACTCGCGATCGACCTTATATATTTGCCCTCCCCGGGGCTCCCGCACATCTCAACCTTGGCTGAGTTCTGTCCCATGTTGCAGTTGCTTCGCTCCTGCACCACTTGACTGGTGCGGCGGTTTGGCGTTGGAGCGGTTCTTTTTCTGATATATGCTGGTTGCGGCTCTTCTTTTGGGAGGAGTCGCTTTTTTGTTGCTAGGAGGTTGGCCCGTGGTTGATGGGGAGATTCGTTCTGAGCTGCTTGCTGCGGATTGGAATGGCGAATGGATGCGTCTGCAAGCTGATCGGCGGTGGGCTGATGATTCTTTTGAATGGGATAAGCGGGCTCGGCATTTTCGGCCGCTGGAGACTGCCCCTTATGCTCGGGACTTTATGAAGCTGTTGGCGTTAAAGCCTGGTGAATCGGTGCTGGATATGGGGTGTGGGGCTGGGTCGATTGCTATTCCGCTTGCTCAGGCTGGGCATCCTGTGATTGCGGCTGATTTCTCCCCCGCCATGCTGGGCACGCTTGATGCTGGCATTGAGTACTATGAGCTCGAGGATCGCATTACGCCGCTTGAGCTTGCTTGGGATGATGATTGGGATTTGGTTGGACCGGTCGCGAAAGCGGTGGATATTGCCTTTGCCAGTCGGTCGGTTACGACGACCAATCTAAAAGGTGCGCTTGCCAAGCTTGACCGTGCGGCTCGTCGGCGTTGTGCTGTCACGATGGTCGCCAACTCCAGCCCGCGCTATGATCTGCACCTGATGAACGCCATCGGTGCCTCGGTTACCTGCAGTAATGGCTTTGTGTATGCTTTTAATATCCTCATTCAGATGGGTGCGCTGCCGCAGGTTACGTACTTTGAATCGCCTCGTCGCGACACCTTCGATAGCCTTGAGGCAGGTGTGGCGAATTTTTCCCGTATGCTCGAACATGGCAACGAGGATAAGATCGACCGCCTGCGCGATTACATCGCCCAGCACATGATCGAGAACCCCCATGCCGGTGAGCCGGGCTCCAAGGGCGTGCCGCAGGGGCGCTATATGCTCGATCATGTCCGCAAGGTTCGTTGGGCGTTTATTGCATGGGAGCCGGTCTCTGCGCCCCGCTCGTAGCCTGTTCGCAGCCCGCACCGCCCACTCACTCGGCATCCGCATTCTTTTTGAACTGGGCAAACGCGCTCCACACCGCGCCGTTCCTGCGCTATCGTGGGACAGCTCACGTAGATTAAGGCCCCGTCGCGGGGCGCCCCATACATAGAAAGCGAGAACCCATGGCACTGACAGGAGCCCAGGTCAAGCAGCTTCGCAGCATGGCCCATCACCTCAACCCCGCCATCATCATCGGTAAGTCCGATGTCAACGAGGGCACCGTCGAGCAGACGGTCGCCTACCTGGAGAAGCACGAGCTCGTTAAATGCTCCGTGCTCGATGGCTCCAGTCTTTCCGCCCGCGAGGCCGCCGAAGAGCTCGCTGAGCGCTGCCACGCCGAAGTCGTCCAGGTCATCGGCCGCAAGTTCTCGCTGTATCGCGAGTCCTCGCGCAAGGACATCGAGAAGATCAAGCCCGTCTAAGAGTCAATGATCCGGCGAGCCAACACATAGCAAGCTTACGGGTGCCCAAGTACTTCGGGCGCCCGTTTTTTATCGCTCGACCAGCACGCGATTGAGCCGTCCCTCCACCAAGCGCTCGTATAGACGCCGCGTCTCGGGCTCGGGCACGCCATTGACCTGCTCCCTCAGATGGTGCATATGCCCGCTGTACAGCTCGACGATATCGCGCCGCCGCCCCGCCGCACCGTAGACGCGCATGGCGCAGCGCACCATATCCTCACGCGCTGTCTCCTGTCGAAGCCCCGACTCTGCCAGCCAAATCGCCGACTGCAGATCGTTTTCTTCTAGAGCGGCATTTGCTCCCTTAATCATGCAATCGATGTACTTTGACTGCATAATGCGTCGCATGCGCAAAAAGTAGGTGGGATTACAGCCATTGGGAACATACAGCGGTCCGGCATAAAGCTGCTCAATCTTAAGGCACAGCTCAACTAAATGGGGCCCGCGCGCACCCGTGCGATTTCCCAAAACCTCGCGGCTTATCTGGTCAAACAGCCGTACATCGGTCTTGACGTAGTCGCCATTGAGTCCGATGCATTCATTTTGGATGAGCACACACGACTTGCCATCCGGCGTCGGCCCCAAAGCCGACCGCAAGCGCGATATCGTCGAGTACAGGTTATTGCGGGCGCTATTGAACTCGGCATGGGGCCACAGCTCCATGGCCAGCGTCTCACGATCGACGAGCGCATCCATGCCCAGTGCAAGCCGCTCGGCAAGTGTCGCCGCCTTCTTGCGGCGCCACATTTTGTCCGTGATGGGAAACCCGTCGCGCTCGGCGCGAAACGCACCAAACATGCGAATCTCGATATGGTCGATGGTATCAACGGCTTCAACCTCGCCGGCCTGGAACAGGCGCTCGCCCTCCCCTTCCAAATCGTCGCGCAGCGAGTACCGCGACAGCTCGCGCACGGGAAGCTTCTTGCGTATCCTGCCCGCCGGCTCGCCCAGACAATGCATGGCAAGGCGCGCAAAGAGCCGATACGATGGCTCTAGAATCCCCGCACGATTCATGGACATCCAGGCCGCAAGATCGCTATCTCGTCCCGCGCAGGCCAAATGCAGCGCCACCATCCAGGCCTCTGCGCCACCAACCTGCGTCTGGCTTATATCGAGTAGCTCCGCTTCCTCGCGCACCGAAACCATCGAGGTGTTACGCAGATATGCCGCGCGCTCCAGCAGCAATGCGTTATCGCGCATGTACGCAATCGACTCCTCGGCAAGTTTGAGCACTTGGACCGCACGGAACTTTGCATTAACCGGCCGTCCCTCTGCCAGCGACTGCCAGCCTTCTAGCAACAGGCCAAACAGCTGAATCTGGTTGTCGCGCATGCGCACAGCAAAACGATCGAGCTCGTTGAACGCCGCGTCGTCGGTTACCGGCAGGCCGGAAAGGAGCCGCCGTGCCGCCAACACCATGCGCACCCAGATAGCCATCGCCTTAAGCCCACGTACGTCGAGCGCCTCCCGCACCACCGTCATCTCGTCGTCGCGCTCGTCGGTTCCCGCAAACGACCCGTCAAAAAGCTCCACCAGCATGCTATCGGCCCGTATAACAATCCCCGCGATGTCGAGCTCACAGTCGTAGGCCTTGCTCGTTTTGAGCTGCTGTAGAACGCCGCCGTCATCTCCCCGTTCGGTCAGGCATCGCTTGACCTCGATATGCGCGGACAGCATGTCGAGTGCGGTGTGGGACGTCTCTATTTCTGGCACGGCCAGGTTCGTAGGAAGCCCAAGCCCGTTGTCCCCATAGCAAACAGCCGTCAGTGTCTGGGCCGCCCTCCATGAAACAGGGTCTATTTCGCAGGCCGCCCGTTCGCCCCCGCGCTCGATGACCGATGCCATATAGCGAGCGAGCTTTGTATTGGACACGCTGACCGCCGCCAGATATACGCCGAGCGCCTCGGCAGGCGTTGGCTCTGGAGCCGGATCGTCGGCATCGATCGTGCCCAGCGCTGCTCGGCAGATATCGGCCCCGTGCCCCGTCAGAGCCAGATCGACCCCATACTGCCCAGCAAGTTCAAGGACCGCTTCACGGTCCAAAAAGGCGTCCGCCAGGCCCATCGCCGCATCGCATCTACCCGCCTTAAGCAAAATCCGGGCCGCCCTCGGAACAAGCTCGGGGCGAACCTCGGCCACCAACTTGCGTAAGCGCAAGCGTCCGTTATCCTCCGTGCCCAGACACGTAAAACTCCGCTCGGCGGGATCCAAGCCAAAGATCGGGTAGTCGCGTACAAAGTAGGACTGGTCGACCATCGACAACCTCACCCCACAAGCCTCGAGTTCTGCGATATTGCCCTCGCCCATCAAAACCATGAGACATGCCACGCAAAACAGCGCATTATTGTCGAGCGAAGCCAGATCGACAAGTGCCGCGCCATATACGTTGACAATCTCGTTTTCGAGCAGACCGGCTACGTCGCCTTGGCCATACAGACCCGTCTGCAATGCCGAAACGAGCTCGGGCACGCCCTGCGTGAGCTGATAAAAGTCGAGCGATGTGCTGATCGAAAACGCCGATGCCCACGCCGAATACTCATAGGCATGCACCTTGAGCATCTGCGCATTGATCTTAACCGAATCGCCCAGCCCATGAATCAGCTGACGATTTGAAGGACGGCAGGAGATAAAGACCCCTATCCCCATAGCGCGCAGGCCGCGAATCCTGTCGATGAGGTCTTCGGTATCGTGCTGATCGAGGTTTGGCACATTATCAATCGCGATAAGGGAGTGCGGTTTGTCTTTGAGTTCTTCGGTAACCACCTCGAGCTGCATAAACACCTCGCGGCCAATGGCGCGATCGGCCTCGATAATCCGCACGGGGCCTCGCGTCGGGTCGCATTTAACCTCATGGGTGTACTGCAGCAGCACCGAGGTCTTCCCAAACCCGTCGGGCGCATAAAGAACCACGATGCCGGCCTTTCGGCCCTTGGCGATAAGCTCATTCATCAAGCGTTCGCGTCGCACCATATAGCCACCGCCCAGCGGCATCAGCTCGAGATCGTCCATACTGCCCAAATCGTTTACCATGCCCGCTCCTCAACTCGACCGTATGGACACTGTAACCGCAAGACCATACAAGCCGCGCTATGAATAGAGCGACCTTGTGTTCTAGGTTGTCTTTTGGTACGCAAGCGGCAAGTTTTTGTACAGCGAGGGCCGATTGTTATTAATCCCCCGACTAATCGGTCTTTAAGCAGGTAAATGAGCTTGTCAGCTTGTCCCATCTAAGCGGCAGTGTAACGCAAATGAACAAGGTTCAGCTATGTCATTCAACTCGCCTAGCACCCGCTACCGTCTACGACCTTTTAGTGGCATTTTTGCATAGAATCTGGTATGGAATGAATCAAACTGTTGGGCATCCGGCATTCGTCAAGCTTGCGGCAAGATTTTGGTCAAGTGGGCGGAAAGGGATAGCAAAAAGGCCCCCGCAAAGCGGAGGCCTTAGGCAAGGCTATGTCGAGGTGCAGGATTCGCGCTACTCGCAGAGCGAAAGGGCGGCCTCGTCGGCAACGACAACGCAGTTGGTGTGCAGCTGCAGGATCGAAGCCGGGCACGCGGGCGTAACCGGACCATAGCACATGTCATGCACGGCCTGAGCCTTGGCCTCGCCGTTGGCGACGACCAGGATCATGCGGGCATACATGATGGTCTGGGTGCCCATGGTGTAGGCCTGACGGGGAACGTCGTCGATGCTGTCGAACAGGCGGCTGTTGGCCTGAATGGTGCTCTCGGTGAGGTCGACACAGTGCGTGCCCTTGGAGAAGTGGTCATCGGGCTCGTTGAAGCCGATGTGGCCGTTGTTGCCAATGCCGAGCAGCTGCAGATCCGGGTAACCGGCGGCGGCGACGATCTTGTCGTACTCAGAGCAGGCAGCGGCGGCGTCGGGGTTGGAACCGTCGGGCACATGCGTGTTGTTCAGGTCAATGTTGATGTGATCGAAGAAGTTCTCACGCATGAAGTAGTGATAGCTCTGGGGATCGTCGTGCGAAAGGCCGCGATACTCGTCCAGGTTGTAGGTGCTGACCTCGGCAAAGTCGACGTCGCCCTTCTCGTACCAAGCAGCGAGCTGCTTGTAGGCACCGATCGGGGTGGAGCCGGTGGCAAGACCCAACACACAGTCGGGCTTGAGGATAACCTGCGCCGAGATAATATTGGCGGCCTTGCGGCTCATATCTTCGTAGTCTTTAGCTTTAATGATCTTCATTACGCGTCCTTTCTCGTACAAGAGAGGCAAGGCTCCCTTACAAGCACTTGCCCGCGGCCCGCGTCGGCCGCAACCAACGTGTGCGGCCACCAGGGCGAGGTCGCGTAATGTATGTGTCTCGTGTCTAACCGCGTCGAGGCCCCTGCCCGTCCACGGTGACCCAAAGCCTTTTTGCTTCGGACAAATCCCATCTTGCCACGGAGGGCGTCCTCTTTCAAGGGCGCCCTCCGTAAACGTGTTTGAATTGTAGGCTAATGGCCACGTGCACTTGCTAGCGCTCGCGAGCAACGATGAGCTGGTCCATCTCTTCGACATGCACGCCAACGGAGCCCTTAATGCTCGAGAACTCAACGGAGTTGCATACCAAGATGGGAACCGTCACATCGTAGCCCTCGGCAGCAATTGCCTCGCGATCGAACTCAATGAGTACATCGCCCTTATGGACGATGTCACCCACTTGCGCATGTACGGTAAAGTGCTTGCCCTCGAGCTGAACAGTGTCCAAACCAACGTGGATAAGCACGTCCAAGCCATCGACCGTGTTAAGCGCAACGGCGTGTCCCGTGGGAAAAATAGCCTCGACCTTGGCATCAGCCGGAGCGATCACGCGCGTTCCGGTGGGCTGAATCGCCACGCCCTGGCCCAAAAGGCCGGTAGCAAACGTCTGATCGTTTACCTCGGAGAGCGGAATGACGTCACCCGAGATGGGAGCATCCAACGTAAGGACTCGACCACGCATACCAAAAGACCTTAGGACTTTAGTGAACATGCTCCCCCTCGGATATACCGATCAACCAAAATAACCTTAACAGTTTACCACTTGGCACCCGTTTTTGACCATTAGGGAAGTTCGCGCTTGACAACCTCGACGATGTCGTCGACAACGCGCTGGGTCAGCTCGTGCGTCTCGGCCTCAGCCATCACGCGGACCAGCGGCTCGGTACCGCTCGGGCGCACCAGAATGCGACCGCGGCCGTCAAGCTCCTTCTCGGCAGCAGCGACGGCATCCCAGATGGGCTGGCAATCGTCCAGACCAGCCTTGTTGTCGGAATGCACGTTGACGAGTACCTGCGGGTACTTCTTCATGATACCGGCAAGATCGGTGAGGGTACGACCGGTGCGCTTGAGCACGGCCAGCAGCTGCAGAGCCGTCACCAAGCCGTCACCGGTGGTGTTGTGCTCCAGGAAGATGATGTGGCCGGACTGTTCGCCGCCGATGACGGCGCCGTCCGCGAGCATGCGCTCAAGAACATAGCGGTCGCCCACGGCGGTCTGAACCATCTCGAAGCCCTGCTCCTTCATAGCGATGGAGAAGCCCAGGTTGCACATGACGGTCGAAACGATCTCGGAGTTGGCGAGCTTGCCGCGAGCGGCCAGGTCGGAGCCGCAGATGGCCAGGATGTAGTCGCCATCGATCTCGTTGCCCTCGCTGTCCACGAACAGCACGCGATCGGCGTCGCCATCGTGGGCCAGGCCGATATCGGCGTGGGTGCGCAGCACGAGCTCGCGCAGGGGCTCAAGGTGAGTGGAGCCGCACTCAACGTTAATGTCAGTGCCGCAGTAATCGGTGTTGATGGCATGGACCGTGGCACCCAGGCGCTGCAGTGCGGCGGGCGTAGTCTGGCAAGAAGCACCATGGCCGCAGTCGACGGCAACGACCAGGCCGTCGAGCCTCAGGCCATCAAGCGTATCGATGGCGTGGTCGACGTACGCCTTGCGAGCGTCCTTCATCTTGATGATGTGGCCCACGCCGGCACCGGTCGGCAGCGTGTCGGCAGCCATAGCTTCCTCGGACATGACCCAGGCGCTGATCTCTTCCTCGACCGCATCGGGAAGCTTCATACCCTTGCGGCTAAAGAACTTGATGCCGTTGAACTCCGGAGGATTGTGCGAAGCAGAGATGACGATGCCGCCGTCGAGCTCATTTTGGACAGTGAGCAGCGCCACGGCCGGCGTAGGGATAACGCCGCAGCAATGCGGGCGGCCGCCCTCGGCCATAATGCCGGCGGTCAGAGCACTCTCGAGCATAGTGCCCGAAAGACGCGTGTCGCGACCGATGCAAATGTCCGGACCAAGGAACTTGGTCGCCGCGCGACCCAGGCGAAACGCGAGGTCACACGAGAGGTCGGCGTTGGCGACGCCGCGGACGCCGTCGGTACCGAAGATGTTCTGGGGCATAGGATCGCTCCTTCCCAAGTAGGCAAAACACAGTCGCCCACTCTAGTCGAAAATGAAAAGCGGGACCCGCCGAGCAATCGGCAGGCCCCGCTTGTACATTGTATCTCGTAAGGAGATAAAACCTTAGCGCTTGGAGAACTGGGGAGCGCGGCGGGCCTTCTTGAGGCCGTACTTCTTGCGCTCGACCACGCGAGCATCGCGCGTAAGGAAACCGGCCTTCTTGAGGTCAGCACGGTAGTCGCCAGCGTTCAGAAGAGCGCGAGCGATGCCCAGGCGCAGAGCGCCGGACTGACCGGAGATACCGCCGCCATCGCACAGAGCGATAACGTCGAACTGACCGGCGGTATCGGTCACCTTGAAGGGAGCAAGGGCGTTCTCAACGAGCTGATGACGGCCGAAATACTGCTCGGCGTCACGCTTGTTGATGGTCACCTTGCCGGTGCCGGGGACGAGACGGACGCGGGCGACGGCGTTCTTACGACGGCCGGTACCCTGGTAGACAACGGTGTTCTCAGCCATCTTTAAGCCTCCAGCTCAATCTTCGTGGGGTTCTGGGCAGCATGCGGATGCTCGGCACCAGCGTAGACCTTAAGCTTGGTCATCTGGGCACGGCCGAGGGTGGTCTTGGGCAGCATACCGCGAACGGCGCGCTCGATGACCTTCTCCGGGTGCTTCTCCATAGCCTGGCGGAAGCTCTCAGCCTTGAGGCCGCCGTTGTAGCCGCTGTGGCGATAATAGGTCTTCGTGTCGGCCTTGTTACCGGTAAGCTGGACCTTATCGGCGTTGATGACGACAACGAAGTCGCCGCAGTCGCTGTTGGGCGTGAACTGGGGCTTGTTCTTACCGCGCAGGATCATTGCGATCTGGGTGGCAAGACGGCCCAGGACAGCACCATCGGCGTCGACGAGAACCCAGTTGCGCTGGACCTCGCCCTGCTTGGCGTAGTGAGTCGATTTCGAAATCACTTAGACTCCTCCATGTACAGTACGTGTTGTTACAGAGATTCACGGGGCTCTGCAAGTAACCCGTCCATATTACCCCGCTCGCCGTACGAGTCAACAGGTATTTTGGCTCCGACCAGAGTTTCTGCACATGTCATCCACGAGCCGTGATTTTTCCAGCTCTTTAGCTGTTGTCATTTTTTTGAGGGTTCGCCGTCGCTAGCGCTCAACGAACTCTTGGATTTCCGCGAGCAGGCGCTTTGCCTCCTGACGGCCCTGGATATACAGGTCCAAAAGCTTTGCCGGATCGTGCTCGACATGGCCGACCTCGACCGGCTTTTGCGGAGCGACGACCAACGCACGGCCCTCGCGCTCATACTTCCACAGGTGCATGCGCTGGAGGTTATAGCGGTCGTGTCGCGTCTCGATAGCCTCGAGCAGGTAGGGGTAGTCGGCATAGCGGGCGCGCGCGGCCGGCAAAAACTCGTAGGGCTTTTTCTCGTACGAGCGGTCCTGCGTGACAATGACAACCGCGCGCTCAAAGCCCGCCTCCTCGAGCACATGCTCGATAGGAACCGAATCGGCCACGCCGCCGTCGACGTATTTGTGCCCGTCTATCTCGACCGGCGGTGTCACCAGCGGCAACGAGGTCGATGCGCGCACAGCGTCGAGGTCAAGTACGGCGCTTTTGACCGGCAGGTACGCGGCGGTTCCGAACAGCATGTCCGTCGCAACGGCGTACATCTCGATGGGGCTCGCATCGAACGTCTCGTTGTCAAAGGGATCCAGGCGGTCCTGGACATCGTTGAAGATAAAGTCGTAGCCGACGATAGAGCCCGTGGCCGCAAACGACGCGGCGCCCATGAAGCGGCTGTCGTTGCAGAAAGCCAGGTTGATGCGGTTGGCACGGCCGATCTGGTGCGACTTGTAGTTCACGCCATTGAGGGCGCCGGCCGATACACCGTAGACAGCCGGAATCTCGACGCCAGCCTCCATGAGAACGTCGAGCACGCCCGCAGTAAACTGCCCGCGAAAACTGCCGCCCTCCAAGACGAGCGCGACCTTGCCGGCGTTCTTTGCCTTATCTTCTGCAGTCATATTGACCTCCTGCGATTACGTTTTGACTTTCTTCTACCCAGTTTTGGAATGGAGGGCGCGCAGTTTTTGGAGTTGAGGAGGGCGGAGCGGTCGGCGGGAAAGCGCGTCCCGTTCTCAGAGCAAATTCCGGGTCGCATTTTCCGCTGAGCCCGCCATCAAGAAAATGAATCCCATTCCGAGCTTAGATTCCGGGACGCGCTTTCCGCTTGATGTGTCATCCGGAAACTACGTCCCAGTCTGAGCGCGGATTCCGGGACGCGCTTTCCGCCTGGGCTGCCATCGGGAAAGCGTGTCCCGGTCTGCGTTGCCGTAGCGTTTTCTTTACGCCCGCGCCCTGCACAGAGTTCGATTCTCCGCGGGTGGGGGGGATCCGTTGATGGGTTGAAACCGGGGCATGACGCCCGGTCGGCATCTCATCTATATCTGGCTGAGGCTTTGCGCGGAGAATCCGCGTATTTGCTTCGCAAATCCGCACCGGCTTCGGCCGCCTGCCGGCGTCCTCGCCCGCGGGCTAAAAACGCTTACGCGTTTTCTTTACGCCCGCGCCCTGCATAGAGTTCGATTCTCCGCGGTATCTGTAAGTAATAAAAAAGCAGGTAGAGACACTTCTCTACCTGCTTGTAACTATTGGTGGAGGCGCGGAGAATCGAACTCCGGTCCACGAAAGCCCCCTGATTGGCATCTCCAAGCTCAGTCGCTGGTTTAGTCTCGGACGCTTTGCGCGCAGCGACACGCTCGCGGCATCCCAACCGGTTCGGTCTTAGCCCGCGCCATACCGATTACGTGCGCGGGAGCATTCCCCTAACATGACGTCGCGCCGGTGTCGGGGAAATCACCGGGTTGACGCGCCGCTATAAACTAAGCAGCGAGAGCCATAGGCTCAAAAGAAGAGTTGTTGTCAATTCAATTTGACGGTACCCCTGTTTAACGAGGCGAGGAGACCTCGGCTTGCTTCCTCTCTCAGAGCTATCGTGTCGAAACCAGTCGCCCCCGAATGTTGGGAAAGTCTGGATGGTATCGGGTCTGCAAACACCCGATAACCGTCGACTTTTCAAGGAACATGCAGGGCGAGCCCCGCTTGTGGAGTGTTATCTTACCACGTTCTGAAAGCGGACAGCTGTTCTATGCACGAGCTGTGAAGACCCCAATGTGCGCCACACTTCGCACTTTTGTTACCGATCGCGTCACGTATATTTTCGCCAAGCAAAATTGACCCGTCGAAAGGACCGTTATGGATACCAAGCAGCAACTCGTCAATGCCCTCGCAGGCCTGGGCTCAACCATTACCGAAGCTATGGATGTCATCGAGGGCTTTGTCCCCTGCGGACATCCCGCCCTCACGGTATCGAACGCACTCGTCGCGCTGGACGCTGACGATGATGCAGCTCTCGCCCAGCAGCTTGAGACCGTCGAGGGCTTTATCGACCACGTGAGTGAGAACCGCGGCGTGACCGCCTACCACGGCATCGAGGTCGAGCTCGCGGGTCCCAAGGCTGATCTGCTCGCAGCAATCCGCGAGGTAGGCGCCCTTATGCAGACCGCAGGCGTCAAGAACACCCAGGTCAACGAGTGGGTCTACCGCAGTCTGGCAGCACTCGACAGCTCCGACGAAAAGGCAGCCGAGCAGCTCGCAGAAAGTCCCGCCATTAAGGCCGAGCTTTTGTAAATAGCACACGCGGGCCCCTTGGCGCATCGTCGTCCAAGAGGCCCGCAAACAGTTCGCGTCAACCGATAGCCACGCCGCCGCGTTCGGCCAAAGCAAGGATCGGCATCATTTGACGCGGGGTCTTTGCTGCAAGATCGGCATGTTCGAGCAGTTTGCGATCGTTGGTCACCAAGTAATCGACCTGCGCGCGTTTGCATGCAGCGAGCACCAAGTTGTCCTCGTAATCGCGATGGAGCGTCAGATATTTGTCGGCTAGCCACAGATCGGATGCATCAGCGCCCACGGCCGTGGCGTTTTCGGTCATGTTCCGAACAAACGCCAACGCCGCATCGCCAATTGCACGGGCAGATGCCTCGTCGAGCGCTCCCCCGCTGGCAAGAACGCTGCGCTTCAGTTCGTGTTGGACAACGTACAGCACGTCCTTGGCGATATGCACCGGAAAGAACAGCAATGCCCCCGTTTCCGTCGCCCGCCCAATAAACGCACGCGCGGCAAGCGACTCGGCATGGTCGACGCAAAACGAATCAACCCATACGTTGGCGTCCACCATTATTTTGAGGGGAGCCCCACTCACTGGATCATCCCCTTTTGGCGATAATGCTCATCCATGGCTTCGGAATAGATTGCGTCCCAACCGCGATCGTCGGATACGGGCGACGTAGCGATACCCAAATCTACATAAAGCCGGTCTGCCGCCGCCCATGATGCAGCGAACGGCGTATCGGGCGCGACGGTCTGCTGCCGGTCGTCGACGGCCATAAGCACTTCCTCGCACTGCCCGCCACCCTGTGCGACCTTGGCAACAACCTTTTTGATGAGCTCGGGCAATGACCTGCCCGAAAGCTGCAGCGCTTCCTCGGCGCGCTCTTTAACCGAGCGATCTACGCGAACATTCACCTGCGCCATGCTGCCAACGGTAGCCATCTCAACCTCACCTTCAGCGTTTGCTAGCAGTGCTAGCACGAGCATATATCTGAGCTAACATCTCGTCAAACAAAAGAAGGCCTGCGCCCGGACAATACCGATGCCGTCCGGGCGCAGGCCAGATAACGTGGGCGAACACGTCTGCTAATGCAGGTACGCCTTTGCGTTGCCCAGGCTGTAGGCGATCGTTGAGCCGTTGTGCAGCAGCGACGACGTCTGTGGAGTGATCATGCCGGTAATGCCCAGTGCCAAGAGTGCTGAGTTGGTGAGCATCACCTTAGAGTAGGAGCTCGTCAGACGGTCGATGAGACCCTGGCTCATACGGCGCAGGCGCACGATCGCGGCCAGATCTGTATCGGTCAGGATGATATCGGCGACCTCCTTGGCAATGTCGCTTCCGCCACCCATTGCCAGCCCCACGTCGGCCAAACCGAGCGCCGGCGAATCGTTGACACCGTCGCCCACCATGGCAACGTGGCGCCCCTCGCCCTTAATGCGCTCCACATACGCGTACTTGTCCTCGGGCAGCAGCTCGGCCTTAAACTCGTCGACACCCGCCTCGCACGCAATGCGCTCGGCCGTGCGTTCAGAATCGCCCGTGAGCATAACGACATGTTTGACGCCCAGCGCATGCAGGTCGGCGATGGCTTCACGGACCCCGGGCTTAAGCGGATCCTCGATGCCGAGCACGCCCACGACCGTGCCGTCGACCGCCAGGTACAGCGGCGACAAGCCCTGCATCTGGGACTCGATGCGCTCCTTGATGTCGGATTCGAGCTGTGCGCCCTCATCCTCGAATACAAAGTGCGCAGAACCGATGATGGCGCGACGCCCTTCAATGGACGAAGCGATGCCGTGCGCCACGATGTACTCGACCGCAGCGTGACGCTCGCGGTGCTCGAGCCCGCGCTCGCGTGCCGCATTGACCACGGCGCGCGCCACCGGATGCGGGAAATGCTCCTCCAAGCAAGCGGAAAGGCGCAGGATCTCGTCCTCGCTCCAGCCATCGGTCGTGAGCACGCAAGCTAGACGCGGCTGGGCCTCGGTCAGCGTACCGGTCTTATCAAACACAATGGTGTCGGCCTTGGCAAACGACTCAAAGTACTTCGCACCCTTGACCATGACACCCATCTTGGCGGCATCGCTCATGGCGGTCATGACGGCGACGGAACCCGTGAGCTTGAGTGCGCACGAGTAGTCGACCATCAGCGCCGCTGAGGTCTTGATGAGGCTACGTGTGGTAAGTGCAACCAGGCCCGCGAGCAGGAAGTTCCACGGGACGATCTTGTTGGCGAGGTCCTCCATGTGCGACTGACCCTCGGACTTGAGCGAGTCGGCCGTCTGCACGAGCGAGACGATCGAGCGGAGCTTGGTCTGAGCCGTATTGGCGCGTACACGCACCAAGATGCTGCCGTCTTCCACGACGGTGCCGGCGAACACGTCGTCGCCTGCGCTGCGCTCGACGGCAAGCGGCTCGCCGGTCAGGGTCGCCTGGTTGACCATGGCGCTTCCCTGCTCGACCACGCCGTCGATGCAGATGGACATGCCGGTGCGAACGGCGACCAAGTCGCCGGGCTCAAGCTCGGTGGCGGCAACACTCACCTCGGTGTCGCCGACCACTTTTTGCGCCTTGTCGGGTACGTCGAGTAGCGAGTTGATGAGCTCGTTTTCGCTCATGGCGCGTGTGTAGTCCTCGAGCAGCTCGCCCACGTTGAGCAGGAACATCGTCTGCCCCGCGGTATCGACGTCGCGTTTGGCAAACGAGATACCGATGGCCGAAGCGTCGAGCACGGGAACGGTCAGGCGCGGCTGTGCAAGCTCACGGAGGGCGGCGCGCAAAAAGGTCATGTAACCGGCCACGACAAAGATGGCACGCAGCGGCGTAGGCAGGAACCAGCGGCGCGCGTAGTGGGCGCCGATAAGTGTGGCAAGATCCATGACGAGCTTGTGCTTGCGTGGCTCAAGCTGCATCACGTAACCCGTCTTTGCGTCGGCAATGGCCTGGGCATCGAGCGCACCCAAGGCGTCGAGCACGCCCGCACGACACTGCTCGTCATATTCGAGCGCCATCTGGCCAATACGGCCATAAACGCGCACCTTGTGCACGCCATCGATTTCGCCGCTGAGCTTAAGAAGTGCATCGAGATCGCTCTCTGGCACAGGACCCGCCAATTGAAGACGGGTCCTGCCGGGGATCTCGCTAATAATCGAGAATCTCATAGTTTGTGCCCGGGAGCGTTACTCGGCTGCCTCATCAGCAGCGGCCTCGCTCTGGGTGATGTAGGCAGCCTCGGCAACCATGTCATCGACATTGGCCTTGGCCTGCTCGACCATGTCCTGGTAGCAGTTCTTGACGCGCATACCGCACGCGATGCCCTGCACGCAGGCATTCTTGACCGGAGCGCTGGTGAGCAGCTTGATGCCGGCCGTGCCAAGCAGAAAACCGCCACCGACAAGCAGGGTATTGAACGTCGACTTCTTCATGTTGCTTCTCCCTTTTGCCGCATTGGACGCGGCACGGTGCCTCAGCACCCGAGTAAACAAGTTTGCTCGAGCACACTTTTAGAAAATAGTTTAGTTTATCTAACTATTGAGGTCAACAAAGGTTAACTTTTTGGAAATCTTGGGGGGTGAACTCAATATGACAAAGGGACTGCCCCTTTGTCATATTTTGGGACAGTCCCTTTGCCACAGTCCTACAGCTGCCAGTCAGCCGCTTCCTTTTGCAGCGCAACCATGCGGGCGAATTCTCCACCTGCCGCCTTGAGCTGCGCCGGAGTGCCCTGCTCGGCAACCACACCATCCTTGAGCACAACGATTTTGTCGGCATTTTCCACCGTACGCATACGGTGGGCAATAACGATAACCGTCTTACCTGCAAGCAGACGGGAGAGTGCCTGCTGTACCACGGTCTCGTTCTCTACATCCAAGCTTGCCGTCGCCTCGTCCAACAGCACGATGGGCGCGTCTTTGAGCAGCGCGCGGGCGATAGAGATGCGCTGGCGCTCGCCGCCGGACAGCTTGGAGCCGTTCTCGCCGATCATGGTGTCGTAGCCCTGCGGCATACGACTCACAAACTCGTCGCAGTTGGCGGCACGCGCGGCCGCAAGCACTTCCTCATCGGTGGCATCACGACGCCCGAGGCGGATGTTTCTCATCACCGTGTCGTCAAAGAGCAGCACGTCTTGGAACACAATGGCGTAGTCGCGCAGGAGCACCTCGGGATCGACGCTCGCAACATCCACACCGCCCACGGTAACCTTGCCCGCAGTGGCATCCCAAAAGCGCGCGGCCAGGCGGCTCACCGTAGACTTACCGGAACCCGAAGGACCGACCAGCGCCGTAACTTCGCCTTCCTTGGCGGTAAAGCTCACATCGGTAAGAACTTTCTCGCCGGCACGGCCGTCCTCGCCCGCACCATAGCCAAATGCCACGTGATCGAACACCACATCGTGGCCCACGGGCTCAAATTTCTCGCTGCCCCGCGCCACAGGCTCTTCCATGATGGAACGCATGCGCTTGGCAGACGACTCGGCGGCAAACAGCTCGGACATTAACATTAACGCTTGGTCAAAGGGTGCATAGATACGGCTCACCATAAGCAGGAAGGCAAACATCACCAAAAAGTCGACCTGCCCGGAGGCGACCACCGCGGCGCCCGTAACCAGCGTGGTGGCAATGCCCAGACGCAGGATGACAAAGGCGGAGTTGACCAAAAGCCCGTTAGCGAGCTCGCCCTTGGTGGTCTCGCGCTCCTCGGCATCGATCACGGCACCGAGTCCCTCAAGATAATGGGCCTCCTGGTTGGTGGCGCGGATCTCGCGAACGCAGTCGAGCGTCTCTTGAATTGCCTCGGTAACCTTGACCTTCTCGGCGCGCACGCGATCGAACACCGGAGTCATGGGGCCGCGTGTTAGATACAGCACGGCAAAGGCCACGGGAACGCTCCAAAACGCCGCGATCGCCAGCTGCCAGCAAAAGAACAGCGATGCCACGAAGACAATGGCGCTTGCGATGATGGCACCCCAAAGCTCTCCCAGCACGTGGCTGTAGGCGTGCTCCATGGCCTGGACGTCGCCCATGATAGTCTCGGTTAAATCGGCCAGATCACGACGACCGAAAAACGACAGCGGCAGTTTGCGCAAGCGCTCAGCAATCTCCATACGCTGCTTGCCGCACTCCTCGTAAAAGATGCAGTAGGTGTAGTAATACTGCTGCCAGTTAGAAGCAAAGAGCAACACGAAAAAGACCACGAGGCCGCCCACGATCGGCAGGGCATCCGGCAGATCGGCGCCAGTGGCGAGATGTTCGACAAAACCGGCCATGACCAGGAATAAAAAGCCCATGCCGGCCATGGTAATGAGATTGGTGAGCGTGGTCCAGAAAATGCCGCGTTTTACGCCGGCGACGCCTTTATCGGATAGGAAATACTTCTTTTGGAATGAGGCGAACATTTAGGCCTCGCCTCCCTTCGTGACGGCGGCATCCGCGGTCGCTGCAGTGATTTTCCAGCTCGCAGCCTGTTCGTATTCGGCCCACATCTTGGCATACAGACCATTTTGGGACAGCAGCTCGGCATGGGTGCCCGACTCCTGCACGCTGCCCCGGTTGAGCACCACGATTTGGTCTGCGCCCACTACAGTCGAGAGTCGGTGCGCAATCATAATGACCGTGCGACCCGCCGCCAGCTTGCTAAAGGCGCGTTGGATGAGCGCCTCGTTCTCGGGATCGGCAAACGCCGTGGCCTCATCGAGCACCACGATAGGCGCGTCTTTAAGGATCGCGCGGGCGAGTGCCACGCGCTGGACCTCGCCGCCCGAAAGATATGCTCCGCCGGCACCGAGCATGGTATTGATGCCCTGTGGGAGCTTGGCCACAATGTCGTCGCACTGAGCTGCGGAGAGGGCCGCACGCACTTCGTCGTCAGTGGCCGTAGGCTTGGAGGCGCGCACGTTATCGGCAAGTGTTTGCCGGAACAGCTGGTTGGTCTGGAACACGAAGGCGACATGGCCCATAAGCTCGTGCGGATCCATATCGCGAACGTCCACACCGCCTACGAGCACTCGACCCGAGGAAACGTCCCAAAAACGCGGGATCAGGCTTGCGCAGGTTGACTTGCCGCCACCCGAGGGACCCACCAGGGCGAGAGTGCTACCCGCGGAAACGCTGAAACTCACATGGCTAACGGCAGGTGTTTCGGCACCCTCGTAGGTAAAACTCACGTCCTCAAATCGCACGTCGCCACCGGCAGGGTGCTTGGGTTGGGCGGGCACGGAGAGCTGCTTGGAATCCATGACGCTTCGAATACGAGCCAGCGAATCGGCACTCATCTGAGAGGCCTCGCCCACAAACATGAGCTTGGTCATGGCCGTCGGCACCACGGCCGAAAATATCGCGTAAAACGTGAAGTTGGTCATAAAATGCGCGAAGTCCGTCTCGCCCGGCACCAACAGCAACGCCACGGGCAACAGGAATGCCACAAGACCATTGAGCGCGGTAAGGTTGAGTACCTGCGGACCTCGACAGAACGTGCCCGCATAGTTTTGCGCCATGTCGGCGTATTCGGCGATCGCATCGTGGAAGGCCTTAAAGGAGTAGACCGTCTGCTGAAACACCTTGACCACGGGGATGCCTCGTACGTATTCGGTGCCGGTCTTGTTCATCTTGACCAGCGCTCCCATGTAGGCCTTCATAAACTCGCCGCCCTTGCCGCCCATCATGGCGGCCATGGCGCCAAACGAAACGACGACCGAGATAAGGCATGCCGCCCCCAAACGCCAATCGAGCGCGAAAAGCAGCACGAGCAAGCCCACGACCATGGCGGCGGCGCCTGCGATATCGGGCAGCATGTGTGCGAGCAAAGTCTCGGTGGAGGCGGCGCATCCGTCTACAATACGGCGCAGCTCACCGGTGGCGTGCGTGTCAAAGTAGCCAAGCGGCAGCTTAAGCAGGTGCTCGCTCGTAGCCTTACGGATATTGGACGCACAGCGAAACGCAGACAGGTGCGTGCACATGAGCCCCACGAAATAAGCTACGATGCTTGCCAGCGCAAACCCCACAGCCCACCAACCGTACATCGCGATGTTAGTGGCTTCGCTCCAGTTGGGTGCCACGGCAATCAGATCGCGCGCGACAAGCCAAATGCACACGTACGGGCCAAAGCTCAGCAGCTGCGAGAGCGCCGAGAGCGCCATGCCCAAATACGTTAGGAATTTGCGGTCACCGGCATACGCGAGCAACTCGCCGATGCCTCCACCTTCCCTTTTTGATTCCTTTGCCATGAGATTCCTTTCTAACGGCTTGAGAGTTAACCGTAATGAACTTATCATTGATGTGTTAGCCATGGCTCACAATCAAGCCAGGCGTGGACGTTTCTGCAAAGGAAAGGGACACTTTTGCAAATACGGCGGGCAGCGACCGACATAACCGAGCTCTACGCACCGCAATTTGAGCAGTTTGGCCTGGAGCTTACCGGCAAGGGCGCCGTCTTTACCGGCGAGGTGGCAAACGACCGGGCGCACGGCCGCGCATGGATCATGCCTCTCTCCCCTGCCTGCATCGTCATGGAGCATTTCATCACCCCGACGCACGATATGTACCTGGCCGAATACACACCCGAGCCATACGCCTGCGTGAGCGAAGTCAGCGCGCCCACACTTACATGCATGCCCGAGGCTGGCATAACGCCCGCGAACCTCAAACCATTGCATGGACCGTGGCCAAACAATGCCGTTTGCAGCTTTATCCAAGATAGCTGTGGCGAGGAATTAAGCCCGCTGTTTGCGGGGGAGCTTTATCACTCGCGCTCGGTGCTCTTTTTGCCTGGATATTTTGACGAACTGGAGCACCACTATCCCACCGAGTTCGCAGGAATCTTTGAGGCGTTTGCCGAGTCATGGCACGAGGAAGCGACGTCTGCCATCTGCCACACGCTGCGCCGGATTAACGAGGACCGCGCCCGCACCGTAGGCGGACACGTCTATATGCAGGGCATCGTGGAGACCATGGTCGCGGAGCTCGCCTGTTCGCGCGCGGCCCACAATCAGGCGCGGCAGGCGGCAGACACACGCGTCAGCATAACCATTGCCGAAGAAGCAACGGCAATGATTGAGCGCGCGCTCGACACAGGCAGACGTGTGGGCATCAACGAGGTGGCCGAGAGGCTCTACACAAGCCGCTCCAAGCTATGCGCCACCTTTAAGGCCCAAACTGGCGAATCCCTGGGCGCCTACATTCGCAGACGCCGTATGGAGCGAGCGCAGGACCTTTTGGCCGATAGCGCGCTCACGATAGCGCAGGTGGCAGAGCGTCTAGGCTACCCTCAGCAGGCCGCCTTCACCCAAGCCTTCAAACAATACACCGGCATGACACCCACGGCTTGGCGAAGCAAGCATCGCTAAGGCCCAAGCTCCCTGGCCGTAACGGAGCGATTAATTACCCGCCGCCCGTCAGCTCACCCAGGATCTAAACGTCAAGATGTGCACAATCAAGCGCCTTTTTGATAAGAGGGACAGATCGATCAGCCAAATACAACGGAATGTTGAGCACCCCGTCGTCGAGCTTTAGGTTCTTAAGTGAGTAGCGGACCCTCAATGGAGTCGTCTCCGCATGCTTGTCGGCATAGTACTTAAGGCTCTTGGAATGAACGACCTCTCCCGATTTGACCTCGACGGGAACGATTTCGTTTCCGACTTGAATCAAAAAATCGACTTCGTGCTTCGGCTTCTCGTTTGTCCAATAACGCGGAGCGGCATCTAACTGTGAAAGCAATGCCTGAAGCACATAGTTCTCGGCGAACGAACCTTTGAACTCCGAAAATAGCGCATCCGAGATGGCAAAAGCGGACGCATCCAGCCTTGCCATGCGGCGCAGCAAGCCGACATCAAGACAGTAGACCTTAAATGCCTTGAGGTCATCGTACGCAGAGAGCGGCACACCACCAGCAGCATTAAGGCGAACCGCCGTGATGAGCCCAGCATCGGCAAGCCATTCCAGAGCATCCTCGTATTCTCGAGCACGAGCCCCCTCGCGCACCGCACCCCAAACGAACTTTTTGTTCTCGCGCGCCAACTGAGCTGGAATCGAGTTCCATATTTGTGAAAGCTTGGCGAACTGCGCACGGCCACCATGCTTGGCAAAATCGCGCTCGTAGGAATCCAAGAGATCAGACAACACCTTATCGACCTGAACGATATCGCCCGTCTCCACCCACCGGCCAAGAGCCTCTGGCATGCCGCCGCATGCAAAATAACGACGAAGATGCTCGACGAGACGGACATGGAAGAAATCGGGCACTGTCTCGATCTGATCCAGGCCGCCAAGGTATTCGTCGTAGTTTGCAGCGCCCTCGGCTTTCAGAAACTCGGAAAAGCTCATGGGGCGCATCTCCATGAACTCGACCTTTCCCACCGGAAAAGCGCTGGTCTCACGGGACAAGCGAACGCCCAACAAAGACCCTGCGCATGCGACGTGATACTCGGGGGCCTCGTCACAGAAGTATTTAAGGGCGCCGACTGCAGAAGGACAATCCTGGATCTCATCAATAATAAGCAGCGTTTCGCCGGGATCGATAGGCTGTCCAAGTGCCAGGGAAAGATTTGAGATGATCCGTCGAGGATCGCGCGTACCTTCGAAAAACTGAGCGTACTCGCTCTGTACCCCAGGTGACGGCTCCTCGAGCGTCAGATACACAAAATTGAGGTACGAGGTTCGGCCGAACTCCTTAAGCGCCCACGTCTTTCCAACCTGGCGCGCCCCCTTAAGGATAAGCGGCTTACGATATTCTGACGCTTTCCAAGCGTTAAGCTTGGCAATGATATCTCGCTGCATGACCGAACCTCCCGCAAAGAAACTTCCGTAAACGTGATATTTCCCACATTTTACCCTAGTTAAAACGTGACATTTATCACATTTACGGAAGTTTTAAGCTCATTTCTCCACACTTCCATCACATTTATTGCAATGTGACAAAGGGACAGTCCCTTTGTCACCCGCACAAAAATGGACGCGCCAACGGCGCGCCCATTCACTCTATTCCATTCAGCCCCGCCTGACCCGAACGGCCGAGTCGTCACGAAACCCGGAAGCCCCGGCAGGGCGGGTGCTTCCTCAAAATGAGTTCCGCACGCAAAGAAGGCCACTTAATGTGGCCTTCGTCTTGCGCAGGACTGTAGAGCAGGAAACCTTATATCCGGCCCCTCCGTCCGGGGACCGCGCCGTACCAGCTACAGCGTCATGTTCGGATCGGCGTCGACGTCGAACGGCGAGATTTCACCTCGGTCGAATTTACGGCGAGCGACCTCCGCGATCATGGCGGCGTTATCGGTACAGGCAGACAAGGGCGGCACCGTTACGCGAATCCCCTGACGCCCAAGCTTCTTGATCATCATCTCGCGCAGATGCGGGTTGGCCGAGACGCCGCCACCGATGCAGTATTCCTTGCATCCGGTAGCGTGCAATGCGTTTTTGGCCTTCTTGTACTGCACGTCAAAGACAGCTGCCTCAAACGAAGCTGCCAGATCGGGCAGGTGAATCGTGCGCCCGGCCTTGGTCTCCTGTTCAATGTAGAGCGTCACAGCGGTTTTAAGGCCCGAAAGCGAGAAGCGATAGTCTCCCCTGCTGTTAAGCGCACGGGGGAAATCGATCGCCTTGGGGTTGCCCGTCTCGGCCAGCTTGGAAATGATGGGGCCACCGGGATAGCCCAGACCCAACGCCTTGGCTACCTTGTCGAAGGCCTCGCCCACAGCGTCGTCGAGCGTCTCACCGAGCACCTCGTAGTCGCCCCACGCCTTCACGTGCACGAGCATGGTGTGCCCACCCGAGACAAGCGTGAAGATAAACGGCGGTTTGAGGTCGGGTTGCGCCAGCAGGTTGGCAAACAGGTGCCCCTCCAGATGGTTGACGCATACGAGCGGCTTACCGGCAGCGTAGGCAAAGCCTTTGGCAAAGGCAACGCCCACCACGAGGGCGCCCACCAGGCCCGGACCCTGTGTCACGCCCACGGCGGCAAGCTCGCTGGGAGCAATGGCTCCACCCTCAAGACCAAGCGATGCTGCGGCATCCTCGAGCGCCGCATCCACGACACTCACAATCACCTCAACGTGTTTGCGCGAGGCGATCTCGGGCACCACGCCGCCAAAGCGGGCATGAAAATCAATCTGTGTCGACACCTGGTTGGCCAGCATATTGCCATCCGCATCGATAATCGCCACGGCCGTCTCGTCGCAGGAACTCTCGATAGCGAGCACCAGGCGGCGGCGCTCAATTTCGGCGCGCTCCCCCTCGGAGCGCCCAGGCGCAGGCAGCGGCCATACGCGTTGCTCGGCTGCCGTCGGCTCGGGCGAGGCGTTATCGACCGGAAGTACGAGGGGAAGTGGGGCCGTCATGACGATGGCGTCTTTGCCGACACCGTAGTAGCCACGACGACGACCCACCTCGGTAAAGCCCAGAGCGGCATAGAGCGCAATCGCGCCCTCGTTGCCGTCCTCGACCTCGAGCGAAGCCGTGGTGCAGCCGAGCATCTGGGCATCATAGCTCACATGCGACAGCAGCTTGCGGGCAATGCCCTCACGGCGATGTGCCGAGTCGACGGCGACATCCAGAATCTGCACATCACCGTCCACGACCATACCGCCGGCAAGGCCCAGCAGCTTGCCGTCGTCGTGTGCCACCCACCAACTACGCGGCGCAGCGACGTCCTCGCCCAGTTCGGACAGGAACATGCCCGGCGTCCACGCCTCGTGTCCGGCACCTTCAAAGCAGGCAGCCTCTAGCGCGCTCGCGCCCTCGGCATCCGCCGCGCCCATGGGACGGAACTGCAGATGACGACCGGCGAGCTCATCGGCAACGCCCGTAATTTCGCTCTGCGCACTCTCGGCAAGACCAAGACGCTTGCGCTCGTTTTCCTCGGCATCCGAAAGGCGCGTGTAAATCGGCAGGACGCGAGCCGGATCGCCGTCACCCGCAGCGTGCGCGAGCAGCAAGCCCTCGCCCGAAGGCCACCACAGGTCGCGCTCCACGCAGCGGGCGGTCTCGTCCTCACCCAGCAGCTTGCCATAGCGCACGAGACCGTCACCGGTCAGCTGAACCTGGTCCCAGTCCGCTGCTCGGCGCCACTCATCGAGCGCCACGGCGGCCTTGACCACGTGTTCGCGCTCAAATTGACGCTCGGGACCCTCATCGCCCAGCATATATAGTGCCGGATATACCTCACCGCGCATGGCATCGGCCAAGATACCAAGCTTGCCGCGCACGCCAGCCTTCCACGCCGTCCAAGCGCAAGCGTCGAGCGTCGACACGCCCAGCAGCGGAACATTGGCACCGCGCGCGAGGCCCTTGGCAGTGGAGATGCCGATGCGCACACCCGTAAACGACCCCGGGCCGCGGCCGACCACGTAGCAACCAACATCGCTGCGATCCAGACCGACTTGAGCCAGCACGCCATCAACGGTATTCACGAGCTCAACGTTGGCGTGACGGCGACACATGTGGTCGCCACTCACGAGCTTCGTCTCGCCCGTCTGCCCATCAATCCAGCTTGCCGCGCAGGCAAGCATGTCGGTCGAGGTATCGAGCGCCGCCACCAGCGCGTTGTCGTTATGCAAGCTCATCTTGTACAGCCTTATCAATCAAATGGGAAAGCTCCATTGCGCGGTCACCGTGCGCCTCGAGCGTTATCGTTCGCACATCACTGTCGCCCTTATCACGCTTGAGCGTCACCGAAAGATACTCATCCGTCAGCTCGTCTTGGAATTGTTCGCCCCATTCCAGCAGGCAAGCACCCTCATAGCCCAGCACATCGAAAATGCCCGTATCCTCGAGCTCGTAGGCATGCTCCAGACGGTATAGATCAAAGTGAAACAGCGGAATACGGCCTTGATCATGAACGGCCATGAGCGCAAACGTAGGGCTCGTAACCATATGCTCATCGCCCAGCCCGCGCGAGACGCCCTTGGTAAAGTGAGTTTTGCCCACCCCCAGGCCACCGGTCAGGATGAGCACATCGCCGTCCTCAAGGCACGGTGCAATTAGCTCGCCAAAGTACTCCGTATCGGCAGCGCAAGTCGTTTTGTAAGTACCTACCCCCAGGCGCTCCAGGGACATATATGCTCCTTATTATTCCGAGGCGTCCTCTGGTGCGGGATGTCGCTCCAGATAGTCGCCCAGCATCTTAAAGTCTTCCTCCAGCAGTTCCTGCCACGCCGGATTGCGTAGCGCTGCTGCCGGATGGAACGTGGGCATTACTACAAAATGCCCCATCTGGTGGAACCTGCCGCGCAGCTTAGTAATGCCAATCTCGGTCTTAAGCACAAAGTGCGTCGCGGGGTTGCCGAGCGTCACGATAATATCGGGCCAGATGCTTCGAATCTGCTCACGCAAAAACGGCGAGCAAGCCAGCACTTCCTCGGGACGTGGATTGCGGTTTCCCGGCGGGCGGCACTTAAGCACGTTGGCAATGTAGACGTCTTCGCGTTTGAGCCCCGCCAGTGACAAAATGCCGTTGAGGTCCTCGCCTGCCGCCCCCACAAAGGGCTCGCCCTGCAAATCCTCATTGCGGCCCGGCGCCTCGCCAATAAACATCACACGAGCGCGGGGGTTTCCCACGCCAAACACGATATTGTGACGCGACTGGTAGAGCTGGCAGAGGTGACAATCGCCCAGAACGGCCTCAATTTCCTCGAGTGCGACCTCACGTGGTGCCTGATGGGTATGGCCGGGGATGTGCATGACGCCCATAGCGGCTCCTACACGTAGACCTTGTCGAGACGCATGCCAAAGCCGCAGGCGACCTCGTAGTTAATCGTTCCGCGCAGTCGGGCCATCTCGTCCATAGTGATCTCGGCATCGCCATCGCGGCCGACAATAATCATCTCGTCACCATACTCGGCCTCGGGAATCTCGTGTGCCGGGTTGGACTGAATGGCGACCATAAACTGGTCCATGCAGATATTGCCAACCTGATGCACGCGCTCGCCGCGATACAGCACATCCATACGATTGGAAAGCGTACGCGATAGGCCATCGGCATAACCGATCGGCAGCGTGCAGATCTGAACGCGCGTACGCGGTACGCGGTAGGTAAAACCGTAGCCCACGCCCTCACCCATCGCAGGGTGTGCCACGCGCGTCACACGCGCATGGACGCTCATAACGGGATCAAGCTGCATCACGCGGCCACTCAGCTCGCACGGCTGCATTCCATACAAGCCAACGCCGGCGCGAATCATATCAAAATGCATCGAAGGGTCGAGCATCGAGGACGGCGTGTTGGCGCAGTGCACGATACCGCACTCAAAGCCCGCATCCTTAATGGCCTGAACGGCCTCGGTAAAGCGCTGACACTGCAGTTTGTAGTCCCAGCCCGAAGGTTCATCGGCCGTGGCGAAGTGCGTAAATACGCCGTCGCACTGAATACCGCGATGGAAATTTATACCGCGGACAAAGTCGAGCACCTGCGTGTAGTGAACGCCGATACGATTCATGCCCGTCTCGATGGCGAGATGATACTTGCCCACTTTGCCCGCCGCGACGGCACATTCGCCATACGCAAGAGCAAAGTCAGACGTATAGACCGAGGGCATGATATCAAACTCGAGCAACGTCGGAATGGCCTCGATAGGCGGCTCGCTTAGGATGAGGATGGGTTTCGTAATCCCGCCCTGTCGGAGCTCAACGCCCTCGTTAACCGTCGCCACGGCAAACATGTCGGCACCGGCCGAATACATGATCTTGGCGCACTCAACAGCTCCATGGCCATAAGCATCGGCCTTGACCACGCAGCACAGGCGCTGACGTGGATTCAGCAAGTTCTTGTAGGCCCTCGTGTTACGACGGAGCGCCCCACGGTCGATCTCGACCCAGGACCAGCGCGTCAAATCGGCTTTATTCATGATTAGTCATCCGACCCTTCGTCCATGATTCCCAGATCTTCGAGCGCATCCTTTGCCGCCAGCTCCATGGCAGGACCGATCAAGTCGATAAGATCGGTCGCGATAACGCTCTTCTCACCATACTCCGTCGCCGCGGCAAAACCGGCGTAGCTGTGAAGTGCGACGGCGTACGAATACAGCAACTCCCAACGATCCATCTCGTCGCGCATGGTGGCAAGCGTGCCGGCCAAAATACCCGCGAGAACATCACCCGAACCGGCAGTTGCTAGAGAAGCCGGACCCGAGAGCGGCAGCAACACACGCTCAACGCCACAGATAGCCGTCGTCGGCCCCTTGGCAATGACCACCAGATTGTCGGAGCCTGCAGCCCAGACAACCTTCTGCGCGGCCGCAATCGCGGTACCAAGGTCGTTCACCTCGTCACCGGCAACCAGACGCGAAAGCTCACGATAGTGCGGCGTCATAACCAACGGCTGCTCGCGACGATACATCTCGGGATTACTATCAATACCGTCAATGGCAATCTTAGCAAGGCAGTTGAGTGCATCGGCGTCCAAAATAAGCGGCACATCAAGCTCGAGCAAGCCCGAAACCACCTGCATAGCGCCGGCAGATGTCGTCATACCGGGACCGCACAGTACACAGCTGTACTTCTTTGCAATCTCGCACACCGTCATGCGCGCAGCGGCGCCAAAGGAGCCGCGGGAATCAGACGGAATAGCAAAGACGGGAATCGAAGGAAGTGCCATGCGAATAAGATTGGCGCAGGCGTCAGGAGCCGCGACTGCCACGTAACCAGCACCCGCGCGAGCTGCAGACTTGGCCGCCATAATGGCAGCACCAGGATATTGCGCAGATCCGGCGACAATAAGCACAGAGCCACGGGAATACTTATCGATATTCGTAGGTAGTGGGGCAAAGTAATCAACTAAGTCACCGGGCTCGACAATCTCGGCGGCGTGGTCGACATCATCGATGACCTCGTCAAGACGGTCGTAAAGATTGCCGCAGATCAAATCGCCAGCATACTCAGGACCATCAGCGCTATACAGACCAATCTTGGGCGCAATCATCGTCACCGTATGCTCGGCACGAATGCAGTCGTCATCAACAACGCCCGTCTCGGCATTCAGGCCCGAGGGAACATCAATGGATACGACACAATCGGCGCATTCATTGACCGTAGGAATCCAGATGGAGAACGGCGCACGCAGATTTCCGTGGAAACCGGTACCAAAAATGGCATCGACAACAACATCGGCCTTATCGATCAAAACCTCGAGTTCGTCACGCGAGGGGCCGACGCAAACGTGCACATCGCGGCCGGCAGTACGACGAGCAACATGACGTGCCAGAGCAGCAGGAATCTCATCCGGCTCAACCGGAGAAACGATATCCACGTCCACACCCTTATGGCTCAGGATATCGGCGGCAACCCAACCGTCGCCGCCATTATTACCAAAACCGACCAGAACGAGAACCCGATCGGGATTGAGCTTCAAGACCTCGTTGGCGGCAAACTCACCCGCTAGCTCCATAAGCTCGGCCTTCGAAGTCCCTTCGCGTTCGATGATATCCTCGAGACGAACGACTTCTTCGGTACTCAAAACCGGTTTCATCTATGCTCCTAGCGTATCTTGCGAAGCATCGCCCAGGTGCTCCGTCAATGCTGAATTCTGCAGCTGCTCAAGCTCATCTAAAACAGAGCGAGCCTCTTTAAATGTCTGCGCTACGCGTTTCTTGGTGCTCACCTTTTCCTCTTTTGGCTTAGGCCGAGCATCTTCGGTAATCGCGATGGCATTCGCAACGGCCAAGTCTCCTGTAAGCGTAATGGAAAGAGCGACCTCAACAACACCCAGTTCTTGAGCGATCTCGAGAGCACGGCCCGAAAGCAGCGCCTTCGGTTTGCCGAGTTTATCACGCGTAACCGAAACATCCTTGCGACCCACGCCTTGACTAAAACCCGTGCCGAGAGCTTTAAGTACCGCCTCGCGCGAAGCAAAGCGGCTCGCATAGTGAGCAGCGGGACGCGATGATGCATCGCAATACGCACGCTCTTCTTCGGTAAACACACGCCGAGCAAACGACGGCGTCTTTTCAAGAATTGATTTCATGCGGGAAATCTCGACGATATCAACGCCGATACCAGCTTCAGCCATGTTCACCTCCATATCGCACAGACTAAGTTATTGTAGCCCGTTCACAGAAGATGCGACAAACGAGGGTTATAAAACACAGCTACTATGTGAGACAAAAGCCCGTAAACGCAAAAAAGGGGGAGGCCGCGAGGCCTCCCCCTTCCAAGTTCAAGCGTACGGCTCGGTGCCGTCCACCGGTCAGCGGCGCCCTGGCCTCCCACGGGCTGACCC
>UQLD01000010.1 GCA_900541855.1 uncultured Collinsella sp.
GGTTTCAAACCGGGCTCGAACGAACATGCCTATTGACAATGGCTTTCTCATATTAGAAAAGGACCCCTTTGCAGAGGTCCTAGTCAATTCAAGGTGGCGGGGAAGGGAATCGAACCCCTGACACGAGGATTTTCAGTCCTCTGCTCTACCAACTGAGCTACCCAGCCATTTGAGGTGTGCCTTGTTTCAAGGCTTGATTAGTATAACCAAGGACGCGTTCCGGTCAACCGAGAATTTTAAAAAAGTTTTTGAGCACAGCCTCGGTTCTATAAATCGGCACGTCAGAGGCATCAGCCGGCAGCAAGAAGTTTTTCGCTCAGTCCCTTAAGCCGGCACGCGTTGGAGAGCAGGGGTCGAAACAATGATTGAAGGGCGCTCTAGTACGGCCCAGGCGCCGGGACAGGAGCACATACGCCAGGGACGTACGTTTTCGTAGCATACGAGGACATAGCCGCGCGCATCGATAAAGGCGATATCGATGGGATAAGCCATAAAACACGTGTGGACCGAGGAACAGTGCGGAAACGCCATGACAAGCGGCAGGCCGTTGGCGGCAACCGGACGCCGTCCCAGCATGCCGCGCAGGCGCACGGCAAACGACTCCGCCACCACAAACTCGGCCGGCGTCCAACCCAGCCTGTTGAGTGCCCGCGCGTAGGCGATGTAAGACGAGACCGCGGTCACATGACCACCCCCGGACGCCATGGATCGACCGTCACCGCGCGCTCGTGCGACAACGTTGTCGGCGCCCCCAGCGAAACGCCAGCGATGCTGAGAGAAGTCGGCCACGGCTCATAGTGCATGGTGCAGGTGTAGGTCCTAAACGTACCGGATAGGGAGAGCAGGCCACCATCCAATGCCTCCGCGCCTTGCTCGCTCGACACTTCGATCCGCAAGTCATAGCCTTCCATGGCATTCAGAATTTGAGTCTGAACCGTCGCCGAGGCATCGGCAGAGCTTTCGTCGCCCTCCCCCTCCGACGCCACGGCGTGCGCCAACACGATGTCGGGTACCACGCGGTCGAAGCGCGCGACAGCGCTGGCAAAGATCATGACGTTGTACACGATGAGTGCCAGCACCAGCAAAACGGGCGTAACCACCGCCATCTCCACCGTCGCTTGGGCGCGCTCCTCGCGCAGACGCATGCGGATACTCATTACGACCCACCGCCCAGAGCGCCAACCAGCGTGGCGACATCGACGGTGAGTGGGATGGAGCCGCCGCCGGGCAGAGGAATCTCCGCAAGCGTGAACACCGTACCGCTAATGGTGCGTTCGACTTGATATTCCAACGCCTCGCAAAGCGCCTTGGGATCGGTCACGCCCAACGGAATACTTCGCAGTTTGTCTTGCGCTTGAGAGAGACCCGCAATGTCAGACCCCGGACTCTTAATGACATTGGCGGAATCGGTCAGCACCGGCTTTCGCAGGCGCAAGTCGCACGGTTCCAAACCCAGCGCCGCCACGGACGCCGAAACGGTATCGCCGAGCCACGATGCGATGGAGCCCAACGCACCGCTGCCCCCTCCTAGGTCTTTAATCATCTCGTCCATAAGTTCGTCGGCCGAACCTTGGATATCACCGTATCCCACGAGCAGCCGTCCCCAAACATCCATGACGCCGTCGAGCACGCCGGCAACGCCGCCCGAGCGTTCCTTCAATGTCGAGAAAAATCGCGAAAGCACGTTGTTTTGCGCCGTCGCGTCATCGGGTGCCAGCACCGCGCCAGAGATAGCACCGCGATTGCCAAGCCTGACTGCCGTGTTAAACGAAGAGTTGAGCTCGTCGGGGCTCGAGATGGCACCCGTAACCGCAAAGGCGACCACGCCGTTGCGACCGGGCGGAGCGATACGCGGACGCTCGCCCGAAAGCTCCTTGATGGCCTGGTCAAACGTATTGCCCGCACGATCGGCCTCGTCTTCGGTCTGACGCTCGAGCTCGAGCTCTTTGTTGCGGCATTCGACGTAGTCTTCCAGAGCCTCTTTGAACTTGTCAAAGTGGTACTCGAAGCCGTTTTCGATGAACGATGGCGGCATGAGGGCGCTTCCAAGCGTAACCACGCCGAAGCCGCACGCTTCGCATGTATCACGACCATCATAATCAGCAACAGATGCCAGCCCACTCGGAGTCCCTTTCTGATAGACGGGGCATTCGACTCCATAATGCAGGTATGTTCTGCCGTCGTTGTTGCTTACAGGCCATGCGGCATCGGTGTAAAGTTCGGTCGGCCGCACCTCGTTTGGGACACGCGGCAATAGTGGGATATAGGCAGAAAACCGTTCGCCATCATCTTTTATGTATGCTCGATCGACCTCTTCAATCGCATAGGCATAGAACGCTTTTCGAGCGGCTGACTGCGCTTTCATCTCGACGCTCGATCCCTGAGGTTTTTCATTCGCCAAGCGCTGTCGGTAATAGGTTTTCGCGCGATCGAGCGCTATTTGCGGCTCCCATGTGATGCTCGACTTTTCATGACGGTTCTGGCTGTCAGATAGTTCTGCTAGTTTTTTCGCACGCTCCCACATACACGAGTACTTGCCAATCGAACTCTCGTCCGACCCGCCACAATCCGCCAGCCAAGCGCGCTCTTTAGCCTTCGCCGTGTCCTCAGAAGCCTTCCGCAGCTCCTCGGCCGCACGCTCTAAATCATCCGATGTGTCTTTAATGGCATCGGTCGAGATCTCGGACCCCTCGAGCGCAGCGAAGTCCGACTCGGATGTCCTGGGCACGGCAAGCGCCGTACCGGTATAGGTCACATTATCGGTATCCTGCGCCGAGACCGCCTGCGTGGCACGCGCGGCGATCAGATACGGCAGAGCCGTCTCGATTTTCTGTAAGCCTTCCGATGCGCTTTTGGCAAACTTGTTGCGCGTTTTAATAATCTCAATCCCGGTGTCGACCATATTGCCGGCAACTGGTTCGGCGCCCGGGATGAGGATGGCGACCAGGCCCGTCCCGATCGTGGCAAACCCCGCCAGGCCCAAACTCAAAATGCTCGCATCCACCACCGTGGCAGCCGTGTGATAGGACGACACCACATTGGCGCCTGCCAGCGCGCCGCTATCGGCAGCCACCTGGGTGTCCCCCGCGCGCGACATGCTCCATATCGCCGCCGTCGACGAAAACAGCAGCGTGAGCACCACCAAGATGACCACCGCAGAGGAAAGCGTGGTGTAGGCACCGTCTTCGATAAACAGGTCGATACCGGCTCGACCCATAAAGCCGCCTCGCTTGCGATGGCAGCTCGGACGGCGCGTCAAAACGCGTCTAGACCAGAAACGCTTAATCCCATGCAGCAATCCACGAATCATAATCTCCCTCCAGCCATTCGGGACGTGATTGATACGAGACATCGACCTTGAGCTCAACGTAGCCGCCCTCGGCGGTACCACCCATAACCTGCGCAAACGCACCGATCACAGGCAACGGCTTGACCTCGCCGGAAACGGACACGGACGAGACGCCGCCCGCATCGGCCCGGCTAAGCTCGACATCCCACGACAACGGCCCGCCGGCATGAAAGATCGAAACGTTGGGCACTGCGGCAAGCCGGCGGAGGGTGAACTCCTTAAGATCGTCGTCCTCCGCCGTCGTCGTGGTCATGAGCCGCGCGGTCTCGGCGGCGGCAGACTCCATGACCGCGCGCGTATAAAGCAGGCACACCGGTTGCAGTGCGAGAAGGATGAGCGTCAGAAACGTCGGCAGCAAAAAAGCGGCCTCGACCGTAGACTGCGCCCGGTCCTCGCGCGCGATATCAATACAACGCGATGTCCTTAGCGCCCGCAGCGGCGTCGATAACCGACGTCGAGGCAACGCCATGGGATGCCGCCCGCTCAACCAGCGCCGCCAAGCGTCCATCGGTGCCAGCACGCCAAAGTCCCACAATCGCCAGCACGATCGATAACAGCGCCACCGTGACGATGGCGTATTCGACCGTCGCCTGGGCAGATTCCTCACGCAGAATGCCATGCATTTCACGATCCCTCCTTTGAGCTTATTGTTTGCGGGACCAGACGCACGGCGCGCAGACGACACGAAGCATCGCCAGCATCCGCGGCAACCGTCACCATATCGACCCAGCCGCGCCCATCGCGCACGATGGCGCCCCATACGTTGCCCTTAATATCGAGATAGCCGCTCAGGGCGAGCTGGGCCGTTGGCACCTCGCGGTAGGCGCGTAACATATCCGCCGCTGCCTCGGTCATCGGTCGGTCCTCGGACCATGCAAGCCGGACCGCAATCGCGTTGTCCTCAGGTGAATCCGTCGCAGTGCCAGACCGCTTGTCGAGCGTCCGCAGAAAGGTTTGCGCCGTGACAGCGACATCCGAATCGTCCGCATCTCGCATCTCATCTTTTTGAGACGCCACCGCCGAATCTGAGCCCGAATCGAAGGCGGCCCCAGGACGCTGCTGCCGCGCGGCGTTAAGCCCCCAAAGCACCGCCGCTATCGCCACGGTCAGGCAAGCAAACACCAGCAGCACCCCGATGGGGCGCTCGCCCTCTACAGGCTGTTGATGCCCTCGCTGATAGCGTTCCATAGATCTTGGACCTTGCCCTTAAATGCGACAATGGCAATGATGGCGATCACCACGAGCACGCCGACCAAGATGGCGTATTCGGTGGTGCCCTGCGCACTCTCCTCCTGCAGTAGCTCCCCGGCATGCTGGCGAGCGCGAATTGACTGGCAAACAGCCCAGCTCCAGACCTTGCCAGCAACGTCAGTCATCGTGTTCATGTATTCCTCCCTACATCATCCCGCCTGCTCCCAACAGCGGGCCCAATATGGACAGAAGCAACGCCGGCAAGATGAGTGTGCCGGTGGGAATCAGCAGCTTGACGGGCGCACGCTCGATCTCGCGCTCGACCGCGGCGCGATGAGCCGCACGGATCTCGCGACTTTGAGCGGCCAGCGTCTCGGCAAGTGGGGCACCCAGGGCGAGCGCCTGCCCCACCGTGATGGCAAAGGTCTCGAGCGCTCGCACGTCCAGGTCGCGCGCGGCGGCCAACAACTCGTCCTCACGCGTGCCCACGCCCACCTGCCACGCCATGCAGGCCCGCTCAAGTCGAAGAGCCAGCACTGACCGGCGGTTGGCGCAGAAAATCTCAAGCGCCGCATCAAACGAAAGGCCGGCCGAAAGACCCAAGCGCACAACATCGATCATCTCGGACACTTCGCCGAGCGATACTCGCGCCGGGCCGCCCGCTCCAACCGCGCCCTTCATTCGCGCGGCCAGAGCATCGACCACCGAGCGACCCGCGGCAGCGACCAGCACCGCCTCGCGCTTGCAGGCCTCTGCGATCTTGCGTGCATCCGCCCGATCCAAACCCGTCGCGACAAATACACTCAGAGCGCACAGGCAAGCCGCAACTGCAACCGGGGCGCTCATAGCTCCACCCGCATAATGCGCCGGATAACCACCAGGGCAACGGCGTTGAGGGCAAGACCCAGCACCACAGTGCCCGCGCCGGCAGGCGTCGCAAGACCGCGACGAAAATCTGCCGAAAGCAGCGCCAACACCGCGCACATGCCCGCCGGCATCGCCGCGACCATGTGTGCCGACATACGCGCCTGTGACGTCTTAACATCCAGGCGGCGCTTGAGCTCAATGCGCTCCCCCACCATGCTCGACGCCTCGGACAGTAAGTCGGCAAGCGGAGCGCCAGTGCGCTGTGACACCTTAAGCGCCAAGGTCACAAGCGAAAGACCGGGGGCGTCGATGCGCACGAGCAAGTCATCGAGCGCGTCGGTCGCCGAGATGCCGCAATCGATCGCCGCCGCTACCCGCAAAAACTCGGTATGTACCGGCTCTTGCGCATGAGCGCCCACAAAGCGCATGCCCTGGGCCAGCGAATGTCCCGAGGCAAGCGACATGGAAAGTGCGGTAAACGCCTCGGGCATGGCCTCTTCTGCATCGTGTTGCTCGCGCCGGCTCTCAAAGCCATCCCGAGCGGCGCCAACGGCAATCGGAGCAACAAGTCCCAAGGCAAATCCGAGGGGCGATAACGACACCATCGTTAGTAAAACGCAGCAGACACCGCTCGATAGCAGTAGAAACGCCAAACGCCCCGAAGCATCTTCAATCACGAGGCCAAGGCGATGCGCCGGAGCCAGCGATGCCCACGAACGGGCAATCTTTTTCAGCAGATCGTTTTCCACCAGCTTACGCGGCAGCTTCTCTGCCACCGTCTCGAGCGCCTGACGCGCCAGCTCCGCCGGCGGCACCTGCGGCACACGAGGTTCCGCCCCGCACGCCGTCGCAACAGAAAACCCTGCCAAACCCCCTACGACGAGGGGCACAGCGACCTCCATTCGTCCACCTCCTCTTGTGTGAGCGTCCCCGACCGCAGGCCTTCTGCGATAAACGGCGGCTCGCGGTCAAGCGTCCAGGTGCGCTCGGCGGCATCGAAAGTCACATAGCGCTCGAGCTCTACGCCGCCCGACGTGGCGCGACGCACCCCCGAATACGAGGAGACAAAACGCCTGCCATCGGCGTGGCGCTCGGACATCACGATGCCGTCGAGCGCCATGGCAATCTGCTCCTCGATGAGCTCGCTCGGCAGATCGATGCCATAACGTGCAAGCAACGTCAGACGCACCACGGTCTCCTGTTCTGAGCCCGCATGAAGTGTGGTGAGCGACCCGTCGTGGCCCGTGTTCATGGCCTGCAACATGTCGCAGCACTCGGCACCACGCACCTCGCCCACCACGATGCGGTCGGGGCGCATGCGCAGGGCATTAGTTACCAGGTCGCGGATCGTCACCGCACCCTCACCCTCAATTGAAGCCTCGCGCGCCTCTAGGCGCACCACGTGCGGATGATGCGCAAACTTGAGCTCGGCAGAGTCCTCGATCGTCACGATGCGCTCGCCGGTGGAAATCTCGCATGACAGCGCGTTGAGCAGGGTGGTCTTACCAGATCCCGTGCCTCCCGCAACCGCCAGGTCCTGTCGCAGCGACACCGCGCACGACAGCAGCTGCGCATACCAAAGCGGCAGTGACCCCAGCCCCACAAGCTCGTCCAGCGAGCAGATGCGGTCCGAGAACTTTCGGATGGTGAGAATCGGTCCGTCAATCGCCACAGGCGGAATCACCGCGTTGACGCGATAGCCCGTTTTGAGGCGGGCGTTGACGATGGGGCTGCGCTCGTCGATACGGCGGCCAAGTGGCGAGATGATGCGGTCGATAAGCACACGGATCTGCCCATCATCCTCAAACGCATGCTCGATGGGGTGCAAGACGCCGCCGCGTTCAAAGAAAGCCGAGCGGCAGCCGTTGATCATGATCTCGGTAACGGTGTCGTCCTCGATGAGCGGCTGCAACGGCCCCAAGCCCACCACGTCATCCAAAATCTCGTCGATGATGGTCTCGCGCTCGGTCGTCGCGAGATCGGTCGGCTCTTCAACATTGAGCGCCGCCTCCACCGCGGGACGCAATTCCGAGCGGGCAAGTGCCGGGTCGATATAGGCGCTGATACGCGCCACTTCGTCGTAACCCATGCGGTCCATCACGGCGCGCTTGGTACGTCGTTTCACCGCGCGGCGACGCCCCGCATCTACAGGCGCTGCCTCCGCTGCAGCGCCGGCAGCCTTAATCCTTGTTTGCAGGCTCATCGCTGATCACCCTCGCGCGACCAGGGAAGGCGAATACGCGGGCGATCGGTGCGCGTTGCACGGTCGGCGACTATATCGCTCCAAGGGCCGACGGCGCACCCCAGTTCCACGAGCATCTCGCGCGTGGCCTCGCGCACGCTGGTCGCAAAAGCGCTGGTCTGCCCCACTGCCTCGTCAGCGCGCCCAAACGCCATGAGCGCGGCGAGATCCTGCCCGCCATCGGCGATGCGAATCTTGGAGCTCAACGCACAGGCAATCTCAAAGCGCATGGCGACGTCCTCGTCTGCCCCGCGCGCACCGAACCGGTTGAACACGGCGCTCATGCGCGTGCGCGGCACACCTACTCGACTCGCCAGTTCAATGACGCGCGACGCCGATGTCGCGGACGACACCGCCGCATCGCCAACGACCAGGCAACGGTCGCTCGCCGCCACCGCAGCCGCCACGGCATCGCCCCAAAAGACCGAGGTATCGATAAAGACCACGTCGGATTCGCGACGCAGAACATCAAGTAGTAGCTCCACCGGACGTGCCATGAGCTCGGCTTGCTCGGGCGCCGCGACGGGACCCCAGAGCGTAACGCCCGGCGCCACGCGCATCGATGCGGCCACGATATCCGGCTCGGCAAGCGCGCCCGCCGCCGACGGCTCGATAAGTGCCGCCATATCTCGCGGAGCATCGACGCCTAACAAGTCGTAAAGGTTTCCAAACATCAGGTCCAGGTCGAGCACGGCGGCACGCAAGCCCAACAGCGACGATGCGTGTGCCATGGTGGCAACGATCGTCGACTTGCCGCAACCGCCCGAACCCGAAATGGCGCAGATGACCGGAGCTCGATGCTGCGGAGCGGCAGCGTCTGCCGGCGGCATCGGAGGCGGCGGAGCGGGCGTCGGTGACAGCGCCCCCGTCTCCCCCGCCGCAACCACGCGCTGCGTCCAAGCCGGCATGGCAGCCTGTTCGGTCTGCGAGGCAGGCTCGTTCTGTGTAATCTGCTCATGCTGCATCAGCGACAACTCGCCGCACCCGGCAAAGCCCTCAACTTCGTCGAGTTCATCCGCCAGATTCACGCCGTGCACGTATCCCATATCTACAGCCGGGGAGTCGCCAGCGTGCTGCACTGGCCCTCCAGCGTCATCGTATACAAGGGGGTTCCGGGGGCGCCGACCATGCTCGGCTTCCGCTTTTCCATAATCATCAACACGCGGGCCTCTTGTAGCGCGAGGCGCCCCGGGTTCCCTATCAACAAAAGCATCGGGCTCAATCGTCATGCGCCGATCGGAATCAACCGCTCCCTCGCCCGCGCGCCCGTTGCCGCATATACTGTGCGCAGCGATGACCTCGGTCGCCCCCGCGCGAAACAACCCCTCGATATCCGACGGATCGAGTGCTTCTATCAACACGACCACGCGACTCACGCGGCCTTCGGCCGTCAGGCGCGCAACAGTCTTGCGCACATCTTCGGTATCAAACAGAGACGCCGCGATGATGGCAGCTCCGCGGCGCGACGGAAACGCCCGCGCCATGGAAACCAGCCCGTCCAGGTCACCCACGCGAAGCACCTGTGCACCCGTATCACGGCCCTCGACTTCCCGCTGCAACAGCCCGTAATCGCCGCACGCGCAGCACGCAAGCCAGATCGCCTTCATCACTCGTCGCCTCCGCTCTTTTTGCCGCGCGCCGTGGCGGGAATCGTCAAGCTGACCGTTCCCTTGCCCGAGGCTCCCAGCAGTTCCTTGACGTCTTCGGGGTCAGCCGCCAGCGTCACCCATTCGATCTTGCCCTCGCGCGTGGCACCGGAATCCTCACTGGTATCGATCACGTACGCGCCGCACAGTCGATCGGTTACGCCGTCTTTTTGCACATACACATCCACGTAGCTGCCCACGCCCGTAGCACCGCCGACCGAGTGCTCGGCATCGACCGCCACCGAAACGGCGACCTTGCCCTTAGGCACCTCGAGCTTGTGGCTCTCGGCCTTGGTGTAGACATTGCAGATCACGGCGTTTTTGGGAATACGCGAAGTCGTCACGTCGCCGCGCACCTGGCGCAGCTCGGTCGCCGCGTCACGCGGCAGCAGACTCGTCAGCCATTCCTGGGTTATGACATTGGTCTCATCGAGGGTCTCGCCCACATCGATATCGCGCGCCGCGACGCATACCTCGGCGCGATCGCCACCGTACTTGGCCAAGGTCTCAGCCTGGACCTGTTCGGCTTGCGAGCGAATCGACGAGCCGTAAACCATGCAGAGCAGCGCAGCGAGCACGCCCGCGACCAGACTGATGGCGATGCGCTTGCTCTTGTTCACGGCCGCTCCTCTCATGGCAGTGCCGGGCGAATGCCCGTACCACCATTGTCTGGGTGGTCAGAGTGCAAAGCGGCGCAATCGCGATCTCGGTTTTCGATGTCAAACCAATCGCTGACCAAAAGCTGGCCAGCCCGTCAAGCTCGTGGCAAGGTTTTGGTCAGCACGTCAGCAAACTGCATGTTTCGAGGCTTTTCCGCAGCAAAAAAGCCGTCTCCTGAACAGTTGGGAGACGGCTGTCATAGGAAAAATCAATTACAGATGAACATCGGGATCGAGCATTTGAGCGCTCACGCGCATGGATGACGCCAAGTTTTGGAACGTTTCCAGGCGCAGGCTGTCAATCTGCCCGGCGTCCTCGGCCTCGCGAACGGCGCAGCCCGGCTCATGGGTATGCGTGCAATCGCCAAACCGGCACGCGCGCGATGCCTCGACAATCTCGGGGAAGGCGCGCGCCAGACCCCGCTCGTGACCCACGAGCGGTAAGCTGCGCAGGCCCGGGGCATCGGCGATCACGCCGGCGTCGCCCGGCAGTGCCACCATCACGCGCGCGACGGTAGTGTGACGGCCCTGGTCGTCGCGTTCGCGCACACCGCCGGTCGCCAACGTATCGTGGCCCAGCAGCGCATTGAGCAGCGTCGACTTGCCGGCACCCGACTCGCCCAGAATCATGGCGCAGCTCCCGGCAGGCACGCAGGAACGAACCTCGTCCAGGCCGCGCCCCTCGGCAGAGGACGTCACGATCACGCGCACGTCCGGACCCACCAGGCGGCGCACGCGGTCCAGATCGCGCTCGAGCTCCTCGGCATCGCAGCGATCAGCTTTGGTGAGCACCACCACCGGTTCGGCATCGCAGTCGAGCGCCAACACCAGCGAGCGCGCCACGCGGTCGAGCAGCACCTCACCGGCACCGAGCGCCTGCACGATTAGCACGCTATCCACGTTGGAGCAGAGCACCTGGCGCTCTCCACGGGCACGGCCGCGCCAACGCTCAAAGCTCGTACGGCGCGGCAGCACGCACTCAATCACGCCCATATCGTGCCCGGGAGCGCGGCGCACCGCCACACGGTCGCCCACGGCAGGCAACAGGACCTCGTCCTCGCCGCGCGACTTGGCAAACCCCACGGCATGCTCGGCGCGGAAGGTGTCGTCGGCAGTCGCCACCAGCGGAAACCCGCGATCCAAGCGCACCACGACACCCAGCCGCATCTGCTCGGGCTCCTCGGCATGTGCGCAGAAATCATCAAAGGCAGTCTGCTGGGTTTCATCGACTGGCAGGTCATCAAACGCCGGAACGTCCTGCAGCGCGTCGAGTCCCGGCACGCTTGCCAGCAGCTCCTCGGCAGATACGGGAGCCTCGGTCGCGAGCTTCCGACGACAATCACGCTTAGCCCGCGCCCCCGTCGTCTTTTTCTTCGCTTTAGCCTTCGCCTTGCCCACAAGCGCCTCCCAGCACCCAAAATCACAACTGAGCAGGTATTTTAAATCAAATAGAGCTGGCCGGGCAAAGCCCTAAATCAAAAAGAGCCGGTCGAGCAAACGCTCGATCGGCTCACAAACTTTCCCTCAGCTTACGGTCCCGAGAGGTTGTCCGAAGGCCCGACCGCCGAGAGGGGTTTCTTCTGAGCGATCCCGCAGCGCGAAGCGCGAGGACCAGCGAAGAAGAAAACACGCAGGGGCGGGCCCGGACAGGTTAACTTACTCCTTCTCGACCGCGCGCATGATCGCCTTGTAGATCTCCATCAGCGGGATGATCAGGAAGGCCAGGCCCAGCGCGGCAAGAACGCCCTTGAACTCAAGCGTCACGGGGCCAAAGAACATCTCGGCAAGCGTCGGCTGCACGGTCACGATCACCGTCAGCACCAGTGCCAGCGCGGCAGAAGCCCACAGCCACTTGTTCTGCTTCTTCATGGTGAACAGCGACGCACGACGGCTGCGCATATTGAAGCAGTGGAAAATCTCGACCATGTTGAGCGTGATGAACGCCATCATCACGCCTTCCTCGTCGGCATTGCCGGCGATCATATCGGCGATGTGGATGTAGCCCATGTCAAAGTACACGCCCACAAAGAAGCTCGCCAGCACCAGCACGGTGATGATCAGACCCTGGACCACGCAGTCCAGGCCCATGTGACCGGCAAAGACACCGTCCTTGGCGTTGCGCGGCTTGCGCTTCATGATGTCACCCTCGGCATCCTCCATGCCCAGCGCGAGCGCGGGGAAACAGTCGGTGACCAGGTTCACCCACAGCAGCTGCACCGGCTGGAAGATGGTAAAGCCGATAAGCGTGGCGATGAATACCGAGAAGACCTCGGCAAGGTTGGCCGAAAGCAGGAACTGAATGACCTTGCGGATGTTGTCGTAGATGCGACGACCCTCTTCGCAGGCACCGATGATGGTGGCGAAGTTGTCATCGGCAAGCACCATGTCGGCGACGTTCTTGGTGACGTCGGTGCCGGTGATGCCCATACCGACGCCGATGTCGGCGCGCTTGATGGACGGGGCGTCGTTGACGCCGTCGCCGGTCATGGCGACGATCTGGTCGCGCGACTTCCAGGCCTCGACGATGCGCGTCTTGTGCTCGGGCTGGACGCGGGCGTACACGCCGTAGTCCTCGATGTGCGCGTCGAGCTCCTCGTCGCTCATGCGGTCGAGGTCGGCACCGGTAATGGCATGGCTGCGATCGGTGACGATTCCCAGCTGCTTGGCAATGGCCACGGCGGTGTCGATATGGTCACCCGTGATCATGACGGTGCGAATACCGGCGTCGTGGGCCTCGCGGATGGCGTCGGAGACCTCGGGGCGGACAGGGTCAATCATGCCGGACAGGCCGCAGAAGACCAGGTCGTGCTCGAGCGCAGCGGGGCTGCAGTCGCTCGGGACCTCGGTGTAGGTGCGGCTTGCCAGCGCCAGCACGCGCAGGGCCTCGTCGGCCATGGCCTTGTTGGCGGCCACGAGCTCGGCGCGACGCTCCTCGGTCAGCGGAACGACCCTGTCGCCGTCGTAGATATGGGTGCACAGGCCGATCACCACGTCGGGCGCGCCCTTGGTGTACTGCTCATACTCGCCGTCCAGGGTCTCGACGACCACGGACATCATCTTGCGGCCCGAGTCGAACGGGGCCTCGCCCACGCGCGGGTGCTCGGCAGTCAGGCCAGTGAGGCCCGCCTTGCCGGCGTCGTTGACGAGCGCGCACTCAGTCGGCTCGCCCACGGCCTCGCCCAGCTCCTCGTCCCACTGGGCATCGGAGCACAGAGCCATGCCGGCCAGGAACTTCTCCTTAGGCGCGGCGAGCTCGTGCTTGACGACGGTCATCTTGTTTTGGGTAAGGGTACCGGTCTTGTCGGAGCAGATGGTCTGCGTGCAGCCAAGGGTCTCGACGGCAGAGAGCTTGCGGATGATTGCCTGGCGCTTGGCCATCTTGGTCACACCAAGCGACAGCACGATGGTCACGACGGCGACCAGGCCCTCGGGGATGGCAGCGACGGCGAGCGAGACGGCGACCATAAAGGTATCGAGCAGGGCGGTCGGGTCGGTAAGAACGTTGCCCACGCCGTGGCGGATGATATCGACACCAAAGATAACGACGCAGATGACAATAACCATGATGGTGAGGATGCGGCTGAGCTCGGCAAGCTTCACCTGCAGCGGCGTGAGCTCTTCCTTGGCCTCGGCCAGGGCGCCGGCAATCTTGCCCATCTCGGTGTTCATACCGGTACCGACCACGACAGCGCGACCGCGACCGTACACCACGGTGGAACCCATGTAGCACATGTTCTTGCGGTCGCCGAGCGGCACGTCGTCGGTGCCGGCGGCGAGCTCGATCACGTTGGCATGCTTCTCGACGGGCACGGACTCGCCGGTAAGGGCGGCCTCCTCGATCTTCATCGTGGCGCTCTCGAGCACGCGGCAGTCGGCCGGGACGGAGTCGCCCGCCTCGAGCATGATCACATCGCCGGGCACGAGCTCGGCGCTCGGCAGGTGCACGAGCTTGCCGTCGCGCAGCACCTTGGACTGCGCGGCGCTCATCTCCTGCAATGCCTCGAGAGCTTCCTCGCTCTTGGCCTCCTGAACCACGCCCAGCACCGAGTTGACGATAACGACGAACATGATGATGGCGACGTCGGCAAAGTCCGCCTCACCCTTGACCATGCCCGTGAGTGCACTGATGACGGCGGCAACGATCAGCATGATGACCATGGGGTCGGCCATCTGCTCAAAGAAGCGCTTCCACAACGGCGTCTTCTCGGCTTCCTCGAGCTTGTTAGGGCCTGTCTTGGCGAGGCGCGACGACGCCTCGTCGTTGCTCAGGCCGAGGTTCTCATCGACACCTTGGTCGCTGAGTACCTCCGCCGCGGCGGACAGGTATTCCTTTTGCATATAGAGTCCCCTCCTGGGATTCGGGCCACTCAGCAGATTGATGCCCGATCATAATTCCCAGGAGAAGGGCAAGGGCTCATCAAGGCTGCCGTGCTGAGCGGCAGTTGATAGTGGAGCTATGGTACCCCAAAGCGGCGCGTCTAGCCAAAACATTCCAATTGGAAACACGGCTCGAGTGCAACGATGCAGACCGTATGATGTTCGACATTGATAAAACGTTTTTTCTTCGGTGCATCATCAAACTGAAATATCGCCCAGATAGCAGCGGTTAGAACGGTTGGTAAAGTTTTTGCATATACCGTTTATTCGCAAAAAATGAACTTCTAATTCGGCATACGGTCGATTTTTTGGGGTATTCGGTCGGCATTTCGTTATAATCATCTCAGTTTTATTTCTTATGGTTTATCTATCAGCGCAAGACGATGTCAGATGGAGGTCTGAATGTACAAGCGCACCAAGATTGTATGCACCATGGGTCCCGCCTGCGATAGCGACGAGACCATCCGTGAGATGATCAAGGCGGGCATGAACGTCGCCCGTTTTAACTTCTCGCACGGATCCTACGACGAGCACCACGGTCGCATCGAGCGCGTCCGTCGTATTTCCAAGGAGCTCGGTCTGCCCGTCGGCATCCTGCTCGACACCAAGGGCCCCGAGGTCCGCACCGGCCTTCTGGTCGACGGCAAGAAGGTTGCCGTCAAGACCGGCGACAAGATCGTCGTCACCGCTCAGCCCACGTCCGAGGATTTCCACGGCACCTCTGAGCACATCTCCCTCGACTACCTGGCTCTGCCCTCCGAGGTCGAGAAGGGCTCCCTCATCCTGATCGATGACGGCCTGGTTGCCCTCGAGGTCGAGTCCGTCGACGGCCAGGACATGACCTGCGTCGTCAAGAACGACGGCCTGATCGGCGAGCGCAAGGGTGTTAACATGCCCAACGTCAACATCTCGCTGCCCGCTATCACCGAGCGCGATCGTCAGGACATCCTCTTTGGCCTGACCGAGAACATCGACTACATCGCCGCTTCCTTCATCCGTGACGGCGAGTCCGTCCGCGGCATCCGCGAGCTTTGCCGCGAGAACGGCGGCGAGCACGTGACGATCTTCCCGAAGATCGAGTGCGCCCTGGGCGTCGAGAACTTCGACGAGATCCTCGAGGCTTCCGACGGCATCATGGTCGCCCGTGGCGACCTGGGCATCGAGATCAAGCCCGAGCTCGTTCCGCACATCCAGAAGGAAATCATCGCTAAGTGCAACGCAGCCTACAAGCCCGTTATCACCGCTACGCAGATGCTCGACTCCATGCAGCAGAACCCGCGCCCGACGCGCGCCGAGGTTGCCGACGTTGCTAACGCCATTTACGACGGCACCGACGCCGTTATGCTCTCTGGCGAGTCCGCTGCCGGTAAGTACCCGGTCGAGGCCGTTAAGATGCAGGCCAGCATTGCTCTCGAGACCGAGAAGTACCTCCCGGCTCACGCCCCGCTCGAGGTTCCGGCTGACGCTCACGGCACCCGCGTCGTCAACAACGTTGTGGGTATGTCCGCTGTGAACATGGCCACCACCGTTGGCGCCAAGTGCATCACCGTGCCGACGACCACCGGTCGTACCGCTCGCCTGATTTCGCACTTCCGTCCCAACATGCCGATCTGCGCGTTCTCCCGCCACGAGTGGGCCGTCCAGCAGATGATCATGTACTGGGGCGTTATCCCGCATCAGGCCGAGATTACCCAGGGCACCGTCAACGGCACGATCGTCAAGGCGATCGAGACCGCTAAGGAGCTCGGCTACGTCGAGGCCGGCGATCTGACCGTCGCTACCGCCGGCGATCCCCGCATGAGCGTCCAGCTCGAGGACAAGGTCTCCTCGACCAACGTCGCATACGTCGCTCAGGTGCGCTAAATCGTACTTGCAAGCAGATTTGCATTGCAAAGGGCCCGGAAGGCATTGCCTTCCGGGCTTTTTTAAGACCTTCTTCATATGCCGCCTCATCGATTTGCGTTCAGTCGCAAGCCTCTCCGATGCCGAGCGCACCACCGAAGACGCCTGCGACGGGAGCCGTTGGTCAATTGGGATGAACTGTTCACCGTCAAGCCGGCCGGCTAGCAGCTAGCGATCAGGGGGACTGCGGGGACGTCAGAAGCGGCAACGCGAGCCGCAAAGCCCGCCTCGGTCAGCTCGATGACCTCGGTAAACGTTGCGTCGAAGAATTTCTCGGTCAGCAGGCGGTATGGCGGATGGTCGGGCTCGCCGGGGTTTTCGCGCACGATCTCGTGCATAACGCCGATGGTCTTGAGCACATACTCCTTATGGATGGGATACTGCCCAAAACGCGTCGCCGCAGTATACAGGCGATCGGTCGCGCGCGGAATCGAAACAATGCCGAGCGTCTTGCCGAACCAGTCAAAGTCGCCTTGCTTTTTAATGCGGAACTCCTCGCACGGCTTGCCGCCGTGCGCCTCCAGGTACTGATTCACGCGCGTATTCCATACGGTATCGGCCACCAGATGCGACCAGACACCCAGTGTCAAATCGAGCAACGACTGCGCCACATCTTCGGACGCAAGCGAGAACTCACGAGCGCCGGGACCGACAACCGGCTCAGCATCCCTGTAGCGCTGGGGATAGTGCACGCGATTCAGTCGCTCGCGCTCCTCGATAATCGAGGTCGCCGCGGCTGGCGCACCGGTGGGCGAACTTTTAAACAACGGTGCCACATAGGTATCCCAGAACTCGTGCTCACGCGGCTTAGGGATAGGCTCGGGCTTGGCAAAGTGCGTAATGCGGTACGGGATGGGATCGGCGATGCCAGGGACCATATAGCCCACGAAAATATCCGGAACCACGCAGCCAAACAAAAAGGCATTGCGGTCGCGCACGCTATTGGCAAGTGCACCGGTGCGCTCCAGCAAACGCTCCGTCTGAGCGATATGAATGTTCCAACTTGGCATAGCCACCCCCATAAAAAACCTGGATAACTATACCATCACGGCAAAGCCGCGCGGGCGGCTACGCACGCTCTACGCAGCAACTAGTCCGTAGTACCGCTTTCGGTTCCATACGACGGCGAAGGCGTCTCGACCACATGGTGATATCGATCGATATAGATTGCACGGGCACCCAGGCGTCGCACCAAATCCTGGTGATGCGTGCTCATCAAGACCGTCTTACCCGCCGCGACGTAGGCCAGCAAGAAGTTGACCACGATGTCGCATGAATCCTCGTCGAGCCCATTGGTGGGCTCATCGAGCACTAGGATATCGGGGTTCATCGATACAACTGCCGCCAGCGCCACACGCTTCTTTTGCCCGCCCGAGAGCTGATAGGGAGAGGCGTCGGCAAGGTCGGCAACCTGGAACAGCCCCATGGCATCGCGCACGCGGCGCTCGAGCTCGTCTGCCGGCAGCCCCATCTGCGCGGGACCAAAAGCAACTTCCTCGCCCACCGTGGCGCAGAACAGCTGGGCATCGGCGTTTTGGAATACGAAGCCCACGCGCTGGTGGAACTTCTGAGCAGCAGCAGAATCCTTCAGATACGCCGCATCGACCACGTGCCCGTCAAACAGGTATGCCCCTGCGTCCGCGAGTTCAAGGCCGTTAATAAGACGCATAATCGTCGTCTTGCCGCAGCCGTTGGGACCGAGCAGGGCAACGAGTTCACCACGATCGACCTGCAGCGACACGCCATCGACAACCGTATGCCCCGCATAGGAGAACACCACGTCGCGCAGCTCGATGAGCGGAACGACCTCGGCGCCGCCCACACCGTTCGTGCCCGCCGCACTATTCATATCGATCGTCAAAACGTCGCCCTTCCCCATTTACATCCCCAGTCGGAACCAGCAGCGCCTACAGCACGGCGCACAACACTGTCAGCAGCGCCACGCCGGCCGCATAGGCCGCATCGCGCCAGCCAAACCTGGCGCGCGCGGGAGCCGGATACGCACCGGCAAAGCCGCGGCAAAGCATAGCCTCGTCCATCGCGCGGCTGCATTTCATCGCCTTGATAAAGGTCATGCCCATGATACCCGCGATCGAATCGGTACGCGAAAATCCCTCGGGCGCACGGCCAACGCTGCGCAGCATGACCGATTCGCACAGATCGTGCGCCGTACGACCCAGCACCTCGATGTGCTTGAGCGCCATATCAAACGTAAAGATAACTTCGTCGGGTAGATGCAGCATCTTGAGCGCCGCCGACATGCGGCTCCACGTGAGGGTCCACGAAACGCCCAGCACCAGCGACACATTAATGAAGGTCTTGAGCGCAATCTTGAGCATGGCGCCCGTAGCGGAAGCACCTAGCAGCAGGGCAGGCAGCGCCAAAACCACTGCGAGCCCCGCGGCGCCAAGCGCCGGCACAAAGGTCGCGCGCAGCCCGCGTACGGGACGCACGGCAACGAGCACCAGCGCAATGGCCGCCATCAACATGAGGTACAGCGGGCTTTGTGTCAGGCACACGCACAGGACGCAAACGAATATCCCCACCAGGCGCACCGGAGCCGAAACGCAAGAAAGGGCGCGGTCGACCATCGACCCGCCCTCGTGCGCGCCTCCACCCAGGCGAACCCGCTCAAGCAGGCTCGCCAGGTGCAGGACGTTCTTTTGCATCACGCGATGACGAGCGCCCGTGGGCTCGTATCGCTCCTCGGCCGCAAGCCAGCTAGGCAGCTCGACCATCGCCATGGGCTCCGCTTTCCTTGACCGTCAGCGAGATCAGACGGAATGCGATGGTGAGCACCGCCACGCCAATCACGCCGGACAGGATATACATGGCAGCCTGACCGGCAAAGCCGAGACCCTGCTCCTCGGAATAGGCCTGCAGGTAATCACCCGTAGGCAGAGCGTCGGCAAAGGTCGGGGTGTCGAGACCGACCGAAGCCTGCAGGCTGTCGTCGCCAGCCTCCTGAACGGCGGTCGCGGCGCCCTCGGCGTCCCACTCACCCCAGGCGTCACCCGTGGCCAGCAGGCCCAGCGGCGTGGCCACGACAAGCACGGCAACCAAGATGAGCGTGGGGACCAGCGAGGTCTTCTTTGCAGCAGCGCCCTCGGCAGCAAGCTGTCCATCGGCGGCTTCGGGGCCGACGATAACGCTCGGCGCCGTCTTCTTGATAAAGCCGTAGATCGCGGCAGTCGCCACGCCCTCGACCACGCCGGCTACCAACATATGCGGGATCATCATGGCCGGAATGGCAATGGACAGCGGGAAGGGGCAGTACAGCGGAGCGCCCGAAGCATTCGTGAAAAGCATCGGCTGAATACCAAACTCGATTGCTGCGCACAGGGCCGCCAGGCACAGGCCGACCCAGCCGCTTACGATGGCCGAAACCGAGGTGCCCCAGCTCTTGTCGTGCAAACGGCTGTTAAGCGCGCGGAACACGATGGCTGCGGCAAACGGCAACACGAAGGCCATGTTAAAGCAGTTAGCGCCAAAGGACAGGATGCCGCCGTCGCCAAACAGCAGCGCTTGCAGCGCCAGCGCGACCGAAACCGCGATAGCCGCGGCCTCGGGGCCCAGCAGCAGCGCGATGAGTGCGCCACCAACGGCGTGGCCAGTGGTGCCGCCGGGCAGCGGCACGTTGAACATCATAAGCAAGAAGGAAAATGCGGCGCAGATGCCCAGGAAAGCCATGTGCTCGCGATCGAGCGTGGCGCGCACCTTCTTGATACAGTGAACCCAGACGGGCACCATTGCCACCGCCATGACGGCATCGGTCTGCGGGGACAGATAATTATCTGGAATGTGCATGTACGCCTCCCGGTTATCGGCGCACGGAATTGCAACGCCGCTTGAATCACCTTTCCAGTGTTACGTAATGTCAGATTCGTAACACGCCGCGGGCTATCATAGCAAAACGGCGCACTGCCGACAAAGCAGCACGCCGTTATGTAATGCGCGTGTCATATATGCAGGCTCAACGGTGCCTTATACCGAAAACAGCAGTCACGTAAGACTCGGCGGCAGCCGACGCTGGCCTATATCCGGCGCAGGACCTAGCCGCGGACCTCGCCGTTTACGCCCTTGCACACCTTGGTAACGATCTTCTGGTGCGCCTTTTCGACCTCTTCGCTGGTAAGCGTGTGGTCGTCGGAGCGATACGTAAGCGCAAAGGCCATGGACTTCTTGCCCGCTCCGATGCGGATGGGATCGCGGTAGACGTCGAACAGACGCACATCCTCGAGCAGCTTGCCTCCGGCGCTGGTAATACGGCGCTCAAGATCCTCGCAGGTCACAGTGTTGTCGACCACGATAGCAAGGTCGTGCTCAACGGCCGGGTACTGCGAGAACTCACGGTAGTTCTCCTGGTTGCGGGCGCCCTTGATCAGCTTGTCCAGGTCGAGCTCAAAGGCAACGACAACCTCGTCAATGCCCATAGCCTCGCGCGCCTCGGGGTGAATCTCGCCAACCCAGCCCAGCACGGTACCGCCGGACAGAACCTCGGCGGCGCGACCCGGCTGCAAGAAGGCATAGCCCTCGCCCTCGACGGGACGGAAGCGAACCTTCTCGATGCGCAGCTGAGCAAGCAGCTCCTCGACAATGCCCTTGCCAAAGAAGAAGCGCAGCTTACGGTACTTCATGTTCCAGGACTGCTCGCTCCACTGGCCCGAGAGCACGCCCGCCACGGACTTGGTCTCCTTGGGCAGGCTGGCGTTCTCGCGGCCATGGAACAGGCTGCCGACCTCGTACAGGTGCACGTTGGGCGTGCCGTGGGCCTCGTTGTAGGCCACAGACTGCAGCAGACCCGGCAGCAGCGAGCGGCGCATCTCGGTCTGCTCGGCCACCAGCGGGTTCATGAGAACCACGGGGCAGCCGCGGCCCTCGGTGGACATACCAATCTTCTCCAGGTCGCCCGGGGCGGCAAAGCCAAAGGTCGTGGTCTCGTTGAGGCCGCAGGCGCGCAGGATCTCGCCGACCTTACGGGTGAGCTTCTGCTCGCGGGTCAGGCCGCCGATGTGGTTCTTGGCAGCCGGGATGGTCGCCGTAACGCGGCCCATGCCCCATAGGCGCAGGACCTCCTCGATCAGGTCGATCTCACGCGGCAGGTCGGGACGGAAGCTCGGCGGGGTGACCATGAAGTCCTCGCCGTCGCGCTCGACGGTGCAGCCCAGGCGGGTGAGCGAACGCTCGATAAAGTCGGGCTCGATGTCGGCACCGCAGATGGCACGCACGCGGGCCAGGCGCAGCTTAATGCTGTCGATGGTCTTGGGCGCGGGGAACACGTCCACATAGCCGGGAGCAACCTCGCCGCCGGCGATCTCCTCGATCAGCGCGCAGGTAACGTTGGCGACATCCACGCAGCCGGTCTCGTCGACCTGGCGCTCAAAGCGAATGGAGGCGTCGGAGATCAGCGACAGATCGCGGCTGGTGTGCGAGGTGCGACCGGCGTTGAAGCAGGCGCTCTCGACCATCACGTCGACGGTGTCGTCCTCGATCTCGGAATCCATGCCGCCCATTACGCCGGCCAGCGCCACGGGACGCTCGCCGTCGGTGATGAGGCCCATACCGGCGTCGAGCACGCGCTCCTCGCCGTCGAGCGTCGTGAACTTCTCGTCCTGCTGGGCGGCGCGAACCACCACACGACGGTGGCCATCGCGCTCGGCAAAGGTGTCCAGGTCAAAGGCGTGCAGCGGCTGACCGGTGAGCATCATCACATAGTTGGTGATGTCGACGATGTTGTTGTGCGGGCGCACGCCCAAGGCGTTAAGGCGCTTGACCATCCAGTCGGGCGACGGGCCGACCTTGACGTTGCGCACGATGCGGGCAACGTAGCGGTCGCACAGGCCCTCGTCGGCAATCTCGACCGAAAGCTCGTCGTCGGTCGCGCGGCCGGTCTCGGCCTTGATGGCGGGCAGCTCAACGTGGAAATCGCGGTCGAAGATGGCGCCGGTCTCGCGGGCCATGCCGATCATGGACAGGCAATCGGGACGGTTGGGCGTGATCTCGCAGTCGAGCACGGTGTCGCTCGAGCCCACGTACTCGGCAAACGGCATGCCGCAGGGCGTATCCTCGGGCAGGATCATGATGCCGGAGTGGTCGCCGCCCAAGCCGAGCTCGCGCGCGGAGCAGTTCATGCCCATGGACACGACGCCGCGAAGCTTGCTCTTCTTGATCTTGACGTCGCCGGGCAGGACAGCGCCGATCATGGCCGTGACGATGTGGTCGCCGGCCTCGAAGTTCTGCGCGCCGCAGACGATCTGCAGCGGAGCGGGATTGCCGTCGGCGTCGAGATTCTTGTCGCCCACATCGACCGAGCACACATACATGTGGTCGCTATCGGGGTGCGGGATCTTGGTGAGCACCTTGGCGGTCACCACGTGGTCGAAGGACTCGCCCACGGTGTCGATCGCCTCGACCTCGGTGCCGGTACGGATATATTCGTCCGAAAGGGTCTTGGGATCCTCCGGAATATCGATCATGGTCTTGAGCCAGTCGTAAGAAACGCGCATGTAGCTCTCCTAGTTCTTAATCTCCGCATAGGGAGGAAATATCAAATGAAGACGTTCGCCTTAGGGTTGTCCAGGTGCCCCAGGTTGGCGTGAAAGAGGAGCGACGCGTACTAAAGGTACGCGAGCGACGGTTGAACGCCAAGATGGGGTGCCTGGGCAAGCCTAAAATTGGTTCAGGAAACGCATATCGCCTGTCATCAGGGTTCTGAGGTCCGGCAGGTCGTAGCGCAGGGCCGCGACGCGCTCGGCGCCAATACCAAAGGCGAAGCCGGTGTACTTCTCGGGGTCGATACCGCAGTTGATCAGGACGTTGGGGTCGACCATGCCGCAGCCCAGGATCTCGATCCAGCCGCTGTGTTTGCAGAAGTTGCAGCCCTTGCCGCCGCACACATGGCAGCTCACGTCCACCTCGCAGGAAGGCTCAGTGAAGGGGAAGAAGTGCGGGCGGTAACGCGTCTTGCGGTCCTCGCCAAACATGCACTTAACAAAGTAGTCGAGCGTGCCCTTAAGATCGCCAAAGGTGATGCCCTCGTCGACGACCAGGCCCTCGATCTGGTTGAACTGCGGCAGGTGGCAGGCGTCGGCCGTGTCGGGACGATAGACGGTGCCCGGGCAGATCATGTAGATGGGCGGCTTCTGCGACTCCATGGTGTGGATCTGCACGCCCGAGGTCTGGGTGCGCAGCAGCACGTCGGACTCGCCGTGGGCGTGAGCCTCGGGGTGTGCGACGCTGCCGGGGTTGTTGTCGACCACGTAGAAGGTGTCGCGGGCCGAGCGGCTCGGGTGATCCATGGGGGCGTTGAGCGCGGTGAAGTTGTAGTAGGAGGTGTCGACCATGGGACCGGACTCGACGGTGTAGCCGATGCCGCAGAAGATGTCCTCGGCCTCCTCGATGATCTGCTTGATCAGGTGCTGGTGACCGATCTGCGGACGGATGCCCGGCAGCGTGATATCGACGGCCTCGTGCTCGAGTGTGTGCTTGAGGGCGGCGGCCTTCATCTCGGTGGTGCGCTCGTCGAGCATGCCCTCAATCAGCTGGCGCATCTCGTTGGCGCGCTTGCCCATCATGGGACGATCCTCGGGGGCGAGCTTGCCCATCATGCGCATCAGGCCAGTGATGCGGCCCTTGCGGCCGAGCAGCTCAACGCGCGCGGCCTCGAGCTTTGCGGCGTCGTCGGCGCCCGCGACGAGCTCCTTGGCCTCTTCCTCGAGTTTGACCAGATCATCAATCAGACTCATGTCTTCCCTTTCGTCTCTCGCGCTCCCCGCTTGCCGAGGCGGCTGCCGCCGTCTGACGTTGCGAAAACGCGGCCCGGTTCGGTAACAAAAAACCGCCCTCGGGCATGTGCATTGCCCAAGGACGGTTGAATTCCGCGGTACCACCTTGTTTGACCCGGCGGATGTCTGGCCCGCCGCGCCCACTCTTTGCCCCTTGTCGCGAGGCTCACGGCTTCCCTACTGGGGCTTCGCCGCCGCTGGCCGCGTGCCCGTTGAGGTCGCTGCTCGGGAGTGAACGCTTGGCCCTTGTCACCGCAGGAAGGCTTGCAGCCCATGACCTTCCCTCTCTTGCCGGCGACGCGGCGGGCAAAACCCTCTCCGTCAACGCATTGGGCTATAGGATACCACATTGTGTGGGCGTATCGCCGCGTTCCGTTTTGTTCGTGCTGGGTACAAGGCAGGTAGCTGTGCAAACTGGCCGTGCGCCCGGCCGTGGCGTTCGGCTCGCGAGATCAAGGATATGGTATGGAAAAGAAGCACGATAAGAAGGCCAAGCCCGCAGCGGGCAAGACGCCCAAAGGCATGAAGGTCGATAAGGCCGTCAAAAAATTCCGCAAGCTCGAAGGCAAACTGTGGACCCGCGAGTACCTGCTCAAGATTGCCGAGTTTGACGGCGCGACCATTGCTCCCGCCAACGGTGCCGCCGCCCGTGCCGACGCCATGGGCACCCTTGCCGGCGAGCACCATAAGCTCCTGACCAGCGAAAAGTCTGTCGAACTTGTACGTTCGCTGGCACGCGAGACCGTCACCGGCGGAAAGATCGACGACCCGCAGCTGCTTGACGAGATTCGCGTGCTCGGCCGCGACCAGCGCGAGGCAAGCGTCATCCCCACCGAGGAGGCCGAGGCCTGGACCAGGCTCACCTGCGAGGCCGACGCCGTGTGGCACAAGGCCAAAGCGGCCAACGACTGGGCGAGCTTTGAGCCCTATGTGGACAAAATCGTCAGCCAGCTCAAGCATCAGGCCGAGCTCATGGACCCCAAGCGCGACCCATACGACGTGTGGCTCGACCAGTACGAGCGCGGCCTTTCCACCGAGAGCTTCGATGCGTTTTGCGACGAGGTTAAGGCCACGGTCGTGCCGCTCGTGCACGCCATCGGCGAGCGCGGCCAGCAGCCCGCTGCAGACTTTTTGCACGCCCGCGTGCCCGAGGCCGCCCAGCGCGCCATGAGCTTCGACCTGATGAAACTCGTCGGCCTGGACCTGGACGACACCACGCTTGCCTTTACCGAGCATCCGTTTAGCGAGGGCTTCTCGGTGGGCGACGCGCGCATCGCCACGCACATCTACGAGGACGATTGCATATCCAACGTCTACAGCATCATCCACGAGGCCGGCCACGCCATGTACGAGCTGGGCGTGAACCCCGCCTACGCGCGCACGTGCCTGGAGGGCGGCACCTCCATGGGCATCCACGAGAGCCAGAGCCGCTTTTTCGAGAACACCGTGGGCCGCAGCCGCGCCTTTATGGGACCGCTGCTCGAGGTGCTGCGCCGCCACGCGCCCGAGGTCTACGGCAACGTGGACGAGGACACGCTCTACCGCGCCGTGAACATCGCTCAGCCGTCGCTGATCCGTACCGAGGCCGACGAGCTCACCTACCCGCTGCATATCATGGTGCGTTACGAGATTGAACGCATGCTGTTTGCCGGCGAGGCCACGGCCAAGGACATCCCCGCGCTTTGGAATCGCTTTATGGACGAGTACCTGGGCATTCCCGTTCCCGACGACACACGCGGCTGCCTGCAAGATACGCACTGGAGCGGCGGCTCGTTTGGCTACTTCCCCACGTATGCGCTGGGTAGCGCCTACGATGCCATGTTTGTGCCGGCCATGTGCCGCGACGGCGTCGACCTCAATGGCGCCTGTGCGAGCGGCGATCTGGCGCCCGTCCGCGCCTGGCTGGGCGAGCACATTTGGCAGTGGGGCCGCGCCAAGGACGCGCCGGAACTCATCAAGGGCGCATGCGGCATGGCGTTCGATGCCCGCTACTACTGCAGCTACCTGCAGGACAAGTTCACCACGCTCTACGAGCTGTAAGGCATAACCGACACGTCAACGCAAAGGGGACGCCGCGGAACCAATCCGCGGCGCCCCCTTTCCACCTAGTTGTTTAAGAACGTCCCCAATGACTACCTTACAGAGCCTCGAGCGCGTTGGCGATGCGCTTCATGGCGGCATCGGCGGATGCTTGGTCGGGCGCCTCGGCCAGCACGCGGATAACCGACTCGGTTCCGCTCTTGCGCACGAGCACGCGGCCCTCGCCTGCCAGCGCAGCCTCGGCCTCGGCGATGGCGTTCTGCACGCCCATGTTCTCGAGCGCGGCGTCCTTGTCCGCCACGTGCACGGCCACCTGCGCCTGCGGCAGCAGCTTGCACGGAGCCGTGAGCTGCGAGAGCGTCTCGCGCTCGGCACGAATCACTTCCATCACGCGCAGCGAGGTCATAATGCCGTCGCCCGTGCGCTCGATATCGCCAAAGATCGTATGGCCCGTCTGCTCGCCACCCAGGCTGTAGCCGCCCTCGCGCATCTTGGCATACACGTGACGGTCGCCCACGCCGCTGGTCACGGCGCTCAGACCGGCAAGCTCCAGCGACTTGACCAGGCCAAAGTTGCTGGCAATCGTCGGCACCACGGTACCGCCCGAGAGTCGCCCGTGCTTGTTCAGATACACGCCGCACACGTACAGGATCTGGTCGCCGTCTACCACGCGACCGCGCTCATCCACGGCCAGGCAGCGGTCGGCATCGCCGTCGTAGGCAAAACCCACGTCCAGGCCCTGCTCCACCACATGGCGCTGCAGACGCTCCATATGCGTGGAGCCGCAGTCGACGTTGATGTTAAAACCATCGGGCGCGGCGTTGATCACGCGCACGTCAGCGCCCAGCGCGTCGAACACCGGCTTGGCCACCGAGGAAGCCGAGCCGTTGGCGCAGTCGATACCGATCTTGACGCCCTGCAGCGAAAAGTTCACGCTGGCGATGAGCGAAGCAATGTAGCGGTTGCGGCCCTGCATGTAGTCCACCGTGGCGCCGATGTGGTTGCCCGTGGCCAGCGGCACCTCGCTCTTGCCATCGATGTAGTCCTCGATGAGCTCCAGTACGTCCTCGTCCATCTTAAAGCCGTCGCTGTTGACGAGCTTAATGCCGTTATCGCAAAACGGGTTGTGGCTCGCGCTGATCATGATGCCGCAATCGAAGCAGCCCTCCACGGTCTGATGCGCCACGCCCGGCGTGGGGATCACGTGCAGCATATAGGCGTCCGCACCGCTCGCGACCAGACCGCTCACCAGCGCCGCCTCGAACATATAACTCGAGCGACGCGTGTCCTTGCCCACGATGACGCGTGCCTTGCGCTCGCGGTTGGCGCCGTAATACCAGCCCACAAAACGGCCAATCTTATAAGCGTGCTCTACCGTCAGCCCAACGTTGGCCTCACCGCGAAAGCCGTCGGTGCCAAAGTACTTCATGCGCCCTCCTTACAAAATAGGGGCGGACAGATTGCCTGTCCGCCCCAAAATGGTACTCGATTATCTGCGCTACCAGAAAAACCCTACGCCGACGCGCTGTCGCGAGCCGCCTGGCATGTAGGGGTCTGACGCAGCGTAAGAGGCTTGTCCCCCGCCTCGGCCGACGTGGTCAGCGTATACGTGATCGTCGTCGTCTCGCCAGCATGCAGGTCAACGGTGCCCGAATAGAAGGGGATTCCATGCCACGTAGCGGCACCAAGACCAAACTGGGTACCCTCAACCGTAAGGTCACTGATGTTGCCACCCATCGGGGCAAACAACGAGACATTCAGACGCTCGTCGTCACGCGCGGCATCGGGCGCGCTCGCCGCAACGTAGTCGGGCAGCTTGCCAGCCTCCTCCTGCGTCATGATGTTCGTCAGGGTAACGGTGATGCGATAGGAGCACGTGCCGTCGCCGTTCTTCACGCCCTGACCAATCTGAGTGTCGGCGTTCAGATACCAGTCGAGCTTGGAGAAACTCAGGTTGTTAAAGTAAACGCCGGCAACGGGATCGGCACTCGGATCATCCGGATCGGGCAGCGAAGCGTCAATGCCCGTCTCTTTGATGGCATTCTGCTCATCATCGTTTCTCATCCACGCGATCAGGCGGCCCTCTTCGGCACCGCGCTCAACGGCGCTGACAAGCTTCGTAACATCGACATCGCCGATACCGCCAAGGACCTTGTCGAAGGCAGCGCTGGCGACGGATGCAAAGATGCCGTCCGACTCCTCGACCGGATAGTTCCAGTACACATCGTGCATGAGGACCTTTGCGGCGTTGGTGCCGTCGACAACCGTTCCGTCGGGCAGTGACACGTTACCGACCAGGCCCAGCAGATACTGCAGGAACACCGGGTCGATACCGATGACGCCATCAACGTCCTGTCCATACTGGGACTTCCACAGCGCGGCGACACGCTGCGAGTTGCGGGGCCAATCAGGCGAATAGGTATTGCCCGAGTTGTACAGGTTGCTGTGGTTGCCGAACAGCGCCTCATCCTCTTCGTCGACGCTCTCGACCGCCTCATCCTCGCTGAGTCCAATGCGGGGAACAAACTCGCCAATCGACATCTGACCGTCGGTGACCGAAATCAGGCCCTGCGAACCGCCAAAGCCGCCGCAGGCACGAATCTCGACGTTGTTCATGGCGTACATAAGGTAGTTGCGCGTCTGGCCGTTGGCGCCGAGCATCTGGGGAAGGACGGGGGCGACCTTCTCCGCCGCGTCAACCGCGCCGTTGAGGGTGGCAAAGCCGTCCTTGGCCTTATCGACCAGCTCGGTCACCTGGGAAATATGAGTATCGCCAATGCCCTGGACCTTCTCGTTGGCGCTCTTGAACACCTTCGAGCTGCTGGAAAGCGAATCGGCGACCGCCTGCAGCGCGGACACGTTAATCATGCCGTCCTGGAACAGCTTGCCGGGCGTAGCCTGCGAAAGGTTATCGGCCATGGGAACCAGCGCATTGCTCGAGACATCGGACAGGGCGTCAATCATGGTGCGGGCCGCATTGATATCGCTGCCATACACCGGGATAAACGAAGCCGCCGTCCACAGCGGGCTCGAGGTCTCCGCCTTCATGCTGTTACAGAGCTCATCGATCTTCTTCGCGTCGTCAGGCAGCGTCGAAAAATCGCCCGACGTGACCTTGTCCTTAAGGCCACCGACGATCTCGACAGCCTCCTTCGCTTCGCTCTTTACGATCTTTGCCGAGTTAAGCAGCATAAAGCCGCTTGCGCCAAGCGCAACGAGAAGCACCGCGACTACAGCGGCAATAATGGCGCCGGTGTGACGCTTTTTGCGCTCGCCCTTGCGATGGCGATGACGGACCAGACCGTCAGAGGTCGAACTCGACGAAGCATCGCTACCGTAGTTCAAGCCAAAATCGTAATAATCTTCCTTGGAACCCGAGCCCGCAAACTCGGCACCGCTATCATCCAGGCGGGCGAACGTGCCTGTCTCGGAGGCGCCGGTGTAAATCGTGCCGAGGTTACCCGTAAGCCCCGCGCCACCGGCAGAGGGAGTATTGTTGTCGGCCTTGCCGGCATTAACGTTGCCGGCGCCATTCGCGGCGTTGGCAGCACCTGCGTTGTTCGCAGGTACCGAAGGAGCCCCGCTCGGCTGCGACGCAGAGGTTGCACCGCCCGCAAAGACATTTCCTCTTGCACGGCCGGTCTTTTTTGCCTTTTGAGACTGCTCGTACAGAGCGGTAAACATCGCCGTCTCGCCCGGGGACACGCGCTTACCGGAACCGCCCTGTCCAGCGCCGCCCGGCGTGCCGGCCTTACCAGCCCCGTTCGGACGCGGCGGAACTGCAGGGCGGCCGCTATCGCTGCCCTTAAAGTGATTACCAGCCATAAAGAAATCCTCGCAATTGAGTCGCAATGAAAAAGTCCATAACGTTACTAGTTTATGGCATTTTGAGCATCGACAGCTAAACTCCAGACACGGACATCAATTGGCGAAAATGCGGCACAACACCTTTTCCGTCTTGGCAGCGGCGCTAGCTACACCGTGAGGAACATCATCACGATGATCATGACAAAGCCGATAAGGTCGGTCGGCAAAAACACCGTCCCCAGCATAACGGCGCTGGTGATGGTCGCCGAAACCGGCTCCACAGTTCCGATGAGGCTCGCACGCACCGAGCCGATGTCCTTAACGCCCTGCATATAGAGCATGTAAGCAAAAAACGAGCCGATAACCACGAACACCGCGAGCGCCTCGATACCAGCGGCATCGAGCGCCGGCATATGCGCCCAGGGCTGCACGAAGACACATGAGACCACGCCCGCCGTGAGCATTGCCGAGCCCGTGACGATGGGGCTACCGTATTCGGGCAGGATCTTGGCGGGAATCACCGCCATACACGCGGCGCTGACCGCACACATAAGACCTGCTGCCAGGCCAAGCGGCGAGATATTCAGGCTGGTAGGGTCGCCGCCGGTGGCAATTAAAAAGGTTCCACCCAGAGCCAGGCCAATGCCGATGACTTCGCGAGTACGCGGCATGCGGCGATCGGTCACGCAGGCGTAGCCCATGATGATAACGAGCTGCAGGCACTGGAGCACCGTCGCGGTTCCGGCGTTCGTCAGGCGCACGGCCGAAAGATAGCAAAACTGGTTGAACAGCAGGCCAAAGGCAGTAAAGAGCAGCAGCTGCTTGCGATCGGCGGGTGTGGTCCAGAGCTTAATCAGGCGCTCGCGGTCGCGCGTAACAACCACGGCCATAAAGAGTAGACCGGCGAGAATCTGACGCACGCTCATAAGCCACAAGGTGTCGACGTGGTAGGTATCGAACAGAAAGCTCGCGCTGGTGCCCGAGAAGCCCCAAAACGAACCGCCCACCAGCGTAGCCAAGACGCCCGTGATCATCTTGCGCGACGACGCATCGTTAAGGCGCTCGCGCCAGGCGCGGCGGGTGCTACGGCTGAGCTCGTCGGTGCCCTCGGGCACATCAATGTTCGATATATCGGTCATCGGCACCGAAGCCCCTGCGCCTTCGACCTGCTCGACACACTCTTTGCTCATTCCACTCCCCCGAAACAGCCTGGAAACAATTCGGCTTACCTTACCACGGCGAAGGCACCAGCTGGAGGCTTGTCCGCTTATCGGTAGGACAATTCCGCAGGCGTCTTTCCATAGCTCGATACCGCAATGGCCTTGCATTATGCGACAGCCAAATCGCGGCAGTAAGCTCTTTTGAAATGGATATGACAAAGCCCCTGAATTCCACAATGTAAGCGATTTTTAAAAATGTTCTTGCCACCGAGTTCAGGCTCCGTTATATTATCCCTTGCGCGCTTGCGCACCCTTGATCGGGCGTTTAGCTCAGGGGGAGAGCGCTTCCCTGACACGGAAGAGGTCAGAAGTTCAAATCTTCTAACGCCCACCAAATGTTCACAGCTCAGAGGCTATGTCCTCTGGGCTGTTTTGTTTTATGTCGCCAAATCCGCTGGCAGCTCCAACCGCCCAACTAGCCAAAAGCCGACCATCTACTTGCCGATCTATCCATCGGCATAACCAATCAGTCCGCACCGCAGCTTCTCGGCAAAACGCCACGATGCCTGCGCCCTGCGGTATCCTTGAGCCACTTACACCTGCAGCACCAAGGAGCCACCATGCGCACCGAGCTCGATGTTCCCTTTTCGCACAAAGAAGAAGCCAAGGCGTTGGGCGCCAAATGGGACCGGACCAAGAAAATCTGGTATGTACCCAGCGGCGTCAACCCCGAGCCCTTTGCCGAGTGGCTGCCCGGTATTGACCGATCCGACCCCTCTGCGCCGTATATATATCTAGTACTGGGCAAGCGCGAGTGCTGGAAGTGTCACAAAGAGACCTCGGTCGCGGCCTTCGGCATTCCCTATCGAGCCGATAACGACGAGAGCATCGCCATCGCGCACGCGCCCAACGAAGCCGGGCACATTGCCATCGACACGGCCAACGCCAACGCACTCGCCATCGTGCCCGCTCTTGGCTGCGTGCCGGGCGAGATCCGCGACTACCTTCATAAGCGCTGCGGCTACAAGCCCGTAGGCGCGCGAGCCTCCAAAGCCCCGTCGCTCGGCAACACGTGCACCAGTTGCGACGCGCTGCAAGGCAGCCGCTATCTGTTCGAGGAGCCCTCGTCCCCGTTTGCCCTCACTGCCATCAACAAGCTGCCGGCACTGGAGTTTATACGCGTCGAAGTTGCCGGCGTCTTTGGCGTCCCGGCCACGCGTACCGACTTTGACCAGGCGCTCTTTACCTGGGCACGCGACCATCACGCCGAGTTCCACAAGCAGCTCGGTGAGGGGATTTATTTGTAGAGGCAAAAGACACTCACAGCCAACTCCTCCGCATCACCTATCCCTCGTCGCCGGCGTCGTACACGATATCGAGGCCACAAACAGGGCATTTCTCCGGATACACCGGCATATGAACGCCTGTCCGTTTTCTCACTTCGTCGCTGAGTCTGTCGCGCGCATCGATAAACCGAATGTCGAGACACGGTATTTGCGAGCCGCAGCAAGGGCAGGTGACGACAAACGACGCGCAATCAACCTCTACGCTCGGAAACATATTGTTGTCTATAAGGGCACACGGCAGTTTTCCGTACTTCCCCATCGCAATATCGCCTCGCCAGCTCATATACGCTCCCCTCTCGCTATACAAATCAGGAAGAGCATGCACCGGCGGGCGTGCGCGAGATTGCATCGCCACGCGATCCGATCAAACAACACGATCGTCAAAGAATGCCAAAGCCAAATACGCTAATACGGCAGAAGCCCCGCCTTTTCACGCTTCTTTTCCGAGCGATCGAACTCAATGCGATGGGCCTCAAGAAACACCGTATCGGGTCGCCACTGACGCTCATCCGGCTGCCTTAGCGTCGCACCCGCAAAGGAAGCGTAGTCGGTCTTATCCAGCAGGTACGATCCGCACAGCCGATATTCGCCGCAAACAGGCTCAAACGAAATCAGGTGAGCATCAAATAGGGAATGAAGATCGCGCCGAAGCAGAATACCGTTGCTGGCAACCTGCGATTTGGGTCCCGAGTAATTCTCGATATGTGCAGCCTCCAGAGCTTCACTGACGCCGCAGTCCGACACCGCGCAACGGCCATCATAGGCGGCAACGAGCTGCTTGCGGAACCATTGCTGCCCCAATCGCTCGCGCCTTAACGCATAGCGGACCTTTTCGTCGTCGGTCGCACCCTGTCCGGCAAACTCAATATCGACGGGTATGTGCTTCAGATAACTCATGTCGGGCGCAAAACGAGGGTCCGGTCCGCCTTTATGAACAGGACCGTGCAGAACAAACCATCCATTTTCGGGCTCGAACCGCTCAACAAACGCAAGGCCGAGCACCTTATAGCCCACCTCGGTTGCAAATATGACTCCGACTGGGACGCCACATTCCATGCAGTTGAGCATTTTACGGTTGTAATTCTGGTCTCGAGAACCAACGGCTCCTGGCGCTTGGACCGAATACTTAATGACCCACGTACCGTCATCCAAATAGAGCGGAGGCACATCGGTGTAGAAGCTCTTTTTAGAGTTATGGACCGAAAGCGCAAAGATCTTATTGGGATCTTGCTTCACCCGATCCTGGCCCGGCCAGAAGATCCCTGAATCCCGCGTTACGGGAAAGAAGTCCGAGCCAATTCTCAAACGGTACTGATACTGAGGACTATCTTCCTTGGTGTGGTGCGGAAGGCTGGTCCAAACGCCGCCGCGCTGTTCCTCACCCAGAAACCACTCCCATGCCTCAACGTATTCGGAAGGCACGAGACTGCAGGCGCGGTCATAGCTTGGTCCATCCATCAACGGAACAGCAAGGTCAATGTCGTTCATCGCCAGCACCTACAACCATACGAACGCGAGTCATGCCCCTCAATAATATGGCCGAGAGTCAATTATTACGAGATCTCATTCCGCGATCGGCACATCGTTGATGCTCTCGGTTTGCCGCTGGCGCGCTTGTACCCCGCTACCCCACTTCCCTGTATACTGATGTAGCACGTGTTTCATCCGGGCTTGTTGGGCCGGATTGTTCATGGGAGGGTCTTGTGGCTGCTTCGAATCCGCCTAAGGGGAGCGTTTCTTCTTCGTCCATCAAGCCGGTTACGCGCAAGGCCGTGCGTTGCCAGCGCGAGGTCGCTTGGCTTGTCACGCAGGCGGCGGGCAGGCTTGTGGCGACCACTCAGGACGTCAATGCGCCTACGCCGAGCTTTGTGTTAGCGGCGGCGCTGGATTTTGCGCGCCAATTGGAGCTTGCCGCGCAGGATGCCAACGGCCACCTCGACTACCAGAACGTTATGGCGCCCGACCTGCAAACGTTCTGCCACATGGCCAAGTTGCCTGCCGCGCCCAATGCGCTTTCGGACGCAGGCTACATGTTTACGCTCTCGGGCGCGGACCTTATCCGCGACATCTATGCATACTGCAGCGAGCTCGCCGAGTGCCACGTCTTTGACGCGGCAGAAGTCAAACCGGGAAATGTCATCAAGCTGGTTCTTAGGCTGTTCCTGATAGACGGGTTCGGGGCCATGCCGGCGTAAGCCGAGTCTTTAGCATCACCGTCGACTGGGCAAAAACCGCTTTACCATAATGGACGCCAATCGAGGGTCGATTATTGGGTCGCCTCGTCCACTAACGCATCTATCCCACGCGCTCCGACAGTCGATACTTGCGGTTGCGGCTCGTCGCCGGCGCCGTGGGCTCAAGCTCGCCTTGAGCAATGAGCGCGTTGACGCGCGACCTAACCTGGGAAATTGTGAGCCCTGTGCGCTCTGCCAGCTCGCGCGTCCCCAGCTCGCCGTAGTGTTTGAGTGCCGTCACAATTAAGCCCCCGCCATGATCGACCGGCTCGATCTTTGAACGGTAAAGTACGACCTTGAACCGATCGAATCCGGGGCAGAACAGGGGCTCGGCCAGACCATGCGCGCGCATAGCATCGATCATCATCGGGATGCCCGAGCCATTGCCCTCAGCCGGCGAACCTGCGCCATCCGGCAGCGGGACAATCGACATGAGCTTCACAAGCGTCGCGTTACGGCATCGGGAGCTGCCGTCAAACAAGTTCTCGCGAGTCTTTCCCCCGTAAAGGCCGCCAGGATTCGTCACCTCGACACGATCGTCAAAGACGTCGACGGCAATCGATTGTCCACAGAACCGATCCCCGTATTCTCGATGGATTACGGCGTTGGCGATTGCCTCGCGCAGAACCTCCTCGGGAATCTCCAGCGAGTCGATACGCGAGATGCCTTGGACGGTCGAGATGCGGCGCAGGTTTTTGGCGACAGCTGCGACGGCATCCGAGATCATCTCGCCCAACGTTCCCTCACAGATTGTGCGGTCCATGAACCTCAGCGACCCCGCAGCTCCCTTTTGAGCTCCCACGTGGACAGCCACATCAATGAAGAGCTTGGGATAGAACTGCTGAGGGTAAACGCCCGCGGCAAGGAGGCCGGCCTTGGTAACATTGCCCTGGAAGTCGAGGAAATTCAGACGCTCCATCTTTGTCTTCTTGTCCGCCGCACCGCGCATCGCTCGAGGCGTCAACGAATAGGCACGCTCTATCGTGCGGTCGACCAGCGACTCGTCGAGATCGCCCACACTCGTGCCGGGCACCGCATCGCGATCGCTAGGACTCGTCCGTTCATATGACGACAGTGCCAAAACCTCGGTCGACGAAAGCGGGACATCTTTGTCATCGATGCGTTTGTAGCTGCCACCTTGAGCGCCCCGCTCTATGACATAGCAAGGCTTGCTCGACGGGTCGAGCTCCTCAATCGTGATGACCAGAACCACGGTGCCCTGAAGCTCCACTCGCTCGATCGTGTATTTAGGCGGATTGGCCAGCTTTCCTCGACCGCCCGCATCACCCATGCCTGACACAAATTGGTTGAGCACTTTCTCGGTCTCGAAGTTCTCAACCGGGACAAAACCTGCGCGCTCACTCACTCCGAGCACGATGATTCCGCCGGCAGTGTTCGCGAATGCGCTCACCGTTTCCCATACGTCGCGGGAAAGCGTCGTGGCGCTCTCCTTCACTTCGACGTTAAGATCATCCGAGCCCATACGCCTTAAAGACTCAAGCAGACCGGTCAGCTCGTTTTCGTTCATCTGCACGTCCTTTCGCTCGGTCCTGCGGAGAATGCCGCGGATAGATTTCCCTCGTCTCTCAGTTATCTCTCGAAATTATCTCTCATCTTTCTGTTATCTCTCATATTAGAGATGAGTGAGAGATAAAAGATAAGATGTCTGCCATCTGTTTCATATAAACATGTTTTTGCTGGTAGAACAATCGGTATTGAGATAATACCATGATTGCTTGTCTCTTTGCTGCTCAGTTATCTCTCATATTTATCTCTCGTCTTTCTGTTATCTCTCGTATTCGTGACGAATGAGAGATGAGAGATGTGCGGGCGGCGGATGAGCGTGGATTTTGGGCGGTATTTGGGCGTTTTGAGGCTGATTCCGTCCGAAAATCCACTCTCATTCGATAGGCGTCCAAGTTTCCACGCTCGCGCGGCGGGCACGCGGGGCCTTTACCCAATCCGCTGGCATCGTCTCCAGTTCGCCGCAGAGCCGCGGCCCCATATGGGTATACTCTCGTGGATTCGACTCGATTCGCCCCCGCTGGGGCGTCAAAGGAGACTGCATATGCCCACCACCTCAACCGACCCGCGCGCCGCAGCCGCTGCACTGCTGGTGCCCGGCACTACCTGCCACGGCTTTGCCGTCGAGCGCCGCGAGACCGTGCCCGAGCTCGACTCGGACGCTTACGTGCTGCGACACACTGCCTCGGGCGCTCGCCTGCTGTACCTGGCGTGCGACGACGAGAACAAGGCCTTTGCCATTGGCTTTAAGACGCCGCCGGCCGATTCCACCGGCGTGTTCCATATTCTTGAGCACTCGGTGCTGTGCGGATCGGCCAAGTTTCCCGTCAAGGAGCCGTTTGTCGACCTGATCAAGAGCTCCATGCAGACGTTCCTCAACGCCATGACCTACCCCGACAAGACCATCTACCCCGTTGCCACCACCAACGAGCAGGATCTGTACAACCTGATGGACGTGTACCTGGACGCGGTGTTCAACCCGGCCATCTATACCAAGCCCACCATTTTTGAGCAGGAGGGCTGGCACTACGAACTGGACCTGCCGGAGGGCGACGGCGACAGCAGCGCCGCGAGCCTGCACGAGGGCACGCTGCGTTATAACGGCGTGGTGTTCAACGAGATGAAGGGCGCGCTGTCCGACCCCATGAGCGTGCTGGACGATGCCGTCAACGCCGCGCTCTATCCCGACACCGCCTATGCGCACGAGAGCGGCGGCGACCCGCGCGCGATTCCCGCGCTCACCTACGAGCAGTTCCTGGACACGCACGCGCGACACTACAATCCCTCCAACTCCTACATCACGCTCTACGGCGACCTGGACGTGGACCGCGCACTGGCCTTTTTGGACGAGCGCTATCTGTCGCAGCCGAGTGCCGCGAGCCGCCGCATGGACGCTGCCGTTGCCGCCGGCGAGGACCCGTCCACGCTGGCACCCAATCCGTTGGACGCGCAGGCGCCCGTGACCTGCGAGTACAAGCGCATCGAGATGGCCACCACGCCCGAAAACGCCCTGGTGGGCCTGGGCCTTGTGCTGGGCAGCGCGCTCGACCGCAAGCGCACGATCGCGGCGGATATCCTGTTCGAGGCGCTGCTGGGCTCCAACGAAGCGCCGGTTAAGAAGGCCATTCTGGCCGCCGGCCTGGGCGGCAACGTGGTGAGCTACACCGCGGCCGAGAGCCTGCAGCCCTACGAGCTCATCATGCTGCAAAACGCACAGCCCGGTGTGGCGCGCGAGCTGCGTCGCGTGTTCCAGGACGCCTGCCGCGACCTGTGCGAGCACGGAGTTCCGCGCGAGCGTCTGGAAGCCATCATCAGCAGCAACGAGTACGACCTGCGCCAGCGTGACTATGGCATCGCCGACGGCGTGGCCATTGCGTGCGACGCGCTGAGCACCTGGCTCTACGATGACGACGCCGCGACGCTGGCGCTCAAGTACGGCCCGGTGTACGAGGAGCTGCGTAGCGAGCTGGACGGCAGCTATTTTGAGGACCTGCTGCGCGAGCTGGTGCTGGAAAACGACCACATGGCACTGGTCGAGCTGGTGCCGGTGGACGCCGCCGAGGGTTCGGAGGGTGCCGAGGCCGCCGAGCTGGCAGCCAAGCGCGATGCCATGACCGATGCCGAGCTGACCGACGTGGTCGAGCGCACGGCCGCGCTGCGTGCCGCGCAGGAGGCGGAAGACACACCCGAGGCCAAGGCCACGCTGCCGCGCCTGCGCGTGTCCGACATTGGCGAGGCGCGCCCCGAGCCGCCACTGATCGTGGACACGACCGTGCCCATCCCCTGCCTGCGCCACGGCATCCCCACCAACCGTCTGGCCTACGCCATGCAGTATTTCGACCTGAACTGCGTCGCGTTTGAGGACCTGCCCTATGTGACACTGCTCTGCCGCCTGCTTAAGCAGCTGCCCACGCGCGAGCACTCGGCCGAGGAACTCGACAACTTGCTCGCTGGCAAGCTCGGCTTTTTGAGCTTTACGACCGAGGTCATGACGCAGCCCGAAGTGGACGGCGTGCGCCCCTACCTGCTGGTGAGCGCCGGCGCCCTGTCCGAGAAGATCGATGCGCTGGCGAGTCTGCCGCGCGAGGTATGGTCGAGCACGCTTTTGGCAGATGCCGACGCCGACCGCGTGCGCGACGTGCTCACACAGATTCGCATTGGGCTTGAGCAGGGCTTTATCAACAACGGCCACTCGGCGGCGCTCGGTCGCGCGATGAGCTACAGCTCGCCTTCGGCCGTGGTGCGCGAGCAGCTTTCGGGCGTGGACTTCTATCTGTTCCTGCGCGACCTGCTCGACCACTTTGACGAGCGCGTGAACGGGTTGCGTACCAAGCTTGCCGAGCTGGCAGGCCGCATCTTTGTGGCCGATGGCTGCCTGGCGAGCTTTACCGGCAGCGACGAGGACTTTAACGCATACTGGGCCGCCGCGGGCGACCTGGAGCTGGGCGCTGGCGACGGCGCCGATGCCGGCCGCAACGCGCTCGTGGTGCCGACGCCGTGCGACCGCCACGAGGCCTTTGTCATCCCCAGCGACATCTGTTTTGCGGCAAGCGCGTGCGACCCGCGTCGCTTGGGCATCGACGTGACGGGCGCCTGGGCGGTTGCCGCCAACGCGCTCTCCTACGACTATCTGTGGAACGAGATCCGCGTTAAGGGCGGCGCGTACGGCTGCGGATTCCGCGCGGCCGGCGAGCGTCAGGCGGCGTTCTACACCTACCGCGACCCGGCAATCGACCCCTCGATTGAGCGCGTGGCGCGCGCGGGCGAATGGCTCGGCAGCTTTGATCCCGACGAGGCCGCCTTTGAGGGCTTTATCGTGAGCTGCGTGAGCGGCATGGACGCGCCGGTGAAGCCGTACGCGCTCACCAAGCGCCGCAACACGACCTACTTGGCCGGGCTCGATCCGCATGCGCGCGAGGAGCGCCGCGCCCAGATGCTCGCCGCCACGCCAGGTGAGCTGCGCTCGCTCGGCGCCGATGTGACGCGCATCGCAGCCGAGTCGCCAACCTGTGTCTTTGGTGGCCGCGACGTCATCGCCAAGAGCAACGCCGGCTTTAACGTCATCGACCTGCTGGCCTAACCACAGCCAAGCAAAACCACCACAAAGGGGACAGGCACCTTTGTGGTGGTTTGCGAGTGGGCCGCTACTTGATAAACGGGTTCAGCCTGGCCTCTAACGGATTGAGCTCGTACATGGTTGCAAAGCACTCACGACCATAATCGGAGCCGTTGCTCCAGCTACCCTGGTCGACGTCGTACTCTGCATCCAGACGAATCCACTCCTCCGGCTTGTTCTTCTCGTGCTTGTTGCAGAAGTAGCGCTGGTACTCGACCTCGTGCTCAAACTCAAACTCGGCATCCGAACCGCGTCCGGCATACTCGTCGACCGACGTCAGGTTGCCGTACTCGTCGTAATAGAACTCCGCATAGCCGCCGCGCTCGGAATCGATCCTGTCGAGCTTTCCGTCGCTGTACGAATAATCCACCGCTGCGTACGAGTTCAGCGAGCCGTAGTCGTTGCCGTGCGAGTCATATGCCACAGGCGAGATACGCGAAATGTTGCCGTCCTTGTCATACTCGTAGCCCGCGGTAATCGTCCACGTAGTTCCCACCGTGTCGCCCTGGCAGTCCAGCGTAAAGGACGTCACGCGATCCTTGTCGTATCCGTACGAATACACGACCGTCCGAGGATTGGCCGGGCTGGTATCGGTGTTGGTCACCATGTTGCCGTCCTGGTAGACATACGTGCTCGCGCTCTCGCCGTAACCCGCATGGGTCGTCTTGTTGATCAGGTTTCCGTCCGCGTCGTAGGTAAACGTCGTGTTGCTCGACGAATCGCTCACGTCGGCATCGCAATCGATACGCGTGACGTTACCGTCGGCGTCGTACGTAAACGTGTTGACGTTCTCGTAACCGCCCGCCAGATCTTCCTCAATCTCCGAAATGCGATGCGACTCATCGTGCTCGACGCTGTAGCTTACGCCGCCACCTTGCTTGACGGCAGACGTGAAGCCCGTGACATAACCGTTCTCGTCACGCTCAATCTCGTAGATATCGCCGTACTGGTCCGACTTATCGGTACCTTCGTAGGACACCGGCAGCCACAGCTCGTCGAGCTGCGTGTCCTTAATGCCGGTGATCTTCGTATCCTGCGGCAGTGCCAACGTGGCGAGCTTCTTTTTACCCGAAAGATCGACGCTTTTGAGCTCCCCAGCATTCGAAAGGTCGAGCTCCTCGATGTTGTCGCAACCGTCCAGATTAACGACGGTGACGTTGCTCGCCGAGTTAAGCTCGACGGTTTTAAGGTCGCCGCAGCCCGAAAGGTCCAGGTTGACGAGTTTGTCCCCACCGTATTCCACACTGGTAACGTTGGGGAACACCTTGCCCAGACCCTGCGTCGACGCGACGCCGTCCAGCTCGATCGACGTCACCGCCTTGGCCTCGTCGCGTGAAATGCGGCCGTCACCGTTAGTGTCGTACTTGGTCGAGACAAGCGCACGCATGCCGCTATCCGGGAAGGTTTTCTCGTCGATAGGCGTGGTCGCGATCTGCGTAAAGTAGAACAGCGCACCACCGCCGACACCCGCCGCCACGGCAAGCACCGCGGCAAGGGCGATGAGGGGCTTCTTGGAACGCTTGCGCCGCACGGGCTGCTGCACGGGCACGTATTGCTGAGGAGCGGGCGTGGCAGGCTGGGGTTGCTGCGTGGCCGCGACCTGGTCGGGCGCTACGGGCGCGCCGCATACGGGGCAAAAGAGGGCGTCGTCGACAAGCGGCGTGCCACACGAGCGACAAAACATGACGGGCTCCTTTCGGTTCATTCCTTCCACCATGAAGGTAAACCCAAAAATGCAGCCCTTGTTGCGCAACAAAGCCAAGCGGGAGCCAAACCACCACAAAGGGGACAGGCACCTTTGTGGTGGTTCGAACACTTGTTCTATACGTACACATGTTCTATAGTAGGGGTGCTTGCATCGGACTTAAATTGCAACTAGAATATAGTTGCAGAATGTGAGGCGGGATGACGCGGACCGATAAACTCATCGCCCAACTGCTTAGCTGCCCTTCGACGTATCGGTATACCGTTTTTTTAAAAGTCATGGCTTCATATGGCTTTGAAATGGACAACAAAGGCAAGACATCCTGATCGCGCGTTCGCTTCTACAGGCCATCAGATGGCAGGATGTTCGTAATGCACGTGCCACATCCATCTGACGAATTGACAGCGGGGACCATTCGAAACATCGTTCGATTTCTGCAAGATGTCGGAGGTAGTCATGAGTAACGTTTTGGCATACAAGGGCTATTTCGCCCCAGTCGAGTTCGATGCCGAACAGCATGTGCTAACAGGTATGGTCACCGGCATTAGGGACGCAATCGTATTTGAAGGCTCCACGGTTAAAGAAGTGGAACGGTGCTTTCACGACGCCGTTGACGATTACCTTGAGTTTTGCGCCGAAAAGGGCAAGGAACCCGAGCGGGCTTTTAAGGGCTCGTTCAACGTAAGAACGGGCTCCGAGCTCCACAAGCAAGCAGCGCTGGCAGCGGCAAAGAAGGGTGAGTCACTCAATAAGTTTGTGACTGAGGCGATCGCTGCAGCGTTATAGCATTAACGCACAGGCCCAAACAACCACAAAGGGGACAGGCACCTTTGTGGTGGTTTGGGGTGAATCCATCGCGTTTGCCCAGATAAAACCTGCCAAAATAAACTTGTCCCTTTTTGGCAGGTTTGGGAGATGAGGCTGGGATGGATAAGGCTGAGTTGCGGCGGGCGGTGATTGCCCGGCGCGATGCTATTGATTTGGATGTTCGGGCGGCGAAGTCTGCCGTTATCTGCGCGCGGCTTGTTGAGCTGATGGAGTCCAGCGGCACTGCGGGCCAACGCACCGTTGCCGTCTATGCCGCCATGGGTTCCGAGGTCGACCCAGCCGCGTTTGCCGCCGCGGCCGTCGCGCGTGGCTGGCGTGTAGCCTATCCGTGCATGCTCTCGGCAACAGACGCCATGGCTTGTGGCCAGCGCATGTGCATGCGGGCAGTCTCTGCCGGCGATGCGTCCGAGGCCCCGTTTATCGCCCACCCTACGCGGGCCTTCGCAGCCACGGACGTCGACAGCGACCACTTCCCCATCGTGCCCGCCAAGGCTCTCGACATGGTTGTCGTGCCGCTCGTGGCTTTCGACCGCACCGGCGCGCGCCTGGGCTACGGCGGAGGCTGCTACGACCGCTACCTGCCCACAGTTGCACCTGAATGCCTAATCGTCGGCATCACCTTTGACGAACAGCGCATCGACCACGTTCCCACCGACGAGCACGATCTGCCGCTACCCCACATCATCAGCGCCTAACGGCTGGCGCACCTCCCGACGGCCTAGTGCTCCTCGCCGGCGCGGGCCAGGTCGTAGGGCGTGGTCTGATAGACGTAGTAGTTGAGCCAGTTGGTGTAGAACAGCTGAGCCTGGCTGCGCCAGACGTTGCGCGGCTCGGCGGTGGGGTCGTCGTTCGGGAAGTAATGCGCCGGCACCTGAGGGTTGAGCCCGCGCTTAACGTCGCGCTCGTACTCCAGACGCAACGTGTCGGTATCATACTCGGGGTGACCAAATACAAAGAAGCGACGGCTGTCGGTCGACTTGACGATGTACAGGCCCACCTCGTCTGACACGGCCACGACCTCAAGCTGCGGCTCGGCCTCCACGTCCTCGCGGCGCACATCGGTGTTGCGCGAATGCACGGCATAGAAACGGTCGTCAAAGCCGCGGACCAGCGGGCTTTGCGGCTTCACCAGATAATGCTCGAACACGCCGCTCGCCTTTGCCGGCAGATCGTGCTTCTGGATACCGTAATGATGGTAGAGCCCCGCCTGTGCGCCCCAACAAATGTGCAGCGTAGAGTGCACGTGCGTGGTGGACCAATCCATGATCTGGCAGAGCTCGGGCCAGTAGTCGACCTCCTCGAACGGCATCTGCTCCACCGGCGCGCCCGTGATGATCAGGCCGTCGTAGTGGATGTCGCGGATGTCGTCGAACGTGCGGTAGAACGTCTCCAGGTGGCCGGCGCTCACGTGCGTGGCCTCGTGCGTCTTGGTGCGCAGCAGGTCCACCTCCACCTGCAGCGGCGTGTTGGAGAGCTTGCGCATGATCTGCGTCTCAGTGGCGATCTTAGTGGGCATGAGGTTGAGGATGAGCACGCGCAGCGGACGGATGTCCTGGTGCAGCGCGCGGTACTCGGTCATGACAAAGATGTTCTCGCTCTCGAGCTGCGCGGCGGCAGGGAGAGCGTCGGGGATACGAATGGGCATGGATGCTCCTTACGAGTCAGTTGCAGCTATGGTACAACGACCGGCCCCATCCGCGCGAGTGCATCGCCCAGCGATGCCGTCAGCGGCCCAAATCACTCCAAAAGTAGAGATTAAGGCATGTCCCAAAATCTACGGCACTTTAGCCTAGCAAAGTAACAGCAGAACGCTACAATGGTTCGACGCGAAAAACTCGGCCGAAAGGATACATATATGTACCAGACGCGTAAGATCGGTGTGGTCGGCCAGGGCCACGTAGGAGCACATGTCGCCAACAGCCTGCTTATGCAGGGCATTGCCGATGAGCTGTACCTGTGCGATATCAACGAGGCCAAGGTGACGTCCGAAGTCCAGGACCTGCGCGACTCCCTTTCGTTTGTCCCGTACAACACCAAGATCGTCAACTGCTACGACCACTACGAGGAGCTGGCCTGCTGCGACGTCATCGTCAACGCCGCCGGCAAGGTCGCATTGGCCGCTGGCAACCGCGACGGCGAGCTGTTCTTTACCACCGACGCCGCCCGCACCTTTGCCAAGCGCATCGTCGACGCCGGCTTTGACGGCATCTTCGTGAGCATCTCCAACCCCTGCGACGTCGTGTGCACCGAGCTGTGGCACCTGACCGGCTACGATCCCAAGAAGATCATCGGCTCGGGCTGCGGCCTGGACTCCGCCCGCCTGCGCACCGAGATCTCCAAGAAGGTCGGCGTGAGCCCCAAGTCCATCGACGCCTACATGATCGGCGAGCACGGCTTTAGCCAGCTGGCTGCCTTTAAGGCCGCGACCATCGCCGGCAAGAGCCTCAACGAACTTCAGGCCGAGAACCCCGACAAGTATGCCTTCGACCACATGGAGATTGAGGAGCTCGCGCGCAAGGGCGGCTACGTAACCTACCAGGGCAAGCAGTGCACCGAGTACGCCGTCGCCAACTCCGCCGCGCGCGTCTGCGCCGCCGTGCTGCACAACGAGCACGCCGTGCTTTCGGCCTCTACGCTTATGACCGGTCAGTATGGCGAGGAGGGCATCTTTACCTCCCTGCCGTGCGTGATCGGTGCCGAGGGCGTCGAGGAAGTCTACACACTGGACCTGTCCGAGCACGAGCTCGAGGGCTTCCACAAGAGCTGCCAGCACATCCGCGACAACATCGCCCAGCTCGACTGGTGGGACGCCGAAGGCGTTGTCGGCAAGTAGACCGTCAATCGCCGCAATCTCGCGAATCTAAACGCGATACCAAGCGGGCCGCGCCGGAAATCCCCGGCGCGGCCCGCTTTTTTGACTCACGCAGTGCCCTTGCGAATCGAAGGTGAATACTTTTCCCGGTGCCTAGTACTGCTCGATGCCCATGTAGCGACGAACCTCGGGGCTGTGGTCGAAGACCTTGCCGCGGGCGGCGCGCAGCTCGCAGCTCATGTTGTAGAAGAAGATCGGCTCCAGGTACGAACGCACGCTGGCGGGCACGTCGCCCACGCCGTACTCGAGCGCATCGAGCACCATGACTGTATCGGTGTGCGTGTTGAGGAACGCAAGAGCGCGCTCCTCCATGGGGCGGCACTCGCCGGCGCCAAGCTGCACAAAGTAGAACACGCCGGGCTCGGTGGCCTCGAAGGGACCGTGGAAATACTCGCCGGAGTGGATGTAGCAGCAGTGCTGCCATTGCATCTCCATGAGCGAGCAGATCGCCATGGCGTAGGTCTGGCTAAAGTTGGGGCCGGAGCCCAGGATATAGAAGAACTTATGCTGCTGGCAGAGCTCGGCAAAACGGGCGCCCAGCTCGGCGTTGACCTTCTCGCGAGCAGCGGGCAGCAGGGCATCCATCTGCTTAAGGCCGGCGTACATGTCGGCAAGCGCCTCGTAACCCTCCTGCTGGTCGAGCAGCTCGGCAGCCATCAGGGCGCCGATGCCCTGCGGGACCTCGGCCTGCGGCACGCCTTCGCCCCACGGATAGACCCAGGTGGTCCACTTGCCGTTGTCGATCTTGGAGCCCTCGCAGTCGGTCATGGCGACGACCTCGGCGCCGGCAGCCAACGCCATCTCGCAGCCGTCGACGACCTCCTGCGTGTTGCCGCTGTGGCTGCAGGCGATGACGAGCGACTTCTCACCAAGACTCTTGGGAGCCATCAGGCAAAACTCGCGCGCCGTGTAGACCGTCGAGGTAAACGTGGTGGCCTCGCGCTTGAGCAGTTCGTTAGCCGGCATGAGGTCGATCATCGAACCGCCGCAGGCGATCCAAAAGACGTTCTCGACCTTACCCTTGCGCTCGATAATTTCCTGAATCAGATCGTGTGCGTTCATGGTGATGCCCCTCCTTGTGCGGCGGTTTTGAACGACGACAGCTCGTACCTGCGGTCGTTCTATGTTGTCCTATTTATAACACGTGTAATAACGCCCGTGAAGTCATTTCACCAAAGTTGTTCTATGTTGTTCTATCTGTGGACGTTAGATGTCGAAGACGTAGCGCGAGCCCACGATCTTTTGGCGGCCGAGCAGTAGAGGGCGCCCACCAGCGTCGGCAAAGTACGCCTCCATATAGAAGAGCGGCTCACCGACCGGCACCTCCAGCAGCGGGGCCGTCTGAGCATCGGCAAGCGCAATCTCCACGGTGCAGGGGTCGGACTTGAGCGGCGCGCGACCCGAATGCTCGGCAACGAGCGCAAAGATGGAATTGTCCGTGAGGTCCTTGTCGGCACGCGTCTGCAGGTAGGGATGGTCTGCGAGCACAAAGGCGTTGTTCTCAAGCATGACGGGGATGCCGTCGGCCGTGCGCACGCGCTCGACCACGATAAGCTCGCAGCCGGGCTCCACGCCAAAGAACGCCGCATCCTCGTGCGTCGCCGCGACCACCGTGCGCGACACCAGACGCGCACCCGGCACCATGTCGTTGGCAGCACAACCCTCAGTAAAGCTCTGGACGTCACCCTTCTGGACAATCTTGCGCTTGAGCTTGGGAGCGCACACAAAGGTACCCCTCCCCTGCTGGCGGTTGAGATACCCCGCACGCGACAGCTCCTCGATGGCACGGCGCACGGTGATGCGCCCCACGCCATAGGACTTCGCGAGCTCCATCTCGGCGGGGATGCGCGAGCCGGCAGGGTACACACCGCGCGCGATCTCGCCCTTTAGGTCGTCCATGACCTGCTGGTACAGCGGTACGGCGGACACGTCAGTACGGTCGGTCTTGCTATCGGCTACCATCGTTACGCTCCATCCCGCGCATGCTCGGACTCAAACTCTTCAATTGCCGCCATAAACTGCTCGCCAAAGGCGTCGGCCTTTTTCTCGCCAATGCCGTTGACCTGGATCAGCTCGTCGCGCGTCTGCGGGCGTAGGCGGCACAGGCCGCGCAGGGCCTTGTCGGAAAAGACCATATACGGCGCCATCTCCAGCTCCGCAGAGATCTCCTTGCGGAGGGCACGCAGGCGCTCGAACAGCTCGGCATCATCGCCCACGCGCGGGCGTTGATCCAGCTCGGCCTCCTCGCGCAGCAGATCCACCGCACGGCGAGCGCGGGCCGAGGCCTTGCGCTTGGACGCGCGACGCTTAACGGTAAAGGCAAACGCCTCATCCTCGACCTCGGTGGCACGCGGGCCCAGCCCCACGACCGGGTATTGCCCCTGCGAGGTGGCCAGATAGCCGCGGCCGCACAGCTGGCCGATGATGTCCTTGATGCGCCCGACCGATTCGCTCGACAGCTCACCGTAGCCGCGGTCCTCGTCCAGATGCATCTGGCGAATGCGCTCGGTGTTGCCGCCGTGGAGCACATCGGCGATCAGCGACTTGCCAAAGCGCATGGGACGCGTAGCCACATAGCGCACGGCGGCGCGGGCCATATCGGTGACGTCCTCGACCTCGAACTGCGTGAGGCAATTGCTGCAGTTGCCGCAGCCCTCGGCGTCGTCTGCGGTGCCGCCCGCAGCAGCCACAACCGCATGCTCGGCCGCGGCTTCGTCGCCAAAGTAGCGCAGCATGTATTCGCGCAGGCAGCCGGTGGTATTGCAGTAGCCCTCCATCTGGCTGAGCAGGCGATAACGGTTCTGGAGCGCCCACGCGCGCTGCTCTTCGTCGAGTGCCTCATCGGCAGCATCGCCGCGGTCGATCAAAAAGCGGCGCATGCGAAAATCGTTGCCGTTCCACAGCAAGTAACAGCTGGCCGGATCGCCATCGCGGCCAGCGCGGCCCGCCTCTTGGTAGTATGCCTCGATGCTCTCGGGCACGTTGTTGTGGATGACGTAGCGCACGTTGGGCTTATCGATGCCCATTCCAAAGGCGTTGGTGGCAACCATCACCTGAATGTCGTCGTCGATAAAGGCACGCTGGCTCTGGCGGCGGGCGTCGTTGCCCATGCCGGCATGGTAGCGGCCCACGCGAATGCCGCTGGGGCCCAGCGCCTCGGCAAGCTCGCCTGCCAGCGCATCGACCGTCTTGCGGGTCGAGCAATACACGATGCCGCTCTCGCTCGAATGCGCGATCACGTAGTCGCGCACCCACGCGGTCTTGGCCTTGTCGCCCATCTCCTCGCAACCAAAGTAGAGGTTCTTGCGATCAAAACCCGTCACCACGGTCGCGGGGTTTTGCAGGCCGAGCATCTGCTGAATGTCCGCACGCACGCGCTCGGTCGCCGTAGCGGTAAAGGCCGCCACGATAGGGCGCTGCGGCAGGGAATCGATGAACTCGCGAATCTGCAAGTAAGCGGGACGGAAATCCTGGCCCCATTGGCTCACGCAGTGGGCCTCGTCAATGGCCACGAGCGGCACGCCGATGCCGCCGTCGGCCGCGGCCTCCTGCGCAAAGGCTAAAAAGCGTGGCTCGAGCAGGCGCTCGGGTGCCACATACATAAGCTGATAGCGGCCCTCGCGCGCCCGCTTGAGCACGGTGTTTTGCTGGGCCGGAGTAAGACTGGAGTTGAGATAGCTGGGTCGCGCACCCGCCGCGAGCAGCGCACGGGTCTGGTCCTCCATAAGCGACAGCAGCGGACTCACCACAAAGGTGATGCCGGGCAGCATAAGCGCGGGCACCTGGTAGCAAATGGACTTGCCGGCGCCCGTGGGCATAACACCCAGCGCATCGCGACCGGCAAGAATCGCATCGACCATGCGATCCTGCCCCGGGCGAAACGAGGTGTAGCCAAAATAGGCGCCGAGCGTGTCGAGCGCCATCTGCTGCATGCTATCGGTCATGATTTCCTAACGTCCAAGTCATCTGCCGCCGATTATACGCCGCCACGCGGCCCGGCGTCGCCCGGCTGTCAGCCACGCTCATTCTGCGGGTAGTCATTGGGGACGTTCTTGAATGACCAGTCGTTTAAGAACGTCCCCAACGACTAAGGAGTGTCCCCAGGTGCCGGCACAAAAGGAACGTCCCCAAGTGCCGGCCCGGCAACGTCAATGTTTTATCTCTTGACAAGCACGGAAACGTCGCTGGTTGAGCATAAGTCAGCGAAAACGCCCCTAAGCGAGCAAGGTGACGTGAAAGAGGAGGGAAGCGTACTTCGGTACGCGACCGACGATTGAACGTCAGATTGCCGCTTAGGGGCGTTTGCAGCGTCGAGCCGTTACGCGGTTTGGTAAAACCGCGTAACTTACATGACCATAACGTAGCGCGATCCCACGTAGTACTGCTTACCCATCAGGACCGGCTCGCCATTGGGGCCGATAAAGCCGGCACGCAGGTTGAGCAGTGGATCGTGCGGAGCAATGCCCAACTCGGCCGCCTGCTCGGTATTGGCACGAACGGCCTCGACCGTGCGGTAGCCAACCGAGACAATCGGCGTTCCGCCAACACGCTCGACCTCGGCAAAAATCGACTTGTCCTCAAGATCGGCCGTCAACAGCTCACGGTAGGCGTCAAACGGCACAAAGATGTTCTCCTCAAAAATGGGCTCGCCGTCGGCCGTACGCACGCGCTTGATGTGCAGCAGCAGCGCGTCCTTCTGCAGGCCAAAGAACTCCATCTCGTTTTGACGTGCCGGCACAATCTGGCGATCGACCACATGCGCGCCCGCCTTCATGTCATTATCGGCACACAGCGCGGTAAACGTCTGCAGCGTCGAAGCGTGGAACTGGCGGTTGATGTGCGGCGTGGAGACAAAGGTGCCACGGCCCTGCTGCTTAACCAGGTAGCCATCGGAGCACAGCTCCTCGACGGCGCGGCGCACCGTAATGCGGCTCACGTCGTACTGCTCGGCTAGCTCAAGCTCGGACGGAATACGCTCCTTGGGTGCATAAACACCTTTCTCGATCGCGTCCTTGATTTCGTCATAAATCTGCTGGTAAAGCGGTGCATTTTTGGGCGTAGGCATATCTAATCACTCTTATCGAAATATTGAAATAACTAATACGTATATAACGTCTAGTTTCATGTTACCTCATATTGATAAAACGATACACCCTCCCTACCAAAAAGCGACAGCTTCATTTTGGCAGGTTTTATCTGGGCAAACGAAAGTCCCTCGAAAGCAACGGGGCTTTCGAGGGGCTCATACGGAAGGGTTGCGCCGGGCCGGTAAAATGCCAAAACCCTACTTGCCGTCGTCCTGCTGCAGGCTGTCCTGCTCGCTGAGGCGCGCCTGCCTGCTGGCCATGCGTGCGGGCTTGTCGGGATCGGGAACGGCCGTGGGCATGGGCTCGTCGACATGACCTCCCCACCAGCCGCCCACAAAGTTGAGCGTGTGGAACACGTTGATCACGGCGCCGGGATCAATGTCGCACACCAGCTTGATAATGTCCTGGCTCTCGTAGGTCGATACAACGGCGTGCAGCAGGTACATCTTCTCGCGGCTGTATCCGCCAATGACCTCGGCGCAGCTAATGCCGTGCTGAAAATGGTCAACATAGGCGGTCATGACCTCGTCCGCCTTGCGCGTTGTGATTTGCAGCGTCACGCGGTCGTAGCGACGATAGAAGCTGTCGATGGTCTTAGTCGAAATAAACTGAAACACAATGGAATACGCCGCCTTGTCCCAGCCAAACATAAAACCAAAGATCGCCAGGATAAAGCAGTTGAAACCAAAGATGACGCCCCAGATGGTCTTGCCCGTGTGGTTGGAAACCCACAGCGCGATAAAGTCGGTGCCGCCGGTGGATGCGCCGGACTTAAGCGCGATGGCAGCTCCCAGACCCGAGACCACGCCGCCAAAAATGATGAGCATAATCTTGTCGCCCAAAAACGGCGCGAAGTGAAAGACGTTGAGGAACAGCGATGAGAGCACGACCTGCATCATCGAGAAGATCACGAAGCGCTTGCTAATGCCACTCCAGCATAGGAGCGCCACGGGGATGTTGAGCGCGAGCATGCCGAGCGAGATGTCGATGTGAACGCCGCCCAGCGAGGTAACGCGATCGAGCAGGACCGCGACGCCGGTGAGACCGCTCGGAAGCAGGTCGGCGGGCTGGATGAACGCCTGGATCAGAAATGTCTGGAGAACGGCAGAAATTGTGACCGCCACGGCGGTAATGGCACGGCGGACGATGGTGAGGCGGCCGAGCACGAGCACGCGGTCCGTGAGCTGATCGATGGCGTTCGCCACGTAGGCTCCTTTCGAAGGCAGATGTAGTTGTGGGGCATGCCCGCGATTGTAGCATGGAGCGTACGGGGGCGCTTCAATTCACTCTCCCTCGACAACCAAAACGGGGCCAGCAGCCCCCACGACCAAAGACCCAAATTACAAGTGAGTAGACTTATTACGATCTGCCGAGCACACCCAAAACCGCCACCCCTGTGACCTGCGGTTTTACAAAGGAAGATATCCTTTGTGCTCGGCCTGCGCCAAAAAGTCTACTCACTTAGCCCGAATCGAAGCCAAACGGATCAAAATCGAAACCAAATTGAGCCAGTCCACCGCAAAAAACGTTTGAACCCGTGCTTCTCGCGGCGGATTGACACTACAAAGCGGCCAAAATGTCGGACAGGTTGTCGATGACAACGTCGGCGGCGGACTGGTCCAGGTTAACGCCCTCGTGCGGACGCAGCGCCAGGACGCGGGCACCGGAGCGCTTGCCGGCCTCGATACCCAAAGGCGAATCCTCGATAACCAAGCACTCGGCGGGCTCCACCCCCAGCGCCTCCATGGCGCGCAGGTAGATCTCGGGATCGGGCTTAAACGCACTGCACTCGTGGCCGCTGATGGTGTAGTCCAGCACGTCGGCGATGCCGGCAATCTCCACCAGCTCGTCAATAAGCTCGCGATAGGACGAGCTCGCGATGGCACACTTCACGCCGCGCTCGTGCAGCTCACGCATCACCGGCTCCGTCTGCTCGTTGAGCAGCTCGGCATACGGAACGGGGTGGTCCGGGCTGTAGACCTGCTTATACTCCACGCGCAGGCGCTCGCGCAGCTCAACATCGTCGGGCACCAGCGCCTCCCAAATGGCCGGCTCGTTAGACCCCGAAAGATCGGGGATCTCGTCAAAGTGAAAGCCCTTCTCCTCCATAAACGCCACGCGGCGACGGTTGTAGAACCACTCGGTATCGACCAGCACGCCGTCCATGTCAAACAGCACTGCTTTGATCATACGCATCTCCTCCCACCTGCCAAAAAGGGTCAGGTTTATTTTGGTGGGTTTTATCTGGGGTTTTACGGCGCGACAGACGCACCCTCCCCAGAGCAAAAAAGGGGATGGGGCGCAAACCCCATCCCCTCTCAATCAACCCGTAAGGTCTACTTACTTGTGATTAGTAGGAAAGCTTCCACATGTAGCGACGCATGGTCAGCGGGTGCTGACGGGCCTCGGCGATCTGGTTGCCGTACTCGCGCATAACGGCGAGGTGCAGCAGCGGGTTGAAGTAGGTGACGACGCTCGCGGGCACGGCGTCAGCCAGGCCGTAGTCCTTGGAGTCGATCAGAGCGACCTTGGCGCCCATGCGCTCAAGGAAGGTGAGGGCGCGGGCGTCCATCGGACGGGTAGCGCCATCGGACATGAAGAAGACGTAGGGCTTACCCTCGGTGGAAACCTCGAACGGGCCGTGGAAGTACTCGCCGGTGTTGTAGGCGGCGGCGTCGATCCACTGCATCTCGGTGAACAGGAAGGCGGCGTGAGAATAAGCCATCTTCTCGGAGGCACCGGAAGCCATGAAGTAGATCATCTTGTCGTCCTTGAAGTCCTCGGCGAACTTCTTGGCGAGCTTCTTGCAGTGCTGAGCGGCGTTCTCGCAGAGCTCGAAGACGTTGGTGAGGCCGGTGATCATGTCCTCGTAGTGGTCATAGCCCTCGGTCTGCTGAAGGATCTCGACAGCAAGAGCGATGGCGTAGCCGGGCTTCTCGCACTTGGCAGCGAAGTTGGCGTGGAAGCCGTGAACGATGACGTAGTCAGCGTCGACGGTCAGAGCGGAGCCAGCCTTGTTGGTGAGGGAGACGACCGGGCAGTTGTGCTTCTTGGCGGTCTTGTTGGCCTCGACGGTCTCGGGCGTGGAGCCACCGAGGGAGCAGGTGATCACGAAGGTGTGCTCGTTGACCCAGGAGGGCGTGTCGTAGTTGAACTCGTTAGCGGTGAAGATCTGAACGTTCAGCTTGTCCGTGTTGTTGGCCAGGAAGTACTTGGCGGGGTAAAGGTCGGACATGGAGGCACCGCAGCCGACGAAGGCGACGCTGTGGATCTCGTGGTTGGACAGGACGTCAGCGACGATCTGCTTAGGGAGGTTAAGGTCGATCTCGTACATCTGACACATTCCTTTCGATTTTTGCGGCGCCACATTGCCGAGCGCTCGCAGGGTTACCGTGGTTTGGACCGAGTCGCCGGTCCGTTGAGGATGCGACAAGGGGACTGTCCCATTGTCGCATTTTGGGGATGGAAGCCTGCCTGGGGTATGGGATGCCAGGCAGGCCCCCGGGGGAAAGCGGTTAGGCGCTTGGTCGCGACTAGGCCAGAATGCCGGCTGCGGAGAGGGCGATGCCGCCCACGATGGCGATCACGAGAAGCCAACCGGTATTGACGTTCTTCTTGATGAGCCAGTACATAAGGCCGGTGAGGCCGAGGGAGATCATCTGGGGCATCATGCCGTCCAGGATGTCCTGGATAACAACGGTGCCCTCAGCGAACTGCAGCGGGGTGGTGGCGCCGATCAGCGTAGCGATCATGCCGCCCACGGACATAAGGCCCACGATGCCGCAGACATACATGAGCTTCTCCATGAGGTCGCCGCCCTGAAGCTTGCTCAGGTACTCGTGGCCGCCCTGATAGCCCATCTTGGCTGCGAACCAAGTGATCAGCACAGAGGGGACAATGGAGATGAGCATAGCCAGGATCGGGCCCATGATGGAGCCCTGCTGAGCCAGCTGAACGCCCAGACCAAAGGCGATAACGCGGATGGTGCCCTGGAAGAAGGAGTCACCGATGCCGGAGAGCGGACCCATGAGGGAGGTCTTGACCGCGTTGATCGAATCGGGATCGAAGTTCTCGGGATCCTTGGCGTACTCCTCCTCCATGGAGGCGGAGAGGCCCAGGATGAAAGCGCTCGTCTGCGGGGTGCAGTTGTAGAACGCCATGTGACGGTGGTAAGCCTCTTTCTTAGCAGCGAGCTGCTTGGGGTCGGACTCGTCCGGATAGAGGCGATCGAGCGTGGGAACCATGCCGTAGAGGAAGCCCATGTTCATCTGACGCTCGTAGTTCCAAGAGGCCTGGATGGCCCAGGAGCGCCAGAAGAACTGGCTGACCTTCTTGTTCAGGGACACGTCCTTGGTTGCGGTTGCCATAGTGTGTTCCTCCTTAGTCTTCGTCGTCTTCGAGCGGATCGTAGTCGGAATCGACACCGGCAGCTGCATGGGAACCGTTGAACTTGAAGCCCATGAAGACGACAGCCAGGCACACACCGATCAGAGCGACCGCGATGACGGACAGGTTGAGGTAAGCGGCGAGCAGGAAACCGATGAACAGGAACGGAGTCATACCCTTCTTGATCATCATGGTGAGCAGCAGGGCCAAGCCGTAGGCGGTCATGATCTTGGTCGAAACGTTAAGACCAGTGGACAGCCACTCGGGAACCATGTTGACGATGGCCTGAACCAGGTCGGTGCCAACAAAGACGGCGAGGAAAATCGGCAGGAAGTACATGATGGCGTACAGACCGGAGCCGGCGCAGATGTGCATACGGTAGGCGGTCTTGAACTTTCCGTTATCGATCGCGCTATCTGCCACATGGGTGAGGGCGGCGATGATGGAACGGAACACGATGCCGAGGAGCTGACCCAGGACGGCGACCGGGATGGCGATCGTCATGGCGGTCTCGGCGGAAGCATCGGTCAGGCACGCAAAGGCAGCGGCCACGATGCCGCCCAGGACCATATCGGGCGGAACGGCGGCGCCGACCTGCACCAGGCCCATGGACACGAGCTCGACGGCGGCACCGACGGCAAGGCCGGTGGGCACATCGCCCAGCAGCAGACCGACGAGCGTAGCGCCAACGAGGGGCTGCTCGAAGTTAAGACGACCGAGCAGGCGGGAGTCCCACATGCAGAACACGCCGACGAGGCCGACGAGCACCGCACTGATGAACGTATTCATACCCTTCTCCTTTCAGTCAGGCAAAAGCCTGGTTGATTACAGCTTGGCGTCGATGTCGACGCTCTGATACGTAGGGGTCTGCTGGACATAGAGCTTGATGCCCATGTCGAGCAGCTGGTTGACGTCGGCCTTCTGGGTGGCGTCGAGGAAGACGGAGCTGTCCTTGCCGCCGACCTGATCGGCACCATCGTGGTTGGCGGTGGCGCCCAGGTTGATGGCCTCGAGCTTGTAGCCCTGGCAGAACTGCAGCATCTCGGCCGTGTTGCCAAAGACGAACATGACGCGCTCGCCGAGGGTGTTGAGCTTGTCCATCTTGGCGAGGGCACGCTCGACGGTGAAGACGTTCAGGCGCACGCCCTGGGGCTTGGCCAGCTTAAGAGCGCCCTTCTTGATGTCATCGTTGGCGGCAGCGTTGTCGACGACGATGATGCGCTCGGCCTGAACCTTGGTGGTCCAGGTAAAGACGACCTGGCCGTGCAGCAGACGGTAGTCAAGACGTGCGAGGACGATCTTGGCGGGACCGGAGCTGTGACGGGACGCCTTGGCCTTCTTGGCGGGAGCCGCGGCGGGCTGGGCCGGTGCGTTGGGGTTGGTCAGACCGTTGCGGGCCTCGTTGATGAGGGCCGCGAGCTCGGCGCCCTCGACGGGGACGGGGCTCATAGCGAGCGTGAGCGCCAGCGGGATGTTGAAACCGCTGACAACCGTGAACTTCGTGCCGTTCTTGGAAAGCTCGACCATGTTGTTGTTGACCGAGCTGCCGAGCATATCGGTCAGCACATAGACGGTGTCGTCCGCGTTGAACGTGGCGATCATGGCATCCACCTTATTGGTGATGGGCTCCTTGTCGTCACGAGCAAGCGACACGACGTGGACGTTCGACACGTCGCCGAGAACCATCTCGAGCGTGTCTTTGGCGCCTGCGGCCAGGCCGCCATGAGATGCGAGAATGATCTGATTCATCTTGCCTCCTCCTTTTCGTTATGGTCATTATAACGTCTTATACGTTGCTTATATTGCTAATTAGTATAAAGACCGTTCGCGGGTGAAAATCGACCGTTGACGGGTTTAACGTACTTGAAACGTTGGGGCCGGGTAGGCCGGCGCTGGCTGGATAACCCGAGGTCAGACCCTGCGCGCAATCCTCTATCGCACAAAGTACCAGGGGCTTTCCTGCACGGTGGGCTCCAGCGCGATGCCGGTGCGCTCCTTAAACAGATCCATGTCCTGCGATTTCTCCGTCCACCACGCGTTGGGCTTAAAGGTCATGCTCTCAACGACATGACCGACAAACACACTGTTGCGCAGCTTGGAGAAGTCGGTGTTCATGATCAGGATGGACGCGAGCACCAGCACGATGCCCAGGACCTTGATCGCGCCGGCGGGCTCGGCGTAGATGCCAATGCCCACCAGTACGGTGACGACCGTCTCGAATGACATTACGACGGGAACTTTCGATGTCTCGAGCCCCATGGACAGACCCTGCATATATAAGATGTAGGCCACAGCTGTGGGGATGAGTCCAAAGCCAAGGAACAGCAGCAGCAGCTGTGGCGACATTGCCGCGGCGACATCCGGCCACGGAGCCGCGATAGCCGCCATAACCGCACCGCCAAAAACAAAGCCCCAAAACGTGACAGCCAGCGGGTGGACCGTCTTGGTTGCTATCCGGCTAAACACCGCGAGCGACGCACCACAAAGGCCTGCAATCACGCCCGACGTGACGCCCCAAACCGAAAAATGGAAACCGGAAAGGTCGCCATTGGTCACTGCAAGCACGCAGCCAACGATGTTAAAGACAATGGCAACGAGCTTGTTGGGGGTCACGTCCTCGCGATAAAGTACGCGGCCGAGCATGACACCAAACACCGGCGAGGTGTAAAGCAGCACCGAGGCCGTGGACATGCCGACCTCGCCCATGCACTCGTAATAGCAGGTGTTGGCGGCGGCCAGACCGACGATACCGACAAGCGCGCAGGGGACGAGCTCTTTGGGGCTTGCCTTGAACAGGGCCAGCGGACCCTGAGCCACGGTAGACCCCTCACCCGGACGGCAGCCCATAAACATCAGGACCGGTGCCAAGATAAGCGCTCCGACCAACAAGCGAAAGGCAGCCATGCTCTGGGATGAAACGCCCATGGCCGAGATGCCGTTTACAAAGATTCCGATGCTGCCCCACATAAGCGCGGCGACCAGCACCAGCACATAGCCCAGATTGCTTTTCTTCAACGCAGCCTCCTCGGTATTGTTTCCAATATGTTTCACACTACGTTATAGTCGTTATATACATTTTTCAAGACACAAATCGGCGAGCGGGAAAATCCGCTCGCCCACACACTCATTGGGTACTCATTGGGGACGTACTTAAATGAGTAGTCGTTGGGGACGTCCTTGGATGACTAGTCATTTAAGAACGTCCCCAACGACTAGGACTGTCCCCAACTGCCGGCAGAAAAGGAACGTCCCCAAGCGCTGCCATGAATTCAGTTGCGGTGAAATAGTTCCTGAATAGAGGCTTCAGACCCCCAAACAGGAACTATTCCACCGCAACTTATGAGGACATCGAGCTGTTAGGCTGCTCCATCCCCTAGTAATCGAGCTTCCACATGTAGCGGCGCGTCATGTAGTCCTTGTGGGTGACGGCAGAGAGCGCGCGCATGTAGACGTTGTTGAGGATCGGGGCAAAGATCAGGTGGTTGAAGTACTCGCTCACGCTGTCCTTGATGTCGTTGAGGCCGAGCTCTTTGGCGTCGAGCTGATAGACGCGCTCGCCACCGTACTGGTTGACGAAGCGGATGCCGCGCTCGTCGTTGCAGCGGCTGCGGCCGACGCTGATGAGCTGGAACAGCGAGGTGCGCTTGTCCAGGATCTCGAAGGGGCCATGGAAGAAATCGCAGGTGTTGATGGTGCAAGAGTCGATCTGCAGCATCTCCTGCACGTTGCAGATGCTAAAGACGTAGGCGGCACCAAAGAGCGGGCCCTGGGCCATGACGTTGATGCAGGGCTTGTCGGCGTTCTGCTCGGCCCACTTGGCAGCGAGCGGACGGGTGTACTCGACGGCCTTGCGATAGATGGGGTCGACCAAGTCAAACGCGGCCATAGCGGTCTCGTACTCGGCATAGCCCTCGGTCTGCTGCGTGAGCTCCATGGCGATCATGGTCACGACGGCGGAGTTGGTGCGACCCATGCAGGACTCGTCGACGGCCAGGCTGTCGTACTGGATCTTGTAGTCGCAGACCTCGGTGAGGCCGGACTCGTCAACATAGATGGCGATGGTGCTGGCGCCGTGGTCCTTGGCGACCTGGGCGGCAACGATGGTCTCCTTGGTGCCGCGCATGGACACGACGACGGCCAGGGTGTTCTCGTTGACGTAGGCCGGGGTGGCGTGCACGAACTCGTTGCTGGTGTAGCTGGAGCTCACGACCTGCGTGGCCTCGTGCTCCATAAAGTACTGGGCAGGATAGTTGCCGCCGTTGGATCCGCCAGCGCCAATCCACACGACGCGCTTGATGCCGCCCTTGTCTGCCTTGTCAGCCAAAACCTGGGAGACGACATCCTTAACCTGTTCCTGAGTAGTCATCGTGCATCAGCCTTTCTTCTCGTTTGATGCTCTCGATGGCATACAAGTTACATACATGTTTTGGTTATGTCGACTAGTTGTATGCTATATTTGTCTTAGAAATTTTGTTGGTAAGGTTTTCGGCAATCCATTACCAGCGGTTTTGTTGTCATGTTGGATACATGCTTTGTTCGGTAAGTATACAAGTTAGATACAGGTTGATCGCATGAACGCTTCGTCTAAAAAGAAACTGGCCCAATACGAGCGCTTGGCGGGCATGCTGCGCGACCGCATCGCCGCCGGCACCTACGCACGCGGAGACAAGCTGCCGTCCGAGATGGAGCTCATGGGCGAATCAGGGCTGTCGCGCAGCACCGTGCGCCACGCCCTTAAGGTGCTCGTTGATGAGGGCCTAATTCGTACCGAGCGCGGGCGCGGCGCCTTTGTGGCCGACACGCCCGCGCTCCACGAGAACAACCTAGTGTTTTCGAGCTATACCAAGCAGGTCGAAGGTCAGGGCATGAAGCCCACCACACGCACCGTGGACTCGGGCTTTGCCAAGGCGGCCGGCAGCATAGCTAAGTTCTTTGACGCCGCCGTGGGCAGCAAGCTCGTCAAACTTGTCCGTCTGCGTTATCTGGACGATGCGCCGCTGTGCCTGGAGACCACCTATCTACCACCGAGCTTTGAGGCACTTATCGATCGCGATATCAACGGTTCGCTCTACGCCACGCTGCGACAGGAGTTCCATCGCGCACCGGCACAGGGGCATAAGACCTTTGAGGTGTGCTACGCCTCGCAAAACGAGGCGTTTTTGCTCAACGTTGAGCGCGGGCAGGCGCTGATCCTAATCACCGACTACGTCTACGACACCGACGGCCGCCCGCTCCATGTCTCCAAGCGCATCCAGCGCACCGACCGCGCCAAATACACCGAACCCATCGGCTAACCTGCCAAAATAAACCTGTCCCTAAATGGTAGGTTTGGGGAGGTCGGGAAACCAGGTTGGCTTGGGTTGGTTGGGTGTGCGCTCGGCCAGGACCAGCTCCATCCAGCACATGTCGTACCAGCGGCCGAACTTTTGGGCGCAGCGATCGAAAGCGCCCACCAGGCGATATCCCATATGGGCATGGAAATCCTGGCTGTTGTGCGTCAGGTACTCGTCGTCCTTATCGTGCGGCACGGCGATGAGGGCGCACATGTTGGTGATGCCCATCGCGATCAGGCATTGCTTGAGCGCATCGTGCAGCTTGCGGCCCAGCCCGCCGTGGCGTACATCGCGCGCCAGGTAGATCGACGTCTCGACCGACCAGTCGTACGCCTCGCGGCTGTTAAGCGGACTCACGTAGGCATAGCCTACCGGACGCCCGTCCAACTCCATCACCAGATACGGATAGCGCTTGAGCGTACGCTCGATGCGCCCGGCGAACTCCTCAACGCTCGGCACCTCGTATTCGCAGGTAATCGCCGTCTGGCGCACATACGGCTCATAGATGGCAAGCAACGCCGGCGCATCATCGGGCGTCGCCAGGCGAATCGTCGGCTCGGACATCTCGGTCATACAACCCTTCTCCCTCAAAAACAAAGGCCGCCTTGCGCCAAACCTAGCGCAAGGCGGCCCCTCGTCATTACATCAGGCTACAGGACAGCCGCCAACGCGTCGATATCCTCCTGCGTCGTGGCCCAGCTGGTGCAAAAGCGCACCACCGTGTGGGTATCGTCGTACTTTTCCCAGTACTCGATCGCCGCGTGCTCGCGAATGCGGGCCATGTCCTCGTTGGGCAGAATCACGAACTGCTGGTTGGTCGGCGTCTCCAAGAAGAACTGGTAGCCGCGCTCGTGCAGCACGCGACGAAGCGCCTGCGCGGTTTCGATCGCCTGGCGACCAATCTCAAAATACAGGCCGTCGGTAAAGAGCGCCTCAAACTGCACGCCCGTCAGGCGGCCCTTGGCCAGCAACGCACCGTGCTGCTTAATGCGCGGAATGGGATGCGCCGGAGCGTGCATGCCGCAAAACACCACGGCCTCGCCGCACAGAGCGCCGCACTTGGTGCCGCCGATGTAGAACACGTCACACAGCTGTGCCAGCTCGGGCAGGGTAATGTCGCACTCATCGGCCGCCAGCGCATAGGCTAGGCGAGCACCGTCCACAAACAGCGGAATCTGGCGCTTCTGGCACACTGCGTGAATCGCCGCGAGCTCGGCCTTGGAGTACAGCGTGCCGTACTCGGTCGATAGACTCACGTACACGGCACCCGGGAACACCGTGTGCTCGTAGCTCTCGTTTTCGTAGAACACCTGGATATAGTTCTCCAGATCCTCGGCGTGCATCTTGCCCTCGTAGCCGGGGATGGTGAGCACCTTGTGACCGCCAAACTCGATGGCGCCCGCCTCGTGGCAGGCGACGTGGCCGGTCTCGGCAGCAACGACGCCCTCGTACGGCGCGAGCAGCATGTCAATCACCGTCGCGTTGGCCTGCGTGCCGCCCACCAGAAAAAACACGTCGGCATCGGGGGCCTGACAGGCCTCGCGGATAAGCTGCTTGGCACGCTCGGTGTGCGCATCGGTACCGTAGCCGGGCTGCGGCTCCATATTGGTGTCGACGAGCGCCTGCAGCACTGCCGGATGTGCGCCGTGGGAATAGTCGTTGTTAAACGCGAGCATGGCAATCCTCTCTTACCGGGTATCGGCCAGATGATTCAAACGGAGCTATTGTACGCCGTTGGGATAGGCAATGCGTGCGGCAAGGCACTCAAGTGCCAGTACCAGGGCAAAACCGCAGCTCACGTCACTCAAAAAGTGCGCGCCGATCACGATGCGCCCAAAGGCGACGAACGCTGCAACAACAACCGCCGCCCAAAAGATCACGCGGCGACGCGAAGGTTTTTCCTTAAAGGCTGCCGCGGGAAGCCCGGCGAGCATAAGGCCGATCGCCGCATGCGCCGTGTGTCCGCTCGCAAACGACTTGAACCCGTCCTTAATCACGCCGGCGGCGATATAGGCCCACTTGTCGGGGTTGCCGATCACCCACCACGGCTGAAAATTGAGCCCCGGCGTGACCTCGATCACGCGCATGCGCGGGCGCGACCATAACGGCTTAACAATGACGTTGAGGATGATGGCCTGAGCGACCCACACGGCCAGCACCATCAACGCCCAGCGCGTAAGCTCGTCGGGCTCGGTCGTGCGCGTGAGGCGGTAGGCGATGAAGTTGGCTGCGATGACCAACGCAAACGTCAGAACCAGCTGAAACGCAATAAGCTTGCCGCCGACGCGCAGCGATCCGATAATCTCGTAGCCGACCAGACCCACGTTGATCAAAACGCCCAGCGCAGCGAGCCACTTGCTCGCCTTGGAGTCGGAACGCACCGCGCGCACGAGCATAACGCCCGCGACGCTCGCCGTCAGCTCGAACGGTAGCTCGCCGGCCGCCTCGACAAAGCGACCGTACATGCTGCCGATGTTGAACAGCGCACTCGAGATCTGATAATCAAAGAAGCTGCCCACGCCCAGACAAAGGCACAGGACGGCCGCGATAATAGCGACATCTTTCTTATAGATGTATCCGAACATGCTTTCCTTTCGATGGGGCTGGAATCAACCTGCGAGGTGGCGGGGCAAAGAACAACTGGTAGCTATGCCCCGCCACGCCCCTACTTGTTAGTCATCGTCGCTCGTGCCTAATTGCTGCAGCAGCATGAGTGCCGCGGCCACGGGGCCGGTGCCGTCGCTGGCGTCGAGACCGCGACCCAGGCCGCTGCCCGCGCCGGCACCCGCCTTGTAGGGCACCGACAGTTTGCGGCTCTTGGGAAAGTTCACCGCGCCATAGCGGGTCTTAAGCTCAAAGGCCACCTTCTTGGGAACGTCAACCCCCAGGAAGGTAATGCGTCCACCGCTGAGCGTGACGCTCTCGAGCCCCAAGCGCTCGCCGCGAATGCGGATGCGAGCGCGGTTGAACAAGTTAAGCCCCGCCAACGGCAGCTCACCGTGCGCGGCCTCGGTCTCCTCCTGCACCTCGTCGATACTCTCCAGGTCCTCGGCCGCCGCGAGCTTGCGGTACACGAGCACGCGCTGGTCCACCGCCGGCATGTACTCCTCGGACAAAAAGTAGTCGGCCGGCAGGTTGATGCCCACGCTCGCCGCCTCCACGCCGGCGTCGTCATCGCCGCGCGCCTCGTCCACGGCCTGTCCCAGCATCTGCGTAAACAGGTCAAAGCCCACGCTCGACAGGTTACCGTGCTGCTCGGCGCCCATAAGCGAACCGGCGCCGCGGATCTCCAGGTCGCGCATGGCGATGCGCATGCCGCTGCCCAGGTCCTGGAACTCGGAAAGCGCGGTCAGGCGTGCCGTGGCCTCCTCGGTGAGCGGCAGCTCGCCGGGGAACATAAAGTACGCGTATGCCTGCGTGGCCGAGCGGCCCACGCGGCCCTTAAGCTGGTAGAGCTGTGCCAGACCCAGACGCTGCGAGTCCTCAATGATGAGCGTGTTGGCCGTTGCGTTGTCGATGCCGCTCTCCACGATGGTCGTGGCGATAAGCACGTCGATCTTCTTGGTCGCGAACTCGATCATCACGTCCTCGACCTCGCGCGGGCTCATCTTGCCGTGCGCCACGCCCACGCGCGCCTCGGGCGCGGCCTCGTGCACGCGCGCCACGGCATCGTCGATGGTCTTGACGCGGTTGGACACGTAATACACCTGACCGCCGCGACCCACCTCCAGGCGAATCGCCGCGCTCACCACGTCGGGGTCGTACTCCCCCACGTGCACGATCACGGGACGACGCCCAGTCGGCGGCGTGGTGATCAGGCTCATGTCGCGCACGCCGCTCGTGGCCATCTGCATGGTTCGCGGAATAGGCGTTGCCGAAAGCGTGAGCACGTCGATTTGCTCGCGCAGGTTTTTGAGCTGCTCCTTGTGCTGCACACCAAAGCGCTGCTCTTCGTCGATGATCACCATACCCAGGTTCTTGGGGTTCACGTCGGCCGAAAGCAGACGGTGCGTGCCGATGAGCACATCAATCGTGCCCTCGGCAAACGCCTTGAGCGCGCGCTTTTGCTGCGCCGGCGTGCGGAAGCGGCTGAGTACCTCGACCTCCAAGCCAAACGGGGCAAAACGCTCAAAGAATGTCTCGTAGTGCTGTTGGGCCAGAATGGTCGTGGGGCAGAGCACCATGACCTGGCGGCCGGAGTCCACGCACTTAAAGGCTGCGCGCAGGGCGACCTCGGTCTTGCCGAAACCCACGTCGCCGCACAGCAGGCGGTCCATGGGCTTGGGCGCCTCCATGTCTGCCTTGATGTCGGCGATAGCCTCCAGCTGGTCGCGTGTCTCGTCGTAGGGGAAGCTCTCCTCCATCTCGATCTGCTCAGGCGTATCGGGCGGACAGGCGATACCGGTAATCGACGAGCGGCGTGTATACAGGTCGACCAGGTCAAACGCCAGCTTTTTGGCGTTCTTGCGTGCCTTGTTGGTGGCACGCGTCCAGTCGGCGGTATTGAGCCTGGTCAGGCGCGGCTTGTCGCCGTCGGGGCCAACATAGCGTGTGATGCGGTCGACCTGCTCGAGCGGCACGTAGAGCTTGTCGCCGTCGGCATATTCCAGCAAAAAGTAGTCGCGCTCCTTGCCGCCCACTTCCTGGCGCGCGATCTCGCTAAAGAGCGCGATGCCGTGGGTGGCGTGCACCACGTAATCGCCCGGCTTAAACGGGAACGTGATCTGCGTAATGTCCACCTTGCGGCGGCTGCGCGCGCGGTTGGCGTCCATGCGGGCGTTGAGGTCGGCGATCGAGAACACGGCCAGGTTGGCATCGGGCACCACCACGCCCTGCGGCAAGGCGGCATCGACAAAGGTCACACGTCCGCGCGAAATAGTGGGCACGGCGGCGCCGGCGGCAGCCTGCGCGGCGCCCGCCTCGAGCGAGCGGGCGTTGAGCGCGTCGGCCTTACGCTCGCGAATGGAAGCATGGGCCTCCTGGCGTGCGGCACGGTCGGCGGAATCCGCCGCTGCCACGCGAACGCGGTCGCCGATAGCGCCGACATTTTCGGGCGCCGCGGTCAGCGATTCCTCAAAGGTAATGCCCTCGTCGCCAAAGGTGAGCTCCATCGACTCGCGCGCACCGCGGTCGGGGATGGCAAACACGCAGGCATAGCGCTTGCCCACGACCTCCTGGATGCGCGTCATAAAACGGTTGTCCGAGCCTGCGATGGCCGGCTGCTCAATCTTGAGCTCGGCCGTCACCGCACCGCCGGCACGGATGAGGCTCACGTAGTTCAGGCGCTGCTGGGCACCAAAATCGAGCTGTTGGGCGCGCACGTACAGACCATCCAGGCGGTCAATCCCTGCCTCGCCGGCACGGGCCTCAATATCCTCGTAGGCGCGCAGGCAGTCGTCGAACAGCGAGCGCGGCTCGGACAGAACCACGAGTGCCTTGCCGCTCACGTGCGCCAACGGGCTTACGGTCTGGCCGTACATCACCGGCAAAAAGCGGTCGAGCTCGGGCGTGACGATGCGCGCATCCACCATCTCGAGCAGCGCCGCCAGCTTGCTGTCGTCCTGGCTGGCACGGTAGAGCGCCACGTGCATGTTGTGGACGGCATCGTCGGTAAGCGCCAGCTCGCGGCAGGGGAAGACCTCGATACTGTCCTCGTTGCCGATGGTTTGGCCCGTGGAGCTCACCATACGGCGGATGCGGTCAATCTCATCGCCGAAAAACTCAATGCGCACGGGCGCCTTTTCCTGCGCGGGAAACACCTCGACGGTGTCACCGTGCACGCGGAACAGACCGGGCGCATCGGCGGCACCGGCATTGGTGTAGCCCATGCCCACCAGGCGCTGCGGCACCTCGTCAAAGGGAATCTCCTCGCCCACCGCAAAGGTCGTGGACTCCCAATAGTGGCTCTCGACCGGCGGCACGCAACGCAGCAGCGCGCGAGCCGAGGCGACCATGATGCAGTTGTCTCCGCGCACGATGCGTCCCAGTGCCTCGCAGCGCTGCGCCACCACGGCATCGTCGGGCGCCTGCTCGCGCCACGGATAGTCCTTGCGCTCGGGAAAACGGCACACGTGCGCTAGGCCCACGTAGGCGGCAAGGCTGCGCGCGGCGCGATCGGCCGCATCCTCGCCACTCACAATGTAGACCGTGGGACGCGGGCGGCGCGCAAACTGGGCGGCCGCCATAAGCGTGCGGCCCGACTGCGACACAGCCAGCGTCACGTCCTCGCCGGCATCGAGTCCGGCCTCGACGGTCTGCAGCGCCTCGGCAGTGTAGAGCTGCGCGGCTATACGGTGAATGAGCATGCTGTTCCTCCGGCATTGCAACGCCAAAAGCCCGCCGGGGCAAGCTCGGCGGGTCGTACGTCAAATACATTGTCTGTCATGGTAGCGCATGGAGAGGACTCCGGCTCAAGGGCAAACCCAGCCCCGCAAAAAACGCCAGACGAAGATGCGTTCCGCCCTACCCCGCTACGCGCACGCTGGGGCACAAATCTGCCAGCGGGCACTCGTCACACTTGGGTTTGCGGGCGTCGCAGATCTCGCGACCGAAGGTGATCCACTGATGGTTAACCGACTCCCAATACTCGTGCGGCAAAATCTTGAGCAAATCCTGCTCGGTCTTGAGTGGCTCCTTTGCATGCGTCTTGGGACTCAGCATCAGGCGGTGCGCAATGCGGTTGACATGCGTGTCCACCGCAATGCCCTCCACGATGCCATACCCCACGTTGAGCACGATGTTCGCCGTCTTGCGTCCCACGCCCGGCAGCTTCACGAGTTCCTTCATGTCGGCCGGCACCTCGCCGCCATAGTCGGCGACGATCATCTGCGCGGCCTCGACGGCATGCTTGGCTTTGCTCTTGTAGAAGCCGAGTGACTTGATGGTGTCTGCCACGTCAGCCACGCTCGCCCCAGCCATGGCCTCGGGCGTGGGCCACTGGGCAAACAGCCGCGGCGTCACCTTGTTGACCTGCGCATCGGTCGTTTGCGCCGAGAGCAGCACCGCGATCAGCAGGCGGAAGGGATTCTCGTGGTCCAAAAAGCACTCGACCGGGCCATAGCGACGGTTGAGGCGCTCACACACCTCAACGGCGCGCTCGCGCTTGGCGGCATTGGTCTCGCGTGGCATAACGACTCCTCGGCTCAACGGCACAATAAACTTATGGGCACAATTGTCCCACGTCCGAGACGCTTACGCCTCCAAGAATGCGCCGGTCTGACGGCTCCACAGGCTCGCGTACTCGCCACCCGCCTCGACGAGCTGCGCATGCGTGCCGTCCTCGACGATCTCGCCATCGGCCAGCACCACAATGCGGTCGAGCGCCGCCACGGTAGACAGGCGGTGCGCCACCACAATGGAGGTGCGGCCGCGCATCAGGTTCTCGAGCGCCTCCTGCACCAGCGCCTCGGACTCGCTGTCGAGGGCAGAGGTCGCCTCGTCGAGCACCAGAATCGGCGCGTCGGTTAGGATGGCGCGGGCGATAGCCACGCGCTGACGCTGGCCGCCCGAGAGCTTGACGCCGCGCTCGCCCACCATGGTGTCAAAGCCACGAGGCAAGCGGTCGATAAACTCCAGGGCGTTGGCCAGGCGCGCGGCCTCGCGAATCTGCTCATCAGTGGCGTCGGGACGACCGTAGGCAATGTTTTCGCGAATGGAGCGGTGGAACAGCAGCGCCTCCTGCGGCACGTAGGCAACCTGGCGGCGCAGGCTCTGCTGCGTACAGCGCGAGACATCCTGGCCGTCCACGAGCACGCGGCCGCCCTGAACATCGTCCAGGCGCAGCAGCAGCTTGGTGAGCGTCGTCTTACCCGAACCCGATTTGCCCACCAGGCCCACGCGCTGGCCCGCCGCCACATGAAGTGTCAGGTTATCGAACACGCTCTCGCCCGCCGCAGCGTCACGGTACGCAAAGCTCAGGTGCTCAAAATCAATCGCGCCCTCGGTCACTTTGAGCTCAGGGGCGTCCGGGTCGTCCGCCACCAAACGTGGCTCGTCCAGCACGCGCGTCATCTCGGCCGCATCGCCGAGCGCGCGGTTGATGCGCTGCATCATGGAACTCACGTAGTTCAGGCGCATGGTGAGGTTATAGGTGTAGGTAAAGATCATGACGAGCGAGCCGGCCGAGATGCCAAACCACGCGTTGCCGCCCGCCACGAACACACTCACCACGGCCATGGTGATGACGATGAGGCCCGAGGTCGTAAAGTTGCGCTGCATCATGGCGTGCATCGAGACCGTCTCGGCGTCGCGCGCGGCACGATCGGCGGCGTCGAACAGATCGCGCTCAAAGTCCTCGCGCCCACAGGTCTTGACGGCCAGGATATTCGTGACCGCGTCGGAGAGCACGCCCGAGAGCTTGTTCTGCGCGGCGGACGTCGCGGCCGAAAGCGGCATGATGCGCTTGTACATAAGCCAGACAAACGCGATGTAGACGGCCATGATGCACACCAGGATCACGGTAAACGTCGGCACCACCGGGGCGAGCGCCGCCACCGTGCAGATGACCGAGGTGATGGTGGGGATGAGCGAATACACCGTCACGTCGACCAGCCCCGTATAGCCGCTCATAAAACGGCTCGTCTGGCTCACGAGCGATCCGCCAAAGCGGCTGGTGTGAAATGTCATGGATTGATTGGAGAGCGTGTCGAAGCACAGGCGCGCCAGGTGATAGTTGCCCGCAATCTCGAGCTTGTAGACGGTGTAGTCCTGCAGCTTGGAGAGGATTTGGCCCACTAGGTTAACGAGCACGAGCGCCAGAATGTAAGGACCAAAGACCTCAAACACCTGGTCGCCTGCCACGGGACCGGCCTGGACGCGGTCGACGATGAGGGCCATCACATAGGTGTTGGCAAACGTGAGCAAAAAGATGTAGCCCGCCGACGAGAACACCGAGAGAAAGACGATCAGCGGCTGCGTGCGCGTGACGTCCCAAAAACGCTGCAGCGTGCGACGCACGGTGGAGCGTTTGAGCGGACTGGTGTTTCTCTGAGACATGGGCTTCCTTTCGCGTCTGATAGGGCGAAACGCCATTGTTGCACACTAAAGCGCACTTCAGGCAAGTGCGACGCGAAAAGCGCCCGCGCCCCGCGCTTGCGCAGGCGCCCCGCCGTCAGATGAAGCTAGTCCTCGTCTTTTTGGTCTGCGAGCAGGCTCGCAGACGTAAGCCCCAAGATCTCGTCGGCCTCCTCGGCATCTTCCAGGGCGTCGATGTCCTTGAGCTTGCGCTCCATGACGTTGGTGCGCGTGGTGATGATGCCCTCGACCGTTTTGCCCGCGGTCTCGATCTGCTGCTGGGCGCGGCGCAGCGCCTTTTGATAGCGCGGCAGCTCGGCCTTGACAGCGGAGAGCACGCGCAGTACATCGTCGGTGCGTTTTTGCAGCTTAAACGTTTGGTAACTCATCTGCAGGCTGTTGAGAATGGCCGCCATGGTGCTGGGGCCGGCAACGTTGACGTGATAGTCGCGGCCCAGGGTCTCGATAAGCCCGGGGCGGCTGACGACCTCGGCGTACAGTCCTTCAAACGGCACGAACATGATGCCAAAGTTGGTCGTTGCCGGCACACTCAGGTACTTTTCGCAGATATCCTTGGCCTCGCGCTTGACCATGGTGTCGAGCGTCTTGCGCGCAGCCGCCACGGTCTCCGCATCGCCCGACTCCTGCGCGTCGAGCAAATGCTCGTACGCGTCGCCCGGAAACTTGGAGTCAATCGGCAGCAGCACGGGATCGCCCTCGTCCACCGGCAGCTTGACGGCAAACTCAACACGCTCCGAGGCTCCGGGCCTGGTGGCAACGTTTTCCAGATACTGGTCGGGTGTGAGGATGTCCGTCAGGATCGCACCCAGCTGCACCTCGCCCAAAATACCGCGCGCCTTCACATTGCCCAGCACGCGCTTAAGATCGCCCACGCCGGTGGCGATGGATTGCATGTCGCCCAGGCCCTTGTACACGGCCTCGAGCTGGTCGCTCACCTGCTTAAACGATGCCGACAGGCGATCGTTGAGCGTGCGGGAGAGCTTCTCGTCCACCGTTGCGCGCATCTGATCGAGTTGCACGTTGTTGTCTTTGCGGATAGCACCCAGCTGGGCATCGACCGTCTCGCGCACCTTGTCCAGGCGGTGCTCGATGCCCTCGCGGTTGGCACCGAGCTGTTGGGCCGTCTCGCGGCGCAGGTCATCCATCCGGTCACCAGCTTGCGAAAACTCACGTGCGATGGTCAGGTAACGTTGCTGCTCCACGGCCGCATCTGTCGTCTGCTGCTGCGCGATGGCATTGGCCGTGCGGCGAGTTTCGGCCAGCGCGACGTTCAGGGCATCGAGCGCGTTGTTGGCCTGCTCGAGTGCTGCCAGCGTTTCCGCGCTACTGTCGCCACGCTCCCGCAACTCGGCACGCAGGCTCTTGAGCTGGAGGGCGCAAGCCACAGCAACCCCCACCGCCACCAAGGCGATCGCAACAAGCACAATATCAATAGCAGACATAAACTCCGCCCAACAAACCCAATCGAGCACCAATCAAAACCGCGATCAATCTTACCCCGCCACACGCACGGATCACCCACTGCCTTGCAGACAAATTTCTCTTAGAGCCGCGGACGCTAAAACGCTAGCTCTCCCAGCCGGTGCGAATGGTTGTCATGACGTCGCCTAGGCGCTGGCCGAGGGCTGACAGATGTTGGAGCACCTCGTTGGGCGATGCGCCGTTGAGGATGCACGTGAGGGCATACGACGCCAGAAAGATGGCCGCAAGCCCTAACGGGATGAGCACGATCATCGCCAATGTGCGCAAGCGCTGGCCCACACGGCGACGACGCGCACGACGCTTGTCGAACGCGAGCTCCTGCGCATATGAATCTTGCTGTACGGAATAGGCCTCTGGCGCCGATTCACACCCGGGCACAGCTGCAGGTACAGCAGCGGGCACGACATTTTGCGCAAAGGGCTGGACTGCCGCCCCTTGCATTTGTATCTCCATGAGTCGTTGCTGCTGACGCAACATGCGCTCGGCTTGTTGCTGCGGAGTCTCAAGAAACAGATCCATGCTGGCCTCCAAAATCGGAGCATTCGACGCTTACGACCAGCATCCCGCACCGCCATGACCGCGACAACGCAATCGCCGGCAATAGCCACAAAGTTTCTTTTGCTCAAAAGCTGTCGAAAACCTCAACAACTCCCCTACCAGCACTTTCTCTGAGCTTTTTTCGCCAGCAATCTTTTGGCCTTCCACCCTTACACCAACTGACCAAAATCTAACCAAAAACTTGACGGAAATTGTGAAGACAGGGACCCCATACAAAAACGTGCCGCCCCAAAAGGGGCGGCACACAAACTTAGTTATCAGCTTTTCTGTAACGAGCATGCGACGACTCAACGCCGGAGCGCAGGGCGGGGAAACCTTTGCCTCGCGCGACCCTGCGAAGCCGTGAGCGAGAGGGAAAGGTTTCCCCGCCCTGCGCTCCGTGGTCGGTGAGGACAGACTACATGCCCGCGAGACCGCGGGCGGCGGTGGCGCACAGAAACGCCAAGGCTAGAATCACGAGCGAGCCCGCGATGTCTGCCAGCACGCCCATTGCACGGCGTTCAAACAACCAGCTCTCAAAGTGCGGGGCGACGTTGCGCCAAACACGCCACAGCAAGATGCCCATACCGATGACGCCCGGGATATTGAGCAGTAGGATCTCGGAGCACAAAAGACCGATCAGGTTACCGGCGGCAAAGCCCGCATCACCCTCGCAGTATTTGCGGTAGACCATATACAGCATGTACGCCACAAACGGTTGCAAGCACGCAGAAATAAACGAGACCACCATCGAGGGGTCCTGCGAAAAGACCTCGGTGAGTTTATCGACACTCGTGGCGTCCTTCGAAGCCAAGAATAAACCGATAACCACAAGGGGCACCACGCCCAAAATTACCTCGACCAGAGTAAACAACTTGGCAGTCAAATCCTCACTAGCCGAATTCAAATGAGGCGCCCACTCAGGATGAGCATGCGCGCCGACTTTCTTGTCCTTCTCAGCACGATCGGCCTTTTTACCCTCGGCAACCCGACGACCAGGATCCTTGCGAGTTCCCGCCGCAGCAACCCGAGCCCGAGACTTCTTACCCATAACCAACACCTCACAAGAGGAAACGAATAGCCAACGCTACCCAGTGTACCCTCTAAGCAACGTCACCGCCCCAACCGGCCCCCACAAAAACGTGCCGCCCCATAAGGGGCGGCACACAAACTTTTTTATCAGCTTTTCTGTAGCGAGCACGCGACGACCCAAAGCGGGCCGGGAGGGCCGGACTACCTTCCCTCAACGCGACCCTGCGAAGCCGTGAGCGAGGAGGGAAGGTAGTCCGGCCCTCCCGGCCCAGCTCACGCTAGCGCCAAGCGCTAGTAGTTCACCACCTGCTCCTCAAAGTACGCCTTCGGGTGGTTACACACCGGGCACACCTCAGGCGCCTCGGCACCAACGTGCAGGTGCCCGCAGTTCAGGCACTTCCACACCTTCACGCCCTCACGCTCAAACACTTCGCCCGACTCGATGCGCTCGACGAGTTTGTTGTAGCGCTCCTCGTGGGCCTTCTCGACGGCGGCGACGCCACGGAACTTCTCGGCGATCTCGACAAAGCCCTCCTCCTCGGCGGTCTTGGCGAACTCGTCGTACATCGTGGTCCACTCGTAGTTCTCGCCCGCGGCGGCGTCGCGCAGGTTGTCCAGAGTGCCCGGAACGGCGCCGTCGTGCAGATACTTAAACCACAGCTTGGCATGCTCGGACTCGTTGCCCGCCGTCTCGGCAAAGATATTCGAGATCTGAACGTAGCCGTCCTTTTTGGCCTTGGATGCATAGTAGCGATACTTGGTGTGTGCCTGGGACTCACCGGCAAAAGCAGTCTCGAGGTTCTTCTTGGTCTGAGAGTTCTCAAAATCCATAGGTGTACTTCCCTTCAACACGTGCCGCCCATAGGCTTTGAGCGACCTTGTCTTTAGGATGCCCTCAAGCCGCGAATTTAAACCTTACAATCCCGTTCTTCAGATTTGAGCGGGCTACACACTCAACCAACGATCGCCCTCGGAGCGGCAAAAGCCCTCGCGCTCCAGATCGGCAAGAATGCTTGCGACCAGCTCGCACTCGACCGGCCCGCGACCGGCTGCCGTCTCCATCTCGTTAACGCCCACCACGGCATCAGCAAGCGTTATCCCCGCAGGATGCCCATCGCGCGCTGCTAGCAGCATGCGCACAATGTGGGCGCGCTTTTGGCGACGCGAGCCCTCAAACTTTGATTGACGGCTATAGCCCGCCGAGCGCCTGGACGGATTGGGCAACGTCTTTTTTAGATATGCGCCGTAATCTAGCAACGCGTAATACCACGCGCGCGGCGTGTCGGCATCATCGAGCGGCACGGCAAAGGGAGCGATCTCGTCCGCCGACGCACCGGGGGCCGCCGGACAGGCTGCCTGAATCAGCGGCACCAGCTCGCGATCGGGAACGGCCGGCACATCGGGAAAGAAATGATGTAGAAAGACCGTGCGCACGTTGGTCTCTAGATACACGCCTGGAAGATCAAACGCAAACGAACGGATGCCCTGCGCCGTTGCCGGGCCAATACCGGGCAGCGCGACCAGATTGTGCGTCTCGCGCGGAAACTCCCCGCCCCAATCCTCTACGACCCGTTGAGCGGCCCCATGAAGCGCCAGAGCGCGTCGGTTGTAGCCCATGCCCTGCCAAGCGTCCAAAACATCGGAAGGCGCGGCCTGGGCAAGCGCCTGCACAGTCGGAAAACGATCGAGCCACACCGGCATGCGCGCCTCCACACGCGGCACCTGCGTTTGCTGCAGCATGACCTCAGAAAGCCAAATGATGTACGGATCGCGTGTGCGGCGCCACGGAAGGTCGCGATAACGCAGGACCCCTTCCGAACGAATCATCGAACGAAAGGGGTCCTGAATCATGGCTATGCTCCTTATGCGGCGCTATTCCTCCCGGTAAGCGCACGCGCAGGTGGCGTACTCGGGAAACGCTTCGCGGTCGGCGAACTTGGGATCGACGGCCGGGAACTGGCGGTGAGCGACGATGTCGCCGAGCGAAACGGAATCGAGGTAGTCGCGCATCAACGCCTGAGCTCCGGCCCACAGGGGATGATAGCAGCACGCGCCCATGCGCGCACAGTCACCATCGGGCGCGGTGCAATCGTTCATAACCCCTTGAATATCAACTTCATCCGAACACTTCCCAAATTCATCCGCACATGTGCGGA
>UQLD01000011.1 GCA_900541855.1 uncultured Collinsella sp.
TGCGGCTCATCCGGTTCCACCGGGCCGCGCGGCAAGGAGATATATTGCCAGACCGCGAAGCCCTGTGGGACGTCAATTCCACTCTTCACAAGTCCTACACAACATATTGCTTTCTATAGGTAATAGAAAGACTGGTGCGGATCTTCCGCACGTATCAGATGATGACCCTTTGGTTCAGGAATATATAGAGATCGGTCACCTGTAAGTGTTTATCTACCCGCGCTTTTAGCAATGTAAACCGCGCCTCAGATAAAAAGAGGGAGCGCCGCACACAACGCGACACTCCCCTAGCGATTCAAGAGAATCTATTAGGCCTCGAGAGCCTTCTTGGCGATGGTAGCCAGCTCGTTGAAGGACTCGATGTCCTCGTAAGCCATTTGAGCCAGGACCTTGCGGTCGAGCTCGATGCCGGCAACCTTCAGGCCGTGCATGAACTGAGAGTAAGAGATGTCGTTCAGGCGAGCAGCAGCGTTGATACGAGTGATCCAAAGAGAACGGATCTCGCGCTTCTTGTTGCGGCGATCACGATACTGATACTGCAGGGAGTGCTGGACCTGCTCTTTAGCATGCTTGTAAGTACGCGAAGCGGCACCGTAGTAACCCTTCGCACGGTGCATAACGGTACGGCGCTTCTTCTTGGCGGCAACAGCGCGCTTAATACGTGCCATGTTCTATCAACTCCTAGACGGTAAAACGAAAAAACGAACTTAGGCGAGACGCGACTTGATGACCTTGCGGTCGGCAGCGGCGATCTCGGTCTCCTGACGGAAGCCACGCTTACGCTTGGTGGACTTCTTGCTCAGGATGTGGCTCTTGAAAGCCTTGGCGCGCATAAGCTTGCCGGTACCAGTCTTGCGGAAACGCTTCTTGGTGCCGCTGTGGGACTTCATCTTAGGCATGAAATACTCCTTAATCGGTTACAGAACACTAGTTACTTGGTATCGCTTGCCGCTTTATCCTCATCGAAGGCGCCCTTAATCGGGGCGAGCAGCATAAGCATGTTACGGCCTTCCATCTTAGGCTTGGACTCGACCGTAGCGTAAGGCTTGAGATCCTCGGCGAGACGCTCGAGAACGTTAAGGCCCTGCTCCGGGTGAGCCATCTCACGGCCGCGGAACATGATGGTGATCTTAACGCGCGCGCCCTTCTTGAGGAAACGCAGAACGTGGCCCTTCTTGGTCTCGTAGTCGCCAACGTCGATCTTGGGTCGGAACTTCATTTCCTTGACCTCGACCTTGGACTGGTTCTTACGAGCAGCCTTGGCCTTCATGGCCTGCTGGTACTTGAACTTACCGTAGTCCATGACCTTGCAGACCGGCGGCTCCGCGTTGGGAGCGATCTCGACCAGGTCGAGACCCTGATCGTCGGCGACGCGCTGGGCATCGCGGATGGCGAACAGGCCGAGCTGAGAGCCATCGACGCCAATCAAACGGCACGAAGATGCAGTGATCTCGTCGTTGATGCGGGTGTCATCAGACTTAGCTATTTTCCCTACCTCCATTCATAAAAAAATAACCCGGCGCTTCTCAGCAACCAGGTCGTACACATAGACTTCCTCGATTTGAGGAAGGTAATCTAAGTTGTATGACCAGTCAGCTGCTCATTGGCGCCAAAAGGTGGGAACCCTCGGGTTCCTCTTTAGGGCATTGCGGAAACAACGCCTTGCGAATAATAACACGTACAGCGCGTTATCACATTACGTACACGAAAAAGGGGGCCGCAACCCCCTTGAAGCGCAGGTGCATGTATGGTGCCCGAGGCGAGACTCGAAGGGACTTCGCTTCGCGAAGCCCCGGGCTTCGGGCGCATGGCGCCCTCGCCACGCTCCGCTACAAACAGGCCACAGGCCTGTTTGCTTAACGCTCCGCGCGCTCACGCGAGTTCGGCACGAAAAAGGGGGCCGCAACCCCCTTGAACGCTCACTTGCATGTATGGTGCCCGAGGCGAGACTCGAACTCGCACGTTGTTGCCAACGGTGGATTTTGAGTCCACTGCGTCTGCCAATTCCGCCACTCGGGCACGCAATGCGTGAGTTAGTTTATCACAGCTTTCTACCGATTAGTCCGAAAATGGAACTTCGAGCATTTCGATGAGTTCGACCGTGCGTAGCATCTCGCGCTGACGGCATCCGCGACCGTCGACCGAAGCCTCACCCATCTGGTTATCGTAAGGGTCCTCGCGCATGCCGTCGAAAGAGGGCTCAAACTCTGCCTGGAATCGATTGTTGGCCACCATACGCCATGGGTCGAGATTGCCAAAGTAGTGACGGCGGCGCCACTCCTCCCCCATCCTGTGAGCAGAAGATCCAAATGACACGTCGGCGTTGAGCCAACCGGTCTGCGGCGTATAGAACTCTGCCCAGTCGTGCGACCCCACCGAATCGGGCGCAACGTACAGGCCGCTCTGCCAACGGGCAGGCACGCCCGCGATACGGCACATGGTGATAAACGTGAGCGCCATAACGCCGCAATCGCCGCGGAGCGAATGCGCGCAGTCATCGGCAATAGATCCCAAAAGCAAGTACGGCGGCTGATAGCGATAGTCGATATGCTGCGTCAGATAATCATAGATAGCACGAGCGCGATCGAGCGGATCCTCGAGTCCGCCAACAACGCTGGCCGTCAGCTGCTGCAGATACGGCGTAAATGCAATGTGCGGACGGTCCTCGGAAATATCCTCGGGCAGAGGCGCGTCCATACGCGGATGAACCGGAAGTGTGCCACCGTAGACATCACAATAAGCAGCATCGATGTGATAACGATAAGTCACCGAGAATGAGCGCTCGCTCGAAGAAGACCACGAGACGGTACGCGCCGAAGCATTCGCGGGAGCAACAGCACCCTCCGGCGTCATGTCGAGAATCTCGACCCGAAACTGCTGACGGCAGGCAGCCGCGACGGGAAGCCAAGCGCAAACGGTCTCCCCCTCCAGAGCGCCGGGGACAGACACGGACGCTTTAAGCGTAATGACGCGAGCCAATCCATTTTGCGACTCCATCTCCTTGAGCATCTCGTTGCGCAGTGCAATTCCGTCCGTAGGATCGGGCCGCATGCCGGGAACCTCTTTGGGATATACGCGAAGCGAATCGAGGAAGTTGTCGAGAACGAACAGCTCGCCATCGATAAAGCGCCAGTCAATACGCTTACGGTCAATCAGATCGTCAAACTGCTCCTCGGTAAACTCAGGCCACTCCTCGCGAATCATCGCAATAGCTCGATCGCGCGACACCGAAAAATGAAGCGGCGTCTCAAGCATGCGATACCGCTCGGCACGAACGCAGGCAGCAAGCGAGGGATCGGGATCTTGGGCAAGTAGGCGGTCGCAAGCCTCAATAGCCTGCGAAAGATACCCCGCGTCCTTTAAACGCAGAATCTCGGGTGGCAAGCCAACATCTAGAAAACGGAAGTCATCATTGCAAACATCAACAGAGCAACCAACAGGACCCTCGTCAATAACCTTCCCATCCGAAGGCAGCACATTAATAACAGCCATACCAAACTCCAAGTCATTAGAACTCTTGAAGTCCATTGTAGCGAGATAAAAAGAAAGCCCCAATAAAGGAACCCTCAACACCGATAAACGGTACCTATAAAAAATGAATTCAGCCCGGTAACCCTGTAGCGAGTTAACAAAGGAGGCCCCGTTTCCCCGGAGCTGATTCCGTCGCGCGACTTCTGGCAAAGCCAGTAGCCATCTTAATTCAGACTCGTAACCCTGCGGCGTTAAACGAAGGAAGCCCCGTCCCCCGGAACTGTTTCCTTGGCGCGACTTCTGGCGAAGCCAGGTGAGCGCAAAGGAAACAGTGTAGGGGGACGGGGCTTCCGACGGGAAGTTTAGCGACGCTTACGCCTTGTTGACGGAGCCAAACTCCTCCATGAGCTCCTTGGTGCGGGCAACGATGTTGTCGCGACCAGGCTTGAGGAGCTTGCGGGGGTCAAAGCCCTTGCCCTGCTGATCCTTGCCAGCCTCGATGTACTCGCGGACGCCCTTGGCGAAGACGAGCTGCAGGTCGGTGTTGACGTTGATCTTGGAGATGCCCAGGGAGATGGCCTTCTTGATCTGATCCTCGGGGATGCCGGTGCCACCGTGCAGGACGAGGGGCAGGTCGCCGGTCTGGGCCTTGATCTCGCCCAGACGCTCGAAGGAAAGGCCAGCCCAGTCGGCGGGATACACGCCGTGGATGTTGCCGATACCGCAGGCGAGGAAGTCGACGCCCAGGTCAGCAATCTGCTTGCACTCAGCGGGGTCAGCGAGCTCGCCGTTGGAGGTCACGCCGTCCTCGGTGCCGCCGATGCCGCCGACCTCGGCCTCGATGGACATGCCCTTGGAGTGGGCAAGCTCAACGAGCTCCTTGGTGCGGTCGAGGTTAAGCTGGAAGGTCTCCTCGTGAGAGCCGTCATACATGATGGACGTGAAGCCGGCCTCGATGCACTTGAAGCAGTCCTCGTAAGAACCGTGATCGAGGTGAAGGGCGACGGGGACGGTAACGCCCGTGGCCTCGACGGCAGCCTTGACCATGTCGGCGCAGACCTTGAAACCGCCCATCCACTTAGCGGCACCAGCGGTGCACTGAAGGATCAGCGGAGACTTGGCCTCCTCGGCGGCCTGGAGAATAGCCAGGGTCCACTCGAGGTTGTTGGTGTTGAAGGCACCGAGAGCGTACTTGCCGGCCTCGGCCTTCTTGAGCATGTCTGCTGCGTTGACGAGCATAAAAGAAACCTCCTGTAAGGTTGCTCCGATAACGCCTGAGATTTTACCACGACATACCCGAGCATAAACGTTCGTTTGTTCACGAATACCATCCGATTGGACAAATTTTGACCGTTTGCCCCACAGAATCGACCCACTGGGGAAAATAGCTTGACGATTGAGCGGTCTTCGTGGTTCGAAAGACGGCTTCGAGCCTACATCTGCATAAACGGGTTCTGCATAAGTTCGCGCGCCATCGTGGTCGAATCGCCATGGCCCGTCAAGCAAACGGTATCGGGCGGAAGCGTCTTGGCAAGTTTGGAGAGCGAGCGCATAATCGCCGCCTCGTCACCGCCGGAAAGATCGGTACGACCGTGACTGCCCGGGAAAAGCGTGTCGCCCACAAAGGCGATGTTCCCCTGCTCGGTCGCGGCGAACAGGACGATGCCGCCCGGCGTATGCCCCGGCGTCTCGATCACCTGCAGACAGACGTCGCCCACCTCGATTGTATCGCCCTCGGCAAGCAAGCGCGTCGGCTCACCCGGATCGGGCGTCTCGATACCCCACATGGCGCGCTGCTCCTCGATATTTGCGCGAGGTACCGTCACGTCCTTAGCGCACAACTCATATAGTGCGCTGTCGCCAACGACAGCTCGAACCCCGGCAACCCCGCCAACATGGTCGGCATGACCGTGCGTGCAGACAGAGCCGAGTACGCGCACCTCGGGATGCGCGGTGCGGATATGCTCCACAAGACGCTCGCCCTCCCACGCCGGATCGACGATTAAGCACTCGTCATTCGAAATCACGGCGTAGCTGTTGGTCTGAATCGGGCCGTTGACGAGTGTCTCAATCGAAGCCGCACCTCGGGGTGTCAGGTCCAAAGTCATATCGCCCATGCGCATACCCTCCTTCTAAAATACGTTCGAGGCACCAAACGATGCCTCGAACGTAACCAATATCTATGATGCTGAGAGGCTCTCGCACCTACACACGGCGTTTGAGCTGAGCTCCGCCTTCGCCGGGCATAAGACGGCGAGCGTCGTAGACCGAATCGACACTGCTGATGGAAGCCAGCAGCGGATCCAGACCGCTCGCGTCCGAGATCTCGACCATGAAGCGCAGGGTTGCAATACCCTCGCGGTTGGTCGATGTGGCGGCAGAAAGGATATTGCCGCCCGCATCGCCAATGGCAATGGTGACATCCTTGAGCAGGCCCATGCGGTCCAGGCACTCGACCACGATCTCGACCTGGAAGAGGGTGTCGGCAGCGCCGTCCCACTCCACATCGATCATGCGCTCGGGATGTTCCATAAGACCCTTGACGTTGGGGCAGTTGGCGCGATGCACCGAAACGCCACGACCGCGCGTGATGAAGCCGACGATGTCGTCACCCGTCACGGGGTTGCAGCAATGAGCCAGACGGACCAGCAGGCCGCTGTTGCTCTCGCCCTTGACGATAATGCCGTTACTGGCGCTCTTGCCGCGCTTTTGCGGCTTGCGGTTGGAGCCGCGAGCGGGCTGCTTCACGACCTCGGCGATAGCCTCGGCCTTGGTGAGCTGTTCCTCGGGCTTGGGGTCCAAGATTTGCTCGACCTTATTGCCCACAGCGCGCGGGGCAACCTTGCCGGCGCCGACGGCGGCAAACAGGTCCTCGAGCTGCTTGAAGTTAAACTGCTCCGCCACGGCGTTGAGTGCACGCGTCGAACGCGGCGTAGAAATGCCATAGCCACGCTTACGCAGGTCCTTGGCCAGCATATCGCGACCGGCGGCAGCGTCGTCGTCCTTGGTCGCAGCGGCAAAATAGCGGCGGATCTTTGACTTGGCGGAAGGTGTCTTAACGATCTTGAGCCAATCGCGCGACGGCTTGGAACTCTTGTTAGTCAGGATTTCAACGCGGTCGCCCGTCTTGATCTCGTGCGTGAGCGGAGCCACCGCACCGTTGATTTTGGCGCCGACGCAATGGTTTCCCACCTCGGTATGAACGGCATAGGCAAAGTCGAGCGGCGTGGAGCCAGCACGAAGCGCCATGACCTCGCCTTTGGGCGTGAAGACAAAGATCTCCTGATCGAACAGATCGACCTTCAGCGAGTGCAGGTATTCCTTGGCATCGGTAATCTCGTCGGAAGCCGCCCAATCGAGCGAATGCTTGAGCCAGTTGATCTGGTCGTCCAAACGTTGAGCGTCATTGGTCTTGGAAGCAGACGATCCGCCCGACTTCTTATATAGCCAGTGGGCGGCAATGCCGTACTCGGCCTGCTCATGCATCTCGTAGGTTCGAATCTGAATCTCGAGCGGACGAGCCGTAGGGCCGATGACCGTCGTGTGGAGCGACTGGTAGTTATTGACCTTGGGCATGGCGATATAGTCTTTAAAGCGACCAGGCATGGGGTGCCACAGCGTATGCACCGCACCGAGCGTGGAGTAGCAATCGCGCACCGAATGGGTAATTACGCGCAGCGCCACCAGGTCGTAGATCTCGGAGAACTCCTTGCCCTTGCGCTTCATCTTTTGGTAGATGGACCAATAGTGCTTGGAGCGGCCGTTGATCTGGAAGTCCTCCAGACCAATGCGGTTGAGCTCATCGGTAAGCGTCTTGATGGTCTCGGCCAGATAGCGCTCACGGACCTCACGAGACTCCGCCACCATGCGCGCGATGCGCTGGTAGGCATCGGGCTCCAGGTAGAAGAAGGACAGGTCCTCGAGCTCCCACTTAATAGAGCTCATGCCCAGGCGGTCGGCCAAGGGCGCGTACACGTCCATGGTCTCGCGAGCCTTAAACAGGCGACGATCCTCGCGCAGGGCTGCCAGCGTTCGCATGTTGTGCAGACGGTCGGCAAGTTTAACGATGATGACGCGAATGTCCTTGGACATGGCGAGGAACATCTTGCGCAGCGTGAGCGCCTGCTTCTCGTCCATGCTGTCGACTTCGATGTTGGTGAGCTTGGTCACGCCATCGACGAGCTCGGCCACCGTATCGCCAAACAGGCCGGAAACATCGGTGAGCGAGGTCTCGGTGTCCTCGACGGTATCGTGCAACAGCGCGGCGCACACCACGTCACAGTCCATCTTGAGATCGGCCAAAATGATGGCAACCTCGACGGGATGGTTAATGTACATCTCACCCGAGCGGCGCTTTTGGTTACAGTGTTTCTCGGCGGCAAAGCAGTAGGCTTGCTCCACCTTGGAGAAGTCGTCCTCATTCATATATTTGAGGCACAAGCGCTCCAGCTTGTCGTAGCTGTCCGCCATAATCTCGGGCGGCAGCTCATCGGCATGCTTATAGTGCTCCATCTCCGAAAACGGCTGGAGGGTGGAATCATGGGCGGTACGGGCTGCGGCATCCATCGAGGTCCCCTTCCCCTAGGCCCGCGGTACGATCGGGCGGTTAACTTTGGCTAGCATATCAGAAGCGCACGAATCGAGCGCCCAACTCCGGAAAGCCGAGAACTCCATGCGCGAGCGCAAGCCCTCCAAATAGCGAATTGACCTGCTCAATTGCACGCGGCCGGGGTTTTCGGCCATCGCGATGCGACGGGTGTCGTCAAACCCCGAAACGCGACAAAAACCAAGCTCTTCGAAGATTCCCAAGCCGCTTTCCACCGAGCGCTCGTCGACCGGCGTGCGAGCATCGATGGCAAGGCACATCTGCGCGATGTCGATATCGCTCGCGCTAAAGAAATCGTCCCCGGTCTTGCCGCGGTTGGAGCGCCACATGGTCTGCAGCGCGCGATAGAGCGTGACGAGCTCGTCGCGCTCGGGCGCATAGCAGTCGAGTAGGCGCTCGTTAATACGGGCGTCACGCGACGAATAGAGTAGATGGATCACGGCGGGTTGGCCATCGCGACCGGCGCGGCCGCTCATCTGGTTAAACTCAATGCCGCCAAACGGCATGTGATAGAGCACGACATGGCGAATATCGGGAAGGTTGACGCCCTCGCCAAAGGCGGATGTCGAGACGATGCAGCTGAGGCTGCCGTCTCGAAACGCCTCCTCTACGCGATGGCGGTCGGTGCGCGTAAGGCCAGCGTTATAGAACGCGATACGGGTCGCACAGTCGGGAACGCGTTTGCGTAGTGTCTTGGCGAGCGCCACGGACTGGTCGCGCGAATTGACGTAAATGACGGTCTTCTCCCCCGTCGCCACGATCGACACCAAACGGTTCTCGCGACTTGCAAGATCACGGTCGTCCTCGAGCTGCAGGTTCTCGCGCACCGTCTCGTCGACCACCGTGTGAGTGATCGGAAGCATGCGGGCAAGCTCGGCCACGACCGGAGCCGTCGCGGTGGCCGTCGCGGCCATAACGACCGGGTCGCCCAGGGCTTTGAGGATATCGGGCATGTCGAGATAGGCGCTGCGGTCGCCGCCCTTGGCAAGGCCAGCGTGGTGCGCCTCATCGATAACGACAAAACCGATGCGCCCCGAACGCGCAAAGCGGTCGCGGTGAATGGACAGGAACTCGGGCGTCGTGAGCACGATGCCGGTACGGCCCGAAGCCAAGCCGGCAAACACGTCATCGCGCGCCGCCTCCACGGTCTCGCCGGTCAGCACGCCAACGCCAATGCCAAGCGATGCCATCGTCGACGAGAGGTGATAGGCCTGGTCGGCAACAAGCGCACGCAGCGGATAGACAAAGATGCTCGCACGTCCGCGAAGCACCGCCTCACGCGCGGCATGTACATGGAAGATGAGCGACTTGCCGCGCCCCGTTCCCATAACGGCCAGAACACTTTGGTGATCGGCCAGGGCATCGAGCGCCTCGACCTGCGCGCGGTGCGGCTGGTTCGAGCCGATAAAGCTATGGATAAGCGAGCGCGTGAGCTCGGTATAGGAAAGCTGGGCGAGCGTCTCGCGCTTGCGCGACTCCAGGCGCAGGCCAGAATCCGCCGGCTGCACGCCACGACGAAGCTCGCATGCCGGATCGTCGACGCCGGGCAGCGTGGTATCGCGGACCAGAACATCCTTGATCATGAGCTTGGGCTTCACACGCCCCTGCCAATGCTCGGCAACGGCCTCGAACACCAAGTCGACAGCGCTATCGCAGTTGATGAGCTTATCGATTTGCGGCACGCGGAACATGATGGCCGGCACGCTCGCGGCGCCATCGGTCGCCACAAAGCGCATGTGCTCGCCGGTTTTGCCCACCACGGCGCGATCGCACATCGTCACGCCCTCGGCGGCCAGCAGCGGCACCTTGTTGCCCTGGCCAAACGGCTCAAGACGGGAAATCTGCTCTATAGTCTCGATATTCAGCTCGGAAAGGTCGACCGTGGCGGCAACCTCGTCGATGTCTTCAAAGTCCTCAGCGGGAATCTCCGATAGCACGGCGGAAAGGCGACGACGGAATTCATCGAGCTTGGATGCCTCGATGGTCACACCCACCGCACCGGCATGTCCGCCGCGACGAATCAGCAGGTCGGAACAGCGCTCGACGGCGTCAAACAGGTTAACTTTGCCCACCGAGCGACCAGAGCCGCGCGCGATACCGTCCTCGATCGAGAACAGCAGCGCCGGCACGTGATAGCGGTTGGTCAGACGGCTTGCCACGATGCCCTTGACGCCCTCGTGCCAGCCTTCGCCGCCCACAACGATCGCGCGCCCGCCGTCATAGGTCTCCTCGACCTTTGCCATGGCATCGCGCGTGAGCTCCGCCTCGATCTCACGGCGCTGGCGGTTGATTTCCTCGAGCTCAGCCGCCAGCGCGCTTGCTTCGATGGGATTGCGGGCAAGCAGCAGGTCGAGCGCCAGCTTGGGATCGGCCATGCGGCCGGCAGCGTTTAAGCGGGGAATGAGCGAGAATGACAGGCCATCCGCCGTAATGCTCGAAAGGTCCGCCTTGGCAAGCGCGGCAAGCGCGATATAGCCGGGGCGAGCGGTTACGCGCATCTGCTGGATGCCCTCGGCAACCAGCGCGCGGTTCTCGGGCGTGAGCGGCATCATGTCGGACACGGTGCCCAGCGCCGCGACCTCGATTAGCGAACGCCAATACGACGGCTTGCCCAGGCGCTCACCCAGGACTTGCACCAGCTTGAGCGCCACACCAGCACCGGCAAGCTCGCGCGAGGGGCCCTCGTCCTCGAGCTTGGGGTCGGTCAGGGGCACACCCTGCGGCACCTGGTCGGAGGGCTCGTGATGGTCCGTGACCACCAAATCGATCCCCAGGTCCTCCAAATAGGAAACCTCTTCCTTGGCGGCAATGCCGTTATCGACGGTCACGATCAGCTGGGGGCGAGCGAGCTCGTTAACGCGATCGAGTGCCGCGCGCGAAAGACCGTAGCCCTCATCAAAGCGATGCGGAATAAACGGCGTGACATCGGCGCCAAACGTGCGCAGCGCCTCGGTCAACAGGCAGGTCGACGTAATACCGTCAACGTCAAAATCGCCAAAGACTGCAATGTGCTCGTGGTTGCGAATAGCACGCTCGACGCGGTCGGCAACGACCGACATGCCCGGGATAATGAGTGGGTCGGCCCAGTCGCGATCGAGCGAAGGCGTCAAAAACAATTGGCCCTCTTTGATGGAGCCAATGCCGTGCGCGACCATAATGCGCGCCACCAGCCCGGGAATGCCCAGACCAGCCGAAAGCTCCTTTTCGAGCTCGGGGTTTTGCTGAGCGACCGCCCAGCGATGCGTCGTCTTAAGCGATGACATAGGCACCCACCCCCGATAGGGGCAGGTCGCCGCGATACCTCTCACGGTTCATAGCGATGAGTCCTCTGTGTATGCCCGCTTCGGCAGGCAGATCTGTTGAACGGATTTATTATACCGTGCGGCGCGGACGCAAATCGCCGCAGCACGCCGCGGTTTCGGTAAACGATGCCGGTAATACCCTCGAAATAATCGAGCGTTTCTGACGCACGGACACATGTGAGCGTCTAGCATATCCATACAAACGAGTTCGCGGATAAAGGGAGTCACGGGACATATGAAGCAATGGACTGGACTGGGAAAGTTCCTCGCGGGGCATATGCAGGTCATCGTTCCGATTTGCGTGGCGCTCGGCGTGCTCTTTCCCCAGCAGATTGGCGTGCTCAAGCCCATTGTTCCCGCCCTCTTCGCCTTTATGACGTTTCAGGGTGCGCTCAGCAACACCTTCCACCAGGTAGCCGAGGTGTTCCGCCGTCCCCTGCACCTGATTTTGGCACTGCTCGTCTCGGCGGCGCTTATTCCCATCGTGGCCTATGCCATGGGATCGTTATTCTTTGGCTCCAATCCCAACCTTGTCTGCGGCATCGTGCTCGAGTACAGCGTACCCGTGGCGGTCACTGCCTTTATGTGGATTAGCATGTTCGGCGGCAACGGCCCGCTCGCGCTCACCATCATCCTGACGTCCTCGGTTATCTCCCCTGTGACGATTCCGTTCACGCTCAAGCTCCTGCTGGGCGCCACCGTCTCGATCGATGTGCCGAGCATGATGCAAGACATGGCCTTTATGATCGCCATCCCCGCCGTGCTCGGCATCGTGATCAACGAGCTCACGCGCGGATGGGGACACGAGAAGCTCTCCCCCGCGCTCTCGCCCGCCTGCAAATTCATGATGATGGGCGTTATCGCCTCCAACTCCACCGCCATGAGCGAGTACGTGCTGCACATGAACGCGGTGCGCTTGGAAGTCGCCCTCTTTATTTTGGTCTTCGCCGTCAGTGGCTTTGTCGTCGGTTTTCTGGTCGCCCGCGCGCTGCATCTGCCATATAGCGAAACGACCACCATGTGCTTTACCTGCGGCATGCGTAACATCTCTTCGGGCGCCGTCATCGCCACGCAGTACTTTCCGGGCGAAGTCGTGTTTCCCGTCATGTGCGGAACGCTGTTTCAGCAGGTACTCGCCTCGCTTATCGGGCATCTTTTTGAGCGTCTGACCGGCGAGGAGCGCGCCGCCCAGCGCAAGCGCGTCGAAGCCGGCCGCGACGCCATGGCACGCTAGACTGTCCGCATTACGCGGGTGTTAGTCTTGCTATACGAGCGTTTCCAGATGCGCACGCAGGCGCTCAGCATCGATATCGAGCGTTGTCTCAGCATTGACCTGGGCCAAACGATAGCCGACAAAGTAGGGCGAAACCACCCAACGTGGCAGCGCCTTGGCAATGGTCCGACCGCCCAGGTGATAGAAGAACAAGTTGTACGACTCTGCGCGGCCACCGTGGTGCTCGTTTAGGATATAGCGCAGAGCCACCTGAATCGCATCGGCAAAGAGATCCGTCTCGGCTTGGTCTCTCGTGTCATCGCTGGCGGCGATTCCCTGCGGGGCTGAAACGTTGATCTCAAAGAACCCCATAATCGGTTCGGTTGAGATGTTGACCGAGATTCTCCCCTGTTGCCAGACATTGATGCCTTCTAAGTTGGCTGAGGTCAGCGCCGCATAGCCGTCCTCCTGTTCCAGACCCACAATCTGCATATGCGGATGGACCAGACTGCCACCCGAGAGCGGGCCCTTGTTCTTGTACATGAGCACGCTTCGATACTGCTGCGAATCGATCATCTGCTGCCAGCAATCCAGAGCAAACCGCATAACATGATGCAGCTCGTCCGGCGCATAGGTCACCAGGTCGGCATCGTGATCGGCCGACTCAATCAGCACGGTTTGACGGGTGGCGCGCAGGGTCTTGAACTTATTCTCGAGCCAAATGCAATCGCCATCACGGCGAATGATGTCGGTGAGCCCTTCTGTATCGCAAAAGGGGCACGCGGTGCCGGGACGACGGTTGTCGTCGGGCTTACCGTTCGCCTGCTGAACGTCAAATACCAGCGCCACGGGTTATACCTCCAGCGGCACAATCTTGGTGCCATGGAGCTCGGAGACGCCCAGTGCCGCCGCCACGGTATCGCGGTTGACCGTGGAAATGCCGCCGCCGGGAAGGATGGTCAAGCGGTCGCCCGCATACTCGATCAAGCGGGCCAGGTTTTCGAAGTTGTCCTCGATCGGCGTACCGGCAGCGCCACCATGCGTCAGGATGCGTGTGATGCCGCAGTCGGCGAGTATGTCAATCGCGTCGAGCTGAGCCTCGGGCGAGAGCTGATCAAACGCCATGTGGAAGGTGATGTCGATGGGCTCACGCTTGCATTCCTCGGTCGCGCAGCCCGCGGCCATCACGAGGGCGCCCAACGTAAGCTCGTCGAGCGCCCATCCGCCAGCGCAGGGCTTGCAGCAGCCAAAGACCAAGCCGTCAACGCCGGCGCTTACGGCAAGGCCCAGGTCCATCTCCATCATGCGCAGCTCGTCTTGGTTGTAATGAAAGTCACCGCCACGCGGGCGAATCATGCACATCACTCGCGCGTCATGCTCGTGAGCATAGCTGACTGTAGCGCTGATAACACCGGCCGAGGGTGTAGTGCCACCGACGGTAAGGTTGTCGCACAGCTCGATGCGCTTTGCACCGGCATCGATAGCTGCCGGCACCCGCTCAAAGTTCTCGGCACAAAACTCGTACAGCATAGATAGACCCCCAAAGACAGCAGATGTTTTCCGACGGGCATTGTCACACATCCCAATGAAGTTGCGGTGGAATAGGGACTGTTTTGGCGTCTAGCGCCCCCATTTAGTCCCTATTTCACCGCAACTAAAAAGGGGGCGCTGACTGGGATAGTCAGCGCCCCCTTTATTTTATGGACTAGCCTCCGAGGTAAGCCTTGCGGACGTTATCGTCGTGCAGGAGCTCTTGACCGGTGCCGGTCATGGTAATCTTGCCGGTCTCGAGCACGTAACCGCGTGTGGCGATGGAAAGCGCCATCTGCGCGTTTTGCTCGACCAGAAGCACCGTGGTGCCGGCCTTGTGCAGGTCCTCGACAATCTGGAAGATCTGTTCGATCAGAATCGGTGCCAGACCCATGGAAGGTTCGTCGAGCATAAGCAGTTTGGGGTTACTCATAAGGGCGCGCCCCATAACGAGCATCTGCTGCTCGCCGCCTGAAAGGGTGCCGGCGACCTGGCGACGACGTTCCTTCAGGCGCGGGAACTGCTCGTAGACGCGCTCCAGGCCCGGAGCCACCGTGGACTTGGGCTGCGTATAGGCACCCATCTCCAGGTTCTCCTCAACCGTCATCTGCAAAAAGGCGCGACGACCCTCGGGAACCTGAGCCAGGCCCTTACCAACCAGCTTATCAGCGGGCGTATGGGTAATGTCCTCGCCCATAAACTTGATGGAGCCGGTCTTGGAGCGCAGCAGGCCCGAGACGGTCTTGAGCGTTGTGGACTTGCCGGCACCGTTGGCACCAATCAAGGCCACGATCTCGCCCTCATTAACGTTAAAGGAGATGTCCTTGATGGCGTGGATGGCACCGTACCAGACGTTGATGTTGTAGACGGAAAGCATCGGCTCTGCCATTTAGTTCTCCCCCTTATCCTGCTTGCCCAGATATGCCTCGATAACGGCGTCGTTGTTCTGGATTTCCTCGGCCGTGCCCTTGGCGATGACCTTACCAAAGTTGAGCACGCAGATGCCCTCGCAGATGTTCATAACGAGCGACATATCATGCTCGATAAGCATGATGGCAATGCCAAAGGTGTCGCGAATCTTGACGATGTTCTCCATGAGCTCTGCGGTCTCGGACGGGTTCATGCCGGCGGCAGGCTCGTCGAGCAGCAGTAGCTTGGGGTTGGTGGCAAGCGCGCGGACGATCTCCAGACGACGCTGAGCGCCGTAAGGCAGCGATCCGGCCTGCTCGTTTGCCAGATACTCCATGTCAAAAATGGACAGCAGCTCCATGGCGCGCTCGTGGGCGGCCTTCTCGTGCTTCCAATACGTCGGCAGGCGCAGCACGCCCTCAAAACCGGAGTAGCGCTCCTGATTGTGCAGGCCGACCTTAACGTTGTCCTCCACCGTCATGGTATTAAACAGGCGGATGTTCTGGAACGTACGGGCAATACCCATGCGGTTGACCTGATAGACCGACTTGCCCGAGGTGTCCTCGCCATCGAGCAGGATGGTGCCGTGTGTGGGCTGATACACCTTAGTGAGCAGGTTGAAAACCGTGGTCTTACCGGCGCCGTTGGGACCGATCAGACCGGCAATCTCGGTCTTGCCGATAGTCAGGCTAAAGTCGTCGACTGCCTTAAGGCCGCCGAATTCAATGCCCAGGTGGATGCACTCGAGTGCCGGGCGCTCGCCCAGGTCACGATCGGGAACGATGGCGCCAGAAGGATACGGGACCATCTTGCCCTTGTTGAACTCAAATTTACTGGGCATCGGCTGCCACCTCCTTCTTGGGAGCAAAGCGGTCCTTGACGCGACCGAAGAACGCCTTGAGCTGCGGGTTGTTGGTAAAGATCATGACCAGGATCAGCACAATAGCGTAGATGAGCATGCGGTAGTCCGAGAACTGACGGAGCAGCTCGGGAAGTACCGTGAGCAACGCCGCCGCGATAACGGAGCCGCGCATATTGCCCAGACCGCCCAGGACCACGAACACCAGGATAAGGATGGACGTGTTGAAGTCAAACTTGGTGGCGGAGAGCTGCGAGAAGTTACCGCCGAAGAGGGCTCCGGCAGCACCGGCGAGGGCAGCGGAAACCACGAACGCGATCATGCGGTACTGGGTGACGGAGATGCCCACGGACTCGGCTGCAATCTTGTTGTCGCGCACGGCCATAATGGCACGACCGGTACGGCTGCGAACCAGGTTGAGCACGATCACGAGTGCGACCATGACCAGGATGGCACCGGCGAGGAAGGTCGAGTACGTCGACACGCCCGAGGCGCCCTGGGCGCCCTTGATGATGGCGGTGCCGTCCTCGAGCAGGTGCAGGTCGTCGATCGTAGAGTTGCCCGTGATGTTAAAGATCACGTGCAGGCCGCGCGAGTCGACACCCACGATAAGGCAAGTGACGATCTCCTTGATAATCTCGCCAAAGGCCAGCGTCACGATAGCCAGGTAATCGCCGCTCAGGCGAAGGACCGGGATGCCAATCAAGAAGCCCAGGATAGCGGCAGCGATGGCGCCGACCACGATACTGATGATAAGGCGCACCGGATCGGAGGGAACGGCGCTCTCCAGCGCGACGGCGGTGACGATGCCCGTATAAGCGCCGACACTCATAAAGCCCGCGTGGCCCAGCGACAAGTCGCCCGCGATGCCGACGACGAGGTTGAGGGAAATGGCCATGACGATATAGGCCGTGATGGGAACCAGCTGACCGGCGATCATGCGCGGAATCATGTGGTTGGACTGCATAAAGAACACGATGGCGAATGCCACGATGCACATGGCGTACGTGACAAAGTCGTGACGCGTCTGCTTGTCTTTAAGAAACTTCATAACGCTCACCTACACCTTCTCGGGGACGTACTTGCCCAAGAGGCCGGCAGGCTTGACGAGCAGGACGATGATCAAAACACCAAAGACGATGGAGTTGGCAAGGCTCGTGGAAATGTAGGCCTGAGCCATCGCTTCGATGATGCCGATGAGAATGCCACCGACAAAAGCGCCGGGGATGGAGCCGATGCCACCGAAGACAGCGGCGTCGAAGGCCTTGATGCCAGGCATGGCACCCGTCGTGGGCTGCAGCACCGGCGAGTAGGAGCACAGCAGCACGCCGGCGATGGCAGCGAGGGCAGAGCCGATGGCAAACGTCATCGAGATGGTGCGGTTGACGTTGATGCCCATGAGCTGAGCGGCGGCCTTGTCCTCGGACACAGCGCGCATGGCTTTGCCCATCTTGGTCTTACCTGTAAAGAACATCAGGCCGGCCATGATAACCAGGCAGGCGACGATGGTGACGAGCGAGACGGCGCTTACGTTGAACTTGGCCAAGAACTCCGGCACCTGGAAGGTGACGAGCGAAGTGAAGTTCTTGGGAGTGGCGCCCCACAGAAGCTGTGCGGCATTCTGCAGGAAGTAAGACACGCCGATGGCCGTGATCAGAACGGCCAGCGGGCCCGCCTGACGCAGCGGCTTGTATGCCAGACCCTCGATGAGAACACCGAGAACGGTACAAACCACACAAGAGAGAACTACAGATGCCCAGCCCGGGAGGCCGAGATACGACGTGGCACAGAACGAGACATAGGCACCGACCATGATGACATCGCCGTGAGCGAAGTTCAGCATCTTGGCGATACCGTAGACCATGGTGTAGCCCAACGCGATGATGGCGTAGACGCTGCCCATGGACAGGCCGTTGACCAGGTATTGGATAAAGACCGTCATGTTCCACATCCCCCTTTCGAATAGGTTTCCAGTTAATGTATGAAACAGGGACGTTACATCGTCCCTAGATACCAAGCAAGCAGGGAAGGCCAAAACCTCCCCTGCTTGGGATCAAAACCGCTCTATGTAAGGCGGCCTATTAGGCCTGTACGTACTTGCCGTCGGTAATGACGTACGCCGTCGGGTCCTTCTGGACCTGGCCCTTGTCGTTCCAGGAGAGCTTGCCAGTCAGGCCGTCAACAGTAATGTTGCGCATAGCCTCGGGAAGCTTCTCAGCAACCTCGGTGGGGTCGGCGTCGACACCCAGGCCGGCCTCCTTGAGAGCCTCGACCACAGCATGCACGCCGTCGTAGGCGTCGGCGGCAAACTGGTCGGGGGTATCGCCGTACTTATCTTTGTAAGCGTTGACGAAGTCGGCGTTCTTCTCGTCGTCGGCGGAGAACGGGGTCATGAGCAGCAGACCCTCGGCAAGAGAGGTATCGAAGCCCTCAACGCCCAGGATACCGTCCATGCCGTCGCAGCCCATCATCTTGACGTCGTAGCCCATGTCCTTGGCGTTCTTGAGCAGGACGGACGCCGGTGTGTAGTAGATCGGCGCAAAGATCATGGTGGCGCCAGCCTGCTTGGCCTTGGTCAGCTGGTTGGTAAAGCTCGTGGCGGAGTCGTCCTTAAAGGTCTCCTCGTCAACAATCTCGAGCTTGGACTCAGCGGCCTGGGCCTTAAAGGAATCTGCGATGCCCGAAGAATAGGCGTCGCCGGAGTTATAGAACAGCACGAACTTCTCGTCCGCATACTTCTGCGCCAGGAACTTGGCAGCGTTGACACCCTGGTTGGGGTCGGTGAAGCAAACCTGGAAGACGCAATCCTTGCCCTTGGTAACGTCCTCGGAGGACGCGGACGGGGTAATCATGAACGTCTCGGGGTCGTTACCGCACTCAGCAGCAACGGCGACCGACGCACCCGTGGTGGTCGGACCGACAAGGGCCTGCATGCCCCAGTCGAGCAGGGTGTTGAAGGCGTTGACGGCCTTCTCGCCGTCAGCCTGGTCGTCCTCGGCCTTGCTGACAAGCGGCAGCTCCTTAGTCGAGAAATCCTTGCAGCCAAGCTCGACAGCCTGTGTAACGGACTTGCCGTAGGACGCGTTGGCGCCGGTCAGCGGGCCGATGGTACCGATCTTAAACGAAGCGTCGCTCGAAGCGGAACCGCTGTCGCCGCCGTTGGAGGAGCAACCAGCTAGAATGGACATCGCCCCCAGACCTGCTGCGCTCGCGATAACGCTCCTGCGATTCATAACAGGGTTCAATGACTTACCGGTGAGGCTCGACATGCGGCTCTCCTCTCAAATCTCGTCGGGTTTCGGTTACCCGACAGGCCATCCTTCGCCGTGTTCGGCGTTCGCAAAATAGTAGACGCTTTAGTTAAGGAAAGTGGCGATTATTTCAACTTTTCTTTGGATTTGTTCATTTATCCATAATTCTGCGTATTTCTATTATTTTATGCAGTAATGCCACTTTATTGTGTGAAAGTAATGTTTCCGTTCTGTTACAGGCGTCCTTGCCCTGAATAAAACGGCCCGCCGGTCTCGATGTATATGCACTTAGGCGGCGATGTACTTGCCGTCCTGGATCACATAAGCCGTAGCGGGCTTTTCGACCTGGCCCTTGTCATTCCACGTCAGCTCGCCCGTCAGGCCCTCGATCTTGATCTTGCGCATGGCACGGGCAAGGTCGCCGGCAATGTCGGCGCCGTCGGCCGTAAGGTCGATGCCCGCTTTGTCGATGGCCTCGGCGATGGCGTGGACGCAATCGTAGGCGTCGGCGGCAAACTGGTTGGGCGTCTCGTCGTAGGCATCCTTATAGGCCTTGACGAAGTCGGCATTCTTCTCATCGTCAGCCGAAAACGGGGTCACGAGCAGTACGCCCTCGGCAAGAGAGGTATCGAAGCCTTCCACAGAGAGCAGGCCGTCCATGCCGTCGGTACCCATGAGGGTCATGTCGTAGCCCATGTCCTTGGCGTTCTTGAGCAAAACGGACGCCGGCGTGTAGTAGATCGGCGCAAAGATGAACGTGGCGCCGGACTCCTTGGCCTTGGTGAGCTGGTTGGTAAAGCTCGTGGAAGAGTCGTCCTTAAAGGTCTCGGTATCGACGATGTCGAGCTTGGACGCCTTGGCCTGCTCGGCAAAAGCGTCGGCAACGCCCGAGCTATACGTATCGCCGGAGTTGTAGAACAGGGCGATCTTGGCATCCGCGTACTTCTCGGCCAAGAACTTTGCGGCGCTGGCGCCCATGGTGGGATCGGTGAAGCAAACCTGGAAAACCGTGGTCTTGTCCTTGGTGACGTCGAGCGACGAGGCCGAAGGCGTGACCATAAGCATGTCGTCGGCAATCTCGCCCGAGACGGCAACGGCGGCACCAGTCGTGACGGGGCCGACGAGAGCCTGCATGCCCCAGTCGCACAGGGTATTGAAGGCGTTGATGGCCTTCTCGCCGTCAGCGACGTCATCCTCGGACTTAAGCGAGAGCTTGAGGTCCTTGGTCGAGAAATCCTTGGCGGCGAGCTTGGCACCCTTCTCGGCCGAGACACCATAGGTTGCCGCGGCGCCGGTCAAAGGGCCGATGACACCGATCTTGAAGGTCTTGCCGTCATCGGCGGAGCCGCCGTCCGAGCCACCCGACGAGCAACCAGCGAGTGCTGCGGTGCTACCGAGCGCCGCAGCGCCAGCCAAGAAACTCCTGCGGTTAAGAACGTTGTTGATGCTAAACATGGTGTCCCCCTTTTCGCTGGCCGTGGTGCGGCCGTCTTGCGGTACAGGGCAAACCTTATGGTGCAAACGTTGACAATTTGTTACGGAAGTTCGATTGTAGCGAGCGTGTTTCCAATGTTTCCGCAGCGTTTCGGGGGTGCTGTTTTATGCGACTCCTGTTGCCTGGCGAGCACGCGCCCTCGGTTCACGCTAGAATGCACTCAACCTTTAAGCGGTTAATCCATCCATAAGATGCACGAAGGAGCTATCTATGAGCGAACCCCTGCGCACCGTGAACGTCGGTCTGATCGGTCTGGGAACCGTCGGCGGCGGCGTGGCCCGTCTGATCAAGAGCCACCACGATGAGTACCTGGCAGCCTACGGCATCGACCTTAAGCTGACCCGCGCCTGCGCGCTTGCTTGGGAGCAGGCCGAGGCAGCCGGTATTGAGCGTGAGGCCTTTACGAGCGACTGGCACGACGTCGTCACCGACCCCGCCGTCGACATCGTCGTCGAGCTGATCGGTGGCGAGCATCCCGCAACCGAAATCTTCACCACTGCCTTTGAGCACGGCAAGCACGTCGTCTCTGCCAACAAGGCCCTGCTGGGCCGTCACGTCGAGACGCTTGCCGAGAAGGCGCGCGCGTGCGGCGTGCAGATTAAGTGCGAGGCCAGCTGCGGCGGCGGCATCCCCATCGTGAGCACGCTCGAGCACGACCTGGTGGGCAACAAGATCCTGACCATCGCCGGCATTCTCAACGGTACCACCAACTATATCCTGTCGCGCATGGACGCCGAGGGCGCCGATTACGCCGACGTGCTTGCCGACGCGCAGGCCAAGGGCTATGCCGAGGCCGACCCGTCCGCCGACGTCGACGGCTTCGACGCCGCCAGCAAGACGGCGATCCTCGCCTCCATCGGCTTTGGCACCCGCGTGACCACCGATGATGTGTACCAGCAGGGTATCCGTACCATCGGCGCCGAGGACATCGCCCAGGCCCGCGAGCTCGGCTACACCATTAAGCTGCTCGGCATCGCCCGCAACACCGACGCCGGCGTCGACGTTCGCGTGCACCCCACGCTGATCCCCGCCGATCACATGCTCGCCAAGGTCAACGGCGCCATGAACGCTGTCTACGTGGTAGGCGACGCCGTGGGCGAGACCATGTTCTACGGTGCCGGCGCAGGCTCCTTCCCCACCGCGAGCGCCGTCGTGGGCGATATCCTGTCGCTCTCCGAGCAGATCAGCCGCGGCGTGGCTCCGCTGCCCGAGATTGAGCCCTATGGTCACAATCTCGCCTTTAAGCCCATGGACGAGCTCCAGACCAAGTACTATGTGCGCCTGAAGGTCGCCGACCGCGTGGGCGCCCTGTCCGAGACGGTCGACATCTTTGCCAAGCACAGCATCTCGATCTCGCTCATCAACCAGGTCGAGGACGGCAAGTCGGGCGTCAGCGATGCCTGCTCGGTCATCTTCCTGACGCACCGCGCGCTCGAGAAGAATGTCCAGGCTGCCGCCGCCGAGCTTGCCAGCGTCGACTGCGTGGCCGAGGTCGCCAACGTCCTGCGCATTGAGGACGTTGAGGCTTGGACCGAAGGCGTTATGGCGAACTAGTCCAGTCCTTGGCACACAACATAGCACCTGAGGGGCTCCCGTCCGTTTGGATGGGAGCCCCTTTGTTTGACGTTCATCAAGCAAAAGTTTGAACAACTTGGCCATTCGCTGACAACCGAGGGTGCCGTTTACCGATATGCGAACGAAGTTGATTTTGCGCGCCGTTATGCTGTGCTGCGTATGTCCACCCCCGAAGAATGGAGGCACCATGTTGCTCGAGGGTAAGAAAGCAATCATCACCGGAGGCACGCGCGGCATCGGCTATGCCATCGCCTGCCGTTTTATCGAGGAGGGCGCCGCCGTCACCGTCTTTGGCTCGCGTCAAGAGACCGCCGATGCGGCCGTTGAGAAGCTGACAGCCGCCTATCCCGACGCCAAGGTCTGGGGCCGCTCCTGCGACCTCACCTCACTCGAAGCCGTGACTGAGGCCTTTACCCAGGCTGCAGCCGACATGGGCGGCTTGGACACGGTCGTCAACAATGCCGGTATTTCCCAGCGTTCACCCCTCTTGGACTACACGGCCGAGGAGTTCGCCAAAGTTATGGACCTCAACGTCGTCGCCGTCTTTAACGGCCACCGGGCAGCCGCTAAGATTATGACCGAGGCTGGCCACGGCGGCACCATCACCACCACGAGCTCAATGGTCGCCAAGTACGGTCAGCCCTCTGGCGTCGGTTACCCCACGTCCAAGTTTGCCGTCAACGGCATGGTCCAGTCGCTCTCGCGCGAGCTCGCCCCCATGGGTATTCGCGTCAATGCTGTCGCACCTGGCGTAACCAAAACCGATATGGTCGCCAACCTGCCCGAAGAGGTTATTAAGCCCATCGTCGCCACCATTCCGCTGGGTCGCATGGGCGAGCCCGAGGATGTCGCCAACGCCTTTGTTTTCCTGGCGAGCGACATGTCCTCCTACGTCACGGGCGCCGTGCTCCCCGTCGACGGAGCCGCCCGCTCCTAGGGAGCCACAAGCTTTGGCTTCAAGCCTCAACATAGCTCAACCAAAAAGGCGCGCCGTCTGCATCAACCGCAGGCAGCGCGCTTTCTCTTGTTATGAAAGGGAAACTATGTCCCAGTATTTCGGATCAGAACGGGGCACGGTTTTCCCCAGGACCTCCTTGCGGAAACTGCGTCCCGTTTTGAACGCCGATTCTGGGATACCGTTTCCGCAACGGGTCTCTCGCGGAAACTGCATCCCACTCTGAGCGCCCATTCCGGGACACAGTTTCCCAACGGCCCCCGTTTCGGAAACCACATCCCGTTCCGAGCCTTCAAAGCGGGACGCGGCTTCCCCGAGAGAGTATCGACTACTTGCCGTCGTCGTCCTCGGCTTCTTCTCTTGCATAGAGCTCCAGCATGCGGCGGCGGTATTCGCGCACGGCGAGCTTGGCGCGCTCCAGACGGCGGCGCTCGCGCGGGGTCAGCTCGGACGGGTCGACCTCGTCTCCATAGGTCTTATCGGCAAGTAGGTGCGCCGCGTCCACGATGCGGGCATCGACGTGGCCGCTCGCCGCCTCGGCGGAAAGACGCTCGGCAATCGCATCGAGCGTAGGCAGGCCCTCGAATACGCGACCATGGCCATGCGAAGTCAGCAGCTCGTGCTCTCGTGCGAGCAGACTCGCCAAATCGTGGTGGGCGCGCAGGATGTCGAGCGCATCGGATGGATGCTCGGCAACTTCTGCCACGGCGGCGACCGGCGCGGCATCCACCACGCGGTAGAAGAGCTGCGCGAGCAATGGCATCAAGAACACCGTGATGGCGCCGGCGGCAACCATAACCGACGCGATGTCTTGCGACAGCGCGCCCGCGTTGACGGCAACGCTCGTCACGGCAACGATGATCGGCAGCGCCGTGGTGCAGTACAGGGCCACGGTAATGCGACCATACGCCGACACATCGCGCGTCGCAGGGCAAATGCTCATAGAAATAAGAATGGGCACGGCACGAATAATCAGCAACGCCACGATAAAGCCCACGAGCAGACCCGGGCGCGACGCCACGGCCGTCAGGTCGATCTTTGCGCCCGATACGGTAAAGAACACCGGAATCAAAAAGCCGTAGGCCAGGCCGTCGAGCTTGGTCTCGAGCGTATGGTTGCCCTCGGGGATGATGTAGCGCAAGACAAAGCCGGCGGCAAAAGAACCCAACACAATGTCGAGATCAAAGACGGCCGAGAAAGCCACGAGTGTGACCAGGATGAGCACCGTCAGGCGCACGAAGGTCTGCGACGTGGTATCGGCGCGTTCCTCGACAAACGCAAAGAAGCGGCTGCCGACGCGCTTGGAGCGGCTTGGGACCACGGCAAGCAACACGCAGACCACCGCAAACAGGCCAAGAATCACGAGCGTTTGGATGCCGGTACGGGCAGACAGCAGCACCGACATGGCAAGCACGGGGCCGAGCTCGCCCCAGGTGCCATACGCGAGAATCGAGTCGCCCACGCGCGTTCCGGCAAGTGAACGCTCGCGCATGATGGGCACGAGCGTTCCGAGCGCCGTAGAAGTGAGGGCAAGCGTCACGGCGATACCGTCGAAATGGCTGACCGAGAACCACGGGGTAAAGCGCACGGCAAGCCAGGCGATACCAAACGTGACGACCCACGTCGCCAAGCCGTAGCGCCCCTCGACGCCCGTGATGCTCTTGGGGTCGATCTCAAAGCCGGCAAGCAGGAACAAAAAGGCCAGACCGAGCTCGGACACAAGCGAAACCTCGGCATCTACATGGATGACGCCGAGCATATGGGGTCCCAGCACCGCGCCGAGCACGAGCAAAAAGACCGTCTCGGGAACGGGTTTTCCAGGAATCGCCGAGGCGATAAAAGGACTCGCAAAGGCCACGAGTGCGATGATGGCGAGCGAAACGAATGCCATGTGATGCCTTTCTCTTGTTTGAGCCCCACTGTAGCACCCTCGCCGTCCTCAACGCGCCGCGAGCTGTCGTATCATAGTGAGGTTTACAAACATGTGGCTCAAGGCGACCGCAGGGCAGGCCCCGCAAACCGACCGCTGCCGCATACCGTACCGTACGCCCAACCGATCAGGAAGGCAGGAACCAATGGTCTCTCGTATCTACGTGGAGAAGAAACCCGGGTTCGACGTCGAGGCTCAGCAGCTCAAGGGCGAGCTGACCGAGATTCTCGGCATCAAGGGCATCGAGGCCCTGAGGATCATCAACCGCTACGACGTCGAGGGCATCGACGAGGAGCTTTTCCGCTCCTGCGTGCCGACCGTCTTTAGCGAGCCCCAGGTCGATGTGACCTACGACGAGCTCCCCGCAAGCGATGGCGCCGTCTTTGCCGTCGAATTCCTGCCTGGCCAGTTTGACCAGCGCGCCGACTCCGCCAGCGAGTGCGTGCAGCTCATCAGCCAGGGCGAGCGCCCCGCCGTGCGCTCCGCCAAGGTCTATATGATCTCGGGCGCTCTGGACGAGGCCGCCATCGATGCCATCAAGCACTACGTGGTGAACCCCGTCGAGGCGCGCATCGCCTCGCTCGACCTGCCCGAGACGCTGTACATGGAGACCCCCGAGCCCCAGCCCGTCGAGGTACTCGACGGTTTCCGCGAGCTCGACGAAGCCGGCCTTGCCGCCTTTATTTCCGAGCGCGGCCTTGCCATGGACGAGGCGGACATCGCCTTCTGCCAGCAGTACTTCCGCGATGAGGACCGCGACCCCACCATCACCGAGATCCGTGTGATCGACACCTACTGGTCCGACCACTGCCGCCACACCACCTTCGGCACCGTCCTGGACGACGTGACGATCGACGACGCCGTGGTGCAGCAGGCCTTCGACCGCTACATGGAGATGCGCCACGAACTCGGTCGCGACGCCAAGCCCGTCTGCCTCATGGACATGGGCACCATCGGCGCCAAGTACCTCAAGAAGACCGGCGTCATGACCGATGTCGACGAGTCCGAGGAGATCAACGCCTGCACCGTCAAGGTGAAGGTCGATGTCGATGGCGAAGACCAGGACTGGCTGTTCCTCTTTAAGAACGAGACCCATAACCACCCGACCGAGATCGAACCCTTCGGCGGTGCCGCCACCTGCGTGGGCGGCGCCATCCGCGACCCGCTCTCGGGCCGCAGCTACGTGTATCAGGCCATGCGCGTCACCGGCGCCGGCGACCCCACCGTCCCCGTGTCCGAGACGCTCGAGGGCAAGCTGCCGCAGCGCAAGCTCGTGACCACTGCCGCCGCCGGCTACTCCAGCTACGGCAACCAGATCGGCCTTGCCACCGGTCAGGTCAACGAACTCTATCACCCCGGTTACGTGGCCAAGCGCATGGAGGTTGGCGCCGTCGTGGGCGCTACCCCGGCAAACCACGTTCGTCGCGAGTGCCCCGCCCCCACCGACAAGATCATCCTGCTGGGCGGCCGCACCGGCCGCGATGGCATCGGTGGCGCCACCGGCTCCTCCAAGACCCAGAACACCGAGTCCATCGAGACCTCGGGTGCCGAGGTCCAGAAGGGCAACGCCCCTGTCGAGCGCAAGCTGCAGCGTCTGTTCCGCCGCGGCGACGCCTGCCGTCTGATCAAGCGCTGCAACGACTTTGGCGCCGGCGGCGTCTCGGTCGCCGTGGGCGAGCTTGCCGACGGCCTGTATGTCGACCTGGACACCGTGACCAAGAAGTACGACGGCCTGGACGGCACCGAGCTCGCTATCTCTGAGTCCCAGGAGCGCATGGCCTGCGCCGTCGCCGACGGTGACGTCGAGGAGTTCATGGGCTACGCCGCCGAGGAGAACCTGGAGGCGACCGTTATCGCCGAGGTTACCGCTGAGCCGCGCATGCGCATGGCCTGGAACGGCGTCGCTATCGTCGACCTGTCCCGCGAGTTCCTCAACTCCAACGGCGCACCCAAGCACCAGGTCGCCCACGTGTGCGCCCGTAGCGTGTGGCAGCCCAGCTGGGCCGGCACCACGCTCGCCGAGCGCATGACCTCGCTCGTCACCGACCTCAACGTCGCTTCCAACAAGGGCCTTTCCGAGCGCTTCGACTCCACCATCGGCGCCGCGACCGTGCTCATGCCCTTTGGCGGCAAGACGCAGCTCACCCCCAGCTCGGCCATGGTCGCCAAGTTCCCCGTGGGCGGCGAGACCACCACGGCGAGTGCCATGGCATGGGGCTTCAACCCCTATCTGATGGAGGCCGACCAGTTTGCGGGCGCCTACCTGTCCGTGGTCGAGTCCATCGCCAAGCTCGTGGCTGCCGGCTTTGAGCACAAGCGCGCCTATCTCTCCTTCCAGGAGTACTTCGAGCGTCTGCGCACCGAGGCCGAGCGCTGGGGCAAGCCCACGGCAGCCGTCCTGGGCGCCCTCATGGCCCAAGTCGACCTGGGTGCCGGCGCCATCGGCGGCAAGGACTCCATGAGCGGTTCGTTTGAGGACGAGACCGGCGAGCTCAACGTTCCGCCGACCCTGATCAGCTTCGCCGTCGCCGTGGGCAAGGCCGCCCGCGCCGTCTCGCCCGAGTTCAAGGGCCTCACGCACCGCGTCGTCCGCATCGCCCCCGCCACCTATGGCGAGGACTACCGTCCCGACGCCCAGCAGTTGCTCGCCGCGTTTGACGCCGTCGAGGCGCTCACTGCTACCGGCAACGCCCTGGCCATATCCACGCCCGGCTACGGCTGCGGCGCCGAGAGCCTCTTTAAGATGTGCGTCGGTAACCAGATCGGTATCGAGCTTGCCGAGGATGTAGACGTGGAGAGCCTCTTCACCCCGCTCTACGGCAGTTTTATCGTCGAGCTCGCCGAGGACGCCGAGCTGCCCGAGGTCGCCGACGGCGTTGTCGTCGAGCCCCTGGGCACCACCGTCGAGGGCTATGTCATCGACACCGGCTCCGAGGTCATCGAGCTCGCCGAGCTCCAGGAGGCCTGGGAGAGCGGCATCGAGGGCGTCTTCGCCTACCGCAGCGCCGGCGAGACCCCCGAGGTCGAGACCATCGACTTCCGCGCCAAGGATATCCACGTGTACGGCGGCGCCAAGATCGCCCGCCCGCGCGTGATCATCCCCGTGTTCCCCGGCAACAACTGCGAGTACGACAGCGCCCGCGCCTTCCGTGCCGCCGGTGCCGAGGCCGACACCTTCGTGATCAACAACCTCACGCCCGAGGCCGTCGCCGAGAGCACCCACGAGCTTGCCCGCCGCATCCGTGCAAGCCAGATCGTTATGATCCCCGGCGGCTTCTCGGGCGGCGACGAGCCCGACGGCTCTGCCAAGTTCATCACGGCGTTCTTCCGCGCTCCCGAGGTCACCGAGGCAGTCCGCGACCTGCTCAAGGCCCGCGATGGCCTGATGCTGGGCATCTGCAACGGCTTCCAGGCCCTGATCAAGCTCGGCCTGGTGCCCTACGGCGACATCGTCGACGCCACGCCCGATGCGCCCACGTTGACGTTCAACACCATCGGTCGCCACCAGAGCCGTCTGGTGCGCACCCGCATCTCGTCCAACTTGTCCCCGTGGCTGTCGCAGTGCAGCCTGGACGACCCCTATACCGTCGCCATCAGCCACGGCGAGGGCCGCTTTGTCGCCAATGACGAAGTGCTCGCCCAGCTGATCGCCAACGGCCAGGTCGCCACGCAGTACGTGGGCGAGAACGGCAAACCCAGCATGGACCTTTCCGTCAACCCCAACGGCTCCGCACTCGCCATCGAGGGCATCACGAGCCCCGACGGCCGTGTCCTGGGCAAGATGGGCCATGCCGAGCGTCGCGGCGACAACCTGTACTGCAACGTGCCCGAGCATGTCCCCGGCGACAAATTCATGCCGATCTTTGAGAGCGGCGTAGCCTACTTCGCTTAATACGTTTCCATCGGGTACAATCCCCTCGGGTAACAACACCCGCCACCGGCACCCCCGGTGGCGGGTTCTTTTTTGCTTTGCGCGTATAGGAGAAGGACATCATGGAAAGCCGCAAGCCGTATCTCGCCACCCTGCCCGGACTCATCCTGGGCTGTCTCGTTTGCTGCGCGCTCTGGGGCTCCGCCTTCCCCTGCATCAAGATCGGCTACGGCCTCTTTGGTATTCCCGCGCACGACAGCGCCTCGCAGCTGCTCTTCGCGGGCCTGCGCTTCACCCTTGCCGGCATGCTGGTCATTGTTGGCATGAGCGTGGCCCAGCGCCGACCGCTCGTTCCGCAAGCGCGCGATATCAAGCCCATCTGCATCTTGTCGCTCTTCCAGACTATCGGGCAGTACTTCTTTTTCTACCTGGGCCTCTCGCGCGCCAGCGCCATGTCGAGCTCCATCATCGAGGCCAGCGCCAACTTCCTCGCAATCCTCTTTGCCGCCCTGGCATTTCACACCGAGAAGCTCAATGCGGCCAAAGTGCTCGGCTGCGTACTGGGCTTTGCCGGCGTCGCGCTCGTCAACCTTTCGGGCGCGGACGGCACCTTTGGCTTTACGCTCGACGGCGAGGGTTTTATCCTAGCCTCCACCGTCGCGGGTGCCCTTTCGACCTGCCTGATCGGTATCTTCTCGCGTGAGCACGACGGCGTCTTGCTTGCCGGGTGGCAGTTCTTGGTCGGCGGCCTGGTCCTCACCGCCATCGGCTTTTTGATGGGTGGCGCGCTCTCCCCCACGGCGATTGCCCCCGCCATCGCGCTCATCATCTACATGGCGCTTATCTCCGCGGTCGCCTACTCGCTGTGGTCGCGCCTGCTTGCCGTCAACCCCGTCAGCCGCGTCTCGGTCTTTGGGTTTATGAACCCCGTCTTTGGTGTGCTGCTGAGCGCGCTGCTGCTCGGCGAGGGCGCTGGCACGAGCCCCATTACCGTCATCGTTGCCCTGCTGTTGGTCTGCGGCGGCATCATCATCGTCAACAAACCCAAAAAAGCCTAGCGAGCTCACCTTTTTAAAGAGGGCGTTCGCACACTTTAGCTTAATGGAATACATCGATGAGCTGAGGGCCGCCACGCACGCAAGCGTGCGACCCTTTTCCTAGCGTATCTGGATGCCGGCTTTCTTTTTCTCGGCCTTGACGCGGTAGAGCTCCGCATCGGCAGCGCGAAGTAAGTCTTGCCAGGTATCAACACTATCGCCGACCCGCGCGCAACCGATGGACATCCGCAATGCATACGGCACCTCGGCATGCGCGAGCTCGTCGTTGATTGTCGCGCACAGATGCATGATATCCTGTTCCGCCGCTGCCTTTTGGAGCACCACGAACTCATCGCCACCATAACGCGCGATAAAGCCACCAGACGCCGAGCAGACCTCTTTGAGCGCAGCGGATATTACCTGAAGAGCATGGTCGCCCTCCACATGTCCATAGCGATTGTTAATCTGCTTAAAGCCGTCGGCGTCCATCATAAGCAGATATACATCTTCGGCCTGATCCACATTTGAAAAGAGCGACAGCATATAGGTTTCAAAACGGTTCCGGTTGTTGAGTCCAGTCAACGGGTCAGTCGAGATCAGTTGCTCCTGGCAGATGATATAGAGCAGCAACATGCTAATCATTATGCCGACACAAAGGCCAGGCACCGAGTATACGATCTGAAAGGTACCGCCCACCAGAGCGGGAACCGCAAAAAAGGCGAGGGTGCGATAAATGGCCTTCTTTTGCAGGCTTTCGACTTTTCGAGCCTGAATAAAGGCATGTAAGGACGTATATATGACGTAGCAGTAGCTAACGATAGGCTGAATCATATAAAGCGCTCCGCGACGATATACGCCCCGCGCATCGATATAGAACATAGCGTGCGTCCAGTAGCTGGTAAATGCCAGAACGACCACCAATGCGGTTGGCAACGTTAAAAGTACCACCCTATAGGGCGTGGTCAGGAGCCGTGAGCCCTGCATCGTCTCGGAATAGAAAAACCAAATGAGGCACGCGATGGCGAACAGCGAAAACGAAACCGCGTTGGAAATCCAGTTGGCCGTGATGCCTACAGGAGTGCTCACGCCGTCCGAGAGCGTCCAGATCATATCGAAGAAAATGTAGGCAGCAGACGTGTAGCCCAGCATGCTAAACAAAAGCTGCTGGGTGCTCGAGAACAGGGAGCGACGGCTTCGTACGGCAAGTCCGATAAGAATAATCATGCACAGCAGGAATATCTCGATCTTGAGTGCCTTTACCACTAGACGCCCTCCCTTCAATATCCAAGTGGCCAGAATCGCCCAATTCGAATCTGGGCAACAAACACCCCCTACTCCGCAGGGGTAAGGGGAATAATAGCAGAGCGACCGAACGTCACTGCAAGACAGCTCTCGTTCGGGCGCTCAAACGGCGCGAGTTGCACGCCGGAATCATTGATGGGTATCGATTGCTACTCGCCATCGATGTCGGTCGCGACAGCCTCTTCGATGGCCTCGACACCGGCAGGCGGCAGGTCTTCCTTGCTCTGGCAGAACTTCTTATCGACCCAGCCGGTCAGAATCGGGGCCATGATTGCCGTGATGATGACGGCAGTGGCGATCTGCGCATACGCGGTGGGCGCAAGCTCGGCATAGCGCGGAGCGACCTCGGCGAGGGCGACCGGCGTGGTCATGGCCGTGCCGGCAATGGTGGAACATGCCACAGCCGCCTTACCATTGCCGCCACACAGGCGCTCGAAGGCAAAGGTAATGGGACCGACGATAAAGAGCGTGATGAGGCCCAGCAGGATGCCCGAAATGCCACCGGCGATGAAGCTCGAAAGGCTCATGGACGCACCGAGCTGAAAACCAATTACAGCGATCGCGGGATTGGCGCCGGGAACCAGCAGGTTCTTGATAAACGGGAACAAGTTGCCCAGGACCATGCCGATAACAAGCGGCAGGATGGATCCGATGATGGTGCCGACGGGGATGTTGGCGAGACCCGAAACACCAAGGATGATCATCGTGACGGCGGGGCCGGCCGTAAAGAACAGGATACCGACAGCGCCCTGCTCGGACTCATCGCCGAACTCGCCCATGATGCCCGTATAGAGCGCCATGTTGCAAAACGTAATGCCGCCGATGATGGAAACCGAGCTCAGGCCTAAAAAGTTATCGTTAAAGAAGTACGCGACGTCCAGACCCAGCGCGGCTGCCACTACAAGCTTAGGAATCAGCACGACGATGCCGGTCTTGATGGCGCCCGGCGTGGACTTAAAGCTGATGCCGGCGCCCACGAACAGCAAGATCGCGGCAACGATGGTGTTGGAGCCGCCGCGGCAGGCAGCCGTAAAGAAGCCGCCGACCTCAAAGACCTGCGGGCAGAAGGTATTGAGCAAAAGGCCGACGATCATCGGATAGATCATGATGTCGCCCGGGATGCGCGGGACCTTGAATTTCTTTTGCTCGCTGGCGGTCGCTTCCTGTGCCATGAAACCCCCATTTCCGCTGACGCAGAACAAAAGCCCACGTCACGCTTTGCTACAGTAAAGTTTGACCATGGTACCAGAAGAAGCAGACCGCCTCGGTGAGAAATTCGATTCGTTAGGCCGGGACGATAACGCGTCCTGCTCCTATACGAGGCTCAAAACGATATAGAACACGATGCCCGAAACGCAGCACCACAACATCGACTTTGTCTTGATTGCCACCGCCACGACGCCGGTGGCCGCAATCCAGGGAACCAAGGCAGGCCAGAGTCCCGCGTCGAACGCGCCGGGGTTCACCAAGTCGTTGGCGACCAGCGCGGCAAAGGCAGCGGGCGGGATATAGCCCAGGGCCTCGGTAATGCGGGGCGACAGGGTCCGCCCGCGCAAGGCGAACGCCGGCGCGATGCGAAAGAACGCGATAGCAGCCCACGACGACAGCCACAGAACCAAGAACTCGTTAGCGGGCATCGCGGGCACCTCTTCCGTCAAATACAGCATCGCACGCCAGCGCAATGGCAATGCCGACCACGACGCTTGCCGGCACGGCAATATTCGCGAGGCCCAAGAACTTGCATACGGCGACGGACACCGCGCCCGAAACCGCCGCGACAACGTTACCGCGCGACAGCCGCTGCGAAAAGAGCAGGCAGATAAAGAGCGAGGTGCAGACAAAGGCTGCAATGGCGGTGGGAACATCGACAACGGCGCCGACGATGGCGCCCATCGTACACGAAACGCCCCATGTTGCGATGAGGATTACGTTGAGCACAAAGGACTCGCGCGGGCCCCAATCCTCCCCTTCAACCAACTTGGCAAGCGAGATGCCATATGCCTCCTCGGTAAGTGTCGCGGCAACAGCCAGCGTCTGACGCTTCGAGGCACCCCTCAGATGCGGTGCGATCGATGCCGAGTAAAGCGCAAAGCGCGAGGAGATTGCGGCGACGCTCGCGACGATCGATGCTGCAGGCACACCCGCCAGCCACAGGTTGCAGATCATAAACTGGCCGCTGCCCGTCACAAACGTACTGCTTAGAGCAAAGACCATCCAGGGCTCCATTCCCGTCTGCCCCATGATCATTCCGCACGGCGCGCCTATTGCAACATAGGTAAGCATCACTGGCCAGACGGTTCTAACGATTTTGAGCACCATACGCTTCTCATCCTGACAAGGTCTCCGAGCCGCATGTAGCGACACGGCAGAATCATCATCCGGCAGCAACCGAGTTCACCTACAATTGCCACCGGATCGAAAGACACAACTTTTTAGGAAGTCATTATGACAGCTATCGATCGAGACCGGGCGCGCGCGGCCTTCAAAAGCTACACCGATGCCTACGACGCCACCAACCCACGCATCGCGCTCAAAATCGAGCATACGTACCACGTGGCCGAGGCATGCGATGCCGTAGCGCGCGAGCAGGGCTGGTCGTCAGAAGATATTGACCTGGCATGGCTTTGCGGCCTGCTACACGATATGGGCCGCTTTGAGCAGCTGCGACGCTGGGACACCTTTAAGGACGCCGAGAGCATGAGCCATGCGGCGCTGGGCATCGAGGTCCTCTTTGGCGAGAATCCCGCCGATGCACCCGCCGTAACGAGCATCCGCGACTTTATCGATGACCCGGCAGAAGATGAGCTCATCCGAGCGAGCATTGCCTATCACAGCGATTTCCGTCTACCCGCGCAGCTCGACGAGCGCACGCGGAGCTTCTGCGATATCGTGCGCGATGGCGACAAGATCGACATTATGCGCACCATCGCCGACAGCACTGTCGACACTATCCTCAAGGTGGACGAGAAGACGTTTCTCGGCAGCCGTTTCTCGTCGCCGACACTTGCCGCCTTTGACGAGCACCGCTGCGTCGCACGCGATGAGCGCGATGAGCCCGCCGACTTCTTGGTGGGGCTTATCTGCTTTATGTTTGAGCTCGTCTATCCAGCAAGCCGCGCGCTGGCGCGCGAACAGGGCGATATCCACCGCCTGCTCGACGCGCCCTTTGGCATTACGCGGCCCTTTACCGATCCCGCCACACAGGCGACCTGGGAGCGCCTCAAGAACGAGACGCGCTCCTGGCTGGCGCGTGCCTAGCGCTCAAGCTGGGCCAGCAGCTCCTCGACAACCTCGACGGCGTCGCCGACAACCTTGTACTGGGCGGCGCCAAAGATGGGGGCATCCGGGTCCTCGTTGATGGCGATAATGCACTCCGCTCCACCGATGCCGGCAAGATGCTGGATGGCACCCGAGACACCGATACTTACGAGAAGCTTGGGCGAAACCGATACGCCCGTCTGGCCAATCTGATGGCGATACTCCAACCAGCCGGCCTCCACGACAGGGCGCGTGCAGCCAAGCTCGGCGCCAAGAGCCTCGGCGAGCTTTCGCATCAGAGGCAGGTTTTTCTTGGAGCCGATACCGCGACCCACCACGACCAGACGCTCGGCATCGGCAATCGAGGCCTGCTGCCCCCACTCCTCGGCGGGAATCGAGATCTCAACGCGAGCTTTAACGTCATCCGCAAGCGTTACCTGGGTGATCGTGCCGGGACGGCCGTAGTCGAAGTCGGGCGCCTTAAAGATGCCGGGACGTACCGTCGCCATCTGAGGGCGGTGGTTGGGACAAACGATGGTAGCCATCAGGTTGCCGCCAAACGCCGGGCGCGTCTGCTGCAGCAGGCCCGCCTCCGTATCCATCGAAAGCACGGTGCAATCGGCCGTAAGACCCGTCTGCAGGCGCACGGCAACGCCAGGTGCCAGCTCGCGGCCAAAGGCGGTCGCGCCGTACAGAATAGCCTCGGGCTTGCGCTCGGCTACCAAATCGCAGATCAGGCGGGCGTAAACCTCTGCATCGTTTTGGCGCAGGCGCTCGTCGCGACAGACCATAATTTCGTCGGCGCCGGCGCAAACCAGATGCTCAAGCTCCTCGAGCGAGCTCTCGGGGCTCATGCCGACCAGCGCCACCAAGCGGCAGCCGCGGGCATCGGCAAGCTCGCGCCCCTTGCCCATAAGCTCATAGGCCACAGAAGCCACCGTATCGTGCTCATCGGTCTGCACGAATACCCAAATGTCTCGATAGGCGCCAAGGTCCGCCACGCCAGTGGCCTCGTCACGCTCGATCGAGATAGCGTTGACGGGACAGGCGTCGACGCACCCGCCGCACAGAATGCAGCCGTCGGTTACGCGGGCGCAGCGGTTGGGCCGCTCGCCCTCCACCACAATGCCGCCCGAGGCGCAGGCGCGAATGCAGCGACCGCAGCCGATGCAGGCTTCGCTATCGATAATCAGTCCGCTCATCTATGCCATCCCCTCGATAATCTTGGCGAGCTTTGCCGCCTGCTCGGATGCCGTGCCTTCAACGGCCTCACACGTTTGGTCACGGTCGGGCACAAACGAACGCACGACTTGCGTCGGTGAACCTGCGAGGCCGCAGCGCGAAGGGTCGGCGTTCACGTCTGCGGCTCTCACCACCCGCACGTCAGCCTCCTCAGCCGCGCGAATACCGGCGATGCTCGGCATGCGCAGCTGGCCGATCTCCTTAGCGGTCGTCATTGCACACGGCATCTCAAGATAGACCGTCTCTTCACCGGCATCACATCCGTGAACAAGCGCCAGCGAACCGCACGTCGTAAAGCCCGCGCTCTGCACGCAGCTCACGTCAGTCACGCAGGGAATCTCGAAGGCACCGGCAAGCTCGGGACCAATCTGGGCCGTATCGCCGTCCACCGCCATCTTGCCGCAAATGAGAAGATCGAAGTCCTCATCGAGAGCCTCGATACCGCACTTGAGGGCATAGGTGGTGGCCAGGGTATCGGCACCTGCAAAGGCGCGATCGGTTAGCAGCAGCGCGTCGTCGGCACCGCGGGCAATACAGTCGCGCAGCAGCGATTCGGTCGCGGGAATACCCATCGACACCACCGTCACGCGCACATCCATGCCAAAGCCGATAAAGTCGTCCTTGAGCGCTAGGGCACACTCCAGGGCGCTCGCATCAAAGGGATTGATGACCGCCTGCTTGCCATCGCGCACAATGGTATTGGTCTTGGGGTCCATTTTGACCTCGGTGCTACCCGGCACCGCCTTGACGCACACCACCATATGGAAATCGCTCATCTTCACGCGCCCCCTTTCTGGACGAGTTCATCCAAGAGCTTCTCCGAAAACAGGTTGCCGCGACCCAGCTGCCCGGCAGGATCGAGCTGGAGCTTGAGCCGTGCCGATTCGACCATGGCCTCGTGGCCGTACATCGTCTCAAGAAAGCCCGCCTTGATCTTGCCGACGCCGTGCTCGGCGGAGACGGCACCGCCCATAGCCGTAACTTCGGAGGCCCACTGGGCAAACAACTCGCCGCCGCGGCGGTAATCCTGCGCATCGCGCGGCAGGATGTTCGCATGCAGGTGGTTGTTACCAATATGTCCCCAAGCGGCAGACTCGAGCCCGCTTTCGGCCAATGTGCGTCGATAGAGGGCGATGACATCGGCCAAGCGTGCGTTGGGCACCGACATGTCCGAGCCCAGCTTGGTGATGGTGGGGTCGGTGCGACGACGCTCGTCGATAAGCATATTGACGCTCTCGGGCACCGCATGGCGGAAGAATCGCTGGCACTCGCGATCGACCTCGGTGCGCGCGACCCAGGTCGCATCGTCACTGCCGCCCGCAAGCTCCAATACCCACCCCAGGTGATACAGTTCCTCAGTCGCCTGGGCTTCATCATCGCAGTCGAGCTCCACGTAGACGCAGACCTTGGCCTCTTTGTCGAGCGCCGGCAGCGAGGCGAACGCCGTCGACTGCTCGCGCTGGCGACGTAGGATATCCAGGGCGCCCTCATCGAAATACTCGATGGCAGCCGCGTGGGACAGGACGGGGCGTACGGAATCGGTGAAGGACACGGCCTTGTCTTCGCTATCGAAAAAGCAGCTCACGCCCCAAACGACCGCAGGCGCCTCCTGCAGGGTAATCTCGAGCTCGGTGATAACGCCAAGCGTTCCGCAGGCGCCGATAAAGAGGTCGATGGCGTCCATATCGTCCGCAACATAATAGCCCGAAGCATTTTTGGTCTTGGGCATGGTGTAGGCGGGAAGATCAAGCTCGAGTGCACGGCCTTCCGTTGTCACGAGCGAAAGGCGACGACCCTGCGCAAAAACCTCGCCACGCTGAAGCTCGACCAGGTCGCCATCGGTCAGCGCGACATGAAGACCCGTGATGTGGGGGCGCATGGGACCATAGGCGTAGCTGCGAGCGCCAGAGGCATTGCATGCCGCCATACCGCCCAGGCAGGCAGACGCCTCGGTGGGATCGGTAGGAAAGAATTGCTCGGGGGCTTCCTGAAATTCCTCGTAAGCCTTAAGCGAAGCCTGGTCCCAGTCTGTGGTCGGGAGCACCTTCTTGCCCAGCTGCTTGCGCAGCTCGGACAGCACGACGCCCGGCTCTACGCGAAGCAGAAAGCGACCCTGCTCATCGCGGCGAAGGCCTAGGTAGCGATTCATACGAGAGGTATTGAGGATGTGGCCGCCATGGGGCACGGCGCCGGCGGCGAGACCGGTCCGGGCGCCCTGAACCGTTACCGAGACACGCTCGGCATGGAGCTGCCGCAGGATGGCGCGAACCTCGTCTTCCGATGTCGGAAACGAAATGCTCGAGGCCTCGCCCGACGAACGAGACTCATCGCGACCGTATTCCTCGTACTCATCGGTGAAGGGTTTGATGGTTGCAGACATGCAGAACTCCCCTTTAGCTAACTACAGTGTTTGCAGGGAGATGTTACCGCATCGTTTCGTTGACGTGTTCGAGACCGTCTCCATAATTGAGGATTTTTACGTTCGTGCAATTCGGCGAGCGGCTGGATTTCCTCGGCAGACGATGCTTTTAACACATATGGCCCCGCCGTCACTGACCGCGCGATTGCCGCTCGAAAAAAGTTGGAGTATTTTTTGCCGCCTTTTACCTGCGGAGACGCCAATCCGTCAAGCATTTGGTCAGCAATTGGTCAAGTAACGGCTGATACGGTCGGCATCGACAGCCAAAACCGACAGAAGTTTTGGCCCCAGAAGCAGGGAGGTTCCCATGGCATATTACTGGCCCCAGTACGGCATCGCCATCGAAGTCGACGACGATCCCCATCTCCTGCCTTTCGACGAAGAGGCATTCCCCGATACGACGGTCTACCACGTTACCACCGATGTGATCTGCGACCCCGAGTCGTTCTCGGCGCTCGCCCACCGCATCGCGCATATCCACGACATCGAGCTCCCTCCCGACTTCGACGAGCTTGTCTACTCACGCCGCCTGATGCTTCACATGCTCTTTGGAGCGAACCCGTCCACCTTTGCGCGCATCTATACCGCCAAGGATGCCGCATGAGCGCGAAGAAGCCACCCCACTTTGCAGGCCTGGGTCGTCGCAAGAAGCTCATCGTTGCCTGCTTGGCCATCGTCTGTGCCCTTGTCGCCGTAGGACTATACGCTTGGCAGTCGCAGCCCGTACCCGAGGCGGGCGCTTCGGTTACGACGGCCGAGGGCAAAACGCGTCAGGAAATCCAAGATGAGCTCGACGCCATAGTCCGCGACAACATGATGACGATTTCGGTCGCACCGGTCGCTCAGCTGCAGGAGGACGGCAAGCTGCGCGTCAACGTGCAAAACGTCCAAGACAATAAATTTCCCCAGCGATTCCGCGTCATCCAAAACGACGAGACCATGTACGAATCCGGTGTGGTCGAGACCGGCAAGACAATCGAAACGTGCCCCGCCGGCGACATCAAAGAAGGCGAGGCGTACATCGAGATCCAGGCACTCGATGCCAAGACCCTCGACAGCCACGGCAATCCGACACGTGTCAAGGTGCGGGTTGAGCAAGCCGAGAACTAGCTTTTCCGGCCGACGCGGCACCGCACGCAATTCACCAGCATTCGTCCAATCATCGCGGGGACGGCCCGCGGCGAATAGAAAGGAACGACCATGGACATCACCAGGAACATGAACGGAGCCAGAGCGCTCGTCGTGGGCGCGGGGCTCGCGCTCGCGCTCGCAATGGGCGCCGCCCCGACGCCAGCTATGGCGGCCGGGCGCGTTGGAACCACGAAAGTAATGGTCAGGACCGAGATCGACAACGTTGAGTTCAAAGTTCCGACGGTTATTCCCTTCGTCGCCAAGGCCGACGGCACGCTTCAGGGCCCCTCAGAAGACGCGACCACCATCGACAATCATTCGGCCTACGGCATCCATGTCACCAACATGAAGATCGACGCCATGAACACCTGGACCATTGCTGCCGACGCCAAAGCCGGAACCGCACAGAACTCCATCGACTTTAAGGTCGGCCCCGACGGCGCACTCCAGAACGCCAGCGCCGCAATGCAGGAGACGGGCCTCGATCTTTCCAAGAACGCAGCCTTCGACATGGGCTACCAGGGCATTGCCGGCGGCACGGACAAAATTAAGCTCAAGACAAGCGGAAACGTCGCCCGCGTCACGCGCGACATCTTCCGCGTAACCGGCGAAGGCGATCAGGTTGCAACGATCACCTGGACGGTCGAGCCCGGTGCGCACACGGCATAAGGCCGTCGCCCTGGCCGCCGCCGTCAGCATCCTAGCGTTTGGGCCAGCCATGGCCTTTGCCCAGCAAGAACAGGCGCAGGCCGCCACGCAAGTGACGGTCGACCTCTCGGAGCTCGACCGCAGCGACCGCGAGGAACCGTTGGCGCAGACAGGCGACAAACGATGGCTCTTGGCAGCAGGCGCCGCAGCAGCAGGCGCGGGAACCGCCGGCCTCGGTCTGCACATCAAACACAGCCAGAAACAAAACATGAACAGGCCGCACTAAATTAGCTAAGGAGACCCCATGGCATCGAAGAACCTTTTGCCCGTCGTCGCACTCTGCGGCGCGCTCGCAACCGGAACGCCTGTCGCCGCTTGGGCGACTCCTGTCATGGCAGACTCCTTACCAGCGGCCCTAAGCTCCGCACCAAATCCGTCGAGCGCCATTGCGTGCAAGCGTTTTTCGATCGCACAGGCCGCAATCTCAACCTCGGGATGCCTTCGTCGTAATACGGACGGCTCGATAGTCGTGGATATCAATCGTTCGAACAAGGCAAACGGCTCCCAGGCGGGGTGCGCCGTCTGCACGTGGCGCTCGGTTGCGCTCGATGCAGATGGCGATCCATGCAATTTAGAGCTGCGCATCGACATCGCTTCGGTCGATGACTCGGCGAACGGAGCGAAGGTCGCCTTCGACGGTACGTTTTTTGAGAAAGGAGGCGGTATATGTCTGGGCTGCGCCGCCGCGAATGCAGACGACACGCAGCCCACCCTCTCATTCACGGCATCGTTGCGGCTGACCAAAGCCGGTACCGATGCCATCGCGGCGGGAGAAGCGTCTCTGCTGTTCTACGCCGTCAGTACCAAAGACACAGACGCTCATTTCGAGAAGCCAGCCGGATCACTCAGCCTTACACGAGGGATAGAGGCAGGCCCTATTGAAATCGATGCCCGCGCGCAAAGCAGGCAACGCATTCTTGCCGACCCGGCGCTTCTCGAAATGGAGTGGAACGGATCCGGAGCCATCGGAATTCTCCCCTCCGCGTTTGACGCCAAGACGCTCCCCCCAAACGACGAACCCATCAACGCAACCATACAAGAAGAGAGCGCGGACAAAGAAGCAGGTGCGGGCGACACGCCGTCGCCGACAAACAGCGTCCCAGCTTCTTTCGAAGCGCCGAATGAGCCCGCTGCCGATCCAAACGATCCCGAGTTCGCGGACAGTCTGGGGCTTGCTGATCCTCAAGAGATCGATGAAGGCAACTGCTGCGTGCTTGCCGCGCTCGACCACACAGAGGTCGTCGACGCTGCGAACATCGAAGTTGCCGCCGCCAATCAGCCCGTCCGCAAGTCAGCCATCATCGCATTTCCTGAATCCATCGAAGTCGTCTTTTTGCCATCGGGCGAGGTCGTGGCCCCAACACTGCTCACCTTGTTGGGCGCCAAGAATACTCGAAACGAAATTAAAAAGGTCACGGTTGTCGACCCTGCAACCACCGCCAAGCTGCGTTTATACGCCGTTGCTCCAGACGGAGGCAAGACCTTAGAATTCGATGGTGACACACTCCTAGCCTGGCGACGTCTGGACATTATGCAAGACGTCTCGTATCAGATCGAACTCGAAGGGTTTGATCGTGCCCGCGATGCCAATATCATTGCCGCGGCTATTGAATCCCCACAGCGGCTTATGACACTGCGCTTTGAATACTATCCCTATGTCCCGACAACCACCTGAGGCTTAAATGCTGCGCGTCGTTGCTAATGCCACTTATATAACGTATTAGATGAGTCGCGATGTACCTCGCATTCCACTCTGCTACGATTGCCACGTTGGCATCAATACGGGAGGGCTCATGCCGGGCTTGGGAACAATCATCAACGTTGTGCTTTTGATTGCGGGCGGTCTTTTGGGATTAGCGGGCGGCCGCTTCATTACACCGCGCATCCAAGACACGCTCATGAAAGCATCGGGGCTGTGCGTCCTGTTTATCGGCCTTGGCGGCACCATGCAAAAGATGCTCCTTATCGATGGGAAGGCGCTGGCGACCACCGGTACCACCATGCTCATCGTCTCATTTGCGGTCGGTTCGCTCATCGGCGAGGCCGTCAACTTGGAAGCCGCCATCGAGAACCTTGGCGAATGGCTCAAGCGCAAGACTGGCAGTGAGGGCGATAACGAGTTCACCAACGCTTTTGTCCCGACTTCACTCACCGTGTGCATTGGCGCCATGGCCATTGTGGGATCGATCCAGGACGGCCTGCTCGGCGACTGGTCAACGCTTGCCCTCAAGGGCGCACTGGACTGCATCATCGTCTGCACCATGACGGCCTCGCTTGGCCGCGGCTGCATCTTCTCGGCCCTGCCCGTCGCCGTGTTCCAGGGGACGATCACGTTGTTTGCCGGCGCGCTCTCCCCCATCATGACCACAGCGGCCCTCAACAGCCTTTCGCTCGTAGGCTCCATGCTCATCTTCTGCGTCGGCGTCAACCTCATCCGTCCTCAGACCTTCCGTACGGCCAATATGCTTCCCTCCGTCGTCATCGCCGTCATCTACGCCCTCCTGTTCTAAATCTATCTACGCAGCAGTATCTCGAACACCTGTTTGATGCTGTGCTATGATATGAGGTCACCGAAGCTGCGTTAGGAGAGGAGAAGCGGTGGCCGACCAGGACATCAAAATGCTCATCGAGCGCATTATGGCCGAGGCTCGGACCCATCAGTCCGCCCGCTTCTCAAACGAAATCTACGCAGACGAGCCGATTCTCAAAACCGGCCGACAGATGCAGAATTTCCTCCCCGACCAGTACCGCAAAATGCGCGAGATATCGCGCTGGCAGGATGACCCCAAGGGCGGTGCGGGCCGCTGGCTTTCGGAAGCCGAGCTTTTTTACCGCCAGGGCCTGCTGATGGCCGACTTTGAGGACGACTGTCCCTACAACGGCACCTTTAAGTCGTACTTTCCCACCTACAACGCCATGAGCGACCGGCAGCTGCGCGGCTACTTTACCTGGCGTGCCCAAGTGCGCCGCGGAACCGTCGAGGAAACGTCTACGTCCTTTGCCTTCCTGTATCTCTATGAGCTGATCTGCGGCATCGGCGTTGATGACCCGCTCGATGGCTTTAGCAAGATCAAGGCCTTTTGGGATGCCTACCGTGCCTTCGAGCCCGGCATCGACCGGTTTGCACGCGTGTGGTTGCAGGACTACGCCGTGTTCCACGGGCTCGACCCCAAGCTGCTTCGCGACTCTAAAACCGTCATGTTCGATAACGCCCTTATCGAGCTGCGGCGCGCGGCTCGAGACCTTGTACCAGCACAGGCACCGTCCGGCCAGACCCCTAAGCGTCGCAAAACCTCCGAGCCCACGCTCCCCCTTCCGCCCGACGAGGCAGGCGAGGAGCGACTCATGACCGCTATAAACGCCCTCTCCACGTACAACCTGAATAACTCACGGCTCGACCGTTCCCACCATCGCGACCTGCGCCACGTGGCATGCGCCGTGTATGTCCGTATGGCGCGCTACTATGACACGCACCGAAAGACCGGCATCGTAGCGAGCTTGTTTGGGGAGGAGACGGCCATGCCCTACACCATGTTTGCCTCGGCCGTATTCTTTGCGCCCGAGCGCCACGAGGACTGCGAATACCGCCTGGATCCTATCCATATCTACCGTTGCCAAAACGGCTTTTGGGAATGCATGCGTATCCACGGCAGCAGGCAAAAGAGCAGCAAACTCGGCGAAATGATGCGCGCCTGCGACCAACGCCTACGCCTGGCGCTGGACCCCGCCCACCCCCTAAAGGAGGAGAAGGTCCCCAAATATCTGACCAAGATCATCGATGACGAGATCGTGGCATGGCTTTCGTGGGATGCCGCGCACCAGCCCGTCAAGATCGATATCGATTTGAGTCAGCTGGGACACATTCGGAGCGCCGCCGCACAAACGCGTGAGGCGCTTTTGATCGATGAGGAGCGCGAGGACGATGTGCTCGCAGAGGTCGATACGGTGGACTCCGAGCAGCCGAAAGCCGAGCCCGCAGCAGACGCGTTTGTCGAGCCGGTCACGGCGGCCGCAGAGCAGGACGAGGCCGACGAGCCAACCATTTCCACCGAACAGTTTGGTGTCGTGGCGCCGCTTCTTGCGCCGACGCCCCCGCGCGCAGCGGCTGCGCCCACTGACGCCGCGAGCGAACTCGCACCCGCCGCAACCGCGTATCTGCGCGCACTGCTCGAGCAGAACGCAGCGCAAGCGACATCGGCAGTGGCGCACTCGGGCCAGAGCGAGGACATGCTCGTCGATAGCATCAACGAGGCGCTCTTTGACCTGGTGGGTGACACCGTAATTGAATTTGGCGCGGCAGGACCGCAAATTATCGAGGACTACGAAGCAGACGTGAGAGGATACCTAGACTATGAGTGATACCGCATCCGCAGCACCCCGCGTGCCCAAGCGCGTCGCCGCCGTCATTCTCAACTCGCTCAAGGGCGGCGTGGTCCCGCGCATCGGCCTTCCCTACATCACCGTAGGGCGCGAGGTCGAAATCCGCGCCCTGCTCACCGACCTGAGTCTCATCGCCGACGGCGGCGCGAGCTTCCGCTTTCTGGTCGGTCGCTACGGAGCCGGCAAGAGCTTTTTGCTCCAGACCATCCGCACGCACGCCATGGGCGAGGGATTCGTCGTCGCCGATGCCGACCTGTCACCCGAGCGCCGCCTACAGGGCGGCCAGGGGCAGGGCCTTGCCACCTACCGCGAGCTCATCCGCAACATATCGACTAAAACGCGCCCCGAGGGCGGTGCGCTCAACCTAATCCTCGATCGCTGGGTCGCCTCGTGTGCCGATGCCGATGAGTCTGCCGTCAATGCCCAACTGGCCCCGCTCGAGGAAATGGTCCACGGCTTCGACTTCGCCCGTATGCTCCGCCGCTACCGCGCGGCCGTATCCGAGGGCGACGAAGAAGCTATGAGCCGCGTGACCAAATGGATTCGCGGCGAGTACCGCACCAAGAGTGAGGCACGCGCCGAGCTGGGCTCCTCGACCATCATCAGCGATGACGACTGGTACGACTACGTTAAGCTCATTGCGCGCTTTTTGGTCTGCGGCGGCTACAAGGGCATGCTGGTGCTCATCGACGAGCTCGTGAATCTGTATAAGATTCCCAACGCCATCACGCGCCAATACAACTACGAGAAGATCCTAACCATGTACAACGACACGCTCCAGGGCAAGGCGCAGTACCTGGGCATGATCATGGGCGGCACGCCAACCTCCATCGAAGACCGGCGCCGCGGTGTGTTCTCCTACGAGGCCCTGCGCAGCCGACTCGCTCAGGGCCGCTTTGCGCGCGAGGACCTTAAGGACATGCTCGCGCCCATCATCCGTCTGCAGCCACTCACCTACGAGGAGCTGCTGGTGCTCATCGAAAAACTCATGCAGATCCATGCCGGCTACTTTGGCTGGACGCCCACGCTTACCGAGAACGACTTGGTGGACTTCCTCAAGATTGAGTTTGGCCGCGTGGGAGCCGACACGCATCTGACGCCGCGTGAGGTCATTCGTGACTTTATCGAGCTGCTCGACATCCTATGCCAAAACCCCGACGCCAACGTGGCCGAGCTACTGCAAAGCGTCGGCGGCGACGCGCTGGCGCCGGCAACAGCAACAGGCGACACCGGCACCGCAAGCGGCGACCGCAATTTCGCCGAATTCACCATCTAACCTGCCAAAAAGGGACAGGTTTATTTTGGCAGGCTTTATCTGGGCAAACGTCGAGGCAGTAATGCAGCAAGCCACTGCCCACCGCGTTGAGAGATTCGTTTTTGAAAGGAGGCCCCGTGAACGCCTTTGACCGCTACGCCCCGTTTATCCAAGACTTCATCTACTCCCACGATTGGGAGAGTCTACGCTCCATCCAGGTTGCAGCAGCTGATGCCATCTTTAACACTCAGGACAATGTGCTCCTGACGGCATCCACGGCTTCCGGCAAAACCGAGGCAGCCTTCTTTCCCATCCTGACCGAGTTTTGGGAGAACCCGCCCGCGAGCGTTGGCGCCCTCTACATCGGCCCCCTCAAGGCACTCATCAATGATCAGTTCGTCCGCCTCAACGACCTGTGCGAAGAGGCCGATATCCCCGTCTGGCACTGGCATGGCGATGTTTCGCAGTCGCACAAGGCTAAGCTCATCAAAAAACCGAGCGGTATCTTGCAGATTACGCCCGAGTCGCTCGAGGCGCTCCTGATCCATAAGCACATGGCAATCCCTCGTATGTTCTGCGACCTGCGCTATGTGGTTATCGACGAGGTTCATTCGCTCATGCGCGGCGACCGCGGCGGTCAGACGCTCTGCCTTATCGAGCGCCTCTCGCGCATGGCGGGCGTGCAGCCCCGCCGCATCGGCCTTTCTGCCACCATCGGCGACCCCGAGCGCACGGGCGCCTTTCTCTCACAGGGAACAGGACGCGATTGCATCATCCCCCGCTTTGAGGAACCGCGCCGCGTGTGGCGCATCTCCATGGAGCACTTCTACAACTCGGGTCCCCAGGCACAGCAGCGGGGATTCGAGAGCACGGGTCCACAAGAAGCCGAGATGCTTGCTTGCGAGCGTATTGAGCCGGCGGCGCCCGCGGCGCTGCCGGCTGGCGCCCAAGACGTGCGCCACAGCGGACAGCTTACACAGGAGGAACGCCGTCAACGTCGTGAGCGGGCACGGGGCAAGGCCGCTCCCAAAGACCGTCGCACTTCTTCGGCCCCCGAGGGCGAAGTCGATATCCCCCGGGCCGATGAGCAGGCGCTCCTCAACCCCACCGACACCGCGCCCGAAAACGCCGATCCCGGCATGGGCTATATCTTTGAACACACCCGCGGGCGCAAGTGCCTGGTCTTTGCCAACTCGCGCGAGGAGGCAGAGGCCGTGTGCTCCATGCTGCGCAGCTACTGCGAGAGCCGGCACGAGCCCGACCGTTTTCTCATCCACCATGGCAATCTTTCGGCATCGCTGCGCGAAACGGCCGAGGAACTCATGCGCGATGAGGAGCAGGCACAGACAACCGTCACCACCTCCACGCTGGAACTCGGTATCGATATCGGCCGTCTGGAGCGTGCGTTTCAGATCGACGCGCCGTTTACCGTCAGCTCCTTTTTGCAGCGAATGGGCCGCACGGGGCGCCGCGATCTTCCGCCCGAGATGTGGTTTGTCATGCGCGAGGAGGAACCCGAGCCGCGCACGATGATGCCCGAGACCATTCCGTGGAAGCTCCTGCAGGGCATCGCGCTCGTACAACTCTATCGCGAGGAAAAGTGGGTCGAGCCGCCCGAGCTCGATCGACTCCCCTACAGCCTGCTCTACCACCAGACTATGTCGACGCTTGCCAGCACCGGCGAACTCACGCCGGCAGAGCTTGCCCAGCGCGTGCTCACACTCAGCTATTTCCATCGCATCTCGGCCGATGACTATCGCGTGTTGCTGCGTCACCTCATTAAGATCGACCATATCCAAGTCACCGAGGGCGGCGGGCTCATCGTGGGTCTCGCGGGCGAGCGCATCATCAACAACTTTAAGTTCTACGCCGTGTTCCAGGAAAACGAGGAGTTCACCGTTCGCAGCGAATCGGCCGAGCTGGGCACGATTGTCAACCCGCCCCCGCCCGGTGAGCGCATTGCCATCGCCGGCCATTGCTGGATTGTCGAGGAAGTGGACTGGAAGCGTCACACCGTCTTTGCCACGCAGGTCAAGGGCCGGGTGCCGGCCTACTTTGGCGACTGCCCCGGCGACATCAATACACACGTACTCGAGCGTATGCGCAAGGCGCTCAACGAGCACGCGGCGTATCCGTACCTGATGGGTAACGCGCGGGCCCGTCTGGCGCAGGCTCGCCATACGGCCGAGATTTCGGGCGCGGGAACTAAGCCGCTCATCAACCTGGGTGGCGACACCTGGGTGCTCTTCCCCTGGTTGGGCAGCTACGCCTTTTTGGCGCTCGAGCGCATGCTCAAGATTAAATGCGCCGCTGAGTTGGGCCTTCGCGGACTCGACCCGTCACGCCCGTACTTTATGCAGTTTAAGATGAAGGCCGACGAGGAGACGTTCTTTGAAGTGCTCGCCGCCGAAGCCGAGAAAGACTTCGACCCCATCGACCTCGTCTATCCCGGCGAGGTGCCTTACTTTGATCGGTACGACGAATTCGTTCCAGAAGAGCTCGTGCGCAAAGGCTTTGCCGAAGGCGTGCTCGACATCGAAGACATGAAGCAGCGCGTTCTCGGCTGGCGCGACCACGCCTAAGACCAGTCTTTTTGGGACGGGGAGACCTATTTGTCGTGAAGAACGGTGCCGAGGAAGTCGGTGTCGAAGGGCACGGCTTCGGCAAAGGCGTAGTTGCCGTCGCTGGCGATGAGCAGGTAGTTCTCCTCGCCGCCGAACTCTGCATCGCCACATGGGACCACCCAAGAATGGTCGAACACCTCAAGCGCCGTGGCGGCACAGTCGCGCAGGAACGTCACATCGCTCCCCTCGTTTGCACTCACGATATTGGCAACGTAGACGCCACCGACATTTAGGCTGCCCCGCACCAAACGCAATGCCTCAACCGTCGCCAGCTCGCGTACGGGCTCGGCACCGCCAAAGCAATCGCTCACGACCACGTCGTAGCGACGATGGCCCACGCTCGTCACACCCAAATACGAGCGAGCCTCAGCGGTTATCACCCGCAGGCGATCGCCCGCCGCGCGCTCCAGCTCGTCTAGGTAGAACCAGCGGCGCGCCAGGCGCGTAATCTCTCCGTCATACTCGATGACGTCCATGCGCAAGCCCTCGTGCGACATCAGCGCGAACTTAGGATAGGCAAACCCGCCGCCACCCAGCACAAGCATGCGGTTGATGCCGTGACCATAAGCATCGTGCATCGCATCCTCGGACTCAAACACGTCGTCAAACGCACGATAGTACGCAAAGACGGGCTCCGCCCAACGCTCACCAACGTAGCTTGCGCTTTGGTAGACGCCGCCTTGCACCAACACGCGAATCTCATCGCCGTCCCCATCGTGCACGCGTTTCACACGCGCCAACCCATTGCGGGTTCGCGCAACCTGCAGACAGGCAGCACGAACAGCGACGGCGGCCGCACCAAGCGCCGCGGCTCCCAGGGCAACGCCGGCAACGACGCCAGCAGAAACACTCGGCTTGTTCATCTAGAGCTCCTTTTGCAGATAGAGTCCATGATCGTAAAAACCCAAATGGCGATAGTACTCGCGCGTACCAATCGCGCTGATCACGTTGATGCGCGTATAACCCGCATCCCGGGCAATCTCGCACGCACGCTCTACGAGCAGACGCCCCAACCCATGGTGCTGGGCCGCCTGGCCTTGATACCCCACGCGCGCCGCCATGCCATACACGTGTACCTCGCGAATCATCGCCTCGTCCGGCATCGTCAGCAACTCGTCCGCATGCGCGGCAACAAACGAATGGTCGGGCAGCGACAACCGCAAAAAGCCCGCGATCTTGCCCTGCGGCGTCACCCACTGCAAAAAGCACTCGTGCGTCACCGGCGTCTCGTACGCCACCTCCTCATCAAGAGATAGCTCATCCAAGTCGGCACCCGCCGTGCTGATCTCGCGATAGCGAATCTCGCGCACCGTCGCACCATCACCCCGAGCAGCCAGACGGTTCTCAACGAGCTGACGCAGGTTGGGTTTCTTGTTGCCCACCATAATGTCGTCGGAACTAAAGTCGCGGATCATGCGACTGATACGGCAGAACGCCGGCGTCACCACGATGTCGTCGGCCAGCACATCGAGCAGCTCTTCCTCGGTATAGGGACGCCACTCGCCGCGCTCATAGCAGCCCACCAGACGCGAGCCCTCGATGAGCGCACACGGGTAGACCTTGACCTCGTCGGGCATAAAGGCCCCTTCGGTCATAAAGCGTTCGTAGTCGCGCTTATCCCCCTCCGGCGTGGCGCCCAGCAGGTTAAGCATAAAATGCGCATGGATCTTAAAGCCAAACAGGCGCGCAAGCGAAAACGCCCGTTCAATCTGCGCCACCGAAATGCGACGCTCGTTGATATCGAGCAGGTGTTGGTCGAGACTCTGAATACCCATCTGGATCTTGGTGCAGCCCAGGCGGCGGATGAGCGTGAGGGCCTGCGGCGTTACGGCATCGGGGCGCGTCTCGATAACGAGCCCCACCACGCGATGCTTCGCCGTCTCGTTGATGCGCTGCTGACGCTCAAGCTCCTCCATCGTTGCCGTCTGCCACTCGGCAGCCTCGCCCCATGGCGTACCGGGGCCGTACAGACGACGCACTGCGCGGTTATAGCCACCAACGACAGCATCCACACGCCCCTGCTCGTCGGCAACGCCGGCAGCAAGCTCAGCCTCGTCTGTCGCAATGCCGGCAGCCCGATAGCGCTCGCGGCGCTCTGTTACCACCGGCGGCAGGGCATCGGCGGGAGCGTCATCGAGCAGGCGCCCTGCCTCGGCACGGCTGATGCCCGGACGCGCCAACATGGGGTTGGCCGCCACGCCCGCCACCGCATCATCATTGAGTGCACGAAAGAGCTCCGACATAAACCATGTCTGGTACCCTTGCGGATAGTCGCTCCAGGTGCCACCGAGCACGATGAGCTCTATCTTGTCGGTCGTATGCCCCATCTGCGAAAGCGCGGTCAGACGAGCGCTCACCTGCAGATACGGGTCAAAGCAATTTTGCTCTGCACGGGCGCACGCCGGCTCGGCGTGCAGATAGCTTTTGGGCATGCGCAGATCGTTGGGGCAAAACAGGCAATCGCCCGAGCACGGCCAGGGCTTGGTGATGACGGTAATGGTCGCCACGCCCGAAGCCGTGCGACGAGGCTTCATGCGCAGGACCTGCAGCAGTTGACGCTCCAATTCGGCATCGACATTCCACCCAGCCCAACGAGCCGGCTCCTCACGTTTTACCCGCTGGTAGAACGGCAGCAGACGGCGCTTGGCCAAATCGCGTTTGTCGGCGCCCTCACGGCGCGCCTCGGCATGTATCAGTTTGACGAGCGCTTTGTCGTCTACGGTCTCGCCGCGACGCAGAGCCTCGAGTATGTTCAAGATAATCTGTTCCATGCCCCCATTGTAAAGGCAAAGGCGCCGAAGCCGATCTCGGCTTCGGCGCCTTCATCAAACAGCGCGTCTATATCTTCGCTTAGGCTTTCGTCTGCCTCACTACTCCGAATCAAACGACATGTCGCCCGAACCGACCTCAAAACGATACGTAGCAGACTTATCGCCGTTATCGAATTCAAGATTCAAAATGGTCTCGCCGTCGTAGCCAAGCGGAAGGAAATCGCTCTCGAAGTCGCCGCTGCCCAAGGTGAGACTCGCCTTAAAGCCCGTCGAGTTCGGAACCATCATCTCCACATCGCCCGAGCCCACACTCACGTCCATCGACTTCGCGGGGGCCTGGTAAAGCTCGAACGTCACATCGCCCGAACCGACCTCGGCATTCAGAGTGTCGGTCACGGTGCCCGCAAACGCGACGTCTCCCGAGTCCAACGTCAAATCAAAGTCGTGGCACGCAATGTCCGCGACCGTCAGGTCTCCCAACCCCACGTTTGCCGTAATGCCCATCATGTTATCGGCAAGCTCACGCGGCAGTTCAATGGTGACCTTACGGTCATGGGCGCGCTCGTCATCGCAGTCGAACTGGCTAATCTTGAGTGTAGAGCCCTCGATCTTAACCAGATTCTGAGTGGCGGCATCGGAAGCAGACGCCCCCTTTGCAACGCGCCCGCTTTCGATGACACGTACCGGTCCGCCAGAGACACGTTTAACCTCGACCGTCCCCGACGTCACATCCAAGTCGAGCGATTGGAACGCGTCTTCGTCAAAAGTCGTGCTCGAAAGCTGCTGAGGCCGAGCGGAATAGTTACCGCCATCCAAAAGATCGTCCTCGTCAACCGCATCGTCCATACCAGAGAAGCCGGATACAACATCGTCGAGATCCCACGGACCATCAAAATGAATCAATGTCCGCGAAATGCCAAAGACAAGCCCGATGATGAGCACGAACGCTCCGATGCCAACGCCCAAGCGCACCTTGGATTCATGCGAAAACTTCATCATTCACCACCCTCTTTGGCAATCGGCTCAGCGGCAGTCGCGGTGGCCACGTCAGTGTCAACCGCAGCGGAAGCATCCCGCACCTGAGTCCTAGCCACCGGCGCCGGACCAACCTGAATATCCCCGCGTGCCCAATCACCATCGAGCGCACGCGCCACCCAGTGATAGATGGGGATCGTAAAGAAGATCAGCGCGGCAAAGGGGCCGGCACCAAACGGGAACATCAGCAAAAAGAACAGCAGCCAGCACACGGCCCAATACGGGAACGACTGGAACGGGCCTTTCACCGGTGTCGAGCCAACCGCGCCGCCACTCGTCACCTGCGCCGTAGCGGCATTGGCGGCCTGTGCACTCCAGCTCGCCGCTTGCGCCGCCTTGGCGGCGGCATCACTCGCCTGTGTTGCCGCCTCGGTGGCACGTGCCGCCGCCTCATGGGTGCGTGCGCGCTCTGCCGCCTCGGCCTCGCGCTGGCGGGCGCGGTCCTCGTTCTCAAACTCGATATCGTCCTCGATCTCATCGCTCGGATTGAGCAGCTCGTCCAGGCTCACGCCATAGAGCTTGGCGAGCGAGATCAGGTTCTCGGTATCGGGCGAGCTCTCCGCACGCTCCCATTTACTGACCGCCTGGCGCGACAGCCCCAGCTTTCGCGCCAGCCCTTCTTGGCTAAAGCCCTTGCTGCGGCGAAGGTCGGCGAGCCGCTGCGCAGTTTCTACATTCATGGTTCCTCCTATGTGATGCCAGCCGTGCCGCCGGACCGTTTTTGTTCTTAAGGCGCCTTGCACAGTTAAAAATCTATCCGCCACCGCCAAAAGCATGCCACCTATTCTAGTGAGATTTTTGACAACCGGCGGTTGCGGGCACATATGAGCTGCGGAAATGTGTCCAAACAAAGCAATGACCCGTAGCTCGGTTGTCCCCGTTGCGGCGTTAACGGTAGTATGGTCGTACTGTTTATTCCGCACCGCCAACGGAGGGAGTTCCGCGCCGTGAACCGCGATTTCGCCTCATCGCTCATCCAGCTCAACAACACGTTCTATCGCGAGCACTCCGCCTCCTTCTCCGATACGCGTCAGGCCCCGTGGCCCGGCTGGGTGCGCACCATGGACATCGCACTCGAACAGCTCGACGTCGCCACCATCGAGCATCCCGTCCGCGTCTTCGATCTTGCCTGCGGCAATATGCGATTCGAGAACTTTGCCGCCGGCGGCGCACTTGCCGCCAAGGGCGTCGACGGCGCAAACCCCTCGGCAGATGCCAGCTGCCCGTTTGAGTTCTATGGTGTTGACTCGTGTCAGGATTTGGCTATCGATGCGCACGGTCACGCCCTGCGCATTCCCAACCTGCACTTCCAGGAACTCGACGTGCTCGACGCCCTCATGAAGCTCAACCCCGCCGAGACGCCCGACGTGCTTTTCGACGCCCCGCTCGCCGATATCTCGGTCTGCTTTGGCTTTATGCACCACGTGCCGTCGTGCGAGTACCGCGTACGCGTGCTCGACGCCCTGGTGCGGCAAACGAGCCCGGGCGGCATCATCGCCATCAGCTTTTGGGAGTTCATGAACGATGAGCGCATGGCGCGCAAGGCCGTTCGAGCCGAAGCCCGCGCCGAGCTCACCCCGCCGTTTGAGGGTTACGATTCCGCGCAGTTTGAAGCCGGCGACCACCTCATTGGCTGGCAAAACGACCGCCACGCCTACCGCTATTGCCATCACTTTGACGATCAGCAGATCACCGACCTGGTGCGCGGCGTCCGTACGTTCTACAAGAGCGGCGAGGTCCCCGTGCGCGAACTTGAGCGCTTCCATGCCGACGGTCGCAGCGGAGAGCTCAATCGCTATGTGATTCTCAAGCGTCTGTAGGCACCGACGACTCGCCGCCGAGCCGCACCGCATCTTTCGGGCAAACTATGCCCACCCTTTTTCAACCCATTGACGGAACGTGCAGCTATGCGTTCCACACTTATGACCAAGGAGCCTCATGGGAGCCGTCCACGTTCGCACGCCTAAGAACTTTGTGCTCGAGGAGCGCCTGGAACGCTACGCCGATGCGATTGAGACGAACCCCGAGGTCTATGCCGGAGATTGGCGCGAGGCCTGTGCGCCCGCAGGCGGCAAGTCCTTCGAACACCTTCACCTGGATCTTGGCTGTGGCAAGGGAACGTACCTTATAGAGCGCGCGGCCCACGAGCCAAACACGCTCTTTATCGGTATGGACCAGGAGCCCATCTGCATCGCCTATGCCGCACAGAAAATCTGCGAGCAGGAGCTGTCCAACGCACTCGTCCTGCCCCGAGGCGCCAAATCGCTGCCGCAGCTGTTTGCCGCAGGCGAGCTCGATGCCATCACCATTAACTTTCCCACGCCACAGCCCAAGGCCAAGTACGCCAAAAAACGACTCGTCCATGTCGACCACCTAATGCTGTACCGCCCGCTCTTTGCAGCCGGCGCTACCGTCACGCTGCGCACCGACAGCAAGCCGTTGCGCGACTACGCCCTGGGGCAGTTTGCCGCGGCGGGCTACGACACACTTTGGGTAAGCGATGACGTGCGCCGCGACCATCCCGAGCATCCCGAGACCGAATATGAATGCCGCACGCGCGAGATGGGTGCCGCTGTATATGGTATTTGCGCCACACCCTGCGCGCAGCCCAGCGATGAACAGCTCGCGGCGGGCCGCGCGCAGGAGCAAAGCCTTGCCTGCTACCTGCCCGAAAACCTCGATGAGCTCACCTACGTGCCTCTCGGCATGGAAGAGGCCGTCGAGAACTTCAGAAACCGTGCCCGCAAGGGTAAGAAGCGCCTGCCGCAAGAGTCCTAGGGGCTTCTGATGGTCGCGGCGTCGGCAAACATACGCAAATAGGCGCTAGCGAACGGCCCTCAAGCCTAAGTGAGTAGACTTTTTTGCAATAGCCAAGCACAGCCCGCATAGCGAAACATAAAACCGCAGGTAGAGCCCTTGCGCAAAAGCCATGTGCTCGCGATATTGCAAAAAGCCTACTCACTTAGCTGGCAACCGCACCAAACGGCTGGGCAGAACGCCCATTTCCTGCATTTTCTCGCGCACTGGCACCCCGCGCCGCCGCTACGCCATAATAGTTGGCGGACAATCGCGAGAGAAAGCAACCACATGGCACAGACCACGACAGATACCGCTGCCAGCACCGTCTCCGGCGCCGGGGCCGCCAGCTCGTTCTCGGGCGGCACGGGAACCGAAGCCGAGTTCGGCTCACTCGGCGCGCTCTCCCCCACCTGGTGGGAGCCCGAGGACGGCAGCGAGCCCGAACCATGGCTCACGCCCGATCAGGCCTTCGAACGCTTCTTTGAATGGACGAGCGACCGTGGCATTGAGCTGTGGGACCACCAAGAAGAGGCCCTCATGGACCTGGCTGCCGGCGACCACGTCATTTTGGGAACACCGACCGGATCGGGTAAATCGCTCGTCGCGCTGGGCATGCTCTTTATGGGCATGGCGCAGGGCAAGCGCTGTTATTACACGGCCCCCATCAAGGCTCTGGTCAGCGAAAAGTTTTTCGACCTTGTGCAGGTGCTCGGCCGCGATAACGTCGGCATGATCACCGGCGACACGCATATCAACACCAAGGCGCCCGTCATCTGCTGCACGGCAGAAATCCTTGCCAACGATGCACTGCGCGAGGGCGAGGGCGCCGACGTGGGCTGCGTCGCCATGGACGAGTTCCACTATTTTGCCGACCCCGACCGCGGCTGGGCCTGGCAGGTGCCACTGCTCACCCTGCCTCACACGCAATTCATGCTCATGAGCGCCACGCTCGGCGATGTCACTGCCATCGCCGCCTCACTCGAGGAACACACCGGCGCTACCTGCGACTTGGTCGTCGATGCCCCACGCCCCGTGCCGCTGAGCTACGACTACGTGACGACCTCCCTCGAGGGCACCGTCGAGCTCGCCATGCGCCGCGGCGAGGCCCCGCTCTATATCGTGCACTTTAGCCAGGATGCCGCCCTTGCGACGGCACAGTCGCTCGCCAATTTTGGCATCGCCAGCAAGGAGCAACGCGAGGCCATCAAAGAAGCAGCAAAGGGAACGAGCTTCTCGACGGCCTTTGGTAAGATTCTCAAACGCCTGCTTGGATGCGGCGTCGGCGTGCACCATGCTGGCATGTTGCCGCGCTATCGCCTCCTGGTCGAACGCTTGGCGCAGCAGGGCCTGCTGCCCGTCATCTGCGGCACCGATACGCTCGGCGTCGGCATCAACGTACCCATCCACACCGTGGTGCTCACCGCGCTCACCAAGTTCGACGGCTACAAGATGCGTCGCCTGCGCGCCCGTGAGTTCCATCAGATTGCCGGTCGCGCCGGCCGCTCGGGCTTCGATACCGAGGGCATGGTAATCGCCGAGGCCCCGGAGCACGAGATCGAGAACGCCAAGCTCATGGCCAAGGCGGGCGACGACCCCAAAAAACTCCGTAAGATTAAAAAGAAAAAAGCCCCCGAGGGTTTTGTCACCTGGAACAAGCAGACCTTTGAGCGCCTGATTGAGACGCAGCCCGAGACGCTTAAGCCGCGCCTGCGCATCACGCACTCCATGGTGATTAGCGTGGTCGAACAGGGCGGCGATGCCCGCGCCCGCGTACACGACCTCATCGAGACGAGCCTGCAGACCCCCGAAGAAAAGGCCAAGCTCGAGGTTCGCGCCGACGAAATCTTCGCCACGCTCATCGATTCCGGCGTCGTCGTTCGCACCGAGGTGCCGCCCGCACCCGACGCCCCGGCTGACGCCGCACCGGACATCGACTATGCGCTGACGGTCGATCTGCCCGAGGACTTCGCGCTCGATCAGCCACTCTCGCCGTTCTTGCTTGCCGCGTTGGAGCTGCTCGATCCCGAGAGCGAGACCTATACCATGGATCTAATCTCGATGGTCGAGGCAACGCTCGAGGACCCCAAGCAGGTGCTGCGCGCACAGGAGCGCGCCGCGCGCGACCGCGCGATGGCCGAAATGAAGGCTGACGGCGTCGAGTATGAGGAGCGCTTGGAGCGCATTCAAGACGTCACGTACGAAAAGCCGCTCGAGAATTTGCTCGACGGCGCCTTTGACAAGTACTGCCAGGAAGTGCCCTGGGCAAACGACTATCAGCTCTCTCCCAAGAGCGTCCTGCGCGATATGCTGGAAGGCGCGAGCGATTTTAAGGGCTACATTCAAAAGCTCGGCATCGCCCGCTCCGAGGGCATTCTGCTGCGCTACCTAGCCGAGGCCTACCGTTCACTCGACCGCACCGTGCCCATCGAGAAGCGCGACGAGCGCCTGCGCGACATTATCTCGTGGCTGGGCTTTGTGGTGCGCTCGGTGGACTCGAGCCTGGTGGACGAGTGGGAGAACGCCGGCAACCCGGCAGCCCTCGACGCCGCGCCGCCGCAGGGCATCGACGAGGTCGTGGCGGACCGCCGCGGCTGCACGCTGTTGGTGCGCAACGCGCTCTTCCGCCGCGTGACCCTTGCCGCTCGCGAGCACGTTCGCGACCTGGGCGAGCTCGACGACGACTGGGGCATGAGCGAAATCCGCTGGCAAAAGGCGCTCGATGCCTACCATGAGCAGCACGAGGAGATCCTCACCGACGGAGATGCCCGCAGCGCCGCGATGTTTTCCATTGACGAGTCCGACGAGAAGACCGCGCACGTATGGCACGTGCACCAGATCTTTGCCGACGAGGATGGCGACCACGACTTTGGCATCATGGGCGATGTCGACCTGGACGCCACGCAAGACGGCGGCGAGGTCATCTTCAAAAACTACCGTGTCGGCTTTATCGAGGACCTGCTCGAAGTCTAGCCGAACTTACCGGAACGAAACGGGGCCGCTGGCAATATCGCCAGCGGCCCCACTTTTGCACTATACGCTATGCCTTACTCGGCATCCTCGACCTCATACGAATCCGCCTCGGCTGGCTCATCGTTTGTCTCTGTCGCAGCCCCGCGTGCCTCGTCAAACGCTGCTTTCATGGTCTTGTTGCCCCACGTGAGCTTGCGAATGGTAAGATCGTCGGCCTTCTTGTTGGCTAGGCGCAGATTGTTCTCGGAGGACAGCAACGCCTCCTTGGTTTTCTGCAGATGGCTAATCGTCTTGTCGATCTCATCAATCGCCGTTTGGAACTTTCGGCTCGCGATCTCGTAGTTGCGACCGAAATCATTCTTGAACTTTTCCATCTTGGCTTCGAAGTTCGTGACGTCGATATTCTGCTGTTTGTACTCCGCCAGCTCCTGCTTATAGCGCAGCGAACCCATGGCGGCGTTGCGAAGAAGCGTGATCATGGGAATAAAGAACTGTGGGCGAATCACGTACATCTTCTCGTAGCGATAGCTCACGTCCACGATGCCGGCGTTGTAAAGCTCGCTCTCGGGTTCGAGCAACGTGCAGAGCACCGCGTACTCACAGCCTTTCTGGCGACGATCGTGATCGAGTTTCTTAAAGAAGTCCTCGTTTTTATGTTTGGTCGCGGTCTCGTCGTTCTCGTTTTTCATCTCGAACATAATCGAAATGACCTCGTTACCGCTTGCGTCGCACTCGCGGAAGATAAAGTCGCCCTTGGTGCCCTCGGACGCATCGTTATCCTTCTCGAAGTACGCGTTAGGAAACGCCGTCATGCGCAGACGGTTAAACTCGGTCTCGCAGTGCTGCTCGAGCGACTCGCCCACCATCTTGGTGGACAGGCGGACCTTCATGTCCTTAAGGCGCTCGATCTCTTCATCCTTGTAGCGAATCAGGTCATCGCTCGCACGCTTGGCCTGCGCAAGCTCGAGCTCGTGTGCCGCCTTGGCCTGTTCCTCGCGAGAATCGCGCACCGCCAGCTCGCTCGTCAGTTTGGCACGTGCCTCATCGCGCTCTCGCTCCGCCGCGGCGACCGCCTCTGACAGGTTCATTTTTGCCATCAGTTCCTGCTCGCGCAGCTGGGCACGCAGGCCCTCGGCCTCTTGCTCGGACTGAGCCTTTGCGGCGGAAAACTTCTCCTGCGCCTTCGCGCGATAGTCAGTAAGCGCGCGCTCGGCCTCGCTGCGAGCGGCATCGAGCTCACGCTGCGACTCTGCCGCGGCAGCGGCAAGCGCCATCTCCTGGGCTTTGTCCGCCGCGGCGAGCCTGGCCTGCAGCTCAGCAATCTGAGCGTCGCGCGCAGCTAAATCGTTTTGAGCAGCGTTGCGCGCCGCCGACTCGGCAAGCTTTGCTTCGTCATCTTTGCGCCCAAGCTGCGCACGCAGGCTATCAATCTCACGCTGGAGTTCGGCATTTTCCTTTTGAGCATTGGCTCGTGCCTCTACCGCCGCGCGCTGGCTTGCACTCTCGCGCTCTGCGGCAGCGCCCTCGAGCTTAGCGCGCAGCTCGGCAAGCTCAGCATCGCGCTTGGCAACCTCTTGTGCCAGTTGCTGAGCCGCAGCGTTCTTCTGCTCAACGAGCTGAGCGTTGCGCTGAGACTCTGCCTCCTGCAAAGCAGCCGTCGAACGCGAGCGCTCAAGCTCCAGCGCCTGCTCGCCCTCGCGCTGGACTGCCTTCACACGCTCATCCAAGTCGCGCGAAAACTCGGCATCGCGCACCTGCTTGACGATATCCGCATAGCCGGATGCATCGACCTTAAAGACTTCGCCACAATGCGGGCACTTGATCTCATTCATAGCAGCTCCTCGATGGACGCAAATTTCAACCGCCTACACTCTACCGCGCCGCACGGACAAAAAAGGCGCCGCCGCCATAATGTCAACGGCGCCAGAGCCACCACAAAGGTGCCTGTCCCCTTTGTGGTGGTTCTGGCGCCCTATAGCCCAAAGAAGCTAAGAATCTGGTCGCGGCTTACGGGCTTGTACTCGTTGGCGTCGAGGCCCACATCGTAGCGGTAAATGGGGCGCTCGCGATCGCGGTTGCGTGCGTTGGTGCGGTCTCCTCTGCTGTGGATATGCCCGTGTAGCATGATGGCGCCACGCGCCTTACCATTCCAGCTGAGCATGGGGTAATGGCTCATCACCAGACGATGGCCCTTGGCATAGCCGGGAGCAACCTCCAGGTAATCGCGCACGTCTTCCCAAATTTGCGGGGCGTCGGGATCTTCCCAGTCGCCGTCATGGTTACCGCAGATGAGCGTCACATTCTTGCATTCGATACGCTCGCGCAGGCGCACCGCCTCCGCCATGGGCAAGCGATACGTAAAGTCTCCCAAGATATAGAGGCGGTCGTCCGCAGCCACGCACTCATTGATGGCATCGATGACCTTGCGGTTCATCTCCTCGACCGAATCAAACGGCCGATCCATGTCGTGCAAGATATTCGTATCGCCCAGGTGCAGGTCGGCGGTAAACCACATCATCGTCTATGCCCTCATTTCGCAACGCGTCAAACTCGTGCTAAGTATACAGACACAGCGATACGGCGGTTAGCCAAAGAGCCCGCCGAACAGGCCGCGGCGGCGTTTGTCTTACTTTTTCGAAGCGTCACCCTGAGTTTTCTTGCCCTGCCGTTTCCTACGATCCTGCTCCAACTCATCGTCATCGAGTAGCAGATCCCACTCAAACGAATCGTCTGTCAGATTGAATAGGTCGTCGTCATCAAACATGGCCGCCTCCCTTGCCGACTAGCGAGCATCCACCACATAGAGGCCAACGCGCACCTGGTGCCACGGGCTGCGCTCGGGAGCAACCTGTTGCACGCGAGCCTCAAATACGTCCTCGTGGCCGTAATACATCATCAAGGACAGTGGGCCGACCTCGTTTCCCGGAACATAGCCAAGCTTGGTGTTGCCGTAATAAATCTCAACCGCCTCAGGGTCATGGGGATTATCGCGCTCGGCACACAGCGTCAGCTTATCGCCCACTTTAAGATCGCCCAAGACCAAGGCGCCATCGGCATACTGAAATCCTGCAATGTGAAATGACAGAAGAACACGCGAAGGCTCGTACATAGCAGCTCCTCTAACGGCCGGATAAACCGGTGTGTAACCTTATTGAGAAGTCTACGGTCCCGTGCGGACACAAATACATCCTGTCTGCGTCCTTCAATCGTTTGCCTCAACGCTTGCGCGACAGAACGCTTGCAGATAAGATAGGAACACGGATGGCACCCGTTGCCGCGGGTCTTGCCAACTCCGATACACGTTTTCATCGTGAGAAGTGGCCGTCTTCGCTTACGCGGGGGCGGCTATTTCATTCGGCCGATAAACAGACCGAGTTCGATAGCCGCAATCAACAACGCCAATAACGAAATAACATCGCTTACGTTCATACCAAATCCCTTCTAAAGGGAGTTGGCCCATCCGTGCTCCATAACAGTAGTCTAACGCAAAATGCAGGTAATAGGAACACTTGTTCGTATTACCTGCACCCTTTTCTAATGCATAAACATGCGCACGAACTTGTGCTTCCAGCTTGCGTAAGGAGCATAGCGGAATGGCACGTCCAGCCACGTTGCCTTGTTCACGATGCTCTTCTTGTGGCTAAACGTATCGAAGCTCTCGCGTCCATGGTACTGCCCCATACCGCTCGCACCCATGCCACCAAAGCCCATATGGCTCGTAGCCAAGTGCATAATCGTGTCGTTGACGCAGCCGCCGCCAAAGGGCACGTAACGCACAAAGCGCTGCTGAACTGCGCGATCCTGGCTAAAGATATACAGAGCCAGCGGCGTCGGACGATCCGTAATAAACGTCTCGGCCTCGTCTAGGCTCTCAAACGTCAGCACCGGCAAGATGGGGCCGAAAATCTCCTCCTGCATCACGGCGTCATCGGGGGTCACGCCGTCTAGGATCGTCGGCTCAATCTTGAGCGATGACTCGCGCGCCGTGCCTCCAAGCACAACCTTATCGGGATCGATCAGCCCACGCACGCGCGCAAAATGCTTGGCGTTGACGATATGCCCGTAATCCTCGTTATCGAGCGGATGCTCGCCAAACATACGGCGGGCCTCTTCCCTGATGAGGTCCAGCAGCTCGTCATGCACGCGCGCATCGACCAGCAGGTAGTCGGGCGCCACGCAGGTCTGCCCCACGTTGAGCCATTTACCAAAGGCGATACGCCGCGCCGCAACCTTCAAGTTTGCCGTCGCATCCACGATACAGGGGCTCTTTCCGCCCAGCTCAAGCGTCACGGGCGTAAGGTTTTTACTTGCGCGCTCCATGACGAGTTTGCCGACCGGAACGCTACCGGTAAAGAAGATCTTGTCCCAGCACTCATCGAGCAGCGCTTCGTTCTCGGCGCGCCCGCCCTCGACAACCGTCACCAGGCGCGGATCAAATGCCTCTTCACAGATTTGCTTGAGCACCGCACTCGATGCCGGAGCATAGGCGCTCGGCTTGATGGCCACAGTATTGCCCGCGGCAAGGGCGCCGGCGAGCGGCTCGAGTGTTAGCAAAAATGGGTAGTTCCACGGGGCCATGATGAGCGTGACGCCATAGGGCACGGCTTGCGTTTTACACACACTCACGGCGTTGGCAAGGTCACACGGACGCAGGCGCGGACGACTCCATCGAGCCACGTGAGCGATCTGATGACGAATCTCGGAAAGCGACGTACCGATCTCGCACATATATGCCTCGTCATGCGACTTTCCCAAATCGGTCTTGAGTGCATGGGCAATATCGGCCTCGTGCGCCCGTACCGCATCGCGTAAACTCACGAGCGCGCGACGTCGGGCATCGACATCAAACGTAGCGTGCGTTTTAAAGTAAGTGCGCTGATCGCCGACGATGCGCGCAATTTCCTCGGTGTTCATGGCACCCTCCTAGTTCTCGTCCTCAAACATACCACCCGCGACGACCTCGTACATACGCTCGAGCTCCAAGCGGTCCATCAAAAGCGGAACGGGGTACAGCGGATTGGCCTCGGCATCGGCATGCGCCGCCATCTCGGGAATGTCGGAGCGGCGAATGCCCGAGACATATTTGGGGATTCCCAGGATCTCGTTCATGCAATCGATCCAATCGATAAAGGCCTCGGCCGCCAGGCTGTCCTGCGCGTTAACCGGCACGATGCCGGCCATGCGGGCGAGATCAGCGAGCTTAGGAGCAGCAGCTTCGCCATAGGCGCGAAGCATGTGCGGCAGGATGATGGCGTTGGCCAAGCCGTGCGGAATCCCGTAACGCCCGCCCAGACTGTGCGCGATGGCATGCACATATCCGACATAGGAGCGGGTAAACGCAACGCCCGCCTTATACGCCGCCGAAAGCATATTGCGACGAGCGCGCATGTCGTCACCATGCTCATAGGCCTCGAGCAAATTGTCGTGGATAAGCTGCACCGCCTGTCGCGCCATCTTACGCGTATAGGGCGTGGTGCTTCGCCCGATAAAGGCCTCAACGGCATGCGTCAGGGCGTCCATGCCCGTCTGCCCCGTAATGGAAGCGGGCAAGCCGCACGTAAACTCGGGGTCGTGGACTGCAAAACGCGGGATGAGCACAAAGTCGTTAATGGGGTATTTGTAGTGCGTCTCGTCATCGGTAATTACCGCCGCAAGCGTGACTTCGCTTCCCGTACCGGCGGTAGTGGGAACGGCGATGAGCAGCGGCAGGCGACGATGAATCCGCAGCAGGCCGCGCATCTTGTTGATGGGCTTGTTTGGCTGCGCAATGCGTGCGCCCACACCCTTGGCACAGTCCATGGCCGAGCCACCGCCAAAGCCGATAATGGCCTGGCAGGCGCTCTCTCGATACAGGGACGCCGCTTCTTCCACGTTTGAAACCGTGGGGTTTGCACGCGTTTCGGCATAGACCGTAACGCCAATCCCCCTGGATGCGAGCGCCGTCTCAAGCGGTGCCGTGAGCCCCAGACGGGCAATGCCGGGATCCGTCACGATAAGGACCTTCTGGATCGAGCGCTTTTGAAGCACCGCGGGCACATCCTCGGCATGCTCTAAAATGCGCGGCTCGGTATAGGGCAGGATCGGCAATGCAATGCGAAAAACCGTCTGATATGTTCGGCACCAGGCACGACGGGCTAGATGCATAAAGGAAACTCCTTCATTTGTTGATAGATCAACATTTGTTCGACCGATTGTACTCAGCGGCGTCCTTATATGACTTGCAAACCGTTAATCAATCAACATCTTCATATCTCAAAATTGTTTTATTAAAAATCATTCCTAATAGGCTTCACATTTGGTTGCATTTATGGATAATAGAACTCGTCAAGACGCACGTCCGGAGAGGGCCCTTACGGGACCGGACGAGCGCACAATCGCCATCGATCGAAAGGATCGAATCATGAAGTTTGTTTGCCCCGTTTGCGGTTATGTGGAAGAGTTCGACGGCGACCAGCTGCCCGAGGACTTCAAGTGCCCCCAGTGCGGCGTTCCCGGTTCTCGTTTCCTGAAGCAGGAGGAGGGCCAGCTCGAGTGGGCTGCCGAGCACGTCGTGGGCGTCGCCAAGATGGAGGGCGTCTCTGAGGACATCGTTGCCGACCTGCGCGCCAACTTTGAGGGCGAGTGCTCCGAGGTCGGTATGTACCTGGCCATGGCTCGCGTCGCCCATCGCGAGGGCTATCCCGAGATCGGCCTGTACTGGGAGAAAGCTGCCCACGAGGAGGCCGAGCATGCCGCCAAGTTCGCTGAGCTCCTGGGCGAGGTCGTGACCGACTCCACCAAGAAGAACCTCGAGATGCGCGTTGAGGCCGAGAACGGCGCCACCGCCGGCAAGACCGATCTTGCTAAGCGCGCCAAGGCCGCTGGCCTCGATGCCATCCACGACACCGTGCACGAGATGGCTCGCGACGAGGCCCGCCACGGCAAGGCTTTCGCCGGCCTGCTCAAGCGCTACTTTGGCTAAGCCAACCGCCTGAGACATAACCTCTAGCTTGATGAGGCCCGGACCATATTGGTTCGGGCCTTTTTCGTGCCTCACAAACTTGTTAACTACCTGAAATAGGACCGCCTTCGGCATAGGTTTCTCGTCAAAAACTAAGTGAGTAGACTTTTTGGAACTTGCCGAGCACGCCATCCATATTGCTTTATAAAGCCGCAGGTAAATGACTTGTTTCAAAACGGCCTGGTCGCCAAAGTGCTAAAAGCCTACTCACTTAGAACCGCAGCCGTCCACGATCGAGCCATTTTGTGTCTAGCGGGCATCTTTCCGTCGATTACTCCCAATTTTGTCCAGTCAACGAATAGTTCAGACCGGAGTAATGCCTCAGCCCTTTGCTCATCTGAGCTTTTATCACGATATTCAGCATCGAGCATCCTGCATACGGTCTTAACGATCGCGCGGAATCTACCCTCATCGGATATCTGTCTGTGTGTCAGGAGAAGTACATCGTAGCCCATGGCCTGAAGGGCCGTCATGCGGTCAGCGTCACGCAAGCCATCCCCTGCGCGTCCGTGCGAGGCCTTTCCCTGACATTCAATGGCCACCTGTCGCCTACCGTCCGGTGAAGAAAGAAGTAGGTCGATATATACACGGGACTTTCCCACAATCGCTCGAGCATTTGTGTTTAGCATCACTTCAACATTAAGCTCTATGTCGCAAAAACCTTCGCCTCCCAGGGATCGCGGCAGTGCAAGTAGCAAATACGCCTCGACCTCAAAAGGCGACGCGGCACCCAATGGAACGAGTTGCGATACCGCCATAAATCTATTGCCGTAACGCACCCCGCAAACATCTGAACAAAAACGGTCAAGGTCTCCGCCCAAAACCAAAGCGTCTCGACGCCATAAATTTGAGGCGGTGCCGTCCTCGGACGGGCAGCGCACCCAACCGAACGTTGTCGAAATCGCGCCCGAATCAATTGCACGCGAAAGCTCCGCCTCAAGTGCCGCCGGCAGAGCGCACACCGCAAACAAGCCATACATCTCCGCCAATACCAAAAGAAGCTGGAGATCCGTCAGGTGCCGCGACATGATGAATGCCGTCAGTAGAGGAGACGTAATCAAAAACCCATGCTCCGTTTCCAGCACGGATTCCCTGGGAAGCTCACCAAGAAACAGCCGCTGCCTAATGCTGGCTGGACAAGTCCGTTTGTTTCTCGTCCGAACCAATGTATACAACGGAAAACCGAGCGCGACCGCAGCCGTCGGGTTGCGGGCGAGATCATATCGCTGCCGGTCTTCTTCCGCTCGTGGAAGCGGCGGACACAAAGCGCGGACTTGAGGAGGCAAACGCCAGTACCTAAAAGCCGATATGTCACAAAGTAAATCCTTCATAGGCACAGGAAAACACGAATTTCAACCCAGTCAGTCACGCATTGGCGCGAACGCACCAAAAATGGTGCCGAACGGACTGCCAAGTTTTCAACAGCCCTCCCCAACTGGCCAAAAGCTTGCCGAGAGCTGGACGAAGTTCTGTTGAAAACCCCATTTTTTTTCTCATGCAGAAGCTTTGCGCGACAAGTGAGTAGACTTTTTTGAACATCCCGAGCAGCCCGGTCATCCTGCTTTTCAAAACCGCAGGTAGATAGCTTGTTACAAAACTGCCTGGTCGCCAAAGTTCCAAAAGCCTACTCACTTAGGTTGCAGAGTGCTCCCATTAGCTGCGATTCCAAGGTATTTAGCGCTTTTGAACTCAAATCGTCATACTGAACAAGAATTTGACTTGAGTTTTCAGGGACAAATGCGCCATCGGCACACCAATAACAGTCACTGATATCGACAAAAGGGATACTCGAGCGCGTGAGGGCCCGCACAAAAGAGCTTCCGCCCGCTCCGCGCTCCGCAACCACGGTGCAGTAAAGGCCCGCGTCTGCATGTTCGATCGAGACCTCCCCTGCCGGAAACGCTTTCCGCACAAGCGACGTCAGGCCATCACGCGCCTCGCGAGCACGAACGCGCACGCGGTTCGCATGTCGCTCGTAATCACCCGATTCCAGCAAACGCGCCAAAGCGACCTGGTCAACAGAGCTCACCGACGAGGCGTAGAAACCAAGGTTGCGCCTAAACCGCTCCATTAGCTCATCGGGCAACACCATATACGCCAAACGCAACGCCGATGAAAGGCTCTTCGAAAACGTGTTGGTGTAGATAACCGACTGGGCGGCATCGATCGACGCGAGCGCGGGAATCGGCTTGCCGGCAAGGCGAAACTCACAATCAAAGTCATCTTCGATGAGATACCGACCTGGTCGCTCGGCGGCCCAGCTCAGTAGCGCATAGCGACGCGCAATACTCGTCACAAGGCCGGTCGGATACTGATGAGACGGCATCAAGTGAAGGACATCGGTCCCGCTTTTCTGCAGAGTGCTCAAGTCCACGCCCTCATCATCCAACGGGATATGTCGTACTTGGCAGCCCATAGCCTGATAGATACGCGTCAGACGCAAATAGCCCGGGTCCTCAACGGCATACACCTTGTCGGCTCCAAGCAACTGAACCAACATGGTATCGAGCAGCTGGGCGCCTGCACCGATAACAATGTTGTTGGGGTCGACATTCATGCCCCTTGTCCCACGCAGATGGTGAGCAATTGCGCGTCGCAGCCGAGCGGTGCCCTGCGCCGGTGCGGGCGAAAAGATTTCGCGCTCATCTTCGGATGCCAGCGTCGCCCGTAGTGCGCTTTGCCAAAGCCGCGCCGCCTCCAAAGCGGAAGGAGAAAGTGCATCGAACAGCTCGACCTGTCCGTTGACATCATGCGCGCTGAGGCCCACAGAGACGGTATCTCGGTCGATGCCCTGCGAAGCCAAAGGCAAAACCGGTGCATCCGGAAGCTTGCAAGCGTAGTAGCCACGACGCGGCATTGAGCAAATATAGCCCTCGGCAAGTAACTGGCTATATGCATTCTCGATGGTAATGACACTGATTCCCAGATGACTGGCAAAGGCGCGCTTAGACGGAAGATGCTCCCCCGCCACAATACGTCCAGCAACAATATCATCTCGAATTTGCTGGTAAACATACTCATAAAGCGATGCTTCGCCGCGTTTTTCCAAATTGTAGTCAAGCATGAGTTTGCCACCTGACCTTATCGAGCTGTTCAATCTGGTATTAGGCTGACCTTATTATTATCTCGAAAACTGAGTATTTTGCCATACCCAGCTCCCCGATAGGATGTTCCGTCAAGCAATGCACATGCCAACCAAGGGAGCAACCATGGCAGAACAGACCAGCAAGGCCGATCGCGTCAAACTCAATCGCGAACTCGCGCAGATGCTCAAGGGCGGCGTCATCATGGACGTCACCACGCCCGAGCAGGCACGCATCGCCGAGGAGGCAGGCGCCTGCGCCGTCATGGCACTCGAGCGCATCCCGGCCGACATCCGTGCCGCAGGCGGCGTCTCGCGCATGAGCGACCCCAAGATGATCAAGGGCATCCAAGAGGCCGTCTCCATCCCTGTTATGGCCAAGTGCCGCATCGGTCACATTGTCGAGGCGCAGGTCCTGCAGGCTATCGAGATCGATTACATCGACGAGTCCGAGGTTCTCTCCCCTGCCGATGACGTCTATCACATCGACAAGACCCAGTTTGACGTGCCATTTGTCTGCGGCGCCCGCGATCTGGGCGAGGCGCTGCGCCGTGTTGCCGAGGGCGCCACTATGATTCGCACCAAGGGTGAGCCGGGTACGGGCGACGTCGTTCAGGCCGTGCGTCACATGCGCAAGATCCAAAAGCAGATCCGCGACGTTGTTGCCCTGTGCGACGACGAGCTCTTTGAGGCAGCCAAGCAACTGCAGGTTCCGGTCGAGCTGGTACGCGAGGTCCATGCCACGGGCAAGCTTCCCGTCGTGAACTTTGCCGCCGGCGGCGTAGCGACCCCGGCCGATGCCGCGCTGATGATGCAGCTGGGTGCCGAGGGCGTCTTTGTCGGCTCGGGCATCTTTAAGAGCGGCGACCCCGCCAAGCGCGCCGCTGCCATCGTCAAGGCCGTGGCAAACTTCACCGATGCCAGGCTCATCGCCGAGCTTTCGGAGGACCTGGGCGAGGCCATGGTGGGCATTAACGCCGACGAAATCGAGATTATCATGGAAGAGCGCGGGCGCTAGTCCAGCAGAAAGGATCGCACATGAGCGATTATGCAGACCAAACGGTTGCCGTGCTGGCGGTCCAAGGCGCTTTTGCCGAGCACGAGGCAAGACTATTCGAGCTTGGCGCACACTGTATTGAGCTGAGGCAGGCGGCTGATTTGAAGCAGGACTTTGACCGTCTGGTACTTCCCGGCGGCGAGTCTACCGTTCAAGGGAAGCTGCTTGATGAGTTGGGCATGCTCGAGGAGCTTCGTGCCCGTATCGCTGAAGGTATGCCCGTCCTGGGTACCTGCGCCGGCCTGATTCTACTGGCTCACGACCTTGCCGCCCATGACGATAAGGGCACGCCGCGTCTGGAAACCATGGATGTACTTGTCGAGCGCAATGCCTACGGCAGGCAGCTCGGCAGCTTTCGAACCAAGGGGCAAATAGCCGGCATCGACGGTGAAGTGCCGCTGACGTTTATCCGCGCGCCCCGCATCGTCGAGGTCCACGGCGACGCCAAGGCCTTAGCGAAAGTCGACGGTCGTATTGTCGCCGCCCGTCAGGGCAACCAGCTCGGCGTAACCTTCCACCCCGAGCTCGACGACGATACCCGCCTCCACGAACTGTTCCTACAAATGTAGGCATCGAAATCAACAAACGAAACGAGAGTGGATGATCTCCCACTTTGAGCTTGAATGCAGGCTCAAACCGGGAGATCATCCACTCTCATGCTATGCAATCGTTGGGGACGTTCTTAAACGACTAGTCAAACAAGAACGTCCCCAACGACTATCTTTTAGCAGGTCTGGATCATGGCAATGCCGATGTTTTGGCACCGACAGCGAGCGCCTACCAGAGCGAACAAATTGGCATGAAAAGAGGACGGCATAGACCTTCTGGTCATGCCGTCCTCTTTGAATGACAAGTTGTCGCTCTGGTGGGCGCGCAGCGTCAACTAGTTACGCGGTTTGGTAAAACCGCGTAACCCAACTAGAAGCGGTTACCGCGGAAGCCGCCACCGTTGCGGCCGCCACGGTCGCCACCGCGACCGCCGCGGTCGTTACCACGGTTGCCGCCGAAGCCGCCACGGTTGCCGCCGCGGTCGCCATAGCCACCACGGTTGCCACCAAAGCCGCCGCGACCGCCACGGTCGCCGCCACGGTCACCAAAGCCGCCGCGGCCGCCACGGTCGCCACCGCGACCGCCGCGGTCGCCACCACGGCCACCGCGGTCACCAAAGCCGCCACGGCCGCCTCGATCGCCACCGCGACCGCCACGGTCGTCACGGCCGCCGCGAGGACCGCGGTCCTCGTCCAGGCCCATGGCGACAAGCGGAGCGATAACCTTATCGAGAGCGGCCATCAGCTCGGTGGCCTCCTCGTAAGAAAGCTCGGGCAGGAGCTTCTCCTTCTTGTTGGCAAGCTCGACCAGGCCCTCAGCGGCATCCTCGGCAGCGAAGACGACGATCTTGCGCATATCGCCCTCGGCGTCGTCGATACGGCCGACCAGATCGGCGGCCTCGGCCTCGGCCATCAGGCCATCGAGCTCACGGAGGCGCATGCCCAGCAGGTCGGACATTTCCTTCTGCTCCATCTTGGGCTTGAGGTCAAGAAGCTTGATGGCGCGCTCGATGTTCGCCATGCGCTCGGCCTTGGCCTCCTCCTCCTTGGAAATAGCAAAGCGACGGCTACGCAGCAGGCGGGCGGCCTTCTGCATCTTGTCCATCAGCTCTTCGTCATCGTAATCAACGGCGGCCTTGACAACCTCGGCCTCCTCCTCGGCGGAAACCTCGTCAGCAGCCTCAACCTCGGCAGCTTCGGTCTCCACGGTCTCGACTGCCTCGACCTCGGCAGCCATGGTCTCGTTCTCGGTCTCGTTCATGATCTCTTCGTTCTCAGACATGAGACTCCTTCTTGGCCCTCTCGGGCATCATCGCCCCATTCGCGGGGCCCGTCGCGCACTCTTTGCGCTTTAAACATTCATGCCTCTCGGCAAAACGTGCATTAGTTTATGGTGTCGCCATCCAATCTAGCTGCAGAATCTATGTGCACACATTAATGCGACATGTGCGACTCGCGACGAGCGTACACCAGCGACGCCACGAACCCGACCACGGCAATTACAGCCGCCACACGCACGGCAGCTGCAAATCCAATCGCCTGGGCAACTTCGGTCGCAGCGCCAGCCGCGCCGGCGGTCGCCGCAGAACTCGAGAGCAGACCGATAAACAGCGACGGGCCAAACGACGCGGCAATCATATTCCACGTGTTAAGCAATGCCGTTCCGTGAGGATGCTCAGCGGCAGGCAGCGTCTCCAAGCCGGCCGTTTGCGAGGGGCTCAGCACCAAACCGACTCCGGCATACACCACAACGGTCAGCGCCACGACGACGCCGATGTTCATGCTTGCCGCCGTCATCGAGATGGCAGTCTGCCCCACGGCAATCAGGGCAAAGCCGACCGGCAGCAGCGGCCATGCGCCACGGGCGTCCATCACGCGTCCGCCCACAATCGAGGTCACGGCGTTGCAGGCAATCGCCGGCAAAATGAACAAGCCCGCAACAAGTGCGGTCATGCCGTATGCGCCCTCAAAATAGAGCGGCAACAAAACGCTCATCGAGAACGTCGTCATCATCGACACCACCACAAGCAGACACGCAGGCCAAAAACGAACGCTCGCCATGGGACGCACGTTAAGCACCGGATGCTCGAGCTTGAGCTGGCGGGCCGCAAACAGGCCGAGCAGCACAATGGCGGCGAAAAGCGTCACGATACCGGCAATCAGATTGGTCGAGAACTCGCCTACGGAATACACAAATGCCGTAATACCGGCGGCGAGCAAAACAACCGACAGAATATCAAGCGTGGCGTTCGAACGCTCTCCGACATTCTGAACAAGCTTTACGCCCGCCGCAGCGACCACAATGCCGCCCACCAGCGGCACTACGAACACCGCCCTCCAGCCAAACAACGTGCACATAAGACCGCTGATCACGGGTCCAAACGCCGGCCCCAGCGTAATGCAGGCTCCGCCCAGGCTCAGATACAGACCGAGCTTCTCGCGCGGAGCGCAAGACAGCACCACGTTCATCATGAGCGGGAACAAGATGCCCGATCCCGCAGCCTGCAAAATACGGCTTGGCAGCAAAACGCTAAATGACGGAGCGAACAGGCACAGGACTTCGCCGGCGACCATGCATCCGCATGCGAAAAACAGCAGCTTGCGCGTCGAGAAACGGCCGGACAGGAAGGCCATGATGGCCGTAAAGATCGACGTCACGATCATGTAGCCCGAAACGAGCCACTGCGCCGTGGTGGCACTCACCGAAAAGGCCGCCATAATGTCGTGCAACGCCACGTTAATGATGTTCTCGTTAAACGCGGCAACAAAGGCTGCAATATACATTACGACGAGAATCGCCGCAGTGGCCGATGGCGCTACTTGAACTTGTTGCTGAGATTTGCTCCCCATGCATTTCCTTCCTCTTGGAACGACAGTCGCATCGCCCCAGAGGAACAGTCCAGGGCGAAAAATGAGCCCTAGACTTACGCCAGACGCCGTACTCGACGAGTCTGACAACATGGTCCAACGTCGAAAGATTGTAACGCGGACGCACAGCTTTCCTTCCGCGCTATTATTAAAAGTCCACGAAAGCATAAGACATGAGGAGCCCGCCATGATTAAGCCCATCATGAAATCCGAGTTCTTTTTGCGTCTGCCTTCCGAAGACGCGGGACCCGACGATGCCGCGACCGGGCAGGATCTCCTGGATACGCTCCACGAGCATGAGCGCGAGTGCGTGGGCCTCGCCGCCAACATGATCGGCGTGCGCAAACGCATCATCTGCGTAAAGGACGGCAACAGGACACTCCTGATGTACAACCCTCAAATTCTTGAGCAGGTCAATGCCTATCAGACGAGCGAAGGATGTCTCTCGCTGATCGGCGAGCGTCCCTGTACCCGCTATCGCCGCATTAAGGTTGAGTATTTGGACGAGAACTTCGTCCACCGCATCAAAAACTTCTCGGGCTACACCGCCGAGATCATCCAGCACGAAATCGACCACTGCAATGGCGTCGTGGTTTAGGCCACCTGCCAAAATGAGGGTACCGGAGGCCTCCCTATGGATATCAGCCGCTTTGGCGAATTCGCCATCTTAGCGCAGTCACGCACGTTTCTTGATGCGGCGGAACTGCTTTTCATGTCGCAATCAACCCTCTCCAAGCACATCATGGCAATGGAGCACGAACTCGGCTGCAAGCTCATCGATCGAAGCCAGCGCCACGTAACACTCACCGCGCAAGGTGAAGCGCTCCTCCCCTATGCGCAAAAAATTGCGACGCTTCAGCACCGCTATCTTGCCGCCATTCAAATAGGCGCAGGTGAGCCGCTCGAGCACCTCACCGTCGGTTCTATCCCCATTATGGCCCCTTATGGGATCACGGACGCCGTCATCGATTTTCAGCAGGCGAACCCCTCATATTCTGTCGAGCTCATCGAGGGCGAGGGCGACACACTCAAGCGCATGCTCCTGCACGAGGACATTGACCTGGCCTTCATCCGTGACGGCGGCGCCATCGAGCCGGAGTTCAAAAAGATTCCCTTTACGACCGACCGGCTCGTGGCCGTCCTTCCGCTCGACCATCCGCTCGCCGAACGTGACGCCGTTGAGATAGACGACCTTATCGACGAGAATTTCCTCATGCTTCCCCAAGGCTCGTTCGTAAGCGAGCTCGTCCTTTCCCTTTGTCGCGAAGCTGAATTTGGCCCACGTGTTACGTTCACCGGCAAACGAGCCGAGAACATCATCTCCCTTGTCGCGCGCGGCGCCGGCGTCTCATTCCTCATGCGCAAGCCGGCGGAATCGCTTGCCAGCGGAAAGGTAGCCCTGGTGCCGCTTGAGCCCGCGACGACCTCCGAGGTCAGGCTCTACCTCAAGCGGAACGCCGCGCACTCGCAGGCGGTCGTCTCGTTCATCGGCTTCCTCCCCTACCGTCAGCTCCTGCAGGGCGACCGTACATCTTCCACCGCGGCACGACCGTCATAATCCCCGCTGCTCCACAACCGCAGACCTGTGTCCGCAAACACGCTGACAACGGCACATAATCAGAACCACCCTTAAAAAGGGTGGTTTGCTCTTAGGGTATAACCCACGGGCCCCGGGCTCGCGTCTAAAGGCGCGGGCCCGGACTTCGTCCAGGCCTAGTGCATCTT
>UQLD01000012.1 GCA_900541855.1 uncultured Collinsella sp.
TCCCTGACACGGAAGAGGTCAGAAGTTCAAATCTTCTAACGCCCACCAAATGTTCGCAGCTCAGAGGCTATGTCCTCTGGGCTGTTTTGTTTTGCTACCAAGCACGCCGTCAAATATGCCACCAAATATTGATCCAAGGTCCCCGTAGAGGTGCCGGCAGATTGCATACGTCCTGGCCGACCGTGACCGCAACATGTTGGTCAAGCATAATCTTTTGGATTCTTTTGGCGTGAGCGGCTTGGTTTTGGTAGGATTTGTCAGCGGCTTGACTAAGGGGGTTTTATAACTGCCATGCAGGTAGCCGTGTTGGTAACGTTTTACCGACTTCCCAAGAACCCCTCATTTTTAATGCGTCTGCAAAATGACTAATTGCTTTGACCTGCTGAAACACTATATGTTGTGTTTGACCTAAAAAAAGAATACAGGATATAGATGCCTCTTTGTCGTATGATAGATGGCGGACAGAGAACGAGAACCTTATTCGCCCCATTTGGATAGATCTTTGAGCCCCTTGATTGGCTGCGAGGATTGTCCGCATGAGGGACTATGGTTATCGAGAACACAGATTGCGCGACGGCGCCGCAAGACAGGGGCACGCCCTGCCGGGCATCGTTTGGCTCTGAAGCGCAATGAGACTACGACGCGAAAGAGGCAAGAGGATGAAGATCATCAAGCGCAGCGGCACCGAGGTTGTCTTTGACATCGATAAGATCGTCAATGCCATCCGTGCCGCAAACTTGGAGGTCGAGGAGAGCTCTCGTCTTACCGACCGCCAGGTGGTTTACGCGGCACAAAACGTCGCCGAGGCATGCGAGAACGCGGGCCACACTGTTTCGGTCGAGGAGATTCAGGATTTGGTCGAGGACGAGATCATGCGTCTCGACTGCTACGAGGTTGCCCGCCACTACATCATCTATCGCTATGTTCAGAGCCTGAAGCGCCAGAAGAACACGACCGATGACAAGATCCTGTCGCTGATCGAGTGCAACAACGAAGAGGTTAAGCAGGAGAACTCCAACAAGAACCCGACCGTCAATTCCGTTCAGCGTGACTACATGGCCGGCGAGATCTCCAAGGACCTGACCCAGCGTGTGCTGCTGCCCCAGGAGATTGTGGATGCTCACAATGAGGGTCTGATTCACTTCCATGATTCGGACTACTTTGCCCAGCACATGCATAACTGCGACCTGGTGAACCTGGAGGATATGCTCCAGAACGGTACTGTTATTTCGGGCACGCTGATCGAGAAGCCGCACAGCTTCTCGACTGCCTGCAACATCGCGACGCAGATCATCGCTCAGGTTGCTTCCTCCCAGTACGGTGGCCAGTCGATTTCGCTGACCCATCTTGCCCCGTTCGTCGAGGTGAGCCGTCAAAAGATTCGCGGCGAGGTCGCCCGCGAGCTCGAGGAGCTTGGCGTTTCCGCATCTCCCGAAAAGGTCCGCGAGGTTGTTGAGGACCGCCTGCGTGACGAGATCCGTCGCGGCGTTCAGACGATTCAGTATCAGGTCGTGACCCTTATGACCACGAATGGCCAGGCGCCGTTCGTGACGGTCTTTATGTATCTCAATGAGGCCCGTACGCCCCAGGAGAAGCACGACCTTGCCATGATTGTGGAGGAGACGCTTCGTCAGCGCTATGAGGGCGTTAAGAACGAAGCCGGCGTGTGGATTACCCCGGCGTTCCCCAAGCTCATCTACGTGCTCGAGGACGATAACGTTCACGAGAATTCCCCGTACTTCTACCTGACCCAGCTGGCTGCTAAGTGCACCGCCAAGCGCATGGTGCCCGACTACATCTCCGAGAAGAAGATGCGCGAGCTCAAGCTGTCGAAGGGCGAGACCGCGGGCAACGGCGACTGCTATACCTGCATGGGTTGCCGCAGCTTCCTGACGCCCGACCGCTCCGGTAACGGATTTAACAACGTGGCCAACGCGCTGAACTATGACCCGAACAAGCCCAAGTACTACGGTCGCTTTAACCAGGGCGTTGTGACCATCAACCTGCCCGATGTCGCGCTGAGCTCGCATCAGGACATGGATAAGTTCTGGAAGATCTTCGATGAGCGCCTTGAGCTGTGCCACCGTGCCCTGCTGTGCCGTCATGAGCGCCTGATGGGTACGCTTTCTGACGCCGCACCGATTCTGTGGCAGTACGGCGCCCTCGCTCGTCTGAAGAAGGGCGAGACAATCGATAAGCTGCTCGTGGGCGGATACTCCACCATCAGCCTGGGCTATGCCGGCCTGTATGAGTGCGTCAAGTACATGACGGGCCACAGCCACACCGAGAAGGAGGGCACGCCGTTTGCCATGGCCGTCATGCAGCGCATGAACGACAAGTGCGCCGAGTGGAAGGCCGAAAGCGATATTGACTTCTCGCTGTACGGTACCCCGCTTGAGTCGACGACCTACAAGTTCGCCAAGTGCCTGCAGCGTCGTTTTGGCATCATCCCGGGCGTGACGGACAAGGGCTACATCACCAACAGCTACCACGTCCACGTGTCCGAGGAGATCGACGCATTCGACAAGCTCAAGTTCGAGGGTATGTTCCAGCAGCTTTCGCCGGGCGGTGCCATCTCCTACGTCGAGGTTCCCAACATGCAGGACAACCTCAAGGCTGTCATTCGCGTGATGCAGTACATCTACGACAACATCATGTACGCCGAGCTCAACACCAAGAGCGACTACTGCCAGGTGTGCGGCTACGACGGTGAGATCAAGATTGTCGAGGATGACGGCAAGCTGGTGTGGGAGTGCCCCAACTGCGGCAACCGCGATCAGGAGAAGATGAATGTCGCCCGTCGTACGTGCGGCTACATCGGTACTCAATTCTGGAACCAGGGCCGAACCGAGGAGATCCGCGACCGCGTGCTGCATCTCTAATAACCATCCCAGGCCGCCCCGTAGCGAGGCCCCGGACCTTTACTCGCTATTTCGGACAGTCCTGGCTCACGACGGAGGCGCCACTGGCGCCTCCTGTTCGTGCGGAACTCATATCGAGCAAAGGTCCGGGGCCTCGCTACGGGGCGGCCAAGTTGACGTAGCTGAGATGCGGCATGCGGTCTGCTCACTCCTCGAAGTTCTTAGCGGAGATAATTCGAGCTGCAGCTGCGATTTACTTGCGATGGCGGTTGAGCCGCAACCCAGTTTTTATTAGATCTCGAACCCTATACTCGATGTTCGCTTCGTTCATTGAGTTACCCTTTGCATGAGGCCGGGACATATCGTCCCGCCCGCAGTTTCGCAGGCCGAAGGCCGAGAATGTTTGAGGACGGGATGATATGTCCCGGCCTCCCGGGAGAGTTACCTATGAACTACGCGAACATTAAGTATTTCGACATTGCTGATGGGGAAGGTGTTCGTACTTCTCTGTTTGTGAGCGGGTGCCGTCGTGGGTGCAAGAACTGCTTTAACTCTGTTGCGTGGGATTTTGCTGCGGGCGAGCCCTTTGATCGCACCGTCGAGGACAAGATCATCGAGAGTCTCGACCATCCCTTTATCGATGGCCTGACGATTCTGGGCGGGGAGCCCATGGAACCCGAGAACCAGGCGGGACTCGTTGATTTTATTGAGCGTGTTCGTGCCACTTATCCTGTGGGGTCGGGGAAGACCATTTGGTGTTTTACCGGTGACGTGCTCGAGGAACTTATGCCGGGCGGTCGTCACTATACCGAGGCGACGGAGCGCATTCTCGCCTGCCTCGATATGTTGGTGGACGGTCCGTTCGTTCAGGATCTGTACGATATCTCGTTGCGCTTTAGGGGCTCGAGCAATCAGCGCGTGATTGATATGAACGCCACGCGTGCCCGTGCCGAGCGTGAGAACATTGCGCTTTGCGACGCCGTGGAGCTTTGGCGGGACGATCCGGTCTATTCGACCCATACTATGTAGGTGGCAGAGGTTGCGTGCCGGCGTGGTACCATAGCGCGAACGCTAAATCGAAAAAAGTGAGGCCCAGATGGTCGATCAGGAAAAAGTCGAGACTGCCATTAAGCTGCTGCTTGAAGGTATAGGCGAGGACCCAACTCGTGAGGGCTTGCTGGAGACTCCGGCACGCGTCGCCCGTATGTATGGCGAGATTGCCGGCGGTATGGACCAGAGTGCCGAGGAGCACCTATCCAAAACTTTTGCCGTCGCTTCGAACGATTTGGTTATCGAGCGCGACATTACGTTTTACTCGCTGTGCGAACACCATCTGCTGCCGTTTTATGGCAAGGCTGCGATCGGCTATATCCCTAACGGTCGCGTGGCGGGCCTGTCTAAGCTTGCTCGCACGGTTGAGGTCTATGCCCGTCGTCTGCAGCTGCAGGAGCAGCTGTGCGCACAGGTTGCCGATGCCCTCATGGAGTATCTTGCTCCCCAAGGAGCGATTGTGCTGATGGAAGCCGAGCACATGTGCATGACCATGCGTGGCGTGCAAAAGCCCGGCACCAAGACCGTGACGCTCGCTCGCCGCGGTGTCTTTGAGACCGATTCGGCGCTCGAGGAGCGGTTCTTTAGGATGCTGGGCCGCTAACCATGAGAGTCGTCAACGACTTTACATCGAAGACCGATGAGGGGACACCGCGTCGCGGCTTTATGGCTTCGGGCCTGACTCCTTTTGGCGCCATGCCTCGCATTGATTACATTTGTGCCAACGGGCTGTTCCGGCGGCACCTGGGCAACATTGCACAGTTGGAATCGGGGCGCATCTTTTGCCGCCACGGTATTGACCATCTGCTGGATGTCGCGCGCATTATGTGGATTAAGAATCTCGAGGAAGAGCTCGAATTTGACCGCGAGGTCATTTACGCCACGGCGCTTCTTCACGATATCGGCAAAGATGAACAGTATGAATCGGGTATATCCCATGATGTTGCAAGCGAGCGCGTCGCCGATGCGATTCTCGGCGGCATGCCCAATGACGTGGCGTTTGAGCCGGCCGATGCCGCAGCCATTAAGACGGCCATTCTGGGCCATCGAAAGCTGCGCGTGAACAGCCAACCGCTTGAGCGCCTGCTCTATGCAGCCGACAAAGCGTCGCGCGCCTGCTTTGCATGTCCCGCGCGCAATGCTTGCAACTGGAGCGATGATAAAAAGAACCTGTCGATTCGCGTGTAGTTAGTTTGCGCGGTCGGGGTTCTAAACGAAGGAGACGATCGCGATGAGTAACAAAAAACTGCCCGAGAATGCAACTAAGACTGAAGGTGCCGAGCTCGCTCGCCGTGGAAGGGGCGAAATATCCACCGCAACGGCGGTGCCCCACGTGAGCTATGACGATCTGCGCCATGCCGATCGCATCACCGTTGAAGGACTTGAGGTTTTTGCTAACCACGGCGTGTATCCCGAAGAGAACGCGCTGGGCCAGAAGTTCATTGTGTCCTTGGTGCTCTATGCCGACCTGCGTGCAGCGGGGGAGCACGATAGCCTGGACGCCTCGATTGACTACGGCTCGGTGTGCCACGATGTCGATGGTTATCTGCGCGAGCATACGTTTAAGCTTATCGAGGCTGCAGCCGAGGGTGTAGCCCAGATGCTGCTGCGTCGTTACCCCCTGCTGCTTGGCGTGCGTGTTAAGCTCGATAAGCCTTGGGCACCCGTCGGTCTTCCCCTGGCAAGTTGCGGTGTCGAGATCGAGCGCGTGCGCTAACCGGCCCTACAGCTCGTTGGCAGGCGGTTTTTTGAGCCGCTGCGACAGAGCCCTATTGTTGGGGCAGTACGTGTCGAGCAGGGCGTGAAACCGCTGATTGTGGCTTGGCTCGAGCAAGTGGACGAGCTCGTGGGCGACAACCATGTCGAGACATTCGACGGGGTAGGCGGCGAGCTCGCGCGCGATGCGAATGGCGCCGGTTTTGGGCGTGCAGGAACCCCAGCGCGTCTTCATGCTGCGTACGGAAACGCGGGAAACGGCGACACCCATTGCGATTTCGTATGCATGCACCATATCGCGCAGCTCCGTGGTGACCTCGGAGGCATAGAGCTGGTCGATGTGGGCTTGGAGCTCATCGGACGTTAGGTCGTCGAGGATTGCGTGCCGCTTGGCCTGTAGGCCTTCGTCCGATTCATCGGCACCCATAAAACTTGCGAAGGTGGCCTGCTTGGGCCGCGGTGCGGGTGATGCAAAGTTGTGATCGAGTGCGTCCTGTACCGTGATGGGCTTGCCCCAAAGCGCAATGATGGACGAGGGGCTGAGCGGCTCTCGTGCCGTCGCCTGACGTTGCTCGCGCTGGGCAAGCCGGCTGATAATCCAGGCGCTGTTGCGCTTCACAAACGCTTCGATGCGCTCGCGACTGGCGCCGAGCGGTGCGCTGGCGTGGACCTCACCGCTCGATGTGACGCGTAGGTTGAAGTTCTTGACGCGCTTTTTGGTAACGACGACGGGGATGGGCGTCCCATGCGGTCGGGATACGGAAATCGTAAACTGCTGCGTCAAAAGCGGTCCTTCAGATTGGGGACGGGCCGGCATGTCAACCGTTCGGCATGCCGACCTGCTCAAGGGATGTGAAATTAATAACGCTCAAAGAAGGCAAGCGCGTTGTCGCTGCAGAGCTTTTGCATCACGGTCTTGCCAAAATGCTTGGAAAGCATGTTCTGGAACTCGGGCATCTTGCTGGCATCGGAGAGGAAAGCGGGCACCGTGGCACCGTCCCAGTCGCCGCCGAGTGCGATGACGTCCTCGCCGCCCAGGTCGAGCCAGTGCTCGATATGTGCCGCTAGCTGGTCGAAGGTGACGTCTGCGGCGGTCTTGTCGGTTGCGTCGTTGGAAAGGAACTCGCTGCAGTAGTTGAGGCCGACGATACCGCCCATGTCGCGAATGGTGCGGAACTGGTCGTCGGTAAGGTTGCGTTTGACGCCGCAAACCGCACGGGAGTTGGAGTGGCTGGCGACGAAGGGACGCGTGGCGTGGGCGACAACCTCGTCAAAGCACTCATCGTTGAGGTGGGAGACGTCGAGTACCATGCCGGCGTGCTCCATCTGCGTAAGTGCCTCGATGCCGGCGCCGGTGAGGCCGGCGTGGGTGTCGTGGCCGCTCGCGAGCGGCCCCTGCGCATTCCAGCTGAGTGACGACATAAGCACGCCCAAGCTCTTGAGCACTTCGATCAGCGCGGGGTCCTCGGCAAAGAACGTGGCGTTTTCGATGGTGTGGATGCAAGCGACCTTGCCGTCCTTGAGCGCGGGGCGAATGTCTGCGGCGCTGCGCACGTTGACCATACGGTCGTGGTTGAGCATTGCCTGGCCGCTCATATGCGCCATGATCTGCGCCTGGAAGCGCGCGGCGTGGGCGGTGGGAATCTCGTCGGGGACAAACGTGGCGAAGCACTGTGCCCACGGCGTGTTGCCGATCTTTGCGAGCGAGATGGCACAGGCGTTACCCTCGATGAGGTCGAAATCTTGCGGATGCGTTTCGTCGCCGGGGAAATAACCGTCGGTGCCGGCGGTAAAGCGCAGGTCGAGATCGAGCGTGGCCCAGCCGATTCGGTCGGCGGTGTCGCAGTGTAGGTCAAATACGGGATATGCCATGGTTCCTCCGGTTGCAGCGTTTCTTTGCAAACTGTCATTGAATTGTATGACTAGGGTATAGTTAGCGCCATATGTTCATGGCGGCCCGTGTTGTGCGCCGCCCTTATCACGGAGGTTTCCATGTCCAACCAGGGCAAGAAGGTCAAGACTCATTATCGCGGCACGCTCGACGACGGCACGCAGTTCGATAGCTCCTACGATCGCGGTGAGCCGCTGGAGTTCACCTGCGGCGCCGGCCAGATGATCAAGGGCTTCGACGCCGCTGTTGTCGACATGCAGGTGGGTGAGAAGAAGACCGTGCACATTCCTGCTGCCGATGCCTACGGCGAGCACAATCCCGAGATGGTTCTGACCTTCCCGGCCGAACAGGTTCCCAACATCGAGCAGATTGAGAAGGGCATGAAGCTCTTCTTGTCCACGCCGAGCGGTATGCCCGTCCCCGCCGTGGTCATCGATGTAACGCCCGAGGCCGTGACGCTCGACGCCAACCACGAGCTGGCCGGTAAGGACCTCAACTTTGATATCGAGCTCGTCGAGGTCGAGGGTTAGAGTATGCCTGAACGCTTGGTTTCGACGACATGCTTGGGAAATCTCAACGATCCGTCCTATGAACTCCTGCTTCGCCGGAAGTTGGGCGGCGTCTTTGAAGTTGACGATCTGCTGCTCGATTGGGACCAGGCTGATGTATACGCGTTTGTGGGCGTGACGGAGCTGGGGCGCACGGTCGATGTTCGGCTGGATACTGCCGACGGCGGTCGTCTTGCCGACGGCGACGTGCTCGCCATTGACCGTTCGGGCATGGTGCCCGTGGCGGTTGTCGTGCGCTTGCGCAGCGCCGAGGTTTATTTGGTCGAAGTTGACCGCATGGACCCGATTGCGCTCGCGCATTCGTGCTGGGAGATCGGCAACATGCATGCGCCGCTCTTCCGGGGCGACTCGGACGAGCATACTGTGCGCATGTATACGCCGGTGCAGCCTGTTTTGGGCCGCATGCTCCGGGGTGTCGAGGGTGTTCGGCTCTCGCTGGTTACCCGTGAACTCGATGCGGACCGGCGCTTTGCGTCGAGTGCGGCGGAGGTCGTCGTGAGCATGGCTCCCGACTTTACCATCGTAAAAAAGGCGCGCGGCTAAGCGCGCGTATGCGCAAGACGGGCTTTGAGGGGCGACCGATCAAGGTCCGTCTTGCTGTTGATATGAGGCTTTGGGGGAAGCATATGGGTCTTGAGGGAATCAAACTGATTGCATGCGATTTGGACGGCACGTTGCTGCATCCGGGGGAGCGCGAGCTGCGTTCCGAGGCCTTTGAGCTTATCGATGAGCTGCATCGTCGTGGTATCGTGTTTATGCCGGCGAGTGGCCGTCAATATGCGAGCTTGCGCTACCTGTTTGCCCCGGTGGCCGATGAGCTCGCCTATGTATGCGAAAACGGAACCCTGGTGATGAGCGAGGGGCGTGCCGTCGTCAAGCGTTCCATGGAGCGTAGCCTTGCTATGGTTATCGCGAATACCGTGGTTGCGTATCCCCATACCGACATGACCCTTTCGTGTGAGGGGCACATCTACACCATGAGCGGCAACGATGCGTTCGTCGACCATTTGCGCTATGTGGTCCACTGCGATGTGGCGGTGGTCGACCGTCCCGAGGACATCGACGAGGATGTCATTAAGATTGGCTTCCAGACGCCCGAGGTGGATTATCCGGCGGCCCGGGAGTATTTCGAGCGCCTCTTTGGCGACCGTGTCGATGTGATGACGTCAGGAACCGCATGGACGGACCTTATCGGTTTCGGTTCGGGCAAGGGCTCCGCGCTTGTCGATTACGGTCGTGTCCTGGGGATTTCGCCCGATGAGATGATGGCATTTGGCGACAATGAGAACGATCGCGACATGCTCAACGTCGTGGGCCATCCCTATCTGATGGAGAGCTGCAACCCCACCATGCGCGGTATCAACGATCGCGTCCGTTACGTGCACACGGTCGAAGAAGAACTGCACCGCCTGCTCGCCGAGTAGGTTTTCGGGACATGCCTAGAAATGTACTGTTTGCTGCAAAGCGCGGAAAGGTGGATTTTAAGGCATGTCCCGAACATCTACCGGCAGTCGGGGCAGAGACCCTCGAAGATGGTGTAGTGCGACGTGACGTGCCAGCCGATTTGCTCGGACGCTTTGGCGTCGAGCTGGGCATCGAAGGGGAGCGGTACGTCGATGACGCGGCTGCACGAGGTGCAGATGATATGCGCATGCGGCTCGATCGTGCGATCGAAGCGGCTGCCGCCCGGCGTCTTGATGGAGAGGATCTCGCCGGCGTCGGCCAAGAGATTGAGATTGCGGTAGACCGTACCGCGGCTGATTTTGTCATCCTGCGCGCGCACGGCGTTGTAGATTTCGTCGGCGGTGGGATGGTTATAGCTTTGGCGCACGGCGTCAAGAACCAGCTTTCGCTGCCTGGTATTCCTTCTTTGCACCGTCATGCGCCTCGCCTCTTTTCTATCAACGGTCGTAGGTAAATGATACCGTATTTAGCACACAATACTAATAACGAGGCGTGAAACCGTCTTCATTGGCAAGTGGGGCTCGGGCCTGGGCGTCTACGAGGCGAAAACGCGTTCCCATACGCTCGTAGGAGGCATGAAGCGCCTCGAGATGAGATAGGATATTTGCCGGAGCCCCCTGTATCTCCATCTCGACTGAGCCGTCTTCCATGTTACGCACCCAGCCGGTGAGCGCGCGTGCCTGCGCGAGGTTGGTGTTGGTAAAGCGAAAGCCAACGCCCTGGACTTGCCCCGCCCAGCGCAGGAAATAGCGCAGGGGAGTGTCTTGAGTGGCCTCGTCGCTTGCGAGCACAGTAAGCCTGCGGCGCAGCTCGAGCTCGACGTTTGATGGTTTTTGAGGCTCTCGACTGCCGCCGGTGACGCTGGAGAAGAACGTATCGAAGAGACCCATCGCTATGCCTGCTTGCCTGCGTCGGCCGGGAAGGTAATGCCGGCCTGCTGGCGCACGGCATCCATGATGCGTAGTGAGACGAGTGTGACATCGCGGTAGTGGCCAAGCTCGTGGCGTCCCGCCGGGGTCTCCCAAATCTCTTCCTTGACGTTATCGATGCCGCCGATGGCGGTGATGAAGTCTGTGAGTTCGTATTCCATAGTGTTGCTCGATTTGGGCAGGTCGAGCACGCGGCCGTTGTCGCCCTGTTCGCGCGGCGCCTCGGTCGCCGAGCCGCGTACGACGTCGCCGCGATAGTCGATGCGGACGTTGCGGGGCGTGGACAGATGGTCGATCTGGATAGTGCCACGCTCGCCTTCGATCTGCGAGGGCAGCAGGTCATTCGTAATTTTGGAGTGCGCGAGCTCGACGGAGATACGGCCACCGCCGTAGCTGGCGAGGATGGAACCGCAGCCGTCGATGGGGCCGTGCGTGAGCTGTCGCGTGGTGGGATCGAGCAGGGTGGTCATGCTCGTAAGGCCGGAGGGCATGCCGAAAATCTCGACCATGGGCTCGACGGTGTAGACGCCAATATCCATGAGGGAACCCGAGGCCATATTGCAGTCGAAGATATTGGTGGCGCGTCCCGCGAGAATCTCGTTGTAGCGCGAGGAATATTTTCCAAAGCGCAATGAGGCGCGGCGGATGGGGGCGATCTCACCCAGGGCGTCCTCGATGGCGTGGAAGGCGGGATCGTGGAGGGGACGCATGGCCTCGAGGGCCACGACACCTGCTGCCTCGGCAGCGCGGAAGACTTCCAGCGCTTGCGCCTCGGTGGCGCAGAAGGGCTTCTCGACGATGACGTGCTTGCCACCGGCGATGCAGGCAAGGGCCTGCTCGTAGTGAAGTGCGTTGGGGCTGCCGATATAGACGGCGTCGACGTCGGCGGCTGCCGCGAGCTCATCGAGTGAAGTAAAGTTTCGCTCGCCACCGCGCTCGGCGGTAAAGGCAGCACCGCGATTGGCATCGCGCGAGAGCGTGCCCACAAACGCGGCTTGGTCGTTGGCGTTGACGACCTGGATAAAGTCGTCGGTAATCATGGATGTGCCGATGGTCGCTATACGCAGCATGTATCCCCCTCGTGCCGTTCGGTTTACAGGATGAGTGTAGCGCGAAGGGGCAGGAAATAGCGTACGAAAACGCCGTTACAGGTCGCTCTCGTTAAAGCCGGTGTCGATATCGAGGTTGCTGCCGTCGGCCGCCGTGGTGGCGAGCTCGTCGCAGCGCTCGTTGAGCTCATGGCCGGCGTGACCCTTAACCCAGATGAACTCAACCTTGTGCTTGCTCTTTGCGGTGAGTAGGCGCTCCCACAGATCGCGGTTCTTGACGGGCTGCTTGTTGGCGGTCTTCCAGCCGCGTTTTTTCCATCCGTCAATCCAGTGCTTGTTGAAGGCGTTAACGACGTACTGCGAATCGGAATGGACTTCGACGTCGCAGGGGCGGTTGAGCGCCTCGAGTGCCACGATAACGGCCATGAGCTCCATGCGGTTGTTGGTGGTCTTGGCGTAGCCGCGCGAAAGCTCAGAGGTGAAGGTCTTGCCGGCGGGGTTGGTGTATTTGAGCACGGCGCCGTAGCCGCCGCGTCCCGGATTTGATCGGGCCGAGCCGTCGGTATAGATGATGACCTTCACATGGTTCCTTTCGTTGGGTACGTTTCGCGTGAGTGACCATTGTAGCGCCATGCCCGCCGGGGGCTAGCAATCTACGATTTCTACCCCGTCTTCCGACAGTTGGTTGGCATGGATGATGCGGTTGAGCTCGTCGAGGTATTGCTGCAAGAGGGGAGAGGGCTTGCGGTCGTCATGCATGATGTAGCCCACATGCATCGTCGGGGCGTCTGCCAGGGGGATCGAGGCCATGCCCCACTGCATTTCGCTGGAGAGTACGCCGGTCGACAGCGCATAGCCGTTCGAGGTGATAAGCAGGTTGGTGAGCGTCCCGCGGTCGGATACGCGGATATTGCGGTTGCAGGGAATATAGCTAAACGGTTCCTCGGCGTAATAGAAGGAGTTCGAGGTGCCTTGCTCAAAGCTGTAGCGCGTATAGGGCGTGAGGTCGGCAAGGGACAGCTGCGAACGGCGTGCGAGCGGGTGGCGTTCGCTGACGAACACGTGGACTTTTGCATCAAAGAGGGGATGAAAGCTCGCTCGGGCATCGGTAAAGGCCTTCTGCAAGACACGGGTATTAAAGTCATCCAGATAGAGGATGCCGATATCGCTGCGAAACGCGCGCACGTCGTCGATAATCTGCGCTGTGGTGGTCTCGCGCATGATGAACTCGAACTTGCTGTCGCGGCAGCGCTCGACTACGTTGACAAAGGCCTCGACCGAAAAGGCGTAGTGTTGGGCGGAAATGGCGAGGCGGGCTTGCGGGGTACCGCCGTCCTCGTAGCGGGCCTCGAGCATGTCGGCCTGCTCTACGACCTGGCGTGCATAACCCAAAAGCTCGGTGCCGTCGTTGGTGAGTGCAACACCGCGGCTGGAGCGCGTAAAGATTTCGATATGAAGTTCCTGCTCCAGGCTTTTGACGGCATTGGAGATATTGGACTGTGCCGTATAGAGGCGCTGGGCTGCGGCGTTGATCGAACCGGACTCTGCCACGGCGATCAAAAAGCGAAGCTGTTGGAGGGTCATCGGCGCCCGTCCTTTCGAGTGTTATCTATAAAACCGATAACAGGTTAGCGCTTTAAAGTGATTGACCGAGGAAAACAATGCTCGTACTATTCAAAACACACAAAGACGGTAGGTAATTAAGCCAACTACGGAACCGGGATGCGAAAGGAGGCCCGCATATGAATTGCTTACCAAGACGAATGCCGGGCTCCTGTTTGCGCCCGTCGGCGTGATCAGGAGACAGCGACTCACTTCTCTTACTCTTATTACTTTTGTTCGATCAAGGAGATCATCATGAGCCAGTTTATCAACAACCCCGAGCACACCTTTGGTTTCGATACCCTGCAGCTGCACGTTGGCCAGGAGAGCGCCGATCCTGCATCCGACTCCCGCGCCGTGCCTATCTACCAGACCACGAGCTATGTGTTCCGCAACTCCCAGCACGCCGCCGACCGCTTTGGTCTTGCCGACGCCGGTAACATCTACGGCCGTCTGACCAACTCCACCCAGGGCGTCTTCGAGGACCGTATCGCCGCCCTCGAGGGTGGCGTGGCAGGTCTTGCCGTCGCCTCCGGTGCTGCTGCCATCACCTATACCCTGCAGGCTCTTGCCCAGGCCGGTGACCACGTGGTGGCTCAGAAGACCATCTACGGTGGCTCCTACAACCTGCTGGAGCATACGCTCTCCCAGTTTGGCGTCGAGACCACGTTTGTCGATGCCCATAACCTTGAAGAGGTCGAGGGTGCCATCAAGGACAACACCACGGTCATCTATCTCGAGACGCTCGGCAACCCCAACTCCGACATCCCCAACATCGACGCCATCTCCGAGATCGCCAAGAAGCACGGTCTGCCGGTTGTCGTCGACAACACCTTCGGCACCCCGTATCTGCTCCGTCCGCTGGAGCATGGTGCCAATATCGTCGTCCACTCCGCAACCAAGTTCATCGGCGGCCACGGCACCTCGCTGGGCGGTGTGATCGTCGACGGCGGTAACTTCGATTGGAAGGCGAGCGGAAAGTACGCCCAGATTGCTGAGCCCAACCCCTCCTACCACGGTGTCTCGTTTGCCGAGGCTGCCGGTCCCGCCGCCTTTGCAACCTATGTCCGCGCTATCCTGCTGCGTGACGAGGGCGCTTGCATCAGTCCGTTCAACGCCTGGGTCCTGCTCCAGGGCACCGAGACTCTGTCGCTGCGCGTTGACCGTCATGTCGAGAACACCAAGAAGGTCGTTGAGTTCCTGGCTGGTGACAGCCACGTCGCCAAGGTGAACCACCCGAGCCTGCCTGAGCACCCCGATCACGAGCTCTATCAGAAGTACTTCCCCCGTGGCGGTGCCTCGATCTTTACCTTTGAGATTAAGGGTGGCCAGGAGGCAGCTTGGAAGTTCATCGATCATCTGCAGGTGTTCTCGCTGCTCGCCAACGTGGCCGACGTCAAGTCGCTCGTCGTGCACCCGGCTACCACCACGCACTCCCAGCTCTCTGCCGAGGAGCTCGCCGAGCAGAACATCACGCCCTCCACGATCCGTCTTTCCATCGGTACCGAGAACGCCGAGGATATCATTTGGGATCTGAAGCAGGCCTTCGCCGCGCTGGACGAGTAAGGCGACTTGTGCAAGGACCCCTTGCGACTCGATAGGTATAACTGCATAAAATGCCTGCTCAAGGCGCCTGTGCGAACAATGGTTGCACAGGCGCCTTATTTGCATAGAGAGGGTGCAAAAACAGGGTTTTTGACACGCTTTATGCATTCGAGTTGTGGAAAACTCCTGTTGAGAGGATGTGAGTTTTACGCAATTGACGTGCGCCTTTTAAGTAAAACCGCAGGTCGCGATTTGCTCGGGGTACTATGCAGCGCGATCGAATCACACGCAGCTCAAACGCAGCAAAAACGCACTACGGAGGTTTCCAGCTACATGAGGATTGATTCACGAAAACCGAAAACCGCCGCCCTTTCCGCCGCTCTGACCGTGGCACTTTTGGCGGGCGCCGGTGCAACTGATGCCCACGCCGCAACACTGTCCGATACGGTTGGATCTACTCCGTCCGAGACGACGCTGGTGCAGCCCGTTGACTATCGTGGCGATGGTTATGGTTCCATGCAGGAGTGGAACGCCTCGATGGAGGCCAAGCGCGATTCCCTGGAGATGCGCGCTCAGATCATCATGAATATGTATGGCGACTATGCCACCGATGACGAGCGCGCTGTGCTGCAGGGTTGCATCGACGGTGCGGGTAGCCTGTTGACGATGGGGGAGGTCGACGCCAAGTCGACCGAGCTCGATGAGCTGCGCGCTGCGCTTGAGGATGCCAAGTGCGAAGCGCTCGAGGCTGCCGCCGAGGCGGAGGCTGCCGAGGCCGCCCAGGCTTCGTACTACAACGCCGGTTATACTCCGCCTTACGCGTCTGCCGCGTCCTACGCGAACGGATCGGGCCTGACGCGCTCTGCGGGTGTCAATAACTACAACGGGCGCCGCGAGACCTATTACAGCAGCAATGTGCTTTATCACTATCGCACGGGCGAATGGACTCAGGATTCTGAGGGCTTCTGGCGCGATTCCGACGGCTATTACGTTGTTGCCGCGGGCGATATGGCCCAGGGCTCGACCTTTACGGGCTCCAAGGGTGATTGCAAGGTCTATGACTCCGGCTGCGCTGCCGGAACCACCGACTACTACACCGGTTGGTAATCTGCCATAAGCAAAATAGGCACATGATGGGCGGGCGTCTTTACTGAGCTTTTAGGCAACGTAAAGCCGCCCGTTCTTTATGTGCGTTCGAGTTAACAGAGCCCTTACCGTGGCGGTACGCTGGGCGTATGGATGCGGGGCACACTAGTTCATGAGAAATAAGGTCTTTCTCGTGGAGGAAGTGGTCTTGTGAACGCTCGAGATATCGCCGTTGCCGCCATTGCATTGACGCTTGGTTGCCTTGGTCCTACGGCCGCGCTCGTCGCAGGTGTGCAGGGGTCTTGTGGGGCTGCCTCTATTGTGGTCGGCGCGCTGATCGCGGCCACGCTGCTGGGAAGCGCAGGCGTGGTTCTTTGCCGCGACGATGAGGACGAGGTGCCGGGGTCGCAACGCTAACTGTTGTGAGATCGGCCGCCGGTCATAGACGAAGATGAAGGCCGCCGCAGGGGAAAGGTTCCCTTGCGGCGGTTTTGCTGTTAAGGCTGTTGAATGCGGCGCGTCGGCGCTACCAGCTTTTCTCGATATCGCGGATGCGCCGATAGAGCCACTCGTTTTGCGGTGCCTGGATATCGTGTTTGGCTGCGAGGCGGCAGATGGTGCCCGCGAACTCATCAACCTCGGTTTTGCGCCTTGCGATGCGGTCTTGAGCCATCGAGGGCATACCGGCGGGGTCGATTCCCTCGATGAGGTGCACCATTTGCGTCAGATCTGCCTCGGTCAGCTCAACGTCCTCGGCGTTGGCAACCGCAAGCGTCTCGCGCATGGCGGAGACAAAACAGCGGCGCTGCTCGGAGCCCGGCTCCGTGGCGCTTCCGTAGGTCCCGCCGTAGGCCATGCAGGTCTGGTTGATGCCGTCGTTGAGCATGAGTTTGGCCCACATGCGGTGCGCAATGTCGCTCTCGACGGTATGGGCGATGCCGCAGCGCGTATAGAGCTCGTCGATAGCGGCGACGGTCGCGGGGTCCGTGCCGGCCGCCGCGCCAAAGCGGATCTCGCCCGCATTGGTAAAGGTGAGCGCGCCGTTGAGGAACACGGCGTCCATGCCCTGGCAGATACCAAGAACGGTATGCTCCCAGCCAAAGCGTTCGGCAATCTTTTGCTCGCTCGTAATGCCGTTGCATAGCGAGGCGATGAGCGTGTTGGGTCCCACGACGCGCTCCATAGTCTTGAGTGCTTGGTCGAGACCGGTGGTCTTGACTGTCAGGATGACCAGATCGGCGGGCGTCGCCTCGCTGGCGCGGACGGACGTGAGATCGCAGGGCTTGCCGTTGACAGTGAGCGCATCGCCCGCGTGACGCTCAAAACGGGTGTCATCCATAACGTATTCGACGGCGTCATTGCCGAGGGCCCTGGCAATCATGCTGCCGTAGAGCAGGCCGACGCCGCCCTTGCCGATAAAAGCGACCTTGTTGATCTGCATGTGAATCATCTCCCCATGTAAAAGGCGCCCGCGTAAGGGGCGCCTGATGGATTGTATGCTGCCAGGGTGATTGGTGGGTGCGCGGGGCGGCTGTTATAAAAAAGAAACGTTTGCCTGGACGCTACGCTGCAGGGCAGACCGCAAAGACATGCGCGTGGTCATGCCCGGCTCCTTTCATCGGGCTTTTTGCTGATGTTAAAGCGGTGCCGTGACGGCTCGATTTCTGCTGCGTTACGATACGTTCTCGATTGCGATTCCACGATGTTTCGGCTGCGTGACCATTGTGTTTCGCCTTGCCGGGGCGCTGATGGCGAAGGGAGGGGCCGTGCAATACCGTGTTGACCCCAAAAGTGGTAACCGAATATCCGCTCTGGGTCTGGGCTGCATGAGGTTTCCCGGTGCGCCGGGACACCCCGATGCGAAGACCGCCGACGCTATCATCTCCCGTGCGGTGGAGCAGGGGATTAACTACCTGGACACGGCCTATCTCTATCCCGGCAACGAGGCGTGCATGGGCGCTTCGCTTGAACGATTGGGGCTGCGTGACCGGGTGTTGCTGGCGACCAAGTTGCCGCATGCTTCGTGCAAGTGTGCGGAGGATTTCGACCGGTTCTTCGATGAGCAATTGCGCCGCCTGCGGACCGACCATATCGACTATTACCTCATGCACAACATTACCTCGCCCGCCCAGTGGGAACGTGTGGTGGCGTTGGGCATCGAGGACTGGATTGCGCGCCAAAAGGCTTCGGGGCGCATTCGCCAGATCGGTTTTTCGTACCACGGCAGTGCGGCGGACTTCCTCACGATGCTCGATGCGTATGTGTGGGACTTTTGCCAGATCCAGTACAACTACGCTGGAGAGCGATATCAGGCGGGAACGGCGGGGCTCATGGCCGCCGCCGAGCGAGGTCTCGCGGTGTTTGTGATGGAGCCGCTTTTGGGCGGACGCTTGGCAGGCAAATTGCCTCCGCGGGCGCGCGCTGTTCTCGATGGTGCATGCGATCGGCATTTGCATACGCCTGCCGCTTGGGGGCTCTCGTGGGTGTGGAATCATCCCCAGGTGACCATGTTGCTTTCTGGTATGACCGATACCGCGCAAGTGGACGAGAATTCGTCACTGGCAGACCTCGCGTTGCCGAATTCGATGACTGCCAACCAGCTCGACACGATTGCGCGCGTGTTGATGGAGTTTGAGAAATCGAACCGTGTGCCCTGCACGGGATGCGGCTACTGCATGCCATGTCCCAAGGGTATTAACATTCCCGGCTGCTTTGCCGCTTACAACGCGAGCTACGCGCACAGCTGGTTTACGGGGCTGTCTCAATACTTTACGGCGAGCGCGGTGCGCACGAGCGAGCCCAAGCTGGTGAGCAATTGCGTCAAGTGCGGTAAATGCGCACGTCACTGCCCGCAGCACATCGATATTCCCGAGCGTCTCGATGACGTGCGCCGACGTTTCCAGCCTGGCCCCGTAACGGCTGTGCTTAAAGCCTTCCGCACAACGCGCTCCTCATGATCCTTTTATATCTTGTGATGGAATAGTTCCTGTTTACGGCAGAATAGGGCAACAGCAGGAACTATTTCGCCGCAACTAATGGGAGACTATCGTGGGTGACCGAGGTTTACGTAATGATTCGCGTGAGGTTCGTTGGGGCATTTTGGGCGCCGGGCACATTTCTCATCGATTTGCATCGTCGCTCAAGAAGGTCGACGGGGCACGGCTGGTGGCTGCGGCCGGCCGCACTCCTGCACATGTCGAGGAATTTTGCCGAGTGTTTTCGATCGATGCTGCGCATGGCCATGTCTCGGTCGACGATAACGGCAATGCGGCTTATGACGCGCTGATTGCCGACCCCGATGTCGACGCAATCTACTTGGCTCTTCCGCATGGCATGCATACGCGTTGGGCCTGTCGCGCGCTGCGCGCCGGAAAGGCCGTGCTGTGCGAAAAGCCGGCCGTTTTGAGTGAGGAAGAGGCTCTCTCGATTGCCTCCACCTCTCGTGAGCGCGGCGTGCTGTTTATGGAGGCGATGAAGAATCGGTTTTGCCCGATGCGCACTCGCGTGAAGGACTTGCTTGCGTCGGGTGAGCTTGGCCGTATTGTCTCGATTGAAAGCGTGCAAAAGCTCGATTACGGCGAGCCTCCTTCGGGCTATCTGCTTGATCCGTTGCAGGGCGGCTGTCTATATGACATGGGCTGTTATGCGGTCGGTTGGTTTGAGGATTTGCTCGCGGGCGCGTGCGAGGTTTCGTCCCGTGAAGTTCGCTGGCGTGACGTATCGGGCGGCCGCGTCGATTGGGCCGACGAGATCCATATGAGCGTCGGCGGTATACCCATTCATATGGCGTGCGACGGCAAAGCAACATATGAAAGCCGCTTAACGATTGCCTGTGAGCGGGGCTCGTTGGAAATCGAGCGTCTCCATCGCCCCGAGCTCGCCCATGTGAAGTATTCCGACGGTCGAACGCTAGAAATAAATGCCCCGTTTGAGATCGATGATTTCTACGGCGAAATCCAGCATGCGACCCAGCTCATCTGGGCGGGGAAACTCGAAAGCCCCATCATGTCCCTAGCCGCCACACAGCGCTGCGCACGCATCATCGATGCGATTCGTTTGAAACTTTAGGGCGTGGGGCATGGCACCAGCGCTTGGAATGCCTGGAGGCCTTTGTCCCTGATGCCCCTTTTATAACTTGCGGTGGAATACGGTCTGTTTGCGCCAAAATAGGGCACCAATAGACCGTATTTCACCGCAACTGATAAGGGAGAGCTGGAGATGCTGACGATCGGGTGTCATCTTTCGACGACGAAGGGCTATCGGGCAATGGGGGAGACGGCGTTGTCCATTGGCGCCAATACCTTTGCATTCTTTACGCGCAACCCGCGCGGTGGCAAGGCAAAAGACCTTGACATGGATGACGTGGCGGCTCTGCGCGAGCTTATGGCGCAAAACGACTTTGGACCGCTGGTGGCGCATGCCCCGTATACCTATAACCCCTGCTCCGCTAAGGAGCGGGCGCGCGAGTTTGCCTTGGAGGCAATGGCCGAGGACTTGCAGCGTCTGGAAACACTGCCCGGCAACTACTACAACTTCCATCCCGGTGCGCATGTGGGACAGGGCTCCGACGTCGGCATTCAGATGATTGTCGACACGCTGTGCCAGGTGATGTTTGAGGGGCAGCAGACGACGGTATTACTCGAGACCATGGCAGGAAAGGGCACCGAGGTGGGCCGTAGCTTTGAAGAACTGGCGTGCATTATCGAGGGCGTTGCCGCCAAGCGCCCAGAGCTGTCCGATAAGCTGGGCGTTTGTTTGGACACCTGCCATGTGAGCGATGCCGGCTACGACATCATCCATGATCTGGACGACGTACTCGACGAGTTCGACCGCGTGGTGGGTATCGATCGCTTGCATGCCGTACACATCAACGATTCGAAGAACCCTTGTGGCGCCCATAAAGATCGTCACGAGTGCATCGGCAAAGGATACCTTGGCAGCGAGGAATTTGGTGGCGGTATGCAGGTTATGCAGAATATTGTATCGAATGGCCGTTTGCGTTCGCTGCCGTTTATTTTGGAGACTCCGAACGAACTTGCAGGTTATGCAGCTGAAATTAGACTATTAAGGTCATTGCAGCAGTAATAACTGTTACAAAGTGGAGTGTTCCATTCACGTTATGGGTTTGTTTCAATCAGTTTTCTCATTGCAGATTCGTAATTCCGGGTGCATAATAGCCAACAGTTTTTGCAGACCTCTGAATCAAACGAGGTCACCGGAAGGAGACTGATTATGAAGCTTAAGAAGCTTGGCGCATTTGCCGCCACAGGCGCCATGGCGCTCGCCCTCGCACTGACGGGCTGCGGCTCGTCCAACGCCACCTCTGGTTCTGATGCCGGTTCCAGCAGCTCTGACGACGCTAAGGTCGAGAAGGTCGACGGCTCCAAGGAGTACGCGCTCGTCAAGGACGGTACACTGACCGTCGGCACCTCTGCCGAGTACGCTCCGTTTGAGTACAAGGATGACAACGGCGATTATCAGGGCTTTGACCTTGAGCTCATCAAGGCTATCGGCGACAAGCTGGGCCTGGATGTCGAGTATGTCAACAATGACTTTGACACGCTGGTTCCGGGCGTCGCTTCGGGCGCCAAGTATGACGTTTCCATCGCGGCTATCACCGACACGCCCGAGCGTGAGAAGGAAGTCACTTTCTCTGATTCCTATTACATGGACGATCAGGCTATCGTGACCAAGGTTGATAACACCGACATCACGGCCGACAACTACAGCGAGAAGCTCAACAACGCTGACGCTACCATCATCGTCCAGTCTGGCTCGACCGCCGAGGCCTTTGCCCAGGAGAACTTCCCCAAGGCCAAGATTGTCCCCTACAAGGACGCTACCGAGTGCTTCAGCGCCCTGCAGTCCGATAAGGGCGACGCCGTAGTCACCAACCGCTCCGTTGCCAGCCAGCTGACCGCCGAGCAGTTCAACACCTGCCAGACCATCAAGCAGATCAGCACCGGCGAGGAGTACGCCATCGCCATCAACCAGGGCAACACCAAGCTCAAGGACGACATCAACCAGGCCATCAAGGACCTGACTGATGACGGTACCGTTGACGCCCTCATGGCTAAGTACAACATCAAGTAAAATAGCTACTTGATTGCGCGCGGGCCCTTTCCGTTTTGGCGGAGAGGGCCTTTGCGCTTCTTGAATGGGCGTCATCCCGCCCCGTTATGTCGGCAACTTAAACGTTAGGAGCCACCTTGTCTCGATTGAACCAAGGAGCTACGGGCCAGAGCTATCCACTGCCCTCGATGCTCCAAAAGCTGGCCTGCGCCCTGGCTGTGGCGCTCGCCTTGGTATGCGCGGGGGCCTGCGTGCCCTCGACTGCCCAGGCGCTTGAGACCGCAAAGATCACCGCCCGACCCAACACCGGTTCGGGTAGCGACGTGGTCGGTGGCACCGAGACGCGCATCACTTGGGAAGTTCAGGCCGATGCCGACGAGGAGCTGAGCGGTCTTTCTTTGACGTTTGTCGACGGCACGACGTTTGGTACCGATGACACGCGATTGACGATGCTCTCGGGCGAGGACCTCATGGATCGTACGCCCATGAAGCCCACGTGCAAGGCTGACGGCCAGACGCTCAAGATTGACTTTGGCGAGACGGCGCCTGCCGGCGGTTTTTTCCGTGTCGAGGTTTACGGTGTGACGTTTCCCGTCGAGGGCGGCGATGAGGCCTTTAGCGGCACCTATACGCTCGCCGACGGTTCGACCAAGAAGATTTCCAAGATTCCTCCCGTCGAGATTAAGGGCGTGACGGCATTCGATAACTTCCTGGCCGACCTTAAGGAACAGCCGTGGGTCGAGGCCTGGAACTCCAATATGTTTCTGCGCCTGTTCTTAAACCCGGTCATTTTGGTCCAAAGCCTGCCGATCGTCTTTAAGGGCTTCCTCATGTCGCTCTCGATCGTGCTCGTGGCGTTTCCGCTGGCAATCCCCTTTGGCTTTGCCTTGTCGCTCATGCGCATCTCCAAGTCGCGCATCCTGCGCTGTCTTGCCGGCATCTATGTGAATATCATTCGCGGTACGCCGGCGTTCCTGCAGATCTATATCGCGTTCTTCGGTCTGCCGTTGGCCGGCGTCAAGGTGGACGACTATGTCTTGGGCGTCATCGTCATGGCCATGAACTCGTCTGCGTACCTGTGCGAGATCTTCCGTGCCGGTATTCAATCGATCCCCAAGGGCCAAAACGAGGCTGCTCGCTCTCTGGGCATGAATGCCTTCCAGACGCTGCTCTACGTTATGATTCCGCAGACGTTCCGCAATGTTTTGCCTACGCTGACCAGCGAGTTTATCTTGCTTTACAAGGATACGTCGCTGCTTGCCGCCGTGGGTGTGGTCGAAATCGTCATGAACGCCCGTACCATCGTGGCCACGACGGGCTCCATTACACCGTACGTGGTTGCCGCCCTGTTCTATCTGGTCATCACCCTGCCGCTCGCTCGCTTGGTGAGCGGTCTTGAGGCGAGGCTTTTGGGTACGACCGAGACCAAGAAGAAGCGTCCCGCCAAGAGCGCCGGACAGGTTGTCGCGACGCCTGCCGATCACATCGCCGGTCTGTAAGGAGGTCCTATCATGAGCGAAACCAATAACTCGAACGAGGTCGTCGTCAGCATCAAGAACCTCCAGAAGGCCTTTGGCGATAACGTGGTCCTGCGCGATATCGATCTGGATGTGCATAGGGGCGAGGTCGTCGTAGTTCTGGGTCCTTCGGGCTCGGGCAAGTCGACGATGCTTCGCTGCATCAATCGTCTGGAGCATCCTACGAGTGGTTCGATTGTCGTCGAGGGCGTGGATGTGTGCGCCAAGGGCGTTGACCTCAATAAGGTGCGTACGCACTTGGGCATGGTGTTTCAGCAGTTCAACCTGTTCCCGCACCTGTCGGTCAAAAAGAACGTCATGCTTGCGCAGCAAAAGGTGCTCAAGCGCAGCAAGGAAGAGGCCGAGAAGATCGCCGTCGAGGAGCTGACCAAGGTCGGTCTTGCCGAGCGTATCGACTTTATGCCGAGCCAGCTCTCGGGCGGCCAGCAGCAGCGCGTTGCCATCGCCCGCGCCCTGTCGATGAACCCTCACGTTATGCTCTTTGACGAGGCCACGTCGGCGCTCGATCCCGAGCTGGTTCGCGACGTTCTGGGTGTCATGCGCGACCTGGCACGCGATGGCATGACCATGATCGTCGTGACGCACGAGATGGGCTTTGCCCGCGACGTCGCCGACCGCGTCGTCTTTATGGACGGCGGCGTCATTGTGGAAGAGGGTACGCCGAGCGAGGTCTTCGACCACCCCAAGAGCGAGCGCACCAAGGCGTTCTTGGGCAATATCTCGTAGCCGCTTTATATGACTGACATAGCAGAAAACGGGAGCCGGATGTGATCCGGCTCCCGTTTTTGTTGGGACGCGAATGTGTTTTGTTGCAATGCGCGTTGCGGGCGGAGCTCATTGCCGCTAGGCGAGCTCGGCTCCAAGGGCGCGGCAGGCCGCTTCGCTCTCATCATCGGGGGCGTCGTAGCAGATGACGGAATCGACGACGTTGACGCCCTCCTCGTCGGCGTCCGCCTTCCAGTTGTCCATCCATTCGCCCTCGGCCCACGAATAAGAGCCAAAGAGGACGGCCTTCTTGTCGCCGAGGGTCTCCTTGACCTCATCCCACATGGGCTGGAACTCATCATATTCAAGCTCCTCGGAACCCATGGCGGGGCAGCCGAAGGCGATAGCGTCATAGCCAGCGGCCTTGTCTGCGGAGAAGTCGGCGCAGGAGATGACCTCTGCCTCGGCGCCGGCATCGGTTGCACCTTCGGCAACGAGGTTTGCCATGGCCTCGGTGTTGCCCGTGCCGCTCCAGTAGACGACGGCGATCTTGCTCATGTTGAGTCCTTTCAGTTGTGCGGCAGGTTGCCACGGCTTCTATGTTCTATCGGGTTGCCTGGGCAAGTTGCGCCAAGCTGTAGCCCTGCTGATAGACAAAGGTGAAGTATTGGGTGCAGGCGCGGTAGGCATCAAACGTCGCAAGTGCCTGCTCGACATTTGCGTAGACCTTCCAGGCCCCAAAGACCTTATAGTTCTCGCCGCGCTGGACGATAAACTCGTGCACGTCGTCGTAGGGATATCCTAGGAAGTAGCCTATTTCGTGCGGAAACTCGCAGGTGCAGTCGTTGCTGCAGCTAGCTTGCTGGGGTAGTGCGCATCGAGTCTGGCTACAGGCGCATTCCGCGACGTTATTACTCGCGAGCGTGATGCGTGATGCCAAATGCACAAGGCATGTCGAAAGGTCTCTCGTGTCGTAGCCTTCCGAGGCGAGCGCCGTTTTGGCGCAAGGGTCCGCGAAATAGGTGGTGAGGCTTTTGGCTCGATACACGTACACGAGCGCTCCGCAGGGCCGCCAGACCAAAACACTCAGGTGGATGCCAAGCGGGTCAAGCTCGCGGTTGCACTGGGCGATAACGTTGAGCAGGCGTGCTCGGCGTTCTGCGATGGTTTCTGTTGCGGTCGAGCCGTCCCCGTGGGCGTAGGTGCCTGGATAGGTAAAGAGCGATGCCGGCTTGATGCCCGCGAGCGTGGGGGAGCAGTTGCGCACGACTGCTGCCTGAAACGTTGGGATGTCTATGGTTCGAGTCACGTCGCTCCTTACGGATCTAAACTGTTAGCCTAGGAAAACTTATACACGAAAGTAAGCCATGGTCAACAAAAAAGTTTGAAGAGGAAAACTAATTGACCGAACGGACATGATTTTGGGTTAAGATGGGGACACCCCATGGGGGTATCTAGATAGTGCTACTGAAAGGGGAACGCATGAGTGACTTGCTCAACCCTGCGAATCTCATCGTGCTGACCGTCATTGCCGTCGGCATGTTTTTTGGACTGCGTCGCATTGCCGCTTCGACACACGGGAAGAGTTGCTGCAGCGATGGTGCGAGCGGCAAGAAGGCCAAAAAGGTTGTGGTGGCAGACACCGACGAGTCCCACTACCCCTATCGTGAGGAACTCCTTATCGGCGGCATGAGTTGCGACGGCTGCGCCCGGAATGTGACGAATGCCCTCAATGCGCTTGATGGCGTGTGGGCTACGGTAACGTACGCGGACCACACGGCACGCGTGCGCTCGAAGCGCCCGGTTGATCGCGACACACTCGAGACGGCAGTGAGGGGTGCGGGCTATTACGTTATGAAAATGTAGGCGTTGCCCTCTCCGGTGGGTACCAGCCTCCTGCCCATTGTGACTATCGGCATCCAAAAATTTGCGCAAAAATAACCTTTAGATGCGGCAAAAGTGGAGTTTGGTGACGGTTTGCGCGGAATTCGCTACCAATCGAGCATCTATGAACCCGTCCAAAAAATTACAGGTGTATATTTATACACTGATTATTGCTGTGCTCAGATTGCAATTAACCGTGGACAGAAATGAAGAATGCTAAAACTGGGCTTTAGGACAGGGGAGGCTATAACCTTATGAGACGAGTGGGAACACTTGGCTTGGTGGCAGCGCTTGCCGCTATCTTGGTATCGCCGCTGCCGGCGCACGCCGAAGACGCATCGGGTGCCGTTACCTACAATGCGGGAAATGGGTATTCCTTTGAGAAGCTCTCGCATCCTACGGTAGGAACGTCGCAGCCGGATGGCATCGTCGACTACCAGGGTAACGGTGCCGTTGCCGTTCCGGGCGCCGATGGTAATACGGCCAACAACGAAGGCGATCGCGGCCAGAGCTACACTTGGGCGGCTGCGAGCTATGGTGACTGGCTTTATGTGGGCACCTGCTATGCGGCGATGGGCAACACGCTGACGCTCATGAACAGCACGCTGGGCGATTCCTTTGATGTCGAAACCATGCGCCTGACGCTGGAGGCCATGTTTAACGGTACCTTCTTCTATGGACAGCAGAAGGAGGACGGCACGGCCGACAAGGACAGCGGCGGCATCTTGGTCAAGATCAATACCAAGACCGGTGAGACCAAGCTGCTACTCTCTGAATCGCTCAACGGCGTCGCTCCTTTGTTCCGCAATGCCGTGAGCTATAAGGGTAAGCTCTATTTCTGCGGCAGCGTCAGGACCAATGACGGCAAAGGCGGCCTGCCTGCTGTATACGAGATCGATCCTAAGACGGATGAGTACAAAGTTGTCTATCAGGGCCTTTCGAGCATGCAGGATTACGGTGCTGCCTACAAGCAGGGCATTTCTACCGGTATCCGCGGCATGTGCGTCCATGATGGCCAGCTCGTCATCAGTAATGTGGGTAAAGACGCGAACGGTAATTTTGTGTCGACAATCCTGACGTCGTCTGACCCCTCGAAGGGCCAGGACAGCTTCACCGAGATTGCCAACTCGGAGACGCTGTTTGGCTATCCGGCGATTCGCTATCAGGACAGCATCTACGGCGGCGCCATTTGGGATATGGTCTCGTACAATGGCCATCTCTATGCGACCATCTGCACCGGTACGCCCGAGAACGCTCCCGATGATAATTCCATGCAGTCGTTTGCCATGGTCCGTGGCGACAAGAATGCCGACGGCAGCTATTCGTGGACTCCCATTGTCGGCGATCAGAAGACGGACGGTGCAAAGTACTGCTTTGGCATCGATCCTGCCCGTACCCGTTCTGGCGCTGCCAACCTCATCGTCTACAACGACTACCTCTATATCGGTGAATACAACGACGAGGAGATTGCCCTCGAGCGCATCCTGTTCAACAAATCCAACACCGAAGAGGGCGGCAAGGGCAGCATGGGTGGCGTTGACTGCTCGTTTGTGAATGCCAATCTTGGGCAGTCGGTTAACATCTATCGCATGGACAAGGACGAGAACATGGAGCTCGTCGTTGGCGATCGCACCGACATGTTCCCCGAGGGCGGTATTTCCGGCCTGACTTCGGGCTTTGGCCGAAACGAGAACCAGTACATTTGGCGCATGCAGAAGTTCGACGGCAAACTGTATATCGGTACCTTTGATACCGCGAGCCTGCTTGAGCCGATCGGCCAGTTCTCCAATGGCGACATTATCGATATGACGCCCGAGGAGTGGGACTCTCAGGTTCAGCGCCTTAGGGACCTGCTCGATCACCTGCTCGACAAGAAATCGCCTGACGACCCCATCGTTCCCGTGAACACGCTTGCGGACGATGATTCAAACGAGGCCGTCGAGGTCGATGATTCGAACGAAGCTGCTGAGGTTGATGATTCAAACAAGGCCGTCGATGTCGATGACGAGAAGACCGAGGTTGCTAAGGGCTTTGGCGATCTGAGCGATGCGCTGGAGGATGCCGCGGGCGGTCTTTGCGATCAGGCCGCGACGATGTCCCAGGACTTTGAGGACGACGCCGCTTATGTCCAGAAGATCGATGGCGAGATCGCGTACTTCAAGTCCTTTGCCGACCAGTATCAGGACATGCTCGATAGCTATGAGAGCCTTAAGCAGCAGTACGAGGATGCCTATGGCACCGAGCTGCCGAGCGATATTCAGGATGCGCTCGATAAGCTGCTGAGCGAGGAGAACCTCAAGAAGTTGCAGAGTGTCCTTACGTGCATGTGTTACCTGCGCGATGCCGAGCGCGGCTTTGATATGTATGTGACCGAGGACGGCGTGAACTTTACGACGCTGACGACCAATGGCTTTAACGATCCGTATAACCATGGTCTGCGCACCTTTGCGGTGACCAACCAGGGTCTGTGCCTTGGTACCGCCAACCCGTTCTATGGTTGCCAGGTCTGGATCCAGCGCAAGGAGAATTCGGAGAATCCGGTTGATCCCGGTACTCCGGATCCGACGGAACCCACCGATCCTTCGCAGCCGGGTGGCGGCGATCAGCCTGGCGGCAGCCAGACGGGTGGCAACGACCAGTCGAGCAGCACCACGACCACCGTCACGACGACCGCTAAGAAGACTCCGAAGGACGGCTCGCTGCCTCGCGCTGGCGACTCGACCCTCACGCTGGTCTTGGGATTGCTGGTTGCAGCTGCCGCAGTGCTTGGCATTGCTCTCGTCTTGCGCAAGCGTTCTCGTCGCTAGGCTCGTCCGCGTAGCTCAATGTCCTGGATATCGTCGAAGTTGATGGCGATATCCCTGAGTTTGAGCAGCTTGAATGCGGGTAACGCTTCGTCGAGAATGCCCGTGCGGCTACGATAGCCGTACGTATCGTAATAGGTGACGCGCACCAAGTCGCCGCGTTTGAGGCCCTCGAGCTTTTGCGAAAGCTCGAGGGCTTTTTCTTCCGTGAGCTCACGTTTTTGCTCGACGGTGATTTCCTGCTTGCGCACGAGTTCGTAGTATCCCGTGAGGGCGGCAAAGGGTATAAACTGTGCGGCGCGGTTGGCGCGCACGGCACCGTTGGCAGTGAGGTTGGGGTCGGCTGCGCGGCGTCTGCCCTCGGGGTCCGCCAGGCGCTCGAAGGCGGTCGGCGGGCGCATGGGCTGTTGTTTGGGTTTAGGCACGGTGTCCTCCAACTTGATCGTTGCGCTCGCGCGCGGTGGCGCCGGCGGTAAAGCTTAATCCCTTGACGAGCGCGTTCTTGCCGTACTTGCCTTTCACGGCCAGGACGGCGCGCGCCAGGTCGCGCTCGCGCTCATCGGCCTCGATATCGCTGAACAGATCGATGGTGGCAAATTCCTCGGGCACAAGATTGCTAAAGCCCAGGTTGATGCGCTTGACCGGTCGTTTGGGATCGACAGTCTGCGCCCAGAGCTCATCGAAATAGCCCATGATCTTCTTAAACGAATTGGTACGCTCGGGCAGCTTGCGCGAGGCGTTGGAGTGCGCAAAGAGCGCGGCATAGCCACCACGCGGTTTGCCACCATGCTCTCCCACAAAGATGCCATCGATTGCCTGCGCTTCGCGCACCAGGCGGCGCCGTTCGTCATCGCGCTGGACGGGCTTGGGAGCACGGGGCGCGAGCTCGGGGCCGGCGGTTGCGGTGGGTTCGATGCTCGACGTACTCGAGCGCAGGTGTCCGCATCCGTCCACATATTGTGCAGTACCGCTGGCATCAAGCCTGCGTATGTCGGCGCGCTCGCTCGCGTAGCCCACAAAGAGCGAGATGCTGTCGCAGACCACGTGCTTATCGATCAAGTCCAACACGGCGTTGTCGACCATCTCGCGCAAGACGGTGTAGGCCTGCTCGTAGGCATAGCCCTTCGAGAGCACCTGTCCTGTGGTGGTCGAAGTTGCTTGCGGGCGATAGGCTTGGATATCGGCGATGGTTGTCGGCTCGCGTCCGAAGGCGTGGTCGATGAGATACTCGGCATTGACGCCGAGCTCGTCGTAAAGCAGGTTTTCGTCGAGCGCCGCGACGCCCATCAGATCGTAGACGCCGTATTTTTCGAGTCGTGCTGCCACGCCGGGGCCGATGCCCCAGATATCGGTGATGGGACGATGGGGCCAGATTTCCTTGCGAAAGGTCTCATCGTCGAGTATGCCGATGCGGCTGGGTACGTGCTTGGCGGTGATATCGAGTGCAACCTTGGCCTGGAATAGGTTGGGGCCGATGCCGACCGTCGCCGTGATGCCGGTGCGCGCCAGGACCTCGTCGCGCAACATGCAGGCGAAGCCTTCCGCATCGGTGTGATAGAGGTCCAGATAGGGTGTCACGTCGATAAAGCACTCGTCAATTGAGTAGACGTGCACGTCCTGGGGGCTGACGTATTCCAGATAGATGCCGTAGATTTGCGCCGACACCTCCATGTAGTGCTGCATGCGCGGCACTGCTTTGATGCAGTCGATGCCGTCGGGAATCTCGAACAGACGGCAGCGGTTGTGAATACCTAAGTCCTTCATGGCCTGCGTGATAGCGAGGCAGATGGTCGTGCGTCCGCGCGATTCGTCGGCAACGACCAGGTTGGTGGTGAGCGGATCGAGCCCACGGTCGACGCACTCGACGCTGGCATAAAACGTCTTGAGGTCGATGCAGATATAGGTGTGCTGCTCGTGCGCCATCCGTGCCCTTCCATCAAACACATGTTCTTATCGAATACCTGTTCGATAATACCCGCTTGCACGGACACCGTCAAAATCTGTCCCTTTTTGGCAAGTATGGTCGTGCGGCTTCATCGGGGTTTTAACGCAGCCCTAAAGAGCGCGAAACAGCTCGGAAAAGCTCGCTTCGTAGCATGAGCCTAACGATCGATACCACCATAAAGCACGGAAGGGTTGTGGGGATAATGGTCAACTATGGGTTTGGTATGCCGACGCGCTTGGTTGCGGATGGGGATGTGGCTCGCTGGTGCGGGCGATTGGTTGCCCACTATGGCGGCACCAAGGCACTGGTCGTGCTGGGAGGCGACAAGCACACGCGCGATGAGCTCGTTTCGGCGGCGCTGGGCTCGCTCGATCGTGCCCTGCTCGAACGCGTACTCTTTCGTTGCGGTTCGGCCGGGGGCGACGGGGGAGACGATTTGGTCGATGAGGCCGTAGCCCTGGCAACCGATGAGGGCGTGGACTTTGTCCTGGCGATTGGCGATGCCGATACTGCTGGCTTTGCGCGCGAGCTCGCGCGTCGCATGGCGGCGCTCGATGCCGGCGAAGACGGTTTTGTCCCTTATGGATGCATTCTCTCGGAGGGCAAGGCGCCTGCTGTCGTGGGCACCGGTGAGGTTCCCGTTTTTGCCATTATCGCGCCCGAACTGCTGGAGGGCATCGGGTCTCCTCTGCGTGAGTTGCTCGGTAGCATCTGCGCCGCGGCCTAATATTTGCCATAAAAGGACGGGTTATTTTTGGTTGGTAAAGCGTTTGACCTGCCAAAATAAGCCTGTCCCTTTTTAATCGGTTGCCGTTTGGGGGCCGATTGGCAACGCTCGCTGATTGTAGTCTTGACCTGCGCTAGAATAGTGGCATCTGAATGTCCGGGCGCATGGAGGCGTGCGCCCGTATGCTGAGGAGGACTCTATGGCAACTGTTGCCGCACCTATCGATGCTACGTCGACTGCCGCTTGGAAGGCACTCGAGGCTCATCAGGAGAAGCTCGAGGCTGAAGGTATCGACCTCAAGGCCTGGTTCGCTGCTGACGCCGACCGCGTGAACAAGCTGAGCTTTGACGCCGGTGACCTGCACTTCGATCTGTCGAAGAACCTGGTGACCGATGAGACCGTCAAGCTGCTGTGCGATCTTGCCCGTGAGGTGAAGCTCGAGGAGCGCCGCGACGCCATGTTCTCCGGCGAGCACATCAACACCACCGAGGACCGCGCCGTCCTGCACACCGCGCTGCGCCGCCCGGCAAGCGAGAAGGGCCAGCTCATCGTCGACGGCCAGGACGTCGTCGCCGACGTGCACGAGGTTCTCGACCGCATGTATGCCTTCGCCGAGCGCGTGCGCTCCGGTGAGTGGAAGGGCGTTACCGGCAAAAAGATCGAGCACCTGGTGTCCATCGGCATCGGCGGCTCCGATCTGGGCCCGGTCATGGCTTACGAGGCTCTGCGTCCCTATGCCGACGCCGGTATCGACTGCCGCTACATCTCCAACATCGACCCCAACGACCAGGCCGAGAAGCTCAAGGGCTTGGATCCCGAGACCACGCTCGTGATCATCGTCTCCAAGACCTTCACCACACTTGAGACCCTCACCAACGCTCGCGAGGTCAAGACCTGGATGCTCGAGCAGCTCAAGGCTCAGGGCGCCATCGACGGCTCCGATGAGCAGAACGCCGAGGCCGTGGCAAAGCACTTCGTCGCCGTTTCCACCGCACTCGAGAAGGTCGAGGCCTTCGGCATCGACCCTGCCAACGCCTTCGGTTTCTGGAACTGGGTTGGCGGCCGCTATTCTGTTGACTCCGCCGTAGGCCTGTCGCTGATCGTCGTGCTCGGCCCCGAGCGCTTCCAGCAGTTCCTCGAGGGCTTCCATGCCATCGACGAGTACTTCTGCAATACCCCGCTCGAGAACAATGCCGTTGCGCTGATGGGCCTGCTCAACGTCTGGTACGTCAACTTCTTCGGTTCCAAGAGCCACGCCGTGCTGCCGTACTGCCAGTACCTGCATCGTTTCCCGGCCTACCTGCAGCAGCTCACCATGGAGTCCAACGGCAAGCATGTCCGCTGGGACGGCAGCGCCGTGACCTCCGACACCGGTGAGATCTTCTGGGGCGAGCCCGGCACCAACGGCCAGCATGCCTTCTACCAGCTGCTGCACCAGGGCACCGTGGTGGTTCCGGCCGATTTCATCGCCTTCGCCAATACCGCAAACCCTGCGACCGACAGCGGTCAGGACGTGCATGAGCTGTTCCTGGGCAACTTCCTGGCCCAGACCAAGGCGCTCGCCTTTGGCAAGACGGCCGACGAGGTCCGTGCCGAGGGCACGCCCGAGCAGATCGTCCCGGCCCGTTGCTTTGAGGGCAACCGCCCGACGACCTCGATCTTCGGCGACACGCTGACCCCGTTCGCGCTCGGCGAGCTCATCGCCCTGTACGAGCACATCACGTTTGTCGAGGGCACGGTCTGGGGCATCGACTCCTACGACCAGTGGGGCGTTGAGCTGGGCAAGCAGCTTGCCAAGCAGATCACCCCTGCCTTCCACGATGATGCCGCCAAGGCCGAGCAGGACGCTTCGACCCAGGCGCTCATCGAGTTCTATCGCGCGCACCGCAAGTAGTCGCTGCTGTTAACGCATCGCGCCTTATAGTCAGGGGCCCGTATCCTATCGGATGCGGGCCCCTTTGCTTTGCCGTGGTCCCGGGGCGCACGGCCTTTGTGGAACATCGCCGGGGCGTCGCGCGCTGCGAGAACCCTGCGCCTAGATCTCGGCCTCCGCATGGCCTCGCTGCGCCTCGGGCAGCTCCCCGTAGAGCGGATGGTCTTCGAGCCTAAAGCGCTCGACCTGTTCGGGAGTGCGACCGCGTACAAAGAGCCACGAGCGATCGATCGGCGTCGCCATGAGCGTGCTGGGCAGCGCGTCGGCGCGGTCGGAAAACACCCGGGCACTCTCGGGATCCTGGAACGCCAGCACCAGATGCGTGTCGCAGTTGCCCATGATGGAGCGTGCGCGTGCCTCGCCATAGAGCGCATCGAGCTGGTTGGTCGACTGCAGCAGCAGCGTTGCCCAGATGTTGCGGCTTCGGATAATCGAGAGCACGTTGTCGATCTGGGGGATCTGCAGATTTGCGAAGTCATCGAGCATAAAGCGCACGGGCACGGGCAGGCTGCCGTCGGGCTGCCTATCGGCCTCACGAATGAGGCCCATAAACGCCTGCGAAATAAAAAGGCCGGTCAGCGGATCGAGATTGCGGTCAATATCGCTCACGGTTACAAACAGGGAGCAGGGGGTGTGTCCCATGGAAGCGAAGTCCACCTGATGGCACTCACGATAGAGCTGTGCCGCACCGTCGAATCCCAGACACATGACCTTTTCGGCAAGGATGCCGACGATGCTCGCGTGCATGCGCTCGGCATTTTGCGTAATGGTGTAGCGCCGCCATAGCGAGAGGGCATAGCTTTGGGGGTCGGTCGTGATCAGGTCGTCAAACAATCGACCCGTGGCACCGTCCTGCAGGTGCTCGATCAGCTTGATGACCGAGCTGATCGTCTGCTCGTCGGCGGGTAGCTGTTCGGTGACGTAGGCGATAAGACACGACAGCAGGTTTGCTGCCGCATGATCCCAAAAAGGCTGGTTGTTGTCCTCGATGGGGCAGATGGCCTTTGCCACCGAGAGGATGTCCTGCTGGTTGGGCCTGCCGTCCGCCTTGCGGCGAATGTGCCTCAGGGGGTTGTAGCCGCAGCGCTCGATGCCGGGCGCAAGGGCCGGGACGGTGTTGAGGTCGGCGAAGTTGAGACATTGCACGCGGTAACCGTGGGCTGCCAGCACGGGTCCCACTTCGCGACAGAGCGTGCCTTTGGTGTCGAGCACGATGTAGCTTGCGTTCATTTGCAGCAGGTTGGGCTTGAGGACGTTTCGGGTCTTGCCGGCTCCCGAGGGGCCGATTACAAGTGCGTTGTTGTTGAGTCCCGTTTGGCGGGTGTCGCAGGAAAGCGTTCGATCCTTGGCGAGGATGGTGGACGATGCGGACTCAGACGCGGCGAGGCGGCTGGCGAGGTTAGACATGGGCGACCTCCTTGGTGGTCGAGAGGATTTCGTGGGCAAAGCCGAGCTCGACGGCGCGCTCGGCCGAAAGGTAGGTGTCTTTTGCAGTGAGGGACTGGATGCGCTTGGGCGTGAGGCCGCTGCGGTCCGAGAGGATTTGCGTGAGGGTCTTGCGGGTCTGCATGAGACGCCGGCTGGTTTCCTGCAGCGCAAGTGCCGAGCCGCCTGCCCCCTGGGGGATCAGCGGGTCGTGAATCATGAGCTCTGCATGGGGCGCCATACGGCGATCGTCGCCGCCCATAAAGATCACGGCGCCCATGGACGCGGCGAATTCCAGGCAGACGGTGCGGATGGGGCACGATGCGAGGCACATGGCGTCATAGATCGCAAGACCCGATCGCACGCTTCCGCCGGCGCTGGCGACAAATATGGTGATGGGGCGGCTGGGGTCGGTGGCATCGAGCAGGCGGATCTGCTGGCATAGGTCGTGGGCCATCGGGGTTTCGATGTTTCCCATGACGGAGAGCTCGCGACGGGCGAGCATCTCATCGTAAATGCTGGTGAGCGTGATACCTCGGGCGGATTCACGCATGGTGAGGGGGCTGATGATGAGGGAATGATTGGTGTCCATGAGGACTCCTTTCTGTTGGTTGTGTTGTGGAATAGGATTGTTGCCCGCGGAGGGGCTGGCGGGCTACAGGGTTCGTCCGAGCCTGAGATCGAGCTCGGTTGTGGGGCAGGCTGCCTGTTCGTGCGGCTCGCAAGCGCCAAGGGCTCCAAAGCGATGGAGCGTTGCGACGGGCGTGGTGTAGGCGAGCCGCAGCTGATGCTCGACAGGGGCACATCCGTCATTTTTGTAATGAGCCGCGTAGTACTGCGCGATGCTGGCGTTCATCTCGCTGCCATTGCGATGGCGCTCAAACTGGCGTCTGCAGGTCTCGATGATCTTTGCTACCGACTTGGGTGCCGTCGCGGGAACAAGGGCGAGATAGCCCTCAAATAGCTCGTTGATGCTCAGGAGGCACAGCAGGTCGATCAGCGTCCTTATGGCTGCTCCCTCGGCGGAAAAGTGCGCGGTCATGCGGTTATATCGGTTGCGGTCGACGATGGCCGCATGGGGTCTTGGAGTTTTCTGCCCCGTGGTTCCGGGCTTTTGCCGCGCCTGTGTATTGAGCTCGACGTTGCAGCGCTTGAGGCCGTTCAACGGAAGGAACAGTGCGGTGCGCAGGGTGTTCCGCTTGCTTTCGAGTTCATGACGCTCGTCGGGTTCCCATTCGAGCTTGAGTTTCGTGTCGAGCGCCGTAAGCATATGGGCTAGGCAGCCTACGGTAAGAACGTACGAATCGTTGTCGCGTTTTGGGGCATAGGGGTCTGTCAGCTTGCGAATGTCGGGGTCGCCCATGATCTTTGTGCAGCGCTTCAGCAGTTGAGGGTGGTCGGCCAAGATTGTCGCGAGCGGTAGCGACGCGTAGTTCTTGATGGTCGCGGCGGCAAAGGCGGCGTCATATTCGTTTGCATATGCTCGCTCAATTCGGGCATCCAGAATGCTTTTCTTATCGCCGTCTTCAGCGTGGTGGTTTGTCATAGCTTCTCCAATCGGTTGATGTTCGTGCTGTTTGTTGATGTGTTGGTTGTCGTGAGTGATGTGCTTGCCGTGGGTGATGTGCTGACGTTGGGGTGCTATGCGGTTTTCAATGAGCCCGTGAGGCAGTTGCTGCAGGGGCGGGATGGAACGGCCCATGCAAGACGGAAGGCATCGTGCTCAAAATCGAGACAGCAATGCCCTGGGTGCCTCACATGTGGCAGTTACCTCATTAAGTTGTCATTGCGTTTGGGGTTGTACTTTGCCGATCTTCCTTCTCTTACACGCTAAAACTCAAACTTCATATGCTCGATCTACTTAAAACCGCAACGGCGGTCTTTTATCAACTTATATGTCGGAACGCGTCTTTGCAAGTACTTTTTTGCCTTTGTTTCAAATGGGGTGGTTTTGCAACCGTCATACGCGCGCTGTGCGAACGTGCCCCGGCTCGGATAAGATAGTGCGCGATAAAAACGATGCAAGGAGGCACATATGGCAATTAAAGCCATCGCAATGGATATCGACGGTACGCTTACCAACGATCAGAAGGTGATCAGCCCGCGTACGCGCGAGAAGCTGCTCGCGGCGCAGGAGTCGGGCATTAAGCTCATTTTGGCTTCGGGCCGTCCCGCATGGGGGCTGCACGCCTTGGCGCAGGAGCTCGACCTTCAAAACCATGACGGTCTGCTAGTCGCTTTCAATGGCGCGCATGTGGTCGATGCTCAGACCGATGAGGTCCTTTTTGACCAGGCCATGCCGGCTGACGAGCTGCACCGCCTGATTGATCACCTGCGTAATTTTGACGTGATCCCTATGATTTCGCTCGGTCGCGATTTGCACGTCGAGGACTCGTACCATTGCATGATTACGCTGCCTGACGGCTCGCAGAAGAATATCGTCAAGTACGAGCGCGACGCGTGCGATCTTAAGATTCGCGAGGTGGAGAGCCTGCATGAGGTCGCAGATGCTTATCCTGTGGACAAGCTACTCACTGCGGGCGATCCGGCCTGCCTGCAGGCGCATTACGAGGAGATGTATGCGCCCTTTACCCAGACGCTTTCGGGCATGTTTACGGCCGACTGGTACTTTGAGTACACGGCGCCCGGTATCGACAAAGCCCGTGCGCTTGAGGGTGCTCTGCCCAAGCTCGGTATCGATGCCAGCGAGGTCGTCTCGTTTGGCGACGGCCAGAACGACAAGTCCATGATTGAGTGGGCCGGCACCGGTGTTGCCATGGGCAACGCCGTCGATGAGGTTAAGGCTGTGGCCCAGATGGTGACCGCCAATAACAACGAAGATGGTATTGCGGTGGCGCTGGATAAGCTGCTGGGCTAGAATCGCCGATTAATGCATGATTCGGGCGCCTGCTCGCGGGCGTCCTTTTGTTAGGGAGGGTGCCGTGTCCGCATTTCCGTTCGACGCCGTTATCTTTGACATGGACGGCGTCATTGTCGATACCGAGTATTACTACTTGGGCGAGACTGCCGCGTTTGCCAAGGAGCTTGGGCTTAACCTGACTCAAGAGGAGTTGAATGGGCAGGTCGGTACCTCGCATCAGTTCTTCCTGCATATGCTGGTCGATTGGTTTGAGCGCGCCGGTAAGGGGCATTTCACTGGCGAGGAAGCGTTGGCCCGTTGGGATGAGTGGGCGCATGAGCGTCCGCGCGACTATCAGGCTTTGATTAACCCAGGCGCCGTGGATACGATTCGAGAGCTGCCGCGCCGCGGCGTTCGCGTGGCGCTTGCCAGCTCGTCTCCCATGGATAGCATCGAGGAAGTGCTCAATGCGTGCGGGCTGTCGGATGCCTTTGAGTATGTGGTGAGCGGCGAGCAGTTTAAGGAGAGCAAGCCTGAACCCGACATCTACCTGCATGCGCTGGACCTGCTGGGGCTGCCCGCGAATCGCTGCTGCTGCGTTGAGGATTCGGTGCCTGGCATCACTGCCGGCAAGCGAGCCGGCCTGACGGTCATTGCCAAGCGCGAGGAGCGCTTTGGCTTTAGCCAGGATGCCGCGGACAAGATTATCGACCAGCTGCCGGAGCTGCTCACGCTTTCTTAGGAGCGCGGTAGTTGCGCGTTTTTCGGGTCAGATGAGTAAATACCTGACATTTTGGTGCGGCAGCAAGCATACTTTATGCTAATGCGGGCTTAAGGGCTTGTTGAATGTCCTTGAGCCCGCTTTAGACTGAATTGTGCTGGGAGAGGGTATATGCCATCGACTGAAGGGCTAACTGACGGTAAAGCAGCGATACCGCTGTACCAACAAGTCATTGATATCATTAAAAACGAAATCAACTCCGGTGCCTACAAGGCGGGCGCGCGGATACCCAACGAATTCGAATTGGCTGAGAACTATAAAGTTGGCCGCGTTACCGTGCGACGCGCTATTGAGGAGCTCGTCCAGCAGGGCTATCTAACGAAGCGACAGGGGAAAGGCACGTTTGTCAATGCCCCCAAGCTTAAGCGCAAGATTCGCCAGAAGGATGACGTTCAGAGTTTTTCGGACGCATGCCGCGTTAACGGAATGGAACCGGGGGCGCGCGTCATTTCGAGAAAGATACTGCCGGCGGATTCCACCGAAGCGCAGTTCTTTGGTGTTCCCGTTGGAACTGATTTGATTTGCGTTGAGCGTGTGCGTACTGCCGATGGAGTCCCCGTCATGCTCGAGAACAACATATATGTTTACGAGGCCAACGCTTATCTATCAACGGCACCTCTATCTAACCAATCCATTTTTGAGTTCGTGCGCAACCGGACGGGCCGTACGCCCGCGTTTACCGACCCGTGCACGCTCGAGATCGCGTGCGCGTCGCCCGAGGTCGCTCGGCTGTTGGCGGTTCCCGTTGGCGAACCCTTGTTTTACATGGATGCCTTCTTTTTCGATGAGCAGCGGAGACCGTTTATCATTGGTCGTCAGCGGATCGTTGGATCTCGTTACATTTTTGACATCTAGGACATTGCGAATGGAAACGCCCGGTGGATCATCTCACCGGGCGTTTCCATACCGTTCACGGCGCGAACGCAACCGTTCAACCGCGTTACGGCAATCAGTTTGAAATAATCTTGATGACGGGAAAAGCTGCTGGTAATCTATGGAACGTCATAGAACGTTTGCCTCATGCAAGCGTTGAGGCGAGATGCGATGCAGTCTCGAGTTCTTTGGAGGTATCTATGTCAGATACGAAGGCGAAGAAGACAAACAGACGTTTTAAGTTCAAATTACCGCATGTCTATACGATCATGTTCTTGCTGATCGTTGTCTTTGCGGTCCTGACTTGGATCGTTCCTTCTGGTCAGTATCAGCGCAAGACGATTTCGACAGCGGCGGGCGAGCGTGAAGTTGCCGTTGCTGGAACCTATGAACAGGTCGATAAGAACTACACCGATTCCGAGACCGGCGAGACCATCAATCTGGGCCAGGATATCTTTGCGGTCCTGCAAGCGCCTACTAAGGGCATCCAGGAGGCTGCCGACGTCGTTGCGTTCGTCTTATTGATTGGCGGATCGTTCGCAGTCATCACCAAGACCAACGCTTTGAATGCCGGCATGAGCCGTGTGATTAAAAAGCTCAAGAACAAGGACATCCTCATCATTCCCATCACGATGACGTTGCTGTCCATTTGTGGCACTACGTTTGGTATGTCTGAGGAAGCCCTGCCGTTCTATGCCATCTTCATTCCCATCATGATGGGTATCGGTTATGACTCGATGACGGCATTCATCATCTGCTTCCTTGGTCCTAACCTGGGATATTGTGCTTCGACCATCGACCCGTTTAATGTTTTGATCGCCCAAGGCATCATTGGCATCGAGGGTAATCCGCAACTGTGGCTGCGTGCCGTTTCTTGGGTCATCTTCACTGCCGTCGGTATCGCATGGGCCATGCGCTACGCCATGCGCGTCAAGAAAAACCCCGAGTCGTCCATTGTGTACGAGGACGATAAGCTCAAGCGTATTGAATTTTCCGTGACCGATGCCTCCATCGAGGAAGAGTTCACTACCCGTCAGAAGCTCGTGCTTATCGATTTTGCCTGCGGCATGGGCATTATCGTCTGGGGTCTTGTTACCCAGGGCTGGTACATGAATGAGATTTCCGCCGTGTTCCTTGGTATGGGCTTGCTTGCCGGTATCCTGGGCGGCCTTGACCAGCAGACGATCGCCGAGGAGTTCGTTAAAGGCATTGCCGACTTTGCGTATGCCGCTATCGTCATCGGCATCGCTCGCGGTATCTTGGTCATCGCAGAGGGTGGCATGATCATCGACACCATCCTCCAGGCGCTCGCTACTGCACTCGCCGGTGCACCTGCCGCCGTCTACACCACGTTTATGTATATCGTCCTTGGCCTGCTCTCTTTGCTGGTTCCCTCGAGCTCTGGACTTGCGGCGCTCACCATGCCCGTCATGGGTCCGCTGACCGAGCTTATGGGCCTCAATCCCGAAGCCGCCGTTACCGCGCTCCAGTTTGCTAATCAGACCATCAACACCATCAGTCCCGTGGCGGGCATGACGGTTGCCGGCCTTGCCGTGGCAAAGATCTCGTTTGGTCAATGGTGGAAGACCATTTGGAAGTTCTTCATTTTCATGGTCGTCTTTGGCCTGATCGTAACGGCAATCTCTGGCATGCTTCCGGTGTAGGTGGTTGTGATGTCTGATCGTTTAACGGTCCTGACGTCTAAGAGCGTCTTTACCGGTACGGGGGACCTGCCGTTCGAAGGTTTCGTAGCGGTCCGTGGCAATCGAATTGAGGCGGTTGGCACCAAGTGTGAGGTAGCTTCGTATTTGACCCAGGCGGACGAGGTAGTTGACCTGGGCGACCGCACCGTCATGCCTGGCCTGATCGATGTGCATACCTTCTATACGGGCTGGGCGCTGCGGACGTTGGGGTCTGATCTATCCGGCGTCGCTGATGCCAAAGAGGCCGTGTCGCTCTTGCGTGCATGGAAAGATGATCATCCGGATTGCGCGGCGGCTTTTGGCCACAACCTGCCCGAAACGTTGGCATCGGATGCCGAGAACGCAAACACAGCAGCTGTGTTTGACGAGTGTTTTGGCGATATCCCTGTCGTCTGCTTTACACCGGGCGCGGAGACCTGTGTTCTCAATGCTGCCGCCAGTGCGCGATACGGCTTTACGCCGCAGGCGTGCTATGCCGAGAAGATCTGGCGCATGATGAGCGATTTCCTCGCGCTGCCCGAGGTGCGTGCCGGGTATTCGGACTACATGAGCATGCTTAACGAGCGCGGCGTTACCGCCATCAAGGAGATGGCGTTTGATGACTACTACGGCTTTGCCGACGAAATGGCTCGCCGTGAGGAATCTGGAGAGCTGACGGTTCGCGTCTCTATGATGTCGCAGCCGGTGGGTGCCGGTGCAAATCTGCCATATGCTCGCGAGGCACGAGAGCGCTTCCGGGGACCGTTCGTTCGTTTTTCTGGCTTCAACCGTATGACCGATCGCGGCGTATGGGCGGGGCTTGCCGAGATGATTGACCCCTATGAAGACACGGCCGATGCGGGCGCTGCCGGCAAGACGGTCGTCGAGGAGCCAGAGTGGGATCTGATTGAGAACGAGCTGCGTGCAATTGATGCTGACGGCTTCCGATATTCCTTGCATTGCCAGGGCGATGGCGCCGTTCGCCGCACCGTGGCGCTCTATGCCTCGCTGCCTCGAGACGAGCATGGACGGATGCTTCGTCGCCATGCGATTACCGATCTCGAGAACTCTGATCCGACCGATCTTGTCGAGTTTGGCAAGTTGGGTGGAATTTGCGAGGTCTATCCGCAGATTCTGACGCTGGACCGGCGCGAGGATTGCCTGTCGATGATGCGTCGACAAATCGGCGAGACGCGACTTTTGCACAGCTGGAATCGCCGCGGCATGGAAGATTCCGGATGCACAGTGTGCTGTGGCACGGATTTGCCGCTGCTGATCCCGAGCCTGGGCGAGTCAATCTACAGTGCGTGCGGCGGATACTTCGACGACGGGCTGCCCGTGAATGAGGCCAACGCGCTGACGCTTGTCGAGCTCTTGCGCGCTTGGACTGCCGGGGGCGCGTACGACCTGATGCGCGAAGACGAGCTGGGTACGCTCGAGGTCGGCAAGCTTGCCGATATCTGCGTGCTCGATCGGGATGTGTTTGACCTCGATTATCGCGACGCACGCGATCTTGCGGTTGATATAACGATGTCGGACGGACAAATCGTGTTCGATCGAAATAAGGAGGCATAAGATGTTTGAATCCAAACCGACGCTGCGCCGCGAGCAGATTGCGGGCATGAATATCCACTACATCATGTGGTCGCTCGATTACTTCCTTGATGTGCAGCAGCGTTTGGGCTTTGAGTCCATTGAGCTGTGGTGCGCAGAGCCGCATGTGACGCTCGACCATACGGGCTACTTTGAGGCTGAGGTCCTGGCGAAAAAGGCTGCAGACCGTGGGCTTAGGTATCGTACTCTGTGCCCCGAGAATGTTGTCTATCCTTGGCAGTACTGCGCACGCAAGCCGCTGCATGAACAGCGCAGCCTGGCGTACTTCAAGCACGGCATTGAGCTTGCCGAGGTACTTGGGTGCGACCGTATGTCCATCAACTCGGGCTGGGGCGACTGGGACGAGGACCGCGAGGAAGCCTGGAAGCGCAGTCGCGAGCACTTGTCCATTCTGGCGGAGTATGCCGGCGAGCACGGTCTGGTGCTTACGATGGAAAGCCTGCGTCCCGAGGAGAGCAACCTTGTGACGACGGTTTCCGATGCGAAGCGCATGATTGACGAGGTCGCGAGCCCGTACTTACAGCCCATGGTTGATACAACCGCGATGGGCGTTGCGGGCGAGACGCTCGAGGACTGGTTTGCCGCCTTTGGTGATGGGGCAATTCACGAGATGCACTTTATCGACGGTGACCCGTATGGACATCTGGTATGGGGCGATGGCAAGCACGATATGGACGCCTTCGTCGCCACACTCAACGCCCATGGTTTCGACGGCATACTGGGCCAGGAAATCACGGACGGTCGTTACTACGATGACCCGGCGGCGGCAGATGCCAAGAACATGGCCGCATTCGAGAAATATCTGATTGACTAAAACAACTATCGGCCACGCAACCAACGTCATTGATTGCGGCCTAAACAAGAAAGGAACTGGATATGAACGCACACGATCTGATCAAAGAGGCAATTGCCGAGAAGGGCAAGTTCGACAGCGTCTACTGGATTGCTTGCGGTGGCTCCATGATCGATTTGATCCCGGCTCATGAGCTTCTGCAGCGCGAGGCAACCACCTTCACTTCGTATATCTATACCGCGCGTGAATTCGACATTATGCGTCCGCGTCGTCTGGGCGAGAAGTCCCTGGTCATCGCTTGCAGCCACAGTGGCAATACCCCGGAGGTCGTCGAGGGCTGCGAGATTGCCCTTGCAGCCGGCGCTACGGTGATCGCCCAGACCGACAACGCTGGATCCAAGATCGACTCCGGCAAGTGGACCACGTGGGTCTACCCGTGGGGCGAGGGCGTGCCGCAGGCCGAGGTCCCCGCTGGCATTTCGCTGTCGCTTGCGGCCGAGCTGCTCGATCAGCAGGAGGGCTACGCCGATCTTGCCGATATGTATGCCGGTATCGCCGAGATGGATAAGATTCTTCCCCCGGCACGTGAGAAGGTAAATGCCGAGCTGGGCGATCGTTTTGCCAAGCTTTGCCAGGAGCACGAGTTCTTCTACATTCTGGGCAGCGGTCCCAACTTTAGCCAGACCTACGGTTTCGCTATCTGCTCTCTTATGGAGATGCAGTGGCAGCACTGCAGCTACATCCACTCTGCCGAGTACTTCCATGGCCCCTTCGAGGCTACTCAGGATGGCGTTTTTTACTTCCTGCAGATGGGCTCCAGCGAGTGCCGTGCTATGGATGAGCGCGCCCTGGCGTTCCTTAAGACGCATACCGATACGCTGATGGTGCTCGATGCCAAGGAGTACGGTATGGAAGACGTGCCGGCGAGCGTCCGTGCCTATCTGGACCCGGTGCTGTTCTACGCCATGAACTGCGAGCTGCGTGCCGCACGCGGCAAGGTGTTTGACCATGATCCCGATTTCCGTCGCTACATGGGCGTCGTCGAGTACTAGAAGGGTAAATACCATGGCATTTAACGTTAACGCGCTCGGATTTGGCGACAACGTCGTCGATCGCTACGAGCATATCCACACCATGTATCCTGGCGGCAACGCGGTGAACTTCGCCGTTTATGCCAAGAAATGCGGTGCCGCACGCTCCGCATACATGGGCATTTTTGGCAATGACGCCGCTGCCGAGCATGTCATTGCAAGCCTCGAGGATGAGGGTATCGAGCTTGACAAGTGTGAGCAGATGATTGGCGAGAACGGAGCGGCTCGCGTGACCGTTGTTGACGGTGACCGTGTCTTCCTTGGCTCCAACGAGGGCGGTATCCGTGGCGATGCGCGCTATGTCCTCGATCGCTTTGACCTTTCGTACATGAAGCAGTTCGATGTGGTTCATTCGGGCAACTATTGCTTTACCGAGCGCGAGCTGCCCAAGCTGAAGGCTGCGGGCGTCACGGTCTCTTTTGACTTTTCGGACGACTCCACCGACGAGTACTACGAGCAGATTGCACCCTACGTCGATTTTGCCTTCTTTAGTGCGGCGGATGCCGCGAGTGAGGACGAGATTCGCGAGCGTCTGGCATGGGTGAAGGGCTTGGGTCCGCGTTTTGTGTCGGCTACGGCGGGCGCCGAGGGCTGCATTGCTTACGACGGCGAGCGTTATTACCGCCAGCTGGCTAAACCGGTAACGGACATGAAGGACACCATGGGGGCGGGCGACTCGTTCCTCACCTCGTTTTTGATGTGCTATCTCGATTCCGCCAAGCGTGGTGAGGATGGCGCCGAGGCTATCGAGCGCGCGCTCGACTTTGCTGCCGGGTTTGCCTCGACCGTGTGCGGCATGGAAGGTTCTTGGGGCCACGGAGCGCCAATCGTCGAATAGCTTAAGAAAGCGCACGGCGGTCTGGCTATGAGGCTTTGGACAGCCGATGCAAAACAATAAGCGAAACACGAAAAGGGGGCTCGCCATGCGGTGGGTCCCCTTTTGAACATTGGAGAAGAGTATGGGTATTAAAGCGTGTGCGGCTGGTTTTTGCTGCGCGGACGTCTATCAAAACATCGGCGTATTCTATCCGACTGGTAACGGCATTGACTGGGGTATCCATCTTGCACGAATGGGCGTTTCGGTATCCGCCGTGTCGGTTGTCGGCAAGGACGAGTACGGAGACAAGATGAGGGAGGCGCTGGCCGCTGAGGGGCTCGATATCTCTCATCTGCGGGTGGAGGATGGCGACACCTCGGTGATGCTCATGGCATTGAAAGACGGCGTCGATCGCGTGCATCTCGAGGCAATCGATGGCGTAATGGAGACATATCGACCGAATGAAGACGACCGGGCGTTTATCCTGGAGCATGACATCATCCATACCGACCTGTTTGGCAATTGTTTGGACCTCCTGCCCGAATGGCATGAAGCGGGCAAGACGGTGGTTATGGACTTCTCGGTGTTCAGCCAGGATCCCGAATATGCATGTGAGGCTCATTTTCCTTACGTAGACTATGCGTTCATGTCGTTTGAAGAGGACACTCCGGAGCTACGTGATTGGGTACGTCACGTACAGGAGTTGGGGCCGCGCGTTGCGGTTGCCACGCTTGGCGAGAAGGGAAGCATTGCCTTTGACGGCGAGCGCTTCTATGAGTGCGGGATCGTGCCGGCGGAGAAGGTCGTTAACACCGTGGGTGCCGGCGACTCGTATATTGCCGGGTTTACCAAGGGCGTGATCGATGCCCTTGATATTCCGGCGTGTATGAAGGCGGGCGCTGAACTGTCGTCCCGAGTGATTGGTTCGTTTGAGCCGTACTAGGGCCAAATGCCTGGAAAGGAGTACGAAATGGTTATCGACATGTTGGTCCATCCTATGCTCTATGGCGAGATCTGTACGCCGGGTGATGAGCCTGATGGGTTCGGTTTTTGGTCACGAGAATTTGGTATGGGGCATATGGGTCCCATGGATTGGGATGAGCTTCAAGTCGAGATGGACGTCTGCGACGTGCGGAAGAGCGTGCTCATGCCGCTCGATGTAACCACGGCATGCGGAGGACACTTTGGCACCAATGACCAGATTGCCATGCTGGTTGCCGCGCACCCCGATCGTCTGTGGGGATTTGCGAGCGTAGATCCACAGGTGAGCGGTGCCGCAGACGAATTGGAGCGCGCCTTTACCGAGTTGGGGGCAAAGGGGCTTTGCCTGCATCCGGCAAAGCAGGGTTTTGCCCCCGATGATGCTGTGGCCGAGCCGCTTTACGAGCTGTGCGAGCGCTATAACAAGCCGGTGGTTTTTCATGCCGGTATGTCTTGGGAGCCGGGCGCAGAGCTCTCGCGCAGTAACCCGCTTGCATTTGAGCACACAATCGCAACGCATTCAAATGTGCGCTTTAGTTTGACCCACTTTGGCTGGCCCTGGGTGCGCGAGACCGTGGCGATGCTGCTCAAGTATCCCAACTGCTACACGGACACCTCTATCACGTACATCGATTCGCCCGAGGAGATGATGCAGCGTCTTTTCACGGTCGATATGGGGCCGCTGTGGTATGAGCGCGCGCTATCGCATCAAGTGATGTTCGCCAGCAATACGCCGCGTTTCCGTGCATTCAAACTCAAGCGGGCGCTCGATACCGTGCCCATGCGCGATGATGCGCGAGAAAGGCTCTACTGGGGTAATGCTCTGCGTTTTCTTGAAGGGGATGAGTAAACATGGTGACGCTCGAGACATTGAGCTATCTATCGACTGCTCCGGACCAGTTCATCGATATTACCGAAGATGTGCACGCTGCCATCGAACGCAGCTCGGTGACCAATGGCTTGGCAGCGATTATTTTGTCGCATACGACCTGTGGAATCGTGGTAAACGAGGGGCTGCCCTGCGTGGAGACGGATCTTATGGAGACGCTTGATCGCATCGCCCCACTCGATGCCCCCTATGCGCATGCGCACTTCCTGCCGAGCTATGGAGCCACCGGCAACAACTCCTGCGGGCATATCAAGAGCATGATTTGTGGAAACAGTTGCTTCTTTCCCGTCCAAGATGGCCACATCGTGTGCGGAAGTGCCCAGAACATCTATCTTGCGGAGTTTGACGGTCCGCAGAAGCGAAAAGTGTACGTCGAGGTGCTGGGGGAGTAACGTCCCTGCAATAACCCTATGAAGGAGCACGTTATGTCGTTTCTAACCTCGATGTTCAAGACCGAAAAGCCGGTTATCGGAATGCTGCACCTGCGTTCTCTGCCGGGCGATCCGCTGTATTACCCGGGCGGAAGCGTGCCGCAGGTCGTGGAAGCCGCCAAGCACGATCTCGAGGCGTTGCAGCAGGGCGGTGTCGATGGCATTTTGATTACCAATGAGCTCTCGATGCCCTATGAGCAGCACGTTTCTCCCTCAACCCTTGCATCGATGGGCTATGTTATCGGGGCTCTATCCCATGATCTGTCGACTCCTTGGGGAGCTGAGGCTATTTACGATGGTGATGCCACAATCGAGCTGTGCGCTGCCGTCGATGCGCAGTTCACGCGCTGCAATTTTTGCGGTGCCTGGGTCGGTGATCTCGGGCTGATTAACCGAGATTTCGCTCACACCATGCGTCGCAAGGCGGCGCTGCGCTTGGACAATCTCAAGCTTTTTCACTTCATCACGAGCGAGGGGGAGGTTTATCTCAACGACCGCACGACTGCGGACATTGCCGATTCACTTCTCTTTAATTGCCTACCGGATGCGATGGTCATCGGCGGTTCGGCTGCCGGTCGTGGCGCATCGGGCGAGCTTGCCGATGAGGTTCGCGAGCGTGTTGGCCAAGTACCTGTGGTATGTGGCACCGGTTGCCGCGAAAATACCGTGGCTGACGTATTTGCTCACTACGATGGCGCGTTTGTCGGCACGTGCTTAAAGCGCGACGGAAAGCTGGATGCCCCGGTCGATGTTGAGCGGGTAGCTCGTTTTATGGCTGCCGCTCGTACGGCGCGAGGGGAGTAGGTACCTATGGCGCTCTATCTGGGTATTGATATTGGGACAAGCGCCTCTAAAGGCGTTTTAATCGATGATCGATGCAACATCGTTTGCCAAGCCTCTTGTGGACATGAGACGGACAACCCGTGTGACGGATGGTACCAGCATGATGCGGAGGCAGTTTGGTGGGGCGATTTTTGCCGCTTGTCGCGCGAGCTGGTGGCGCGATCGGGGGTTAACGCGGCACAGATCGGATGCGTGGGCCTTTCCGCATTGGGTTGCGACTGCGTACCGGTCGATACCGAGTGCAACGCGCTGGCGCCCGCGATTTTGTATGGAGTCGATGCACGTTCGAAGCCGCAGATTGACGAGCTCCTTTCCGAATATGGGTTAGATCGCGCACGCGAGCTTTTCGGGCACGATCCCTGTTCGTCAGATATTGCTCCCAAGATCTTGTGGTTTAAGGAGAATATGCCCGAGGTGCACGAACGTGCCGCGAAGTTCCTGACGGCGTCATCGTTTCTGTGCGCGAAGTTGACGGGGCGTTTTACGGTGGACCGTTATTTGGCGGAGGATTTTCTTCCCCTATACGACCGCTACACTTGGAAGGTTGATGCTCGGGAATGTGCTCGTTTCTGCCGGCCTGACCAGATGGTGGAGGTAATGTCGGCTACCGATATTGCCGGGGTGATTACGCAGCGTGCGGCTGAGGCGACGGGGCTCGCGGCAGGGACACCTGTCTTAGTGGGAACGGGCGACTCTGGTGCCGAGGCCATTTCGACGGGTGTATTTCGTCCCGGCGATATGATGGTTCAGTTGGGGAGTACGGCGTATTTCATCTATCTAGCTGATCATATGGTCGATGATGCCCGCCTGTGGCCAGGGACGTTTATCATTCCCGGAACTTACGGGATCTGCGCGGGGACCAATACGGCGGGTGCGCTCACATCGTGGCTGCGCCAAGAGCTGTATCGCGACGCCGTGGAGGCCGAGGGCCACGGTGGCCCCGATGCATATTCGGTTATGGCGCATGATGCCGCCGGTGTGGCGCCGGGTGCCGATGGGCTCCTGTGTCTGCCGTACTTTGCGGGGGAGCGCACTCCGCTCAACGATCCCGAGGCGCGTGGCGTCTTCTTTGGCCTGACCGGAAGGCATACGCGAGCCCATATGGTTCGTGCCGCCTTGGAAGGCGTCGCGTATACCGTTGCATCCCATGTCGACATTATCGAGCGAGAACATGGACTGCCAATTGGGCGCATTATGCTTGTCGGAGGTGGAACCAAGAATCCAGTTTGGATGCAGGCTATCGCCGACGTATGTGGGCGCGAGGTCTCGGTTGCCAAGGTTACGGTGGGCGCATGCTTCGGTGATGCCATCATGGCAGCTCTCGCAGGTGGCGCCTATGCATCATGGGATGAGCTCGCCCAAGTCCTTGGCGTTGCGCAAACAATCGTGCCTGATATGACTGCCCACGAGTTATATGCGTCGCGCCGTCATATCTTTGACGAATTGTATGCACGCAACCGTGATCTCATGCACGAATTGGTGTAATGCTGCCGAATTGTACTGTCTTCCAAAATAGGGACTGCGTTGTGCGATTTGCATGCCCCTTGGCATTTTTGCCCACAGGGGTTAGCGAAGGTCAAAAACAGAGTGCGCATTTGCTAAAACTGCCGACTCGATGCGCTTTGCGTCACAGTTTTTGAGTGAGACGATGCGCATCGAGGTCCTTGCGAGCGATCTGATGAGCGACTGCGCGCTTGTTTCTGTGTTTGGTTCGGCTGGCGCATCGGTCTCGAGCAGTAGACGGTCGAGTGGAATCTGCCGGGCATATTCGCGACCGCGCTTGGTGGCGAGCATACGCTCGTTCACGGAAAAATAGCAGTTTGCGTTTCGCGCGCGGGCGAGTTCGTTCGAAGTGCCGCTAAACCAGTGGAAGATGATAGCGGGGGAGTCGGGGTTTGGGATGAGTAGTCCATGCGATTCGAGGACGTCCAGTACGGCTCCTGCCGAACGAACGGCGTGAATTGATATCACGCGCCCGGTAAGAGGATGCTGCACGAGCGTATCGCAGAGCCGGTCAAATGCCTGTATTTGTAGCGGCTCACTTCCGGCAAAGCGTGCGGAAAAGTCGAGTCCCACCTCGCCGATGTAGCACTCTTGGGCAGCAACTTCGCAAAGCAGATCGACTTCGGCAGGACCGCAGCGGCCGTCGGCGAGCCACCAGGGGTGGAGCCCAACGCCAGCGATGATGCCTGGTAGGCGACGGGCGCGCTCGTTTGCGGCCGAAAAGTCGCGTGGGTCGACCCCGCAGTCAAAGAGCCCCAGACCCAACGCCGCCGACTCACTGGCTGCAGCATCGGGGCCGAGCATCAAATCAAGATGACAATGCGTGTCAAAGAATTGCGGTTCCATCGCAGGACATCCTGCTAGTCCAGGCGTTGGCCGTCGGCGCGTACGCGCTCGGTGCCGCGCCCGCTGATCTGACGGATAACCTCGCCGGCGATCATCTGGCCCATGATGGGCGGCATAAAGCTGGCGGTTCCCAGCTCGGTGCGCTCGTGGATGTTGGAAGGGTCGCGGGGCTGTGTCTTAACCGATTCCTCGCAGCTAAACAGTACGTGCAGGCTCTTGATGCCGCGCTTCTTGCATTCTTTGCGCATAATGCGGCTCATGGGGTCACGTACCGTATCGAAGATGTCGGCAAAGCGGAGGCACTCGGGATGGAGCTTGTTGGCCCCGCCCATGGAGCTAACCAAACGAATGTCGTGGTCCTGAGCATATTTGGCAATGGTGAGCTTGGCCGAGATGGTGTCGATGGCGTCGACGACGTAGTCGAGCTTGCCGTCCGTCTGCTCCAAAACGCTCGCGAAGAACTCGTCGATGTTGTCGCTCAGCAGGTATTCGGTGCGTTTGATAACGGTGGCGGCGGGATTAATGTCGTGGATCATGGCTTCCATAACATCGACCTTGCGCTTGCCGATGGTGCTGTGAAAGGCGATAGCCTGGCGATTGATATTGCTGGGCGCGACGATGTCCTTGTCCAGAATGACGAAATGACCAATGCCGCCGCGGGCGAGCGCCTCGCAGCAATTGGACCCCACACCTCCGCAGCCGAGCATCAGCACCGTAGCATCGGCGAGCTTATCGAGTGCCTCGCGGCCCATGATGATCTCGAGCTTGGTGTCGCGTGTCTCGACGAGAGCGGCAGCGGTTTCGGTCATAGACATCCTCCGATGGGGAAGCGAATCGTGTTTTAGCTATCGTCATTATAGGTAATCGCCATAGGTTGCGATGGCGTTTACTTTGATGTGGTTTGAAGCATTGCGATTAGATAATTAGACAAACATCTAAATATCGAGTATAGTGTGCGCGTCATGAGAGATGATGAGAGGAGGTCTTATGCCGGGAGAGGGTTTTAAGGCGCTGGCCGATCCTACACGGCGTCACATTTTGGAACTGCTGCGCGAGGGCAATTGCACGGCCGGGGAGCTTGCCGAGCATTTTGACATCAGCAAGCCGTCATTGAGCCATCACTTGGCGACGCTCAAAAACGCCGGGTTGGTGACCGACGAGCGCCATGGCCAAAACATCGTATACAGCTTAAACACCACCGTCATGCAGGACTTGATCGGTTGGTTTATGGGCTTTACAAACACGGAAGGTGATAAGGATGAATAACGAAAACAAGGGCATTCACGCCACGGGGGTATCGCGGCGTGTGTGGATTGCGCTGATCGCTCTGTGCGTCGCCAATGTCGTAGTGCACCTCATAGTGATGCCGAGCTTGCCTGCGCAGATTCCCACGCACTGGGGAGCGAACGGCGCCGTCGACGGTTGGGGCCCTAGCTGGATGGCCTCCGCGCTCGGCGTGCTGCCTCTGGCACTTCTTGCAATGTTCCGCGTGGTGCCGCACATCGATCCCAAAGGTGAGGCATATCGAACCTCGGGCAAGTTCTATCAGGGCTTCGTAATCGCCTTTACCTTGTTCATGTGTGCCGTAAGCTGGCTGGGAGAGCTTACGGTCTGGGGCGTGGTGCCGGCGGTCGGTTCGGTCAACGTGCTGATTTCCGGTGCTATCGGTTTGCTGTTCATCGGCGTAGGCAACTACTTGCCGCGTGTGAAGCAGAACTATACGCTCGGTATCAAGACACCTTGGGCGCTTGCCGATCCCGAGAACTGGCGCCGTACGCAGCGTTTTGGCGGCGCCTGCTTTATGGTGCTGGGTATTGGCCTGATTGTGATGGGCGTGGCAGGCAGCGTGCTTTCGAGTGAAGTCGTCGCCGCGGTGATTGCGGTTCTGGCGTTTGGTTCGGTTGGAGCCGTCTACGTCTACTCGTATCTGTTGTGGCGCAAATCGCAGCGAGCCGCTCGTTAAGGTTGCGGAAAACTAGCGTACGCAGTTCATAGTATGTTCCGGGGGACTTTTCCCAGGTAGTATTAGGGGCGTGGGCAACCATGCCCCTTTTTCGTTAAGTTTCAGAGCTGGTTTCCTCATTTCGTTTCCACTAAAGCGAATCAAGAATAGGGAAACAGCAGGTAGAAAGGATAGAACAGACATATGGCGGAGTTTATCTACCAGATGTATCAGGCTCGCAAGGCCCATGGCGACAAGGTAATCCTTGACGACGTGACCCTGAGCTTCTACCCCGGTGCCAAGATCGGCGTCGTGGGCCCCAACGGTATGGGCAAGTCGACCCTGCTCAAGATCATGGCCGGTATCGAGGAGGTCTCCAACGGCGATGCCAGGCTCACCCCCGGCTACACCGTGGGCATCCTGCAGCAGGAGCCGCCGCTCGACGATGACAAGACCGTCATCGAGAACGTGCGCATGGCGTTTGGCGACATGATCGCCAAGGTCGATCGCTTCAACAAGATCGGCGAGGAGATGTGCGACCCGGACTGCGACATGGACGCCCTCATGGCCGAGATGGGCAAGCTCCAGGACGAGATCGATGCCGCCGACGGCTGGGATATCGATTCCAAGCTCGGCCAGGCCATGGACGCCCTGCAGCTGCCCGATTCCGACATGCCGGTCAACGTGCTTTCCGGCGGCGAGCGCCGTCGTGTTGCCCTGTGCAAGCTGCTGCTCGAGGCTCCCGACCTGCTGCTGCTCGACGAGCCCACGAACCACCTGGACGCCGAGTCGATCCTGTGGCTCGAGCACTTCCTGCATAACTATCAGGGCGCGGTGCTTGCCGTCACACACGATCGCTACTTCCTGGATAACGTTGCCGAGTGGATCTGCGAGGTCGACCGCGGTCACCTTTATCCCTACAAGGGCAACTACTCCACGTATCTGGAGACCAAGGCCGCGCGTATCGAGGCGCAGGGCAACCGTGACGCCAAGCTCGCCAAGCGCATGGAGGCCGAGCTCGAGTGGGTACGCAGTTCACCCAAGGCTCGCCAGGCCAAGAACAAGGCTCGTCTGGCTCGCTACGAGGAGATGGAGGCCGAGGCCCGCGCAAGCCAGAAGCTCGACTGGACCGATATCCGCATCCCTGTGGGCCCGCGTCTGGGCAACAAGGTGCTCGAGGCCCATCACCTGCACAAGGAGTTCGACGGTCGCGTGCTCATCGATGACCTTTCGTTCACCCTGCCGCGCAACGGCATCGTGGGCGTGATCGGCCCCAACGGTGTCGGTAAGACCACGCTGTTCAAGACGATTGTGGGTCTGGAGCCGCTGACTTCGGGCGAGCTCGAGGTGGGCGAGACCGTCAAGATTAGCTACGTTGATCAGAACCGTTCCGGCATCGACCCCGATAAGAACCTGTGGGAGGTCGTCTCGGACGGCCTGGACCACATGATGGTGGGCGAGACCGAGGTCCCCAGCCGCGCGTACGTGGCGAGCTTTGGCTTTAAGGGCCAGGACCAGCAGAAGCGCGCTGGTGTACTCTCCGGTGGCGAGCGCAACCGTCTGAACCTGGCGCTCACGCTCAAGCAGGGCGGCAACCTGCTGCTCCTCGACGAGCCCACGAACGACCTCGACGTCGAGACGCTGTCCTCGCTCGAAGCGGCGCTGCTCGAGTTCCCGGGCTGCTCGGTGGTCATTAGCCACGACCGTATGTTCCTGGACCGCGTCGCCACGCACATTCTGGCGTGGGAGGGCACCGACGAGAATCCGGGCAACTGGTATTGGTTCGAGGGCAACTTCGAGGCCTATCAGGCCAACCGTATCGAGCGCCTGGGCGAGGACGCAGCCCAGCCGCATCGTATTCACCGCAAGCTGACGCGCGACTAGTAGCAAGTAGAAAGGCCGCCACCAAGGGCGGCCTTTCTTGTAGCAATTGCACTGCAGCTATGCCCTGGCTGCGGGTTTGATTCATAATCAAAGTCATCTCTTTGGGATTAAAGCCCGTTTTTGCTATGAGTGATTTTCTAATTCCGTTTAAAACGTAAAGACGCATTGGGTTGCAAGGACATAAGCAAATCGAATTGAAATATAACCAGTGCTGTAACGTTACAAAAAAGATTATAGAATAGGAGTACCTTATAAGTCGCTTCTCTAGAAAGAAGAACATATGCTTTCGCGTCGTCGTTTTCTGCAACTTGTCGCGTCTTCAATTGTCGCCTTAGCCGCACGTCCGAAAGAGGTTTTTGCTTCGACGGGCAATATTGATGGTGAGCAGATACAATTTACTTCTGAAATTGCGCAAGAGCTTGCCGATAAATATATAAAGGGACTCCTCGGCTATTCGTATACGCCTTCTGACCCTATTCCTTTTGTAGATGTTGATGGGTCCCCGCTTGGTTACATTGTTCCGGTTGTGACATCCAATAGAGCCGCGGGCTATTTGGTTTTAGATGCTTCAGATGATGAAATACTTACGGGATATCGTTTTGGAGACGGCTTAGTCAGCCCTATGGATCGGGGAGGAGATCTTGGTGTCGAGTCTTATTCTTTCAATAACCCAGTCGTAATGATCAATCCATTCGAATTCGGCGTGCAATCTTTGGACGGTTCAATAACAACAAATTGCGGAAGAACAATCCCGGCTGTTTCCATAGAAGGACGGCCTGTCGTTTTATCGAATAAACCTTCAAGCTGGAACGATGTTGTAATTTACGCAACTCAAATGCAGGATTACACAGTATCTGGATTTCGTTCCATTTCTCAGTTTATGTCATATGATGAAAGCGAGATTAAGAGGCTTACCGCCCACTATGCTTGTATGGTGACAGCTTTTTCGAACGTTGCGGAACTGTATGGCATTGCCAATTTATATAGCGACCCTTCGCAATATATGCAGATATGGAATTACACCAATACCCATGCTCTTTCCGATGAAGAACAGACTGTTCCCGGCGTTGTTTTGGGTGGAACGCCGATATCAACCTGTGCAACGGGGTTTACAAATTACTGCGCAAGCAGAGGAAGTACTCTTATCGCCCGCACTGTCTCCTCTCCGGCTATCGCGAGCATTCAAAATGAGATTAACTCTAATAGACCGAATGTTTTACATGCGAGTTTGTACAACGGATCAGCCCATTCTGTAACAGCGGAGGCTTACGCCACACTTACTGGTAAGAAAACTGGAGAGACAAGGCAGATGATTGGCATAGCGGACGGCTGGAATTCATCTTTATCCTTCCTGAAGTATGATCAGAGCTATTATGCGTGGACTTATGGAACGACTTTTTCGAAGTAGGGCGATTCGACTAGCTCTGTCTTTGGTGCTGATGGCTTCATTGGTGGGCTGTTCAACAAAGGAAGAGATATCGCGCGGAGGTTCCGGAGAAGTGACTGCGACAGACTCAGGTTCATTAGAAATAGCTGGCGGGCATGCCGATGTGATGTTACAAGGAAAAGGCGTGCTTAGGTCGATTGATGCTGAAGACGCTGTCTGCTCAATAGAGGATTTGAAGACAGGTGAAACTGCATCGTACCGAGTTTCAGATAATGCTGCGAATATGATTGAGTCGATACCGACTGGAGCGCAGGTTTCTTTTAGATACTTTGCTCCGCAACTTGAGGATGAGCTTGCTTCTCTGGTGTCTATATGCACCGATGACAACTAAAAGGCCTGAATTCAAACGGCCTCGGATGGTCAAATTGGCTATCCGAGGCCGTTTTTTACTCGACCGGGGCTTCGACCTTGTCGATGGCCCAGGCGGCTCCGAGACCGCCGGTGGTGTTGCGGCGGATGCGCACGGTAACCTCGCGGCGCTCGCCGGCCTGCGTGTAGCACAGGGGGAAGTTTGCGCGGTTTCGCGCGGCCTCGATGGTACCGCGCTCGCGGGCGATCCAGTAGTACTCGCCGACAATGCCGAGCGTGTCGGCGCCGTAGGGGAGATAGGTCGACAACTGGTGCAGAAGCGGGCCGGGGCAGAAGACCTCGGTTGCGAAATCGACGGGGAAGTCCTCAGGGATGGCGGGCGCTGCGGGTGCGGGGGTTGGGGCCGCTGCGGGTACCGAAGCCGGTGCCGGTGCGGGAACTTGGTCGCAAGTAGAGGTGGGCACGGATTCGATGACGGGTGCGGGCTCAGGCACCGGTTCCGGCTTAACTGCGGAATCTGCGGGCTTCACGGTGACGGGCGCGTCTACAGCTGCAGTTTCAAACTCAACCTGCATCGCGCTCTCATTCTCGACGCTCGACTTTGCTTCGATGGGCGTGGATGCCATAGTGGTGATGCCGGCGTTGGCGTTCTCGGGGTCATAGACGACCGTGAGCGAGATGGCGGGCTGCGGCGTCTCGGGCTTCGGCGCCGACTCGGTAGCGTCTTGATCGGCGGGCTGATCGTCCTCGGCCTCGTCGCCAAAGACATCGCTGTTTTGGAGCGCAGACGCCTCAGGTTGGCTAGCGGCTTCTTCTGCTGTCGACTTGGGAGCCTCGTTGAGCTCCGCAGTGGCTTCCTGCTCGGATATGACTTCGGGATCGGTCGTAGCGGTGATTTCGGTTTCGGCTTCTGCCGTTACCTCAATAGCGACTTCGATCTCGGGCTCGGGCTCGGATTCTGGCACGGCTTCAACCATGGCTTCAGGCTCGGGACGCTTAACGTGCTTGGGGCGCACGGCCTTGAGGTCCTTCTCGCCGCGTTTTTTCTTTTTGTAGGACTGCTTGGCTCCCTTGGCAGCCTTGGGCTTGTCCTCGCCCTTGGCAAGGGCGGCATCCCAGGCCTCGTTGGCGATGACCGTGGCATACAGGCGACCGCCCTTAAAGACGGTCAGCTTAATGCAGTCGTCGAGCTCCTCGAGCAGCTCGCGCGTGGACTCGAAGCCCAGGTCATAAGCGGCCATGTCACCAGCGGCGAGTGCCTCCTCGACCTGCGTCATAAACGTTTGCTTGCCGCATCCAATCGCATCGCGCAGCAGGCGATACAGATAGATGTGGTTGCCCAGCGAAAGCGTGGGCGTAACTATTGTCCTGCTCATGGCAAATCTCCTCTTTACACACCAAAGCATCTTACCATCGCGCGGGGCTTGCCATCTCGTCGCCCAAGGCAAACGGGCGCGAACCGCTATCGATTCGCGTCCGTTGTACAGGTTGCCTATCTGGGGATGCAGCGCCTAGTTGTCCGATGTCGTGCCTTGGCTTGAACTGTCAGATGCCGTGCCCGATGTGGTGCCACTCGAATTGCTGTTGTTGCTGTCTGCTGTGCCCGTTCCCGACGTGGTGTCGCTCGTCTGGCCTCCCGTGTTCGGCTGCGAACCGTCAGTCGTTTGGCTTGAGTCGGTCGTGCCGGATTGCGCGCCGCTGTTGTTCACAGAAGAATCGGCGCCCTGCGATTGGTTTTGGGTATTCGAGGACGAATCGGTAGAGGTGGAACTGTCTTGCGTGCCGTCCGTCTGTGCCTGCTGGTCTTGCGACTGGGTGTTGCCATTTGCATCGCTTTCCGTCGTGCGCGACGAAAGGATTGGCTCGGGGCGCTCGCCCAGACCCTCACCGGCGGTGGTGATAAGGATGGCGCCGGCGCAGGCGATGACCGCGACGATGGCGATGGCGATCGAGAAGACGATGACCTTCTTTTGCGTCTGACTGCGCTCTGCCGCCGCCTTGGCGCGCAGGCTGTCGGGAGCAACGCGCGCCGTGGTCGCGCGCCCCGCAATCTGGCGCATCTCCTGCGTAGTCGCGGCGCCGCCCAGGTGCTCCTCGGCATTAAACTCAACGGGCTCGTAGGCGCCGGCGGGGTAGTCGACGGCGGCGTGCGTACCTTTGATGGCTTCGGCGCTGGCAGAGATAAAGTGGCGGTAGACCTGCGATGACACAACGGTGATGACCGAGCTCACGGCGGCGCCAATTACTGAACCAGCGATACCAATCTTGGAGGCAAGTGCGACGCTCGTGGCGGCAGCTGCGGCGCCGGCGATGATCTGGGGAATGGAAATGTCGTCAAACAGGCCCTTTTTGGGCGCGATGGCCATGGTCTGTCCGATGGAATGGTTCTCGTGCACGCCGTTGTTGAGCGATGCTGGCGTCATGACGCGCGTGCGCGGCGCGTCGGTGTACTTGGTTGTCATACGGGGTCCTCCCGGTGTAAATCTGCTTCGTTTCGTGTAGCCATCAGGGTACCCACCAGATGTGAATCGTACGTGACATTTAACAGATACCATCAACTCATCAAGGGGGCTTGCTGTCTTTGGTGCAATAGCTTGATGCTAAACTGGATTTACGATTGCGAGGTGGTTTACGTGATGTACCCGTATATGACATTCGAAGACGGTACCGAGGTCGTTCATTCTGACCTGATTACAGATGGGGATATCGAAAAGGTTGTCGTGCATTTTGAACGACCGACGGCAGAGGGCTTCGACTCCGCTCGCTGTGAGTTGCCTTCCTGTTCGTGGACTGACTGGGAAGGGCGTTTTACTCAGAGTGAAAAACGAGCTTTCGAAGAGTGTTTGAGCAAATCATTTAGATTAGTTCGAGTTTAGTTCGAATATAGAAGCCGAATGCGATGACCTAAAGCGTATGCATTTTTAGTATTAGATGCGTATGAAATGGAGGATGTGAATGGATGAGCTAATAGACTTTAAAAAACGATTTCTCAAGAATGGCGAGCTGGTTTCAATTCCAAAAAAGGAAAGCTATAAAAGAATCATGCTGCTATGGGCCGTCTCTTTCTTTGAATTAAATACAAGTTATACGGAGCTTCAGGTTAATCGTGTGCTGTCACAGCTCTATCCTGATTATGCCGTGTTGAGGCGGTACTTGGTTGATTATGGATTCCTATTAAGGGATGAGCGAGGCCTGAAATACGAGGTTAATCGTGATGTTCACGGTATTGAGAGCTAGCCGTCCGGTTCGGGTCCTATATATTGCTAGAGGGATAAGCGAAATAGGCAATTGGTGTGCGAATATTGCTTTGCCAATGCTGATTTACGAGGTAACTCACGATGTTTCTGCAACTGCTTTGATGGTCTGCTGCAGATTTGCCCCCTCTCTGTTTTCAGTTGCGCTCGCGCAGCTGCCTCAGAAGATGGGTATCGGGACACTGCAGGCCATGAGATTCGCAGACTTAATTCGCGCGGGATTATTCGTTTGCTATATTTTTGTTGATAGTAAATGGAGTATGTTTGCTATTACGTGCGCGGTATCGCTTTGCCGAACGGTTGAAATGCCCTGCTTTTACTCGTTGTTAAGAGCCAATACGAATAGTATCAATCGCGACGTAATTAATAATTCGTTTGGGTTTCTGCAGAATTTGATGATGGTTCTGGGGCCAGTTGCCGGCGGTTTTGTTGTCGCTCAATTTGGGGCGGAGGCTGTTCTTGCATTAGACGCGCTTTCTTTTGCCGCGTCGTTCTGGTTGCTGCGAGATGTTCCGTCGGTTATCGAGGTTAATGATAAAGAGGGGATAAGCAAAAATGAAAAAAACAGGACTGCATTTAGTGATCTTAGCGCGAAGCACTTGGCAATTGGTTTCCTATTAATCGATATTTCTAGTGGTGTGGCATTCGGCTCTCTGAATTCTCTTTTGCCAGCTATTGCGCAATTGCAATTTGACTCGTCATCGATACAATACGGATTCCTTCAGAGTAGTCTTACAATCGGACTGTTGTTCGGAAATACAATATATGGTCGTTTAATTAGTGGTTCCGATTGCGTTAAATCATATTGTTTTGTGACGTATCTTGCGCTCGGTGCGTATCTGGCGTTTGGCTATCGCTATGCGTCTGGGATATCGTTTATTTTCCTTTTTATCGTCGGTGCCGGAAACGCCATTCAAGATGTGCTTCTCATAACATCGCTGCAGGATTTGGCGAGAGACGAATCTGAATCGATAAGCCTGTTTTCAATTAGGGAGTCTTTGCAATCGGTTGCTGTTGTTATTTCAACACTCCTTGTTTCGCTGTTCACGAGCATCGCGATGTTCTCAATTCTCGTTACAGGACTTGGTGTATTTTCAATTATGATGGTAGTTGTGTTTCAATTGAATTATTTGCGAAAGATGTGACGTTGATATGCCTAAAACGCTTTTAGTATTTCCCCCAGGATGGAGTCCAGTGGGGCCGTATCTTGCCTTGCCTGTTTTGAAGTCATATCTTCAAGAGGTTGAACAATACAAAGTTGACATTGTTGACTTAAACGTGGAATTTTACGATGACCTCCTATCTTTTAGACATGTCGAAGAGTGCTGTAAAAGGTATCGGGAATCAAAGGATTCGTTTAGTTCGAATGTTCAATTAACAATCGAGTTGATACAAAAGTCAGCACTTAATGTTGACGAGGCAAAAGATATTTTCAGATCGAAGAGATACTTTAATCTAAAAGAAAGACAATATGCTGAAAACATTTTTAGAAATGCACTCTATATCATAAATCACGTCTCATATGGAGTTAAATACACGTTCAACTCCATAGATCTGCCCTATGATTATTATTCGACACCAGAAATAATGAAATCGCTTGCGGATACCTTGCATAATCCGTTTATTTCCTTCTATGAAACTGCCTTTCTTAAGCGTATTCAGAGGGAAAAAATCGAGTTTATTGGGATTTCGGTGAGCGGCTGTTTCCAATTGATTTCTGCAGTTACGTTAGCGAAACTGATTAAAGAAGAATGTCCATCTGTTAAACACGTCTCATTGGGCGGCAATTACATTACTCGTTTAGCAGATGACTGCATGAAAGAATGGCATCCCTTTTTTGAATACATTGATTCGATAATGATGTATGACGGCGAAGAGCCGCTTGCACGTCTTCTTGAGGCTCTTGACTCTGGTGATGACAATCTCGACTGTGTTCCAAACCTTTGCCATGCTAAAGGTGGAAAGATATATAAAAACCATCGGATTGAGCAAACATTTATCAACGATACAGTTCCCGATTTCGATGGCTTCGCCCTTTCTAAATACTTCATGCTACTTCATGCCTGAGTTAATATTGCCGGTTTATTCCTCTAGGCAGTGTTTTAATCATTGCGCCTTCTGCACCATTCCCGGTGCTACCGGTGGTTGTTACCGAAAGATGCCTATATCGAGAGTATTTGAAATAATGTGTCGGTTAAATGAAAAATACGGCACGAGAGTTTTCTCTTTTGTGGATGAAACATTCGAAGGCAAAAGAATGGAGCAACTCGCGGATGAAATAAACGCATCGGGAAAAACGTTTTTCTGGCATGGAGAAACGAGGTTCTCTCCAACCCTAAGTACAGACGTTTTCAACAAGATATACCAAAGTGGATGTAGGCAGATTCAGTTTGGCCTCGAGTCATACAACCAAAGAGTTCTTGATCTAATGAAGAAGAACACGAGAGTTGATTGGATTGATCGCAATATCCATGATTGTCTCAATGCGGGTATTCCTGTTCATCTATTCTTTATGATTGGCTTTCCGACCGAAACTAAAGAAGAGGCTCTGAACACCTTAGCTTATACAGAGAATGTTTTGAATTATTCAAAACAGGTATGTGGTGTTCCATATTCCACGAGAGGATTTACGAATTTTGGTCTCGTTATGGGGTCGGATGTTTGGAATCATCCCGATAAGTATGGTGTCTCTGTAATGCCGAAGTCCCAATATGAGGATTTGCGCCTCGAAGTGGATTGTGTTTCAGGCACTGGTTTAACTTTAAATGAAGCAAAATCCTTATCTGATGAGCATCATATTGATTTTTATATGCAAGAAGTCATAAACGGTAGCGACACAATTGACTTGCCCCAGCGGCTTCATATTTCAGAGGTGACCTGGATCCTAGATTCTATTCACGCTGTCAGGTATAAGGGACATTTGACCAAAGTAAAGCGACGGCTGACTAGTCTAAATCCAGCTGATCGAATCTGGCTGGATTCCAAGACCTCTGTCGTGCTCGTTGAGCCATTTGCCTACTTCTATAATTCTGAATACCATCATGTCTATGCTGTTTCCCAGTTGGTATACCTTAAGTTGGCCCGTTTATTGGAGGCCGATTGTAGCATTTCTCTTATCCTTGATCAGGGCGATCTCGAGCTGACAAGGGCGATAGAAGAACTGTTGCATTATGGATTGCTGAATACAAATATCGATGCCGATTATGTAATGCACGATAATGGTTTTCAATTGGTTAAAAGTTCGTTTGTGAAAGAAGTCGGACGCTCAAAAGAGGGGTTAAGAGTACTGCTGAGTTGTGCCACCCATAGAATGTGTGCGGTTAATGATTTTTCGTTCGCTTTGCTTTCGTTGTTTGAAAAGCCGATTACTAAGAACGAGGTGCGCGACATTTTGAAAAAAGAGGGACTATCGGCAAGCGAGGAGCAATTAAACAAGTTGGTTGATAATTGCATGAAAGCAGATATACTACAATTGATTAGATAGAGGAGGTTTCTGCATGGACGTTATTAACAAAGATCTCTTGGAGCAGCTGAAAGAGTTTCAGGAAGAGGGCGTCGTGGTAGAAGTGTTCGACTTTGAGGACTACATGGATAAATTCTGCCATTAGTTTCGGAATTTACTCGCCTCGCTTAAAGGAGAAGTCGATTATCGATTTCTCCTTTTTTAATTAAAGATATTTTTGAACTACATGCTCTTAGCACAGGTTGGCCTCTCAGTAAACTGGGAGGTTGCTTTGGCTAGTTAGAGATATGTGAACGTCCGTTAGACTGAATCTCAGGGTAGAAGGGGCCTCCAGTGTCCAGATCAACAAGGCAATGCTGCGTTTCGGCTAATAAGAACGATGGCTTTTTGCGTGTGGCGGCGGCGTCGCCGCAGATTCGCGTGGCCGATGTCGAGGGCAATGCCGAGGTTGCGTTGGCGGCTGTTCGCGCGGCTGTCGAGCGCGGCGTTCGTGCTCTGGTGCTGCCCGAGCTTAACCTGACCGGTTATACCGCGGCCGATCTGTTCCATAACCGCACATTACTGCATGCCTGCGAGACCGCACTGGCACATATTCTCGATGAAACCCGCGAGTTGCCGATTGTCTTTACCATCGGCCTTCCCGTGGCGGTGGCCGAGAATATCTACAACTGCGCCGCCGTGTGCTGCGCGGGCGAGCTTTTGGGCCTTACGGCCAAGAAGTATCTGCCCAACTATGGTGAGTTCTATGAGCGCCGTTGGTTTGCTCCGGCGCCTGCGGATCCCGTGTGGGTTGAATTTGCCGGTCAGGGTCCGGTTCCGCTGGGTTCGGGGCTTGTCTACCGTTGCTGTGATGAGGGCGTCGAGGACCTGGTGTTGGGCGTTGAGGTTTGCGAGGACCTGTGGGTGCCAGCACCTCCTTCGACCGAGATGGCGCTTGCCGGTGCGACGGTGATTCTCAATCCGTCGGCCTCGGACGAGATTATCGGCAAGGCAGACTATCGCCGCAGCCTCATCTCCAATCAGAGTGCGCGCCTGTACTGCGCCTATGCCTATGCAGATGCGAGCGAGGGCGAGTCCACGACCGACATGGTCTTTGCGGGGGAGAACCTCGTCTACGAAAACGGTTCGAAGCTCGCCGCGACGAAGCTCCTCACTTGCGATATGGCCGTCGCCGACGTTGACCTTGACCGCCTGGTTGCCGAGCGCCGTCGCTCGACGACGTGGACGCGCGCGGACGATGCGCCGGAGGCCACGACCGTTGAGTTTTCGTTTGAGGGCGTGCTGGCCAAAGAGCCTGTTCTGCGCGATGCCTGCGATATCGACCGCGTTTTCCCTCGCGCGCCTTTTGTGCCGGCCGACCACGGCGACCTGGCCGAGCGCTGCGAGACCATCCTCGACCTGCAGACTGCTGGCCTCAAGACCCGCCTTGCCCACACGGGTACCAAGGCTGCAGTCATCGGTCTTTCGGGCGGCCTGGACTCCACGCTGGCGCTGCTTGTGACCGTGCGTGCCTTCGATGCACTGGGGCTGCCGCGCACCGGTATCACGGCGGTCTCCATGCCAGGTTTTGGCACGACGCATCGCACCAAGTCCAATGCCGAGTCGCTTGCCCGCGACCTGGGCGTGAGCTTCCGCGAGGTTTCGATCCACGCGGCCGTGGAGCAGCACTTCAAGGACATTGAGCACGATCCTGCCGTGCAGGACGTGACTTACGAGAACAGCCAGGCCCGCGAGCGCACGCAGATTCTGATGGATCTGGCCAACCAGGCTGGCGGTTTTGTCATCGGTACGGGCGATCTGTCGGAGCTGGCGCTCGGCTGGGCTACCTATAACGGAGACCACATGAGCATGTATGCCGTCAATGCGAGCGTGCCCAAGACGCTTGTGCGCCATCTGGTGCGCTATGCGGCTGATGTCTTTGGCGGGCGTATTGCCGAGGTCTTGCTCGATATCTTCGATACGCCGGTATCTCCCGAGCTTCTGCCGCCCACGGGCGACGGCGAGATTGCGCAGAAGACTGAGGATTTGGTGGGCCCGTACGAGTTGCACGACTACTTCCTCTACTACCTGCTGCGTTTTGGCTTTGAGCCGGGCAAGATCTACCGCATGGCGCTCAAGAGTTTCGAGGGTGTCTACGACGCCAAGACCGTCCACACGTGGTTGCGTACGTTCTACCGTCGCTTCTTTGCCCAGCAGTTTAAGCGCAGCTGCCTGCCCGATGGCCCCAAGGTGGGCTCGGTGACGCTCAGCCCGCGTGGCGATTGGCGTATGCCGAGTGACGCCAGCTCACGTCTGTGGCTCGCACAGATCGACGCGCTCAATGCAATTGACTAAGGTTGGCTAAATTGAACCAATACGGGGGTTGCAAGCGTTACACTTTTGCAATCTGATGGCCCGTATCGCGCGGCGCTCTTGTCGGAGCGCCGCGTTTTTTATATCGAAAGGTGGCACCATGCAGGCATCGCAGCGTCTCGACCGCTTTGGCGCGGAGGTTTTCGCCTCGCTCAACAACAAACTGCTCGCGCTGAAGGCCCAGGGCAAGACCATTTACAACATGAGCGTGGGCACGCCCGACTTTAAGCCGTACGACCACGTGGTCGAGGCACTCACGCAAGCAGCCCAAGATCCCGAGATGTGGAAGTATGCCCTGCGCGACCTGCCCGAACTCAAGCAAGCCGTGTGCGATTACTATGAGCGTCGCTTTGGCGTTTCGGGCATTACGCCGTCTATGGTGCAGTCGTGCAACGGCACGCAGGAGGGCGTGGGCCATTTGGGCCTGGCCCTGCTCGATCCGGGTGACACCATTCTGGTTCCCGATCCGTGCTACCCGGTCTTTGAGGCGGGTGCCAAGATTGCCGATGCCAAGCTCGAGTACTATCCGTTGGTCGCCGAGCATAATTACCTGCCCTATGTGGCGGGTATCGATTCCGAGGTGGCCGATCGTGCCAAGTATATGATCGTGTCGCTGCCCGCGAACCCGGTCGGCTCGGTGGGCACGCCCGAGGTCTACGAGGAGATTATCGCCTTTGCCCGCGAGCATGATCTGCTCATCGTCCATGACAACGCATACTCCGACATCGTGTTCGACGGCGAGCCGGGCGGCAGCTTCTTGCAGTATCCCGGTGCGCTTGAGGTGGGCGTGGAGTTCTTCTCGCTTTCCAAGTCGTTTAACGTCACCGGTGCCCGCATCGGCTTTTTGGTCGGTCGCGAGGATGTGGTCTCTGCCTTTGCCAAGCTGCGCAGCCAGATCGACTTTGGTATGTTCTTCCCGATTCAGAAGGCCGCCATCGCGTGCCTTAATGGCCCGCGCGATGAGGTCGAGGCGCAGCGTCTGAAGTACCAGGAACGCCGCGATGCCCTGTGCGACGGTCTTGAGGACCTGGGCTGGGAGCGTCCCAACGCGCATGGCTCTATGTTTGTGTGGGCCAAGCTTCCCGGTGGTCGCACCGATTCCATGGCGTTTTGCGAGGAGCTTATGGAGAAGGCCGGCGTTGTGGTGACGCCGGGCGCGAGCTTTGGCCCTTCGGGCGAGGGGCACGTGCGTATGGCACTGGTCCTGCCGCCCGATCAGATCGCTTTGGCTGTCGAGGCCATTCGCGAGGCGGGCCTGTATTAGAAACCTATTTCGACTCGTCAATAGCTCGAAACCGATTTCGTGCAGTTATTTTACGAATTCTGCAAACAATTTCGGTAAACGGTCGATTTTTGGCTGCGAATAGGAGCATAATCAAAGTCCCGATTGGATGTATTGGGATTACGGCAAGCCGCTCGGGTCGTTCCCGGGCGGCTTGTTTGTGGAGAGAGATGGGAGTTTCTAATGGTTAACGAGAAGAAGGTCGCTATTGTCGGTTGCGGTTTCGTCGGTTCGTCTTCGGCGTTCGCTCTGATGCAGAGCGGTCTGTTCTCCGAGATGGTCCTCATCGACGTGGACAAGAACCGCGCCGAGGGTGAGGCTCTGGATATCGCGCACGGCATGACGTTTGCCGAGCCGATGAAGATCTACGCCGGCGATTATTCCGATGTCGCCGACGCCGCCATGATCGTCGTCACCGCTGGCGCTGCCCAGAAGCCCGGTGAGACCCGCCTGGACCTGGTCAACAAGAACGTCAACATCTTTAAGTCCATTATCCCCGAGATTAAGAAGTCCGGCTTCGACGGCATTCTGCTAATCGTCTCCAACCCGGTTGATGTTCTGACCTATGCTGCCATCAAGATGTCCGGCCTGCCCGAGGGCCATGTCATCGGCTCCGGCACCGTGCTCGACACTGGCCGTCTGCAGCAGATGCTTGGTGCCCACGTCGAGGTTGACCCGCGCGACGTTCAGGCCTATGTCATGGGTGAGCACGGCGACTCCGAGTTTGTCGCTTGGTCCAGCGCCCAGGTTGCCGGCGTGCCGCTGAACACCTTCTGCGAGCTTCACGGCCACCTGGAGCATGAGGCTGCCGAGAAGCGCATCGCCGAGGACGTTAAGAACTCCGCCTACACCATCATCGAGAAGAAGCACGCCACCTACTACGGCGTCGCCATGGCCGTTAAGCGCATCTGCACCGCTGTTATGCGTGATGAGCAGACCGTTCTGCCCGTTTCCTCGCTCATGGTGGGCGAGTATGGCCTGTCCGATCTGGCCATCTCCATGCCGACGGTCGTTGGCCGCGACGGCGTCGTCTGCCGCGTCCCCGTGCCGCTGAACGATGACGAGCAGCATGAGCTCACCGCCTCCGCCAAGGCCCTCAAGGACATCATCGACAGCGTCGACTTCTCCTGCTAAATTCGGCTCGTTTGGGCAACAGGCTACAATGAAAGGCGTCCGGGCCACACGGTCCGGGCGCCTTTTTAGTGCGAGGGGGGGTCAGGTTACTTTGCACCACCCCAATGCACCATAGTTGATGGGAGGGCCATGTCGGATTCGCCTAATTTTTTGACCTATGCCCAGACGGCGTTTGATCCGTTTGAGGAACGGCCGTTCTGCGCGGTGGATAGCCTGGTCTTTGCGTGGTTGTCCTATTTGCGTTTGCCGGGTGATATGGCGGAGCTGACGAACTGGCAGGGCCTAGACGTACGCGAGCTGCTGCGCGCCGAGTGCTACCAAGACATGATTGGCGACCTGTGGGATCCGGAGGGGAGTCGTGCCCTGTTGGAGGCTGTGGCAGCAAGCCCTCGCTACCGTGGCGTTCGTGTTTGCGGCTATCGTAGCGTGAGTGATGCCGAGACAACGGAGCAGTTTGCGGCCATGACGTTCCGATTTCCGGCGGGGTTTAGCTATCTTGCCTTCCGGGGGACCGACAGCACGATTGTGGGCTGGAAAGAGGACTTTAACATGGCGTTCCGGTGTCCTGTGCCGGCCCAGGAATCCGCGGCGCGTTATGTAGACGAGGCGGCGGATGCGATTGACGGGCCGCTTTTGTGTGGAGGTCATTCCAAGGGTGGAAACCTTGCGGTGTACGGTGCGGCGATGTGCCCCGATGTCGCCCGTGAGCGAATCGAACGGGCGTATTCCCATGATGGTCCGGGCTTCGTCGAGGAGTTTCTGAGCGGCAACGCCTTCGCCGACCTATCCGGTCGAATCGACAAGACGCTACCTCGGTCGTCGATCTTTGGCATGATGTTCGAGACACAGGAGGACTATGCCATCGTTGAGAGCACCGAGTTCAGCCTGCTTCAGCATAATCCCTTTAGCTGGGTGGTTGATGGTCGCGACTTCGTGTACTGTGAGCGCCTGTCCGCCGGTGCTCGATACGTTGATGGCTCCATTCGCGAGATGCTGCTTGCGGTGTCGCCTAACGAGCGCGAGCGTTTTGTAGATGCGTTGTTCTCCGTGCTTGAGGCTACGGGTGCTGAGCGGTTTGCGGATATCGCTGGGAATCTGCGCGAGAGCCTGCCCGTGATGCTCCAGGCTGCGCAAGGCTTTGACAAGGATACGCGACGCTTTGTCTCGCAGACTATCGTTGCGATTCTTAAGTGTGCGCTTCTGCCCAAACGTCCCCAGATCGACATGCCCGCTGCCGGCAAGAGCTTGGCAGAACAGCTCGAGGCTTGGCAGTCCGAGCTCCTGCGCTAACCATTGGTGCAAAGCAACCTGTCCCCGATGCACCAATCTTCGATGCGCCTGGGGCGGGATCGACCGCTATACTGGTTCGTGCCGAAATCGATCTAGAACGGAATGCCGTATATGAAAATCAATCACGCGATTCTGCATATCCTGGACTTTGACTCTGCCGTCAACGTTATGAGCCAGCGCGAGCTCGATATCGAGAGCCGCACCGTGCGTAATTTCGTAACCACGCACCTGCGGCGCGCTCGTACCTCGGCTGATAACAAGCGTGCCACGTTTGCCGAGAACTCCGCATTCGGCGGCGAGCTCAAGGGCTATTTCTTTGGTGAGCGTGAGTTCGTGGATCTGTCTCAGCAGATTGCGGAGTTCATCTCTTCCGAACTTACCAAGGCCGAGAAAGCCGAGTCCACTGACGTGCTCGTGGCCGATTTTGACGACGATGAGGATGCCCGCTGGTTTGCCGTGATGCTGCTGGGCTCCAAGCAGGCTTTTATGCACGAGGTGGGTCGCGAAGAGGGCGAGGTGCGCAACGACATTGCGCGCCACTACGCCATTCTGCCGAATCCCTCGCAAAAGGTGCCGAGCTATGCAATCGTGCGTGCGAGTACCATGGAGATCGGCTACGTGGACAAGAAGCGCAAGATTGCCGGCGAGGACCGTATGCTTATCCCCGATGGCCTGCTGCAGTGCGACACGGGCGTATCGGGCAAGGAGGTCATCGACACCGTGACGCGTGTGGTCGAGGAAGTCGCCGAGGAGCACGGTGCCAACACGGCTGTAGCGCTCGCCAAGGTTAAGGCTGCCGTTGCCGAGAAGGTCGAGGATGACGAGGAGCTGCCGCCTTGGGATATCGTCGACGAGGTCTTTGAGAACGAACCGGTTATCAAGGAGAGCGTGCGCGCGGCACTGACCGAGGAGAAGGTGCCCGAGCGCGTGCCCGTGGAGCGCAAACAGGTCGAGCGCGCAGCTGTGCGCAATCACAAGATCCGTACCGACACGGGTATCGAAATCAGCTTCCCGGCCGAGATGGGTTCGAACTCCGAATACATCGAGTTCGTCAACGAGCCCAACGGCCTCATCTCCATCGAGCTCAAAAACATCGGGTCAATTGAGAATCGATAAACTGCGCTTGTAAGCTGCAGACAAAACAAAGGCCGAAGCTCCGTTGGTGCTTCGGCCTTTTTGCTTGGGATTGAATTGCGCCGCAGGTTGAGCATGCGTCAGCGAAAACGACCCAGAGCGAGCAAGGTGACGTGAAAGAGGTGTTAGCGCCGGAATAATTTAGCCAAATATAGTCGGCCGAGATTGACCAATCCC
>UQLD01000013.1 GCA_900541855.1 uncultured Collinsella sp.
AATCGTCAATATCGGTCGGAGGGGTGGCTTTGTAAAGCCGTTTGTCTCCACCCGCGTAGCGGGTGGTTTAAAGCTGGCCGCTGCGCGGCCAGCGGACTAAAGTCTTGAGTTAAAGTGCGCAGAAAGACTAGTCCACCGAGATGTTGAGTGCCTTACCGCCCTCGTCCTTCTTGGTACCGATCACCATAGCGGCGACAAGAGCCAGAACGAAAGCGACCACACCGGAGATGACAAGGCCGATAAAGCCCGTGTCGATGCCGGCAGGGTTAATAAAGCTCGGGAAACCGAGCGGGCCGGAGGCGCCGAAGGCATAGAGCTTGGCACCCATGAGGCCGGCAATGGCGCCGCCTACACCAGCGGAAATAAAGGTTGCCCACATAAGGCGCTTACGCGGCAGCAAGATGGCGTAAAGCGCAGGCTCGTTGACACCGAAAATCGAAGAGACAAGGGCGGGAATGTTGACGGCAGCATTTTCCTCGGAGTCCTTGGTTCGGATGATCATGCCAAGCACAGCGCCGGCGATGGCACAACCGCCTGCATACACGAGCGGGTTAATGAGGTCATAGCCGTAGGTTGCGACATCGAGGAACCACAGCGGGATGATACCCCAGTGCAGGCCGAACATGACGAGCAGGCTCCAGAACGTGCCGATGACGAAGCCGGCGATGGCGGGTTGGAAGTTGATGAGCATCAGAATGATCTGGGCAACGATGTTGGAGAGGACCGTCATGACCGGACCGACCACAAGCAGGCCAAGGATGCCGCAAATGAGGAGCGTCAGGATGTTGGAGAAGAACGAGCTCACAAGCGCGGGCAGCGCGTTAGAAAGGGCCTTGTGTACCTTGGAGGCAATCCAGACGATAAAGATCGCAGGCAGAATCGTCGATGAGTAATTCTGCATGATCAGCGGGATGCCAAAAATATCACCGTAGACATTGGACTCGAAGACCGTGCCGGCGCCGAGCGTGTAGAGCGGATCTCCGCCCATAAGGCCAACGAGCGTCGGGTAGACGAGGATACCACCGAGCGCCATTCCCATAACGGGCTTAAGTCCGAACTTCTTGGCCGACGTCCAGCCAATGATTAGCGGAAAGTAATAGAAGACCGAATCTCCGATTGCCGAGAGCGTCACATAGGTATTGCTGTCCTTGGCAAGCCAACCGGCAACCGTGCAGAGCGCGAGCATCGACTTGATAAAGCCACCGGCCATAAGCACGCCAAGAACCGGCTGCAGAATCTCGGAAATGATGGCGAGCAGGCGCGAGAACGGATCGCCCTTCTTGACATTGTCGCCCTCATCGATATCGAGCGCGGGCTTGGTGTCGAACCCGCCAATCTGAACAAGGTCGTTGTAGACAGCCTCGACAGTGGCACCAATCACGACCTGATACTGTCCGCCAGCCTGGATGACGTCAACGACGCCCTTCGTCGCCTTAAGTTCATTGGTCTGGGCAAGTGATTCATCCTTGAGGTGGAAGCGGAGACGCGTAATGCAGTGGCTCACGTCTAACACATTGTCTCGACCACCGACCTTTGTGATGATTTCATCGCAAAGCTTCTGGTATTTCATGGAATTCTCCTTTTTCTGAGCGGGGTATAGCATCGATTTCAGGCCTCCGTAGTCGACGTGGGAGGGCAAGGAACCCGCTTCCCCCTTTGTAATCCGCGGACGCACGTACGCCCGGGATGGGAAACGGCAGAGAAAATGGAAGATGCCGATCACATGGCAGGGAGCCTCATTGGCCCATGTCACGCAATCAGGTCTACAGACGCGAATCTGCTGCGCCGAGAAGTCTCGTCGTCTGGCAGAACTTGTCACACAGACGTTCCGGTTCGCCCTGGGGAATCTGAGTACGCTCGGTCTCAAAGGAGAGGCCGTACTCGCGTGCCGGAAGGAAATACTCGAAATAGCCGTTGGTGTAACCGCAAACTATTCCCTCGACCGGGCATTCGCGCTTCATGCGAATACCCAGGTCGCTGCCGAGCTCACTCGGGAACACAAAGAGATGCAGGCCGCCCAAACTGATGACGGCACACTTAAGCGTGAGCGAAAAGTCGTCATGGGCAACGGTGTGATAGAACGTCTGAGGCTCGATGCGGTCGAGAACGACCTCGCGATCGAGCTTGATCTGGGAAATCGCCTCGGCAAGACCGGTCGAAACGCGCTCGACCTCGGGAATGCCGCGTCCCTGGCGAAAATTGCGGTCGCTACAGTCGCCAGCAGCACCGACGACCATGGCCGGATAGTAACCAAGACTCTGAGCGAGCTTTTTGCCGGTAAGACCGGCGAGTTCGCTCGTGAGCTCCGTGCAGTCGGGTCCGACGCAAGCGGAATGCACCGCCCAGTTCACAAAGCCCGCAAATGGCTTGCCTTCGGTATCGAAGAACGATACGACAATGACCTCATTGTCGGCGAGTTCACCTGGGATGATGCGGTTGTCGTAGAAACCGGTGATGACCTGCTTGCCCAAGCGACAAATCGCGGGCTGTGCGTTGGCGCGGCACTCCTCAAAGCATTGGCAAATGGTATCGAGGAACCAGCGGTAGTAGTTCTCGTCGAATTTTCCCGTCCACCAGCTGCGGTGGTAAGCGACGATTGAAGTATGGTCGTGCGTCGCCGAGAGCAAAACGCAGTCACGGTCGATTCCATAGCGCTCGGCGAGCATTGTCTTGACTTCCTCGGCCATGCTTTCCTCGAACTCGAGGACATCGGCATTAAAAAGAAACACTTCACGTTCGCCTTGCTGGAAGAGGATGGCGTTGGCGAAGACGTCATCATGGACGCCCGTCGCAGGTTCAAGACGGTTGGGAAGATTGCGGTAGCCAATCAGGTAGATGTCGCCCTGTGGGGTAATTTTGCGGCGCGCGTGTCCAATGTTCATGCACGTTCTCCTTCTGTGTCACGCCGCATTCAAGGCGGCAATGATGATTTCGACGAGACGCTCATGGGATCCGGCGGCAAAACCGGAGTTCATAGCCTCATAGGTGATTTTTTCGTACGCGTCGGGAGCCGGTAGGTACTTCTGTCCGCCGTTGACGAGCGTGGCAAAGAACACAGAGCCGGACCGGGCGGCGCGCACAGTGGCGCCGAATGCACTCGAGACCTCGGGTTGTACGCCGACAAGCTCGACGTTTCCCAGCCGGAGCAGATAGACCCTCGTGCGCTGCTCGCCAGCGGCATGAAACTCATACGTTCGGTGCGGAGCCAAAGAGTGAAAATCGGCGCGTGTCTGAGCGGGCAGGAGAACGTCGACCGTGCGGGCATCGATGCCGGTAGCGTCATCCTCACGCGCCATGCGAGCGGCTTCGATCAAAGCATTGCCCAAGGCCTGCCCCTGCTGGTGCAGCATGCGGTATCCGTCCTCATGGGCATCGACCGTCTGCTTAACGCCGGCCGCATCGAACATGACGTTCATGGCGCGCTCCGCCGGACCTTGGTCGCCCGCGGCGCCTGGCAGCAACAGGGCAACGCCGCCCAGCTCGCGCTCGAGTGACATGGCGGCAAAACCAAAGAGGTCTCCGCTCGCCATGCGCCTCCCCTCGGAGTCGCGCGACCCGTCGAGCACGGAGGACTGAACGTCCGCCGTCGCGAGCACGGCAACATACTCGCCCCCGGCATCCCTTATGGCGAGTACGGGCATCGTGTGGTCGGCAAACCCCCTGGGATTCGAGCCCAACCACCAGCCGGCAGGCGTCTCAATGTCGCGATTAACGTTCACGGGGCATTCGCCCTCCACAGTGGCGAGCGTGGCAGAGTGAATGCCCGCAACAGCGCGCTCGACAGCCGTGCGGGCGGCAGCGACGAGCGCTGCGCGATAGCGCTCGTTGCAATTGCGGGTAGCATCGTCGGCAAGATGCCCGGAAGTGCGGACGTGAGGCATGGAAAACGTGTGGGTAGGAACCACCCAAGAATAAGCACCGCTGCAATTGGCGGCATCCTCAACAACCTCACGCAGATCGGCGAGTAGAGCCGGAGCGATCGAGGTGACCTCAAGCGAAAGGACGCAGGCGCGTCGCCCCGTCCCCTCGATGATAAGGGCACGGGCGAAGACCTCATGACGGAGTTCGTCGAAACCGTCGAACGGTAACACGTCCCCAAGATCGATGGCCACACGAGCGGCCCCAGCCCTCATCTCTCCTTCGCCCATGGCAGATACTCCCCTCTGATTGCCGCTCACTCGACACCGTACAGTTGCTGCGCCGTACCGCCAAGCACAAGGTCGCTGTCTGTATCGCTCAGATTTGCAGCGCGAACGCAGGCGACACCCTCGGTGAGCCACTCGCGTTTGACGGGATAGCTCGTGCCAAAAACAATATGGTCTGCACCCAGCACGTCAACCGCGCAGGCGAGGAGTGTCTTGCCCCAAGGCTGGGCATGGGACATGTCGAAATAGATGTTGTTCTCGAGGTGCCTGGAAACGGTCTCGGTATCGACCTGAAAACGGCCAGAAGCATCAGAGCGCTTGGGACCATGAGGCAGCAGCATCTCCTTGAACGCAAAGTATGCGCCGCCGAGCATGGAGTGGACCATCTTGATATTGGGATAGCGCTCAAAGAAATCACCAAAGATCTCTCGGCCGATCGCCGTAGTTTGGTCGACGCAGCGGCCATAAGAGCGGCGAAGGTTGTCGTACGCGAGAAGCGACTCGTTCTCGACCGGCACGGGAACATGGTGCACGTAAACGGTGACATGGCGTTCGTTCAGGTGCTCGAAAAAGCTCGAGAAGACCTGGTCGTCGAGATAGCGCTTGCCGTAGTGAGCGCAGAGCTGCACGCCCGCAAAACCATCGTCGAGCCTGCGGTCGAGCTCCTCCAAATTCGCTTTGGTGCCAAAGGGCGGCACGGCGACAAGCGGAATCAGACGGCCATTTGACGCCTTCGCGTCAGCAGCCATACCGTCGTTGAAACGCCGGCACATCTCGAGCGACATCCACTCGTGGCAGCCGGGGAGCTTGAGGATCGCCTTGTCGACCCCCGCCTCATCCATATCGGCCAAGCGCTTCTCGAGGGTGTAGTCGCCCTCAATGTAGTTAAGACCCGGAGAACCGGCGGGCATCTCGATCACGATCTGTCGTTTGCCGGCGGAATTCATGGTCAGATAGCCTTCGGTGTCATAGGCGCGGGGTACCTCGGCCAAAAACTGTTCGCAGAGCGTCTCGTCATGAAAGATGTGCTCGTCGAACCAGTAGGAATTTGCATCGATAATCATTGGTTGGAACCGCCTTTCATCTTGTTGAAAACATTCTAGAAAAGCAGGTACCCGGACATCAATTCCAGCTTAAGCCCACTGTATTCCATTTTGGAATAGAACTTACCGCTCACACGCGAACCTCGCCCGCTCAACGAGACAAGCGCTAACAGCACGGGCTTAGACAGAAAACGGTCGGCCCGCATCCGTTGCGGGCCGACCGTTTCATTACAGGCTACCTTTGCCGTTACGCCTGGCGGTAATGATCGAAGAAGTCAGCGAGGTCTTCGAGCGACTCTTTGAGCACTTCCATGCGCGGCAGGTACACGATGCGGAAGTGATCGGGCTCGGCCCAGTTAAAGCCGCCGCCGCGCGTGATCAGAATCTTCTTCTCGTGCAGCAGGTCGAGGGCAAACTGCTCGTCATCGGTGATGTTGAACTTCTTAACATCCATCTTGGGGAAGATGTAGAACGCCGCACGCGGCTTAACCACCGAGATGCCGTCAATCTTGCTGAGTGCCTCATACACAAAGTTGCGCTGCTCGTAGACACGGCCGCCGGGACGGATGTAGTCGTTAACGGACTGATGGCCACCGAGTGCCGTCTGAACGATCGACTGAGCCGGCACGTTGGAGCACAGGCGCATGTTGGAGAGCATGTTGATGCCCATGATGAAGTCGCTCATGCAGCGCTGGTTGCCCGAAAGCACCATCCAGCCTATACGATAGCCCGCAATCATGTGCGACTTGGAAAGGCCACTAAAGGTAACGCAGGGCAGGTCGGGGGCGAGCGAGGCAATCGAGACGTGCTCGTAGCCGTCCATGCACAGGCGGTCGTAGATCTCATCGGCAAAAATCATCAGCTGATGCCTGCGTGCAACCTCGACGATGCCCTCGAGCACCTCGCGCGGATAGACGGAACCCGTGGGGTTGTTGGGGTTGATGATGACGAGGGCTTTGGTCGCGCTCGTGATCTTGGACTCCATATCCTCCAGGTCGGGATACCAATCCGCCTGCTCATCGCACAGATAGTGCACGGGATGACCACCGGCAAGTGTTGCGCACGCCGTCCAGAGCGGATAGTCGGGGCTGGGGATCAGAATCTCGTCGCCATTGTCGAGCAGCGCGTTCATCGAAAGCTGAATGAGCTCGGACACGCCGTTGCCTGTGTAGATATGCTCCATCTGAACGTTGGGCAGACCCTTGATCTGCGAATACTGCATAATCGCCTTGCGCGCGGAGAACAGGCCGCGCGAGTTGGAATAGCCTTCGCAGTCGGGCAGCTGCTGGCGCATGTCCTTGATAACCTCGTCGGGCGTGCGGAAACCGAAGGGCGCCGGGTTGCCGATATTGAGCTTGAGGATGCGCTCGCCTTCGTCCTCCATACGGGCAGCCTCGTCGACGACGGGGCCGCGCACGTCATACAGAACGTTCTCGAGTTTGGTGGATTTGGAAAAAGTACGCATGGTGGTGCTCCTTGGAATTTGAGCTGAGGGATGGGGTTCGGGCTTGGAAACGTTGCGGGACGATGATGCCTCGCCCTGATCGGCGTCACCGGCGAGCAGCCAGGTAACATCGACCTCCAAGATGCGGGCGAGCAGCTCTGCCACGTCGCGCCGCGGAATCGTCTTGCCGCTCACATATTGGCTCATCTGACTCTTGCCGAGTTTTTTGCCGAGCATCTCCGATGCGCGGATTACGTCCGACTGGCGAACGTCGCGATCGGACATAGCCTGTCGCAGGCGATTACTAAACGTCTCTTGGGCCACAGGAACCTCCTTGCTGGCAAAGTTCAATTTATAGAACACGAATTGAACCAAGGTTCAATTTAGCAAGCAGTATAGCGCCGTACCTCATTCGAAAGTTCAATTTCATAAGAAAACGTACCGAACTTCGAGATTTGCCCAAAGCGGACAATGACGTGCACGCGTTTAGAGGTATTCAAGGAATCGAGCGGCGGCAAGCGAAACGTCGGCCGTGCGATATATCGCATTGATCTGCCGATGGGGATGCCCCTCGAGCGGACGCACGGCAACATCGAACTGACAGCGGCGCAAGATGAGCGCAGGAAGAACGCTCACGCCCAGGCCATCCTCCACCATAGCCATAATCGCATAGTCATCCCAGGTCGACAGCTTGGAGCGCACCGTCAGCCCCGCCCGACGAAACAGCGGCGTAATCTCATCATCGGTGCCGCGTTCCAGCAGGATAAACTGCTCGTTGGCCAAATCGGCAAGAGAGACGACCTCTTCAGTGGCAAGCAAAGAGTCTGCCGGCACTACCGCCATCAACTCGTCGCGCACCAAAGACCGCGACGTCATGCCATTTTCTCGGGGCTCATGCGGGATAAAGCCCAGATCGCAGCGGCCCTCTGCCACCCATTGTTCAATCTCTGAATAGTCGCCCATCAGCAGCTCGTAATCAATGTCTGGATAATCGGCACGAAAACGAGCAATCACCGGCGGCAGCACGTGGGTCGCCACGCTCGAAAACGTACCGATGCAGATTTTGCCGCGCATGAGCCCACGCATCTCATCCACGCGTCGCTGCAAGCGAACGAATTCCTCGCAGAGCGCCTCGACAGCCGGCATGACCTGTCGCCCGTCAGCAGAAAGAGCCACGCCCTCGCGACTGCGGTCGAGCACCTTAAAGCCCCAATCGGCCTCAAGATCGGCCACCATACGGCTCACGCCCGATTGCGAATAGCTCAGGCGCTCGGCGGCGCGCGTAAAGCTTCCGGCGCGCACTGTCTCGAGCAGCACCTGCATCTTTTGAATATTCGTTTCCACGGCAGTCCTCCATCCTTGCATGAGCTTTTGTCATGTCAGCCATGCATTATATTCGTTTTTCTTCTAAAGCCAGTTCACCCATAGTGAAGTTGCTCGGATATAGAGGGGATGTCAGCGCATGAACAACGGTCTGTTTACGTACTTAGCAGCATTGCTATTGTTTGGCTCCAACGGCATCATCGCCGCTGCCATCGCACTGCCGAGCTCCGATATCGTGCTACTACGCACGTTTTTGGGCGCACTCTCGCTTGTCACCATCCTCGCCATCACCCAACGCCATAAGTTGCAGGCGCCATCTCGCCCCCGCGAAGCCGCAGCCCTCCTCCTCTCGGGAGCCGCGCTGGGCGCCAGCTGGTTTTTTCTGTTCCGCGCCTACCAGACGATCGGCGTCGGCGTATCCTCGCTGCTGTACTACTGCGGCCCCATCATTGTCATGGCGCTCTCCCCGCTCATCTTTGGCGAAAAGCTGACCGGAGGCAAAATCGCCGGCTTTATCGCCGTTGCTTGCGGTGCTTTTCTCATTGCAGCGCAAGGTCTAGGCGGCAATATGCCCATTGCGGGTATCGCCTGCGGCATCGCCTCGGCATTTTGCTATGCGCTGATGGTCATCGCTAGCAAGGGTGCGCCACACATCGAAGGCCTCGAGAACTCCACGCTCCAGGTGAGCGCCGCCTTTGTGACCGCACTGGTCCTCACGCTCATCACGCAGGGCGCTCCCTCGTTCCTGTCCGCCGGCGTCGCCGCCAGTATTGATTGGCACGCCGTCGCTATGCTCGGCGTCGTCAACACCGGACTCGGTTGCCTGCTCTACTTTAGCGCCGTCGCCAAACTGCCCGTGCAGACCGTCGCCGTCGTCGGCTACCTTGAGCCGCTTTCGGCCGTCGTGTTCTCGGCCGTCCTTTTGGGCGAAACCATAACACCGGTCCGCCTGATGGGCGCCGCGTTTATCATCGGCGGCGCGATTTTTTGCGAACTCGCCAGCAAACGCGCAAACACCAAGGCTGGCATCGCCCAGACAGCACGTGCTTAATAGCCCCTGCTCTGAAATACTACCTGCGTACATGAATAATCCCCAGATGGGGATTATTGTCTAAAACACCCCGATGTGCCAAACTGCTCTTATATGTATAAAGATGGCATAAAGGTCTACTGCTCATGGCAGAGGCCAGATGTCCAAGGGAGTCCACGTGGCACACAACAAGCTGGAGGCAAGCCTCCAAGACCAGCGTAGTCAAGGCGGGCATGGAGCCATTCCCCTCTCCGCTGGCATGCTGCTCGTAACGCTCGGCGTCGTCTACGGTGACATCGGCACGAGCCCCATGTATACCATGAAATCAATCGTCGCCAACAACGGCGGCATCGGTACCGTCAGCGAGGACATGATCCTGGGCGCGCTCTCGCTCGTCATCTGGACCATGACACTCGTGACCACGGTCAAGTACGTTGTAATCGCCATGAAGGCCGATAACCATAACGAAGGCGGCATCTTCGCCCTGTTCAGTCTCGTGCGTAAGGTGGCGCCGTGGCTGATTCTCCCCGCCATGATCGGCGGCGCGGCGCTGCTCGCCGACGGCATCCTCACCCCCGCGGTCACGGTCACCACAACCATCGAGGGTCTGCGCACTATCGAGTGGGGCCACGCGCTATTGGGTGACGGGCAAACCAACGTCATCATTATTACCATCATCATTATCTGCGGCCTATTTGCCATGCAGCGCGCCGGTACCTCGTCGATCGGCAAGCTGTTCGGCCCGCTCATGACGCTATGGTTCCTGTTCCTGGCGGGCGCCGGCCTGTTCAACATGCTCGGCAACCTGTCCATCCTGCGCGCCCTCAACCCCATCCGCGGCATCATGTTCCTGTTCTCGCCCATCAACCACTCGGGCATCATGGTGCTCGGCTTCGTCTTCCTGTCAACGACCGGTGCCGAGGCGCTCTACTCGGACATGGGTCACGTGGGAAAGGCAAACATTTACGCATCCTGGCCGTTCGTAAAGGCGGCCCTCATCCTTAACTATCTGGGTCAGGGCGCCTGGCTGCTCGCCAACAACTCCAATCCCCAGATGCTCGCGATGGATATCGTCAACCCGTTCTATATGATGCTTCCCGAGCCCCTGCGCCCCTTTGCCATCGTGCTTTCGGCCGTGGCGGCCATCATCGCCTCGCAGGCGCTCATCACCGGCTCGTTCTCGCTGGTATCCGAGGCAACGCGCCTCAACCTTATGCCGCACTTGCGCATCCACTACCCCAGCGACACCAAGGGCCAGCTCTATATTCCGCTCGTCAACAACATCATGTGGGTCGGCTGCATCTTCATCGTGCTGCTGTTCCAAAACTCCGAGCGCATGGAGAGCGCCTACGGCCTCGCCATTACCGTGACCATGCTCATGACCACGACGCTTTTGACGAGCTATATCGCCGGCATCCTCAAGCACAAGCTGGGCGCTTGCGTCTTTGCCCTGCTTTTTGGCGCCATTGAGCTGTGCTTCTTCGCTTCGTGCCTCACCATGTTCTTTGACGGCGGCTACGTCATGATCTTCTTGGCCGCGCTGCTGTTTGGCCTTATGTATGTGTGGCGTCGCGGCACCGCCATCGAGCGCACGCAGACGATTCTGCTGCCCGTCTCCAAGTACATCGACCAGCTCAATCGCCTGCGCAATGACGAGACCTATCCCGTGCTCGCCGACAATCTGGTGTTCCTCACCAACAGCCCCGACCCGCTCACGCTCGACCGCGACGTGCTCTATTCCATCCTGGACAAGCACCCCAAGCGTGCCAAGGCATATTGGTTCATCAACGTGCACGTTACCGACGAGCCCTATACGCACGAGTATTCCGTTGAGACCTTTGGCACAGACTTCCTGTTCCGCGTACGCTTGGACCTGGGCTTTAAGGTCAATCAGCGCATCAACGCCTACCTGCGCCAAATCGTTGGCGACCTGATGGCATCGGGTGAGTTGCCGCCGCAGCATCACACCTACTCCATCTACGAGACACGCGGCAACGTGGGTGACTTCCGTTTTTGCATGCTGCGCAAGATGCTTGCCCCCGAAACGGACATCAACCGCAACGACCATCGCGTCATGGCCATCAAGTACGCCGTCCGCCGCGCCTGCGGAAGCCCGGCACGTTGGTACGGTCTCGAGAACTCGGCCATCATCATTGAGTACGTACCGCTCTTTGCCCGCATGCGTCCGGCAGTCAAACTCATTCGCACCCAGGTGCCGCTCGAGATCCTGATCGAAGAGGCCGAGGAAATGGAAGTCGACATCTTCTCGGACGACCTGGTCAACGGCAACGAAGCCGGTAAGGACATGAACGTCGATCCCACCGAGTTGCTCGAGAGCGTCGCCGATACGCCCGAACAGCAACAGCTCGACGGTCTCGAGATCGAACAGCTCAACGACGCCAACTTCTAGCGACGTCACAAATCAACGACAGCGGCCCTGCACCTCACGGGAGATGCAGGGCCGCTTTGCATTGCAGTAAAGCTAGCGGCTACGAACGACGCGGCTCGGGAACCACGAGCCTATCGGGGCTCGCGCCCTCGGCATCCATCAGGCTCACGTAGCGAATCGACGGATCCCCATACATCGCGTAGTAATAATTGCCCGTGCGCGCGCTAAAGCATCCGGTGTAGATAGTCTTCTCGAACTTGCCATCGCCCATCCTGGACGCTCCCTCGATCATCACCACGCCCTCGAGCGAGCGGAACATGCGAACGACGTTTTCGGTCTCGCTCTCCTTTTGCGGGTAATTGGCATTGAGGTACGCCGCCTTTACAAAACGGCTCGGCGAATAGCAATCGCCCGGAATGCCGCGCATGCCGGCACCGGCTCCATAGGGCTTGAGCTCGGCGCCACGCCATGTCGCCGTCTGCGGAAAATCGCTTGTGGCGGTGATATAGGTGCGGAGGTTTTCCATATGCCACGGGAAGGTCGGCTGATTGGCAAGGGTGTCGACCGGATCGTCGTATACATGCAGGCCGTCAGCCATCATCTCGACCACGATGCTGCGCTGGCTGTCGCCGATAATCCAATGGAGCAGCGACACGCCCAGCCCCTCTCCTGCAGATTTGGCAACAATCACCGTGTCGCGCAGCGCGGCCTCGACCTCATCGACCGTCGAGAACGTCGCTGCCACCCACAGGGGAAACTCATAGGCCGCGATATTGGTCTTTCCATCAACCGGCCCCTCGGCATACTCGGCATAACCCGGGAAATTGAGGCCCGCCACGGCGAGGCCCGCATCGTTGCCGCAATCGAAGAACATAGGGTAGTTCTTGTAATCGATGCACATACCGATCACCGCGTGTGCCGCTGTCGCGTCGTCGATAAACGAATACGGAATGTGAAACCCGCGCGGCATCACGCGAACCTGTTGGCCGTAGTCAAAGCTCCAGTCGAGGTTGCGGCCCAGATACATGTGACCAGAATTATCGGTAAATCGAATACTCGTACACATAGCGCCTCCTAGCTTTACGTTCCTGCTAAGTTCATTGTCTCCAAACAAAAAGGCGCTAAACACAAAAGCCCGGACATGACAACAATGTCACGCCCGGGCCAAAGCACCGGTTCAATCCCCGATCAAATCGTCCTAGACGAGTTTACCGAGACAGTGATCAATCATGTGTTGAACCATCTGCGCCTCAAAGCCGACGAAGTCCTGCTTGCGCTCGCGCATCTTGCCGTCGACGATCACGTCATAAGCGACCTTGCACTTGATATAGCGCGTGGACTTGGTGACCTCCTCGTGCGTCAGGCAGCTCTCCTCCATCTTGCTGGCGCCCAGGCCAAACACCAGACGGGGGTTGTAGAGCACGTGGGGCTCGCCGGCATCGTCCAGGTAGACGCAAACCTTCTTGGTAACGCCAATCTGGTTAGCGGCAAGGCAGCCGGCATCGTCGAGCGACTTGATGGTATCGATCAGGTCCTGAGCAACCGACTCGTCCTCGACGGTCGCAACCTCGCAACGCTGGGACAGGATAGCCTCGTCGTGGCAAAGCTCTTTAATCATACGTTCCTCCATAGGGGTCGTTGTAACCGCTTAAGTATACGGTACCCACACTTTTTCATGCGAAAAATACCGTCCGTCTGCTACAAAGCGCCGAACATCAACATGCGAGGAACAACAGCGTCGTAAAGGGGCTATAGTGGGTGAGTTCGTGTCAATCGGCCTAAACTCGGGGCCGAACAAGGAAAGGGTATGCATGGACGAACTATTTCACGTCAGCGAGCGCAAGTCCACAATCGGGACCGAACTCCGCGCTGGACTGACAACATTCCTGGCGATGGCCTACATCATCGCCGTCAACCCCGCGGTGCTCTCGGGCGCTGGCATCGATGCGGGAGCGCTCGCCTGCGCCACCTGCCTGGGCGCCGGCATCATGACCATCTGCATGGGCATCTTCGCCAACCGCCCGCTCGCCTGCGCGTCGGGCTTAGGCGTCAACGCGATGATCGCCGGAATCACCACCACCGTCTGCGGCGGTGACTGGCACGTGGCCATGAGCGTCATCTTCCTTGAGGGCGTCGTCATCTTGCTGCTCGTGCTTTGTGGCCTGCGCGAGGCCATCATGGACGCCATCCCAGTTGTCCTGCGTCACGCCATCTCGGTGGGTCTGGGCCTGTTCATCGCCATGATTGGCCTGTGCGATGCCGGCATTATCACCGCTGGCGCCGGTACACTCGTCGGTCTGGGCGACATCACCTCCCCCACCTTCATCGTCGGCATCATCTCCATCCTGGTGACAGTCGCCCTCGCCTGCCGCAACGTCCCCGGCTCGCTGCTCATCGGCATCGTCGTCGCCGTCATCGCCGGTATCCCCCTAGGTGTGACCCAGGCTCCGACCGGTATCATCGCCCCGCTCGATTTCTCGAGCATCGGTGGCCCCATCGCCGACGCCGGCGGCGTGCCTGCCATCGTCAAGGTCCTTACCGACCCCGCGCTCCTCGTCATCTCGTTCTCGCTGCTCATGAGTGACTTCTTCGACACCATGGGCACCGCGATGGCCGTGGCCAAGCAGGGCGAGTTCCTCACCGACGACGGCAACGTCGAGAATATCAAGGAGATTCTGATCGTCGACTCCGCCGCCGCTGCTGTGGGCGGTTTCATGGGCGTCTCCTCCATCACCACCTTCGTCGAGTCCACCTCTGGCGCTGCCGACGGTGGCCGCACGGGCCTCACCTCCGTCACCACCGGCGTGCTGTTCATTCTCGCCGCGTTCTTCTCCCCCATCGTCACCATCGTTTCCAGCGCCGCCACCTGCGGTGCTCTGGTCTACGTCGGCTACCTCATGATGAGCGAGGCCTCCGAGATCGACTGGTCCGACGTGTCGCAGGGTTTCCCGGCGTTCATGATTGTCGCCGGCGTGCCCTTCACCTACTCCATCTCTGCCGGCATTGGCCTGGGCTTTATCGCCTACGTGGTCGTCGCGCTCTTTAAGGGCGAGGCCTCCAAGATCAAGCCGCTCATGTGGATCGCAGCCCTCGCCTTCCTCGTCTACTTCTTCGTGGCGTAACGGCATAGTCTGCTAAAGCAAAACAACAAGGCGCGGAATCGCATCGAGCGGCTCCGCGCCTTTCTTTTAGCGTCTGCCCCCGTGTCAGCGTGCGACAATTGAGGCTGTCAATATCACAACACCGAGAGAAGCCTGCCTTGGAAGCGCATCATAAGCAGATAACCGTTTATTCAGAGTGTGCGGAAGGCGCGCCCGTCATCTATCTCCCCGTGATTATGGGCAACGGTAGTGAAGTCTACGAGCGCTGCCGAGAGCTCGACTGCCCGCTGTTCACCCTTGTCGCCATTGGAGGGCTCGATTGGAATCGCGAGCTGAGCCCCTGGGAATGCGACGGAACTATACGAGATGCCGAGCCCTTTGGCGGACAGGCTGCTGGTTTTCTTGACGAGTTGTTGAAGCAGATAATCCCCCAGGCCGAATCATCGCTCCCGCAACCGCCCGCCTGGCGCGGCGTTGCCGGCTACTCGTTGGCGGGTCTTTTTGCACTGTGGGCACTTTGGCAAACAGATGTCTTTGAGCGCGTGGCGAGTGCATCGGGGTCGCTGTGGTTCCCCGGCTTTATCGACTACGCGCGCGAGCGCACGATGACGGCTACGCCCGACGCCGCCTATCTGTCGCTCGGTAAAAAGGAAACCAAGACGCCCAACCGCATGATGCGGCACGTACTCGACGATACGCGCGCGATGGAAAAGCTGTTTATCGAGCGCGACATCCCAACAACGCTGGAGCTCAACCCCGGCAATCATTTTGCCCAAACTGACCTGCGCATGGCGCGCGGCATCCACTGGATACTGACGCATTAAAAATGGCGTCCACGCGCATATGTAGGCCGAGCGGGAACATGCGCGGGCGGCCGAGCGACGATGCATCGTAGATGGCATCGGTGACGGCGGGCGTCGAGGATTGGGACATGAAAGTCCTTTCATGATGGAAGGGCGATCAGGCATATCGAATAACCTGCCCGAACGATACGATCCGAACCACTGTACGTGATACGCCATGTCTCGCACGCGCCGTCACCTGTGAACGGTAGCGCTACTTCCAAACACGCTCGGCAATGCGCTTGACCAGCGCGATCTTTGCCCATTGCTCATCCTCGGTCAGCTTGTTGCCAATCTCGCAGCTGGCAAAGCCGCACTGGGGCGACAGGTACAGACTCTCGAGCGACACATACTTTGCGGCCTCGTGGATACGTTCGACGATAACGTCCTCGTCCTCAAGCTCAGCCGCCTTGGTGGTCACCAGGCCCAGCACGACCTTCTTGCCGGGAGCAACGTACTTGAGCGGCTCAAAGCCACCGGCGCGTGGCGTATCGAACTCAAGGTAGAACGCGTCGACGTTCTCACGCGCAAACAGGTACGGAGCGATAGGGTCGTAGCCGCCCTCAAAAGCATAGGTGGAGTGATAGTTGCCGCGGCACACGTGCGTGTTAATGACCAGGTCGTCGGGCTTGCCCTCGATGGCGGCGTTGTTGAGCGCCACGCCCAGCTCGCTTACCTTTTGCAGGTCGACCGGGCTCATGCCGGTTTTGGCGACAAAATCGGTATCGCAGTAGATGCCCCAGGTGCAGTCATCAAACTGGATGTTGCGGCAGCCTGCTGCGTACAGGTCGGCGATCACCGTGCGATAAGCGGCTGCAATGGCGTCGGCAAGTTCCTCGTCGGTCTTATAGACGGCACGCAGGCTCTCCTGCTGGCCATCGCAGCGATCGAGCGTGACCTCAGAGAACGTCTGGATCGGCGCCGGAATGGTCTGGCGTGCGACCTGGCCCTCCTCCTCAAGCGCCTTGACGAACTTAAAATGCTCGACGAACGGGTGGTTCTCGCCGCTAATGGGACCGGTAACCACGGCGGTGTCGGCCGTCGTCTCCTCGTCATGGAACATATAACCCGTGCGTGAGGTGCGGCGCTCAATGCCGTTAAGGCCCCACATAAAATCGAGGTGCCAGTAGCTGCGGCGGAACTCGCCATCGGTGATCACCTGCAGGCCGGCGGCCTTCTGCTTGGCCACCAAATCGCGAATGGCATCGTCCTCGACGGCCTTAAGGCCGGAAGCGTCGAGTTTACCCGCGACATAGTCGGCACGGGCGTCCTTTACAGCCTGCGGACGAAGAAAGCTGCCGACGATATCGGCGCGAAACGGCGCGTTCGGTTGAATCGAAGTGCTCATAGATATCTCCCTTTGCATTGGTTGCTTTACTGGGACAGAGTATGAGCGCTCATATGACCATCGTAAAATATACGTTTATAACAGTTTGATATAGATGTTTCCTATATCAGTCTGGACTGTCATAAAGAGACTTGAACCGTGCGGAGCACAGCAGCCTAGATATGCTGACGAATCGCGTCGATATAGGCCCGACCGTAGCGCGTAAGCGTCGTGTTCTTGCGCGTGATGATGCCAATCTCCATGTACTCGTCCACGTCGAGCGGAATCGAGATAATGCCGGGGCCGTTGAGCTCGTGGCTGATCACGCCCGAGCATACCGTGTAGCCGTTGAGGCCCATGGCCAAATTGAACAACGTCGCACGGTCGCGCACGCGGATATTTTTGCGACGCTCGAACGTCGAGGTCAGCTCCTCGGAATAGTAAAACGAGTTGTAGCTGCCCTGCTCGTAGGACAGGAACGGGTAGTCTTCCAGATCCTCGAGCGTCACGCTGGAGCGGTCCGCCAGCGGATGGTCGGCGCAGACGAAGACATGCGGCGTGGCGCAGAAGAGTCCTTCGAACACGAGCTCGTTGGCCACCAGCATGCGCTCGATGACCTCGCGGTTGTGCTCGGACAGATATAGGATGCCCAGCTCGCTTTTCATGTGCGCGACATCCTCGATAATCTCGTGGGTCTGTTCCTCGCGCAGGGTAAAGTCGTAGCGCGCGGCATCGAACTCGCGGATCACGTCGACAAACGCGTTGACGGCAAAGGAATAATGCTGGCAGCTCACACTAAAGTGCGGCACCTGCTCGGATGCGCCCTTGTACTTGCCCTCGAGCAGGTCGGCCTGGTCGAGTACCTGGCGCGCATAGCCCAAGAAGGTCTCGCCTTCCTCGGACACAATGACGCCCTTGTTGGTGCGCTCAAAGATGTGCACACCCATCTCGTTTTCGAGATCGCGAATCGACGCGGTAATCGAAGGCTGCGACACAAAGAGCCGGCGCGAGGCCTCGGTAATGCTGCCGCATTCGGCAACTTTGACGACATATCTGAGCTGCTGGAGCTTCATGGCTGTCTCCTTAGCTGTTAGTGAGATTCGCGTCGGCAGTACCCGGCAGGCGCATAAACGGCGGCATCTCCCCCGTCGCGGCGCAGGCGGCAATCTGATGCAGGACTCCGGCGACCGCATCATCCACCGCGGCGCCGATATGCCAGCGCGCGGCAGCCGTGACGGCCTCGTTGGCATTGGCGACTGCAACGGAGTTGGGAACGGCATCGATCATGGGCAGATCGTTATCGGAATCGCCAAATACGGCCACCTCGTCGGGCGTCAGGCTCAAGGCGCGCGCCAGCTCCAGCGCAGCGCAGCCCTTGTCCCAACCATCCGGAAGGATGTCGAACAGGCGCACTCGGTTGTTGGGAAACACAAGCGAGAGTTCCGGCACCTCAACGGCAACGCGCTCGCGTAGCTCCGCGAGCTCCTCACGCGAACGGGCACTCCAGATATTCGCCTTAAACACCGGCGCGCCATCGACGACGGGACGACACGGGGCCTCTTCGCCTTTGAGCCACGCATTGCCGCCCGACTCCATAGCGCGACGCACACGCTCGGGATTGCTCGTCACGCAATAGGCATCGTTGCCCCAAAAGTCATCGCCCAGGCTGTAGACTTTTAGAAATGTATCGTCGGTCTCTTGCTCCAGATAGTCAGCCAAACGCATCAGAGCATCGTTGTCGATTGCGCGCGAAGCGACTACTTCGCCGTCGACAAACATCACCTGGCCGTTACAGAACGCACCGGTCGAAAAACACTCGGAACGGTTTTTGAACATCCAGCCCATCGCGGACGGCTGACGACCCGAAACCGGCCCAAAGTGCAGACCCGCCGCCTGCATGGCATGAATACCCTCAATGGCGTAGTCGCTGGCGCCGTCATGCCCGGCTGGAATCAGCGTATCGTCCATATCGGTCAGCACAAGTTTAATCATAAGGCCCCCATTCGTATCGGTCCTACCTATTGTAACGACCTGCCAAAATAAACCTGTCCCTTTTTGGCAGGTGCGCTAGTATAGGGAACAACAGATTCGATGCGGGAGTGCCGGCGGTGCAAACCACAAGGCTGAGAGGGCATGGGGCCCAATCCTTTGAACCTGTCAGTTAATGCTGGCGTAGGGAGCATGCCGCCTTTACAGGGGCGCTGTCTATGCACAGCGCCCCTTTTCTATGCCAAGGAGGCATGTGCAGTGATTGATTCGGAACAGCTTAAGCAACATATGGTCAAGGCCGTAGAGGAAATTCGCGCCACCAATCCGATGGCCGGCTCCATCACCAACACGGTGACGATCGACTTTGTCGCCAACGCACAGCTCGCCGTGGGCGGATCGGCCGCCATGGTCTATCTGCCCGACGAGGGCGAAGCGCTCGTTGCCGGCGGCGGCGCCATCTATCTCAACATGGGCACGCTCTTCCCCATCTACGAGCAGACAATTCCCCGCGCGGCCAAGGCGGCACACGACGCCGGCAAGCCCTGGGTGCTCGATCCGGTGGGCCTGGGCATCGGTAGCCTGCGCACCCAGTTGGTAAACGAACTCAAGCAGTACAAGCCCGCCATCGTGCGCGGCAACGCCTCCGAGATCATCGCGCTCGCCGGCCTGTGGGGTCTTGAGGGCGAGGCGGCCGATCTGAGCCGCGTGCGCGGTGTCGATACCACCGACACGGTAGACGCTGCCCTCGATGCCGCCGTGGCGCTCGCCCGCTACACCGGCGGCGCCGTTGTGGTCTCGGGCGAAGTCGACCTGATTACCGATGGCACAACCGTGGCCAAGTCCCACGGCGGCAGCCCGCTCATGTCCAAGATCACCGGTTGCGGCTGCTCGCAGGGCGGCGTGCTGGCCGTGTATGCCTGCGCCGCCGACCCGTTTACGGCAGCCATCTGCGGCACCGCGGTCTACAACGTTGCCGGCACGCGTGCCGCCGCTGTCGCCGACGCCCCGGCAAGCTTTAAGGTCGCCTTTATCGACGAGCTCTACCGCGCGAGCGCCCAGGACATCGCCAACAACCAGCTCGAGCTCGAGGAGGCGTAAGCCATGTCCGAGCCCGCAACCAATGCCGGAATGAACACGCTCATCGCCGTGGCCATCGCCCCGTGCGGCACCGGCGACGAGCTGTCCGCCGAGGTCGCCGAGGTCGTGCGCGTCATACGCGAGAGCGGCCTTCCCAACCGCACCACCTCGATGTTCACCGAGATCGAGGGCGACTGGGACGAGGTCATGCAGGTCGTGCGCGACGCAACCTTTGTGTTGGCGAGCAAGGGAATCCGCACCGAAGTCGTGCTCAAAGCCGATATTCGGCCCGGATTTACCGACACCATGACCGGCAAGCTCGAGCGCATGGAAGCACAGATCAAGAAGCAGGAGGAAGCACGATGAGCATCCGCGACAACCTTGATATCTCGGCCTATCTGGTACTCGGCCCCGAAAACACCCTCGGGCGCCCCGTGGGCGATGTGGTGGCCCAGGCGCTCGACGCAGGCTTTACCTGTATCCAGGTGCGCTCCAAGGTGGCAAGCGCCCGCGAGATCATTGCACTGACCGGCGACGCCGCGCAGGCAATCGCACAGGCTGGCAAGACCGGTCAGGTCGCCCTGTTAATCGACGACCGTCTGGACTGTGTACTCGCCGCGCGCGAGCAGGGCATTGCCGTCGACGGCGTGCACGTAGGCCAGAGCGACATTCCCGTCGAGGTCTGCCGCAAGCTGCTGGGCCCCGATGCCATTGTGGGCCTTTCGGCCCGTTGCGAGGAGATGCTCGAGTACGTCAAGACCGCCGACATGAGCCTGGTCGACTACCTGGGCATCGGCCCGCTCCACGAGACCGAGACCAAGCGCGACTGCGGACGCGCGGCCGACGGCTCTATCATCACCAAGAGCTTTGAGGACCTGGCCGCACTCCACGCGGCAAGCCCCGTGCCCATCGTGGTGGGCGGCGGCGTCAAGACGGCCGACCTGCCGCAGCTCAAGGCCACCGGCGTCGACGGCTTCTTTGTGGTGAGTGCCGTCTGCAGCGCCGATGACCCCTACGCCGCGGCCAAGGAGCTCGTCGACACCTGGCAGCAGGCGTAAGTCTAGGCCGAGCAGCTGATCCGCAGCCTCACATCTTCAGCAATGGAAAGCGCATCCCAGTTTGGACCTCCATTCCGGGATGCGCTTTCCGCCGAGATGGCGGCAGCGGCCTCTACCCTGCCAGATATGTCTCCAGTGCCGGCAAGGTCGCCTCAGCATCGCGACGACCAATCTGATAGATGCGCTCGAGCTCATCGGGCTCGCGGCACAGCGACGGCACTTTCACCGATTCGCTCGGACGCACCACAAAGATATCGCCGGCGGCCTCACGACGTGCCAAATCATCGAGCGTGGCATTGTAGACCTCATGCCGATGCTCAAGCGCTGCGACAAACTCCGGATAGTGACGGAACACGCGACGCAGCATAGGCATCACGCTGTTGGGCCGCTTCACAAAGCCCGCCGGCTGCGTGAGCACCACGATATTGCGGTCATACCCCTGAGCAAACAGCCATGCACTGGGAATAGAATCAGCCACGCCGCCATCCAGGTACTTGCGGCCCTCAATGGCGACAGGACGCGTCGCCACGGGAATTGCCGACGACGCCCGGATCCACTCGATATCGCGCTCGTCGCCATACGGCAGGTCGTGGTAGACGGCCTTGCCCGTCTCGATATCGGTACACACGCACGTAAATCGCATGGGGCAGGCGCGATACGCCTCCAAGTCGATGGGATCGCGCTCGATAGGCACCTCGTGATAAGCAAAGTCGGCATTGAACATATCGCCGGTTCGCAGCCAGCTGGTCACGCTCGCATAGCGCTTGTCGGCGCAATAGGCCTTGTTATAGCGAATGGCGCGGCCGATCTGGCGCGATTTAAAGTTGTAGCCAAATGCCGCGCCCGCCGAGACGCCCACCATATGGTCGCAGGTCAAACCGTGCTCCATCCAAACGTCGAGCACGCCCGCCGTATACATACCGCGGTAGCCGCCTCCCTCGAGCGCCAGCCCCACCGTGCGCGTCATATTTGACTGTGCCATGCGACCATCTCCGTTCCTGCGTTTTAAACCGGGACAAGTATACCCGTCAACATATATCGTCCCAGTCGCATTTTTATCGAACATCGCATCGTCGCGCTACCGCCTGTCGAATAATAGCCGCCCACAGCATGTGCACCCATATCCCCGCACTCGAGGAAAGCGGCTTTATGGTGACGCTCGACAAGCACATTTGGCAGATTGTGCCCACCGACCGCGATCAAGGCCGCAGCACGCAAATCATTTCATCGATGCTCGAAATGGCGCAGTCGCTCCATCTGCCCGTCGTGGTCGAAGGCGTCGAGACAAATGAGCAGGCGAACATGCTACGACAAATGGGCGCCCGCTACGCTCAGGGCTTCCTCTGCTACCGCCCCATGCCGGCGAAGGATTTTGAGGCATTGCTCGATGGTGGCAATAACAACTGATACGCTCGCGCGCAAAACGCCACCGTCGAAGGGGATATTTGTCTCCATTAGCTAACTTATATCCCCAATTCAAACCGAATTGGGGATATGATACAAACCGTTGTTCCGCCCAAGGAGGTTATCCATCATGAACGAGTCATATCGCCTGGGCGAGCAATCGATTATTGCCTATCTTCAGCGACTTGCGAACGGCGTCTCGACCGCCGAACTCGATGTTGCCGCGCTGCCTGCTGAGCTACGCGCCGTTGGCGAGCAACTGCAAAAGACGCATGCCATCCTGCAACAAGAGCGCCAGCTGCTTGAGCGCAACGCCTATATCGATCCGCTCACCAACTTGGGCAACCGCAACGGATTCGACCGTCACGTCGAGCAACTCTGGCGCAAAGGCGACCCCTTCACCTGCGCCTATATTGACATCGACCATCTCAAGCATTGCAATGATAGGTTTGGCCACGCCGAAGGCAATCGCTATATTCTGAGCATCTGCCGCACGCTCTCCGAAACCATGGAGCACGATGAAATGCTGTTCCGTATCGGTGGAGACGAGTTTGTGCTTATCTCGCTCTCCGCAAACGAGATTGAACTCGAGCAGCGCTTGGAGCAGGTACGTACCAGGCTGATCGAGGCGAGCTCAGGTGGCAAGGCGCCCATGATCGGCAGCTTTAGCTTTGGCTGCTCGCGCGTCGATCCACTTGCTGGCGACACGCGTCGCCAGATGACGATGGATGCCGATCGCAAGATGTATCGCTATAAGCTTATGCATCGTGTGCAGCAACCGAAAGACGATGACGCGCCGCAACGCCCAATCGTCGATCAGCTTCCCTGCAACGACCGGGTGTTCCAAGCGATCTCCATGAGCTCCGAGACGCGCTATCCGTTTATCCTCAATCTCGATACGGGAGAATCGCAATGGTCGGTTAACGCCGTGCGCGATTTTGACCTGCCCTCCCAGCACCCTTTTAACTCACTCGACATGTGGCTTGCCCGCGTTCACCCCGAGGACCGCGACAACGTACGCGCCGAGCTCGACATGGTGATAAACGGCACGTGGCACTTCCACTACATGCAGTATCGCGTAATGGACGCCACCGGAAAATACGTGCTTTGCGACTGCACGGGCTACCGCTTGGACGGCACCGATACCGAGCCCGGCATGTATGTGGGCATTATCATCAACCGAAGCTTGGCAGATACGACCGATTCCGTGACCGGCTTGGGCGATATTCATGCCCTGGTCAACGCCATTGGCGAAATGCGTCGCGTGGCGCGCAAGGCTGGTTTGATCGCCATCAAAATCGACGATATCGCTCAGGTCAATGCCCGCTTTGGCTTTGATGCGGGCGACCGCGTTTTGGCAGAATGTGCCGCCTGTCTGGTGGAATGTTCGCGCGGTAAGGGTCGTATGTTCCGCTCGACGGGGCCGATGTTCGTGGCTCTTTTCGACGACTTTGATCCCGAAGAAACCGATGCGATTGCAGAGGAGATCGAGCGGTTCCTGGGTTCGCCCGTGCTCTTTGGCCCATTTGAATATCAGCCGCCCATTCGCGTGGCCACGCTCCATCTGGACGGCGTCGACCGTCAGCCCGTTTCGATTTTGAACGAGCTCAAAGCGTTGCTCGGGAAAGCCGTGCAGGTGCCAGGTACCAAACTTGATTAGCACCGCGCCCACACCGCCTCCCCCATCGTGCGATAATCCTCTGCAGAAGTCACCGACAGCAGAGGGAGTTTGTGATGAAGGTTCTTTTGGTCAATGGCAGCCCCAAGGCAAACGGCAACACCGCCCGCGCACTCGCCGAAGTCGCCGAGCAACTCAATGCCGAAGGCATTGATACCGAGGTGTTTCAGCTGGGCACCAAGCCCATTCGCGACTGCATTGGCTGTGGTCAGTGCGGCAAGCTCGATTGCCGCTGCACCTTTGACGATGACGTGGTGAACGAGCTGATCGCTGCCGCCGAGCAGGCAGATGGCTTTGTCTTTGGCTCGCCCGTCTACTATGCGCACCCCAGCGGCCGCATCCTTTCGGCCCTCGATCGCGCCTTCTATGCAGGCGGGCATGCCTTTGAGCACAAACCCGGCGCCGCGGTCGCCGTCGCCCGTCGCGGCGGTACGTCGACCACCTTCGATGTGCTCAATAAGTACTTCACCATCAACCAGATGCCCGTGGTTGCCTCCACGTACTGGAACAACGTGTTTGGTCGCGTGCCCGGCGACGCCAATGGGGACGCCGAGGGCCTTGCCACCATGCGCAACATCGGCAAAAACATGGCCTGGCTCCTTCGCTGTATCGAGGCAGGACAGGCCGCCGGCATCAACGCACCCGAGGCAGATCGAGCAACGACCAACTTCATCAGGTAGAACGGCGGAACAAATACATGAACGTGCAGATTTTTGGCACCAAAAAGTCCTTCGATACCAAGAAGGCCCAGCGCTATTTTAAGGAGCGCCGCATTAAGGTGCAGTTTATTGACCTTAAGGAAAAGGAGATGAGCAAGGGCGAGCTCACGAGCGTGATGCAGGCGGTCGGCGGCATCGACAAGCTGCTCAACCCCAAAGCCAAGGACGAGGAGACGCTCGCGCTCATTCAGCACCTCACCCCCAGTCAGCGCTTCGATAAACTGCTCGAGAACCAGCAGGTTCTGGCCGAGCCCATCGTGCGCAACGGCAAAAAGGCCACCGTCGGTTATTGCCCCGATGTATGGGGAGCCTGGGAGTAGCTTGTGTTATTTGCCGGCGCGTGGGTATAAGAGCAGGCGTTTGGCATATGATTCAGCTGTAAGCCATGTCTAACAAAGGAGGGCACATGCCCAACAAACCCGTGAAGATCATCATGCTTACCGGATACCTCGGTGCCGGCAAGACCACGCTGCTCAACCACATCCTCGCTAACGACGGCGGCATCCGCGCCGCCGTGATTGTCAACGACATCGGCGAAATCAACGTCGATGCCAGCCTCATCGCTGACGGCGGCCTTTCCGAGACCGACGACCTCATCCCGCTCACCAACGGCTGCATCTGCTGCACGCTTTCGGATGACCTGGCCAACCAGCTGCAGGGCATCGCCGATTCGGGCAACTTCGACTACATCATCATCGAGGCCTCGGGCATTTGCGAGCCCATCCCCATCGCCTACACCATCTCGAGCTTCTGCGACGAGGCCAAGGTGGGCGGCGAGCCCAAGCTTGCGCTCGACAACATCGTGGCCGTGGTCGACTGCGCCCGCATGTACGACGAGTTCAACGGCGGCCGCGACCTGCTGGCAGAGGATATCGACGAGGACGACATCGAGAGCCTGCTCATCCAGCAGATCGAGTTCTGCTCCACGCTGATCCTCAATAAGACCGATACCGTGACGCCCGAGCAGATCGCCGAGCTCAAGGCCATCGTGCGCAGCCTGCAGAAAGACGCCGTGATCATCGAGGCCCAAAACGGCGAGGTTCCCATGGAGGAACTGCTCGATACCGACCGCTTCGACTTTATGCGCGCCTACAACTCCGCTGCCTGGATCGAGGCCATGGAGCATCCCGAGGAGCACGACGACCCCGAGGTGCTCGAGTACGACATCGAGACCTTTGTTTACTCGCGCCGCAAGCCGTTTGACCTGCAGAAGTTCACCGATTTTGTTGAGCAGGAGTGGCCCGACGAGGTCATCCGCGTCAAGGGTCCGCTGTGGCAGACCGGCTATCCGGACATGTGCTACATGTTCGAGCAGGCTGGCCACCAGATGCGCCTGATGGAGAACGGCCTGTTCGTTGACTCGGCACCCGAGGGCGAGAAGCAGAAGATCATCGACGAGAACCCCGAGATCATGCAAATTTGGGACGACGAGACGGGCGACCGCATGACGAGCCTGTGCATCATCGGCCGTCACATGGACAAGGATGCGCTCATCGCCTCCCTCGATGCCTGCCTGACCGACTGGCACCGCGCCTAGGTTTATCCAAGCGGGCATTTTTCCGCCTACGTAGCCGCCAAACCACCACGAAGGTGCCCTTCGTGGTGGTTTTTCGTTCTAAGCCAAGGAGATTCATGTTCAATATCGTGCTGTATGCGCCCGAGATTCCAGCCAATACGGGCAATATCGGCCGCACCTGCGTGGTTACCGGCGCCCGCCTGCATCTGGTGGAGCCGCTGGGGTTTTCGCTCGACGACAAGACGGTGCGTCGCGCCGGACTGGGCTACTGGCAAAACTTAGACGTGACGACCTATGCCGACTGGGAGGACTTCCTTGCCCGCAACGGCCTCTCCCCCGCCGATGAGCGCCTGCACCTGCTGACTAAAAAGGCTCGTCGCACCTATGCGCAAAGCACCTATCGCGACGGCGACTTCTTGGTCTTTGGCAGCGAGAGCTCGGGCATTCCCGAGCCACTGCTTGCCGCGGCGCCCGAGCGCTGCGAGCGCATCCCGATGCTGCGCGATTGCGACTCGCTTGATAACGCCGAGACTTGGGAAGCCCACGAGGTGTCGCTGGGGCATATCGAGGACGGCCATGAGGCCATCCTTCGGCAGGATATCTGCGGCAACTTCGTCAATCCGGACGACTACCGCATCAGCGCACTCAACCTCTCCAACAGCGCCGCCATCGTCCTCTACGAAGCCCTGCGCCAAACAGGCTTTGCCGGCATGTGACAAAGGAACTGTCCCTTTGTCACATTCAAGCGCCACGCCGACGGCACACACGCCTAATTGATGCTCTAGATAAAGAGCCCTCACTTTTAATCAGAATTAACTAAAGTAAAATGAAGTTAAACGGCGGTGTGAAAGGAGAGTCTTGTGAAATATCTCGAGAACCCGTTTACCCCCAGTTTTGGTGAGGTTCCTGCCCATCTCGCTGGCAGACAACAGATTATTCGGGATTTGGACCGTGCCTTCTTGAGCCAGCGCAGGCGCCCAGAATTGACCTCGATCTTCTCAGGCGCGCGTGGAACCGGTAAAACCGCTCTCATGTCGTCGCTCGCGACAAGGGCGGAATCCCACGGCTGGATTGCCGTAAAGACAACCGCGCTCCCGGGAATGCTTGAGGAAATCGAGTTCGGGGCGAAACGTGCTGCCGGCCATCTTATCGACCCGTCTAAGAACTTCGAAGTCACCGGTCTCGGAATTGCACCGCTCGGCAGTATCGAGGTCAATCGCGTTCACGATGCCTCAACCTGGCGTTATCGCATGAGCGACATCATCGACCAGCTCAACGAGGCGGGCACCGGTCTGCTCGTCACGGTTGACGAGGTAGACCCGACACTCGACGAGATGATTCAGCTCGCAGCGACGTATCAGCACTTTGTGACCGATGGGAAACGCGTCGCGCTGCTCATGGCGGGGCTTCCCAACAACGTCTCGACGTTGCTGAACCACAAGACGGTCTCGTTCCTTCGCCGCGCCCAACAATATCATCTGGGTCGCATTGCCGACTATGACGTACGCGAGGCCTTGATTCGCACAATCCAGGAAAACGATCGCCTGGCAGATGCTGAGGGAATCGATAGAGCCGTTCGCTCGATCTCTGGTTTTCCCTTCCTATTGCAACTCGTAGGCTACCGTGCCTGGGATCTCACAAGCGATTCGAAGGAAATCTCGTCACGCGACTTTGACCTGGGAATCAAAATCGCGCGCGACGAGATGGACGACCGAATCCTCGCGGCAACCTATCGGGAACTCACTGCAGAGGACAAGCGATTCCTCATCGCCATGCTCGATGACGAGGAAGAGTCCACCACCGCTGACCTTGTCGAGCGCCTTAAGCGTTCGCCGCAGCAGGTCTCCCGCTACCGACGCCGCATGATAGATGCCGGCATCATCGGGGAACGAGGACGAGGGCTCGTCGCATTTGAATTGCCATTCTTCCGCGACTATCTCGCCGCTCAATGCGTGAAATAAGCATCAATGAGGCAAAGGGGCTGTCCCTTTGCCTCATTGTCTATAGGTAGCGGCCGGTAATGCTCTTGGAGCAGGCTGCGATGTCGCTCGGCGTGCCAGCACAGACGATTTGCCCGCCCGCGTCGCCACCGCCCGGACCCATGTCGATCACGTAATCGGCGTTACGGATAAGGTCGAGATCGTGTTCGATCACGATAACCGTGGCGCCCTTGGCAACGAGGCCGTCGAACACACTCAGCAACACCTGAACATCGAGCGGATGCAGGCCGATCGTGGGCTCGTCGAATACGAATACGGCATCATCCTGCACGCGACCCATCTCGCTCGCAAGCTTAAGACGCTGCGCCTCGCCGCCCGAGAGCGCCGGTGTGGGCTCACCGAGTGTGAGATAGCCCAGGCCCAGGTCGTGCAAGGTCTGCAAGCGCGCCTGAACCTTCTTGAGTCCCACCGTGGCGTCGAGGGCCTCGTCCACACTCATGTCCATGAGCTGCGGCAACGTAAGCAGACTCCCGTCCTTGCCCTCGCGATGGATATGCGAAGCCGCGTCTGCATAACGCGAGCCGCGACATGCCGGGCAGACGATCTCGACGTCGGGCAAAAACTGCACGTCGAGCGATATCGAGCCCGTGCCGTCACACGTAGGGCAGCGCAAGGCGCCAGTGTTGTAACTGAAGGCGCCCGCCTTGTAGCCGGCTGCCTTGGCTTCGGGCGTACGGGCGAAGGCGCGACGCAGCTCATCATGGATGTCGGCATAAGTCGCCACCGTCGAGCGCACGTTGGCGCCGATGGGAGTGGCGTCAATCAGGTTGGCGCGGGCAATGCCTTCGGCATCGACCCAGCGCACGTGTCTTGGCAGACGCTCGCCATCTGCCTGCGCCTTGAGTGCCGGAATGAGCGTCTCAAGCACCAGCGTCGTCTTGCCCGAACCCGAAACGCCCGTCACCGCAACGAGACGGCCGCGCGGGATATCGACTTCGAGCGGTTTGACGGTATGGATGGTATCGGTTGCCATACGGATGTGGCCCTGGTCGAACATTTCCTCGTCAGTCACCTGCGGACGCAAGCGCTTGGGCTCGGCGCGCAAAAACGGGGCGATGCGGCTGCCCTGCGATTGCTCGACCTCGTCTACCGTGCCAGCGGCAATCACATTACCACCACCCGCTCCGGCAACGGGGCCCATCTCGACCAGATAGTCGGCTTCCACCAGTACGCGCGTATCGTGGTCGACAACAACCACGGTGTTGCCGTCATCCACCAGATCGCGCATCACGCCCACCAAGCCGTCGACATTGGCGGGATGCAAGCCGATCGAAGGCTCGTCCAGCACATAGAGCACGCCCGTCGATCGGTTGCGCACCACGCGGGCGAGTTGCACGCGCTGGCGCTCACCCGTGGAGAGCGTGGCACCAGCGCGGTCGAGTGAAAGGTAATCGAGACCCAAGTCGACCAGGCGACGGGCCGCGCCCAAAAATGAATCGCAGATATCCATCGCCATGGGCCGCATCTCGACCGGCAAGGATGAGGGCACCCCGCGCACCCACTCGACCGCATCACCAAGCGTCATGGCCCCGGCCTGTGCCAGATTGATACCGCGCACCTGAGGCTGGCGCGCAGCCTCGGAGAGACGCGTGCCGCCGCAATCGCGGCATGCCCCCTCGCGCAAAAAGCGTGCAACGCGTTTGAGGCCCTTGTCGTCCTTAACCTTGGCGAGCGCATTCTCAACGGTATAGACGGCGTTGTAATAGGTAAAGTCGAGCGGCGTGGCGCCCTCGCCGTTTTTGGGAACGTAGAGAATGTGCTTCTTAACCGCCGGACCGTGGAACACGATGTCGCGCTCTTGAGGCGTGAGCTGGTTAAACGGCACGTCGGTGCGCACGCCCATCTCGCCGGCGACCTGCTTCATCAAATCCCACATGAGCGTACCCCAGGGAAGCACCGCACCTTCGTTGATGGTCTTTGACTCGTCGGGCACCAGGCTCGCCTCGTCCACCTCGCGCATGACACCGGTGCCGCCACAGGTGGGGCATGCACCGCCACTGTTAAAGGCAAGGTCCTCGGCGCTCGGAGCGTAGAACTCGCGGTCGCACGTCGGACACGTGAGCGACAGGCCAGCCGCTACGTTGAGGCTTGGCTCCACACGCGCCCCGCAATGCGGGCACACGTGATGGGCGCAACGGCTAAAGAGCAGACGCAGGCTGTTGTTGAGCTCGGTCATGGTGCCAAAGGTGGAGCGCACGCCCGGCACGCTCGGACGCTGGTGCAGCGCGAGCGCCGCCGGTACGTGCAATACCTCATCCACCTGAGCGTGCTCGGCCTGCGTCAAACGACGGCGGGTATAAGTGCTGAGTGCTTCCAAGTAGCGACGCGAGCCCTCGGCATAAAGAACCCCCAGCGCCAGCGAACTCTTGCCCGAACCCGATACGCCGGCAATGCCCACGAGCTTTCCCAGCGGAATATCGATATCGATGTCCTTGAGGTTGTGTACGCGCGCGCCGCGCACCTCGATAGCCTGCGGGCTCATCTTCTGTTCCGTCACCTTTATCACCCTACTCATGCCATAAAATGCGGTCGCGGATATACTCGCCCAGCATGGGCACGGTAAATCGGACGAGGCCGTATCCGGCAGCCTCGATGACGCGCTCGCGAATCAGGCTTGCGCGATATTTACTCGCCCAGCTCTGGGTGCGATCGCAGCGCTCAATGATATCCGCCATGCGCGTCGGTTTACCCTCGTCAGCAGCCATGGCCTCGATAAAGAGGCGTTGTGGACTGCGCAGCCCGTAATACAGAGGCGCGTCAACCGCTTCGTAGAACTCGGAGACGGCATCCGCATGGCCATCCTCGACATCGCGTTCTTCAATGACCCGCGAGTCACGCCGGACAGCAGCCCGCCACATGTAATATCCCACCAGCTGGACCATATAGGGATGCCCCATGCTCCTGCGCGCCGCAAGGTCCGCCGTCCCCGCATCAACGCAAAGACCAGCGCCTTTGACCGTCTGGATATATGAATCGCGCACCTTGGGCAAAGAAATCGCCCCCAGCGTACGCTGCTGGGCGCGCCGCAAAAACGTCACGCTCGGCTCTTCGAGCAAGTCATCAACCATGCTGGGCAAACCGGCGAACACTAGCGCAAGGCCGCGCTGGTCGCTATCGGACAAGCCCGTGGCATCCTGGTCTCCGAGCACCTGCTGATAGAGAACGGCAAGAGCCGCCAGCTCCTCGATAGACGCAGATTGAGCCTCGTCAATCGCAAACAGTATGCCCTTGCCTGGACCGAGCTTCTTGAGACGCTCGTTGACCAGCCCTCGCAACGTCTCGCCCTTTGCCCGCGCCGCCTCGACCGACATCCGGCCAAACGACGGCCCGAATTCCATTGACGTCACAACGGGTTTATTCGAGCGAAGCGCGTCGGCCAGGCGGTCGCACAAGCCAAGCGAAGCGGAATCGGAGACAACCGCCCATCCGCGCTCGCTGGCTAGACGTTGCAGCTCCCGCAGGAGAACCGTCTTGCCGCAGCCGCGATTTCCCGTAATGAGCATGAGCCTGCCCGGCGCTCCGGCGCCGTTGTCGAGTCCTTCCTCAAAATCTTCGATGACCGGCTCTCGACCGATGAGCATCGGAGGCCGCTTGCCTGCCGTTGGCTTAAAGGGATTTGGATTCATGTCGGCCTCCTCGGATCGGTAAACCCTGGTAACAGTTATACCAACTTATACCGAGTTATACCAATTAAATGCGGCAAAGAGTCTGACTCTCTATCACCTATGGCCGAAAAACTCGGCGTCTGCTGCTCGCCAGGAGCGGAAGGTGGTGGGATCGACCTTTACATGAGCTGCGGCGGGTACGTCGTACCATTTGACCGTGTAGCCGGCGCCGTGAGAGCAAAAGACCGAGTCGGGCGTGTTGGGCAGATCGGCCTCGGGCTCATAGGCGGCCGTCTCGATTACGCACTCGGCATCATGGCAAGGCGCATAGCCGGCGAACTCCAGGTACAGATGCCCACGACCACTCGTGTAGGCAGCCACCTCCAGCGCGTAATCCTGCACCTCAGATGCCGGCACGCGACCCACAAGCTTCGCCCGGTCTCCCGCCATCGTCGGCGGCTCGTACTCGGCACCCATGCGCGTGGCATCCGAGAGCGCCCGGCCCACGCACTCCCCCGGCACCTCGAGCTCAAAGCGATACCACGGCTCCAACAGCACCGCCGCGCCGGCCTCACGCGCCTGCATGAGCCCCTGGCGAATCGCGCGGTACGTGGCCTGGCGAAAATCGCCGCCCTCGGTGTGTTTGGCATGCGCGCGGCCACCCGTGAGCGTAATGCGCACATCGGTGATGGGCGAGCCGGTCAGCGCGCCCAGATGATCGCGCTCCATGGCGTTGGTGAGTGCCAGACGCTGCCAGTTAAGATCGAGCTCGTCGGTCGAGGTCACGGTGCCAAACTGCACGCCCGAACCCGCCGGCAACGGTTCCAGGCACAGATGCACCTCGGCATAGTGGCGCAGTGGCTCAAAGTGGCCCACGCCCTCGACCGGCTGCGAAATAGTCTCCTTATAGAGAATGCCGCCAGACTCAAACGCAACCGAAAGGCCAAAGCGATCGGCCAACACCCGCTGCACGACCTCGAGCTGCACCGCCCCCATGAGCTGCAGATGTATTTGTTCAAGATGCGTATTCCAGCTTACGCCGAGCATGGGATCTTCGTCCGCCAGCTCAGTCAGTGCTTTGAACACCGCATGGACATCGTGTTCGCCCGGAAGCACCGTATAGGTGAGAACTGGCGCAATGACGGGCGCATCGCACGCGGATTCCGCGCCCAAGGCGTCCCCTGGGCGAACGTGCGCAAGACCCGTCACGGCACAAATACCGCCAGCAGCAACTTCTTGGGCAAGCTCATACTTCTCGCCGTTATAGATGCGGACCTGATCGACCTTCTGCTCCCATGCCTCGGCACCGGAACGTCCGTCAATCATCTGCTTGGCATGCAACGTGCCGCCGGTCACTTTAACCCAAGCCAAACGCTCACCGTGATCCCCACGGCTGACACGATAGACGCGCGCGGCAAACTCCGGGAGCCACGCCTGTTCACGCATCAGCGCGCATATGCCATCCAGCAGCTCGTCCACGCCTTGGTCCTTGAGCGCCGAGCCGGCAAAGCAGGGAAAGAGCTTGCGCTCGGCAACCATGCGCGACAGCGTTGCGACAGAAAGCTCGCCCGCTTCAAAAAACTCCTCGAGCGCTTCTTCGTCTAACGCGGCAGCGTCCTCCTGAACGGCCCCGCCCGCCAGCAGTTCGCTGGCATCCAAGCAGCCCTCGGAAAGGCGTTGCCCAAGTTGTGCCAGCAAAACATCGCGGCCGGGATTCTCCAAATCGATTTTGTTGATGAAGATGAACGTCGGGATGTCATAGCGCGCAAGCAGGCGCCACAGGGTTTCGGTGTGCCCCTGCACGCCGTCGTTGGCGCCCACAACCAAAATCGCGTAGTCGAGTGCGCGCAGCGTGCGCTCCGCCTCGGCAGAAAAATCGACATGTCCCGGCGCATCCACGAGCATGACGTGGGTATCGCCATGGTCGAGCACGGCCTGCGACGAGAAGATCGTAATGCCACGCTCACGCTCGATCGCATTCGTGTCCAGATGCGAATCGCCATCGTCCACGCGGCCGCGCTTGCGAATGCGACCCGCGTTGAACAACATGGCCTCGGCCAGCGTGGTCTTGCCGGCATCGACATGCGCCAAGATTCCAACGACCGCTTGCTTCGACATGGCTCTCCTCTTATTACAAGCCCATCGCACGCGGCAACGGGCGTTCACGCTCCACACTGGATGATACAATTTACGGGCCGGCGGGCGAAGCGGGCCCTATCCCCCGACCGAGCTCATCGCCCCGCGTTGCCGCGCGGCGATTTTCGTAGGTTCGCGCCTTGCGAAAGCCGGCACCTCCCCTTTTGTCTGCCTTGGCTCATCTGAGGCGGTAACAGCGCGAACCCCACAACAACGCGTTTTACCAAAAATGGCCCCACTCGGGGCCATTTTCATTTCGATGAAACGCTGGTATGTGACTCGGCCTTTATGCCTCGCGCAGCCAATCAAACGCGACGCGCGGCGTACCGTCCGACACATATACGATACCGGCGCGCTTAAACCCGGCCTTGGCGATGGCGCCCTGCATGGGCAGGTTGTCTTGGTGTGTGTCGATACGCAGATGGTCGATGCGTTCCTCGGCAAAGGCAAACATCGCAGCCGCGACGCCATGCGTGGTGCCGTCGGATGCCACGCGGTGCAGCACAGCATACGGGGCGTCGCTGCGCCACTGGCCGCCCTCGATCACATCGTAGGAACTGTCCGGCCCCGGCAGAAAGGCAAACGTCGCCACCACGCGTCCGTCTTCCTCGCACACATAGCTGCCACCGGCGGCGATATCGGCAGCCAGCTGCTCGCCCGAAGGCGTGCCCTCGGGCCACTGCGTCGTGTTGCCATGTGCGCGCATAAAGGCGCGGGCCGCGTCATAGATGGCCATGACGGCGGGAATGTCGGTATCGAGGGTTTTTCTGATCATCACGCGGCGACCTCACGTTTATTGGTATCACTTTGATTGAGCAATGATACCAACGTTTGGAGAAGGGCGCGAAGCAGATGGGAAGCAAAAAGCGAGCCGCCTGGTCAAAGGCCAAAAGCGAGTTTTTGAGCGCTGCTACCGGCGGCGATATGAGCGACCTGTTTGCACGCGAGGACGAGCGCCGCGACGCCCTGGACTCCGAGCGCGATGAAGCCTGGCGCTACAAATCGTGCGAGCGCAAAAACCGTTACGACACGCGCGCCGAGGCCGAGGCAGTTATGGCCGACTGCGAAAACCGCGGACGCCGCGGGCTGGCCTGCTACAAATGCGAATACTGCGGCGGCTGGCACTTGACGTCGCACCCTTGGAAATAGGCGCCGCATCGGCACGGCATTGACGGAGCGCCAGCCATCGCACGCAAGCTACGGGCGCGGCGGCACCAACACATCGTAGCGAACGGCCTTGCCCGCAAGTTGATAGCTCGGCTTAACGCCGGCAAGCAGCGGCCCCTTCACCGGCCGCTTGATAACGACCTTGCGCGGGCGCGCCGCAAGCGCAGCTTCGACCAGCGTCTCCTCATCGGCGCACGGCTGCTCCAGATGGTGTAAGAGTTGGAACTTCTTTTTCACCGCCGCGCTCTTGGTGCGTTCGGGAAACATGGGATCCAGATATACCACGTCGGGGGCGGCAAGCTCGCCCCGCCCGATCAGCTCAGCCGTATGGCGAAGGCCGGCAATGCTGTCCTCGCCCGCATGTAAGCGCATGCGCGACACGGCAGCCGCAAGCGCCGGATCATCTGCCGCGCGATCCAGGGCATCCTTGAGGAGCGCCGCGATCACGCAATCCTGCTCATACAGATCGACGGTAAAGCCCGCGGCCGCCAACAGCAGCGAATCCTCGCCAAAGCCTGCCGTAGCGTCAATCGCCCATGGTCGCTCGATGCCCTTTGTGCGCGCAGCCTTCACCAACAGCTCTTGCTGCAGACGGCCCTGCTTGAGTCGCGGCAGCATGCGGCCAAAATCGGCACGCAGCTCCATCGTGCCGTCGGTGAGCGTGAGGCCCTCGGACTTCCCGGTCAGCTCAAGCCCCGCGGCCCGAGCAACAGAAAAGGGATCGACGACGCCCATGGGTACTCCTTAACAATCAAAACGAATACGTGAGCGCCGTTTATGTCGGCACCCAACCGTCCGCTATTGTCCCACATGCGACATGGCCCACAGCATCGCAATGCAAAGTACCGCCATCAATCCCGTGCACACGGCAGCGATCACGGAATCGCCCATGCGCCTTCCCAACGACCGCGGCTCACGCACTTGCCCTGCTCCGTACATCATGACTCCTCCTTGAGACCAGCTCCTTGTTACGGCCTCATCATCGCAGCGCCGCACATGGGCTGCCATCGATTTGCCTTACAGCTGGCTTTCCTTTTTGAAAGGTTGGACCGTGCAGGCAAGAGACGCTTTCAAACGCATGCATCGCCCCGTTGAACTACAATGTGCTTCACCATATGTGCAGCACTTGGGGTGCGCCAGGTTGGCGTACTCGTATCGAAAGGACCAGCCATGAGCTCTGCTCGTAAGACTCTCAAAATCCTTGCCCTCGTCTACTTTGTTTTGGGCATCGCCAGCCTCGTCATCGCCGGCGTCGGCATCGCGACCGGCAACCTCGATTCCACGTACGGGTCGAACGCCATGCTCGCCGCGGTCGTGCTGGTCGCCAAGGGCCTCATCGATCTCGCCGCGGGCGTTGCGGGCATCAAGGGCGCCAACAAGCCTTCGCAGGTGGATGGTGCGTTTAAGCTCGGCATCGTTGCCGCAATCGCCACGATTGCGCAGGCCGCGCTCACGCTTCCCGCGCTCGGCGGCAGCTCCGTCAATATCGTCGCCTTTGTCATCGTGGTCTACGACCTGTTCTTTGTTCAGCAGGCACACGCCGTTAAGGCCGAGAACAAGGACCGCCTGTAAGCGCTCGCTTCTCATAACCTCTGCAGCCAAGCAACTAAAAAGGGCCGATCGCGCATCTCCGCGGTCGGCCCTTTACGTTTGCCCAGACAAAACCTACCAAAACAAACCTGTCCCTTTTTGGCAGGTTGTTAGCTGTGGCGGTACTCGGCGATGATGAAGTCGATGTCGGTTTGAAGGGTGTCCAAGTTTGCCAGGCGCTCTTTATCGGCAGGGCGCGTGCGGTAGTAGTACGGCGTCATCTGGAACACCGCCTCGATGTCGGCCTGGGTTTGGAGCGTAATGTTCGCAGACACCCGCCGCGTTCCGACCAACTCGAGCTCGGTGGTCTTCGGCAGCTTCTCATCGTTAAGGTACGGCGTGTCGTAGAGTACCTCCTTGAGCCCAAACAGATGACGGGCACCCGGCACCACGGTGTAGAGCGAGCCCTCTGGCGCCAGCACGCGAGAAAACTCACGCTCGTTAAAGGGAGCAAAGAGCTCGGTCACCATATCGAAGGTGCCATCGGCCACGGGGATGTCCTTCATGTTGGCCACGAAGTAGGTCGCATCGCCGCGCTTGGCGGCAAGGCGCACCATCTCTTTGCCCAGGTCAAAGCCGTAAGCATTCACGCCCGGCACCGCACCCATGGCGCTGGTGTAATAGCCCTCGCCACAGCAAATATCGAGCAACGTCATGGGGCAGTTCGTAGACGCGGCACGTCCAGACACCCGCTCGCGCACCAGCTCGACCATCGCATCGCGCAACGGCGCATAGTAACCGCGGTTCAGAAAGTCGCGACGGCTGCGTGCCTGCGACTTGGGATCGCCCATGGAGTCGCCGCTCTTGGACGAGCGCAGGAGATATAGATAGCCCTCGCGCGCACGGTCAAACCGGTGCCCACCCGCGCATGCAGCACCGCGTTCGTCATCCACCAGCAGCTCATGGCAAACGGGACACAACAACATGGCAACTCCTTAGCGCGAACAACACAACGCCCACCATTGTCGCACGCCTTCCCCGCCTAGTCATTGGGGACGTTCTTGAATGAGTAATCGTTTTAGAACGTCCCCAATGACTAGTCGATTAGGAGTATCATCGTCTGCGCAAATAAGCACAAAAGAGCATATTAGAGATTGAGAGCATATGGCTGACACCGTATCTAAGCACATTGACATGACCACCGGCTCGCTGTGGCGCAATATTCCCCTGTTCGCCTTCCCCGTGGCCGCCACGAGCATCTTGGAGCAGCTGTCGAACCTCATCGCCACGGTCATCATCGGTAACTTCTCGGGCGACCAGGGAACCCTCGCCATGGCAGCGGTCGGCTCCAATGTTCCGCTTACCAGTCTTATGCTCAACCTGTTTATTGGCATGTCGCTTGGCTCCAACGTGGTCATCGCCAACGCCATCGGCCGCAACGATCAGAACATGGTCAAACGCGCCGTCCATACCTCGATTTTAATGGCGCTCGTGGGCTTTGTCGTCATCGCCCTGGGCGAGGTCTTTGCCGAGCCCATGCTCGCCGCGCTCAACGTTCCCGCCGAGACCATGCCGCTCGCTTCACTCTACCTACGTGTCTTTTTGCTCAGCATGCCCTCGATTTTGCTCTACAACTTTGAGGCCGCGATCTTCCGCTCCGTCGGCATCACCCGCATGCCGCTGCAGGCGCTTGCCGTGTCCACCGTCCTCAACATTGGCCTGGACCTCATCTTTGTCCCCGTACTCCACTGGGGCGTCGCGGGCGTCGCCATCGCCACCGCCATCGCCTACACCGTCAGCGCCGCTACGCTCTTTATTCGCCTGCTCAAGACCGACTCCGTCGTCCGCGTCACCCCGCGCGACCTGGCTATCGACCCCGTCGCCCTCAAGCGCATCGTTAAGATCGGCCTGCCCGCCGGCATCCAAAGCGCTGTCTTTGCCGTCGCCAACATCATCATCCAGTCCGCCATCAACAGCCTGGGCACCGAGGTCATGGCGGCATCGAGCGCCGCCATGAGCCTGGAGTACGTGTGCTACAACCTGCTCAACAGCTTTAGTCAGGCTTGCACCACCTTTGTGGGACAAAACCACGGTGCCCGCCAGATCGACCGTTGCACCAAGACGCTCAAGGTCTGCCTAGTCGAAGGCGGTATCGTCGCGCTCACCACGATTATCGTTATTGTTGGCCTGGGGCGCGAGATCTTGTCGCTGTTCAACAGCGATCCCAACATCGTCTCGATCGGCTATATCCGCGTATGTTCGATCTTCCCGGCGTACGCCTTTAGCATGTTCTACGAAAACATGTCGGGCTACCTGCGCGGCTTTGGTATCTCGCTCACGCCCGCCCTCATCACCATGATCTGCGTCTGCGGCATCCGCTTCTACTGGGTGTTCTGCGTGTTCCCGCACTTCCGCACCTTTGCGAACATCATGATGGTCTACCCCATCAGCCTGGGCACCACGGCGTTCTTTATGGTCGTAGCGGTATTGCTCTGCCACCCGGCACGCACCTATCGCGCCACCCAAGCCAAAGCGACAGCCCGCTAAACACCGCACTCAACGCCACGCCAGTCATTAATTGACAATATGTGAGCTCATGTAGTCGATAAAGCGCCTCGTGGCGATAGGCATGGTGTCCCAACTGCGCCAGGCTGCCACTACGTCGCGCGAGGGGGCGTGCACGATGGGCCGCACGCGAATATCGGCTCGCATGCCCTCAACGGTACGGCGATATAGCATGCTCACGCCTAGGCCCTCCTCCACCATCGCCATGATGGTGTAGTCGTCGGTCACCTCACTCGTCACATACGGCGACAGGCCATGCGCAGCAAATGCATCGAGCACCAGGCTCTGTTCGCCCTCATCCAGCAGCACAAACGGCTCGGACGCCAGGTCGGCGAGTGTCACCTTTTCCTTTGCCGTCAGTGGATGCGCGGCCGGCAATAATGCTACCAACTCGTCGTGATAGACCACGCGCTTCTCGAGACCAGCGGTAAACCCGCGTGCCGTAAAGCAAAAGTCAACCACGCCATCGTGCACCCACTGGGCGTTGCGCGTGTAATCGCCCTGCTTGAGGGTAAAGTGCACGCCCGGATGCAGGGCCCCAAAGTCGCGGATCACGCGCGGCAACACGGTTCGACTCACGTTGGTAAACGTCGCAATGCGAATATCGGTCGACGAAAGCCCCAGCAGCTCCTGGCGCTTGCCCTCGAGCTCGGCCTCGGCAGTCACGATCTGGCGCAGGTACGGCAGATATTGTTTACCGTCGCGCGTAAGCGTAACGCCCTGCTTTCCGCGCTCGATAAGCGTGGTACCCAGCTCGCGCTCGAGCGCCTTGACGGCCTGGCTCACCGCACTTTGCGTATAGCCCAGCTCGTCCGCCGCGCCCTTAAGACTGCCGCGATCGACCACCATACAAACAATCTGATACCGCGATGTCATCGTGCCTCCACATCAATGCAGCCGTAAAACGTTTTGTCAGCGCTTTTCGCGCCTACTTTAGCATTTCTTAATCATACTGAAGATACATTCGCTTTACTACATCCACATCTGGGAGCAGAATCCTTTGTACGAAACCGTTCTGTAACAAAAGGAGTCCCATGGATCGCAAAAAAGCAATCGCGCTCTCATTTTCCGTTCCCGTCGCATGGGGCTTTTCGTACCCTCTCATGAAGATCGGCATGGACAGCATGAACGCCACGAGCATCGTCGCGCTACGCTGCATCATCGCCTTTGTGGTCTGCCTGCTGCTCTTCCACAAGCGCGCGTTCCGCATCAACCGCGACCTTATGGTTCGCGCCGCCATCATCGGCGCCATCATGGCAACCGAGCTCACCTGCATGTGCCTGGGCTCCAGCCTCACCTCTGCCTCCACTGCCGGCTTTTTGCAGAGCCTGACGGTCGTGATCGTGCCGTTTGCCAACGCCGCCCTGCTGCGCCGCGCCCCCGAGCGCAAAGTGCTCATCGGCACCGCCATCGTCACCTGCGGCATGTTGCTGCTCTCGGGCACCGACTTCACCAGCCTGAATCCGGGCGCGCTCATCATGCTGCTCTCCGCTTTTATCTATGCCGGCCACATTATCGTAGCCAAGCGCTTTGTCGAAGAAGTCGATCCGCTTGCTCTGGGCGTTTGGCAGCTGGGCTTTGGCGGCCTGTTCTCGGGCATTGCCGCATGCGTCTTTGGCGGCTTCACGCTTCCCAGCACGCCCAGCGAGATCGTCGTTGTCGTCGCGCTCGCACTCATCTGCTCTGCCTACGGCTTTATCACCCAAACACTCGTGCAGCCCCACGTGCCTGCCGAGACCACCGGCTTCGCCTTCTCGCTCGAGCCGGTCTGCTCCGCCGTCTTTTCGTTCTTCTTGGTTGGCGAGGTCCTGAGCCCCATCGCCTTCTTTGGCGCCGCCCTCATCCTAACCGGCGTCATGGCGGCAACCGTGCAGCTCCCGCGACTTCATGCGCATGCTCACGACCATGCCCGCATGGCAGGAACGCCCGAGCGAGCCTCGTAAGCGCCTCACCTTTTGTAGCCGTGGCATAAAGGTCTCCGGACGCCTTTACAATAGATACCGACAGAGCATCTGACGTAAAGGAGCCCCATGGACGCCGCGACCCGCGACCGCAACATAGCAACTTGGTTGGGCGATGCGCCGCAGCCGGTACGTGACACTACGAACCAGCTGCTCGGGCGCATCGCCCTTTTGCGTGCCGAGCAGACCATCTACCCGGCACAAGACGACATCCTCAATGCCCTCGCCTACACGCCGGCCGACCAGGTCGAGGTTGTCATCTTGGGTCAAGATCCCTATCACGGACCCAACCAGGCAATGGGGCTGTCGTTCTCGGTCCCCGCGACGCAAACCAAATTGCCGCCGAGCCTGCGTAACATCTATAAGGAACTCAAAGCCGATCTGGGTTGCCCCATTCCCGCTACGGGAGACCTAACCCCATGGGCACAGCAGGGCGTCCTGCTTCTCAACACTACGCTCACCGTGCGCGAACACGCCGCGAACTCGCACGCCAAACTGGGCTGGAGCACCCTGACCGACTATGTTATCGAACGCTGCTGCCAGCTGCCCCAACCGGTAGTCTTTTTGGCATGGGGTCGCTTTGCCCAGCAGATGGTCGAAGGCAAGCTCGCCGCTACCGGCGCGGGCAAGGCAACCGGCAAGTTTTGCTTGGCCTCTACACACCCCTCGCCGCTTTCGGCCAACCGTGCCACGGCAGAACTCCCCGCCTTTATGGGGTCGCGTCCCTTCTCAGCAGCTAATCGGCTACTCGAACAGTACGGCTCGACCCCCGTCAACTGGACTTGCATCGGCTAAAAATCGATGCATCAAAAACGCGCCCGACGGCTTTCCATCGGGCGCGTTTCCTATTCGGGCCAAATAAATTGTGTGCGGCCGGCCTCGCCGCCATCGATCAACAGGCTCTGCCCGGTCATAAACCGGTTGGTCACGCCCACAAAGTAAATCCACTCGGCGATCTCTTGGGCGGTAGCCCAGCGTTTAAGCGGCGTGAGCTCCATAATCTGGTTCCACAGGTGCTCGTCTTCCATCACACAACGGTTGAGCGGCGTGATAACGCCACCCGGGTCCACACTGTTGGCGATGGCCTGCGGCGCCAGGCGGTTTGCAAGGTTTTTGGTGTAGGCGATAACGCCGCCCTTGCTGGCAGCATAGGCGGGAAACTCCGATCCCGTATGCCCGCTCGCCGACCCCACATTGACCACGGATTTAATAGCCGGCGTCGGCTTGGCGGCAAGCCCCTCCCCCACAAAGGCGTAGCGCTCGGTCACGTTGATGGTGCCACACAGGTTGGCGGCGATGTCGTCGGCCGAATCCTGCGTACCGGCAACGTTGACGATTACCTGGGGTTCAAGGTCAACTGGAAACGAGTCCGGCTCGCGGACGTCAACGATCAGATGGCGGTAGCGCTCGTGTTCGATCGCCGCCGGCAGCAGATCAAAGCCCACGACCTCGTGGCCCTCGTCCAAAAAGCGCTGCACGCACGCGGCTCCGATACCGCCCGAAGCGCCCGTGATCAAAACCCGCATACTTGCTCCTTAGGCGGTTGCGTGGCGCTCGAGGTACTCGGAGCCCACATTCTCACGCTCCCAGCCGCGCACGACCTTGTAGCCCACGGGGCTCAGGAAGACCTCGCACAGCAGCTCGGCGACAGCGCCGGTCAGCGAGCACATAAGGACTTGCACCCAGGTCCAACCAAAGAACGTGTGGCTCACCACAATGGCAAAGACCAGGTTGTCGATAAACTGGCCAACACCCGTGGACACATAGGAACGGAAGGCAAAGCTCGCAAAGTTATTCTTCTTGAGCATACGGCCAAGCGACTGGTTGAGCGTGGAGTTAACCACGGCAGAGACGAGCATGGCAAGCGAAGAGCCCAGCACCACGTACCAGGTGCCGCCGATGGTGGCGTTAAGGGCGGTGTTGACCTCGATCATGCCCGTGTCGTAGTAGGCGCCCCACATGCCGGGCGTGAGCGAGCATGCCCAAAAGCACAGGCTCACGGCAAGGTTGACCGCCAGTGCGAGGATAGAGATCTTGATGGATGCCTTGGCGCCAAAGCGCTTACAGATCATGTCCTGGCACAAAAACGAAACCCAGCTCACCACAAAGCCGCAATCGAGTGCCAGATACGGCAGGCTGATAAGCTCTTTGTTGGCCAGCAGGTTCATCATGATGACGCTCACGAAAAACAGCGAAACCGTTGCCGCGGGAATGCTCCGCAACAGGACCTTATAGTCCTCCATGACCTTCTTGATCATTATGTACTCCTTTGGTTTTAGGTTTAACGAGCAGGATATCGGACCCGAACTGCTCGGACGCCTCGGTCATAAGACGACGGTGGGTATGATAGCCGCTCACACGGCATCAGGCAAGCAACCGGCGCGGCAGCCCCGCAGGGCCACCGCGCCGATGCGCTAAAACGCTACGTTGCCAAACTCCGACAGGATAAGGTCGGGGTTGTGGTCAGTTGCCCAATCCACGTTCCACGGGCTCGTGAACAGCAGCAGCTTACCGCCGCGCATGTCCTCGACACGCAGCGTGTCGCGCGTGAGCGAAAGGCCCGGGATATCGATAGTGTCGGGGTCGTTCTGGATCCAGCGGATGTCCGTATAGGGCAGTGGCTGGCGACGAACCTCAACACGGTACTCGGCCTTGAGGCGGCGCTCGAGCACCTCAAACTGCAGCACGCCGACCACGCCCACGATGACGCTCTCCATGCCGGCACCCAGCTCGCGGAAGATCTGGATGGCACCCTCCTGGGCAAGCTCCTCCATACCCTTGACGAACTGCTTGCGCTTGAGCGTGTCGACCTGCGTAATGCGAGCGAACATCTCGGGGGCAAACGTCGGGATCTGCGGATACTGCACGTGGCGCTTGCCGGAGCACACGGTGTCGCCGATGCTAAAGATACCCGGGTCGAAGAGGCCCACGATATCGCCCGCGTACGCCTCGTCCACGATGGCGCGATCGTCGGCCATCATCGACGTGCCCGTGGCGAGCTTAAGCTTGCGGTTGCCCTGCACGTGAAAGGCATCCATGCCGCGCTCGAACTTACCCGAGCAAATGCGCACAAAGGCGATGCGGTCACGGTGGTTCTTGTCCATGTTGGCCTGAATCTTAAACACAAAGCCGCTAAAGTCGTCGCGGCAAGGATCGACCGGCTCACTGGTGAGCGTATCGGTATAGGCGCGCGGCGTCGGGGCCAGACGCAGGAACTCCTTGAGGAAGGGCTCCACACCAAAGTTGGTGAGCGCCGAGCCAAAGAACGCCGGGCTCAGCTTGCCGCAGGCCACGGCATCCAAGTCGAGCTCGTCGCCGGCGCCATCGAGCAGCTCGATATCGTCCATTAGGTTCTTATGGTTCTCCTCGCCAATGAGCTCATCCATGGCGGGGTCGCCCAGCTCGGCCTCGACCTCGGCGACCTTCTTGGTGGCGTTGGCGTGACCATCGCCCTCAAAGGCGATAACGCGACGGGTCTGACGATCGAACACGCCGCGGAAGTTACGACCGCTGCCGATCGGCCAGTTCATGGGATACGTATTGATACCCAGGACATTCTCGATCTCTTCCATGAGCTCAAACGGGTCGCGAGCCTCGTGGTCGAGCTTGTTCACAAAGGTGAAGATGGGAATGTGGCGCAGCGTACAGACCTTAAAGAGCTTTTTGGTCTGGGCCTCGACGCCCTTGGCGCCGTCGATGACCATGACTGCGGCGTCGGCGGCCATAAGGGTACGGTAGGTATCCTCCGAGAAGTCCTGGTGGCCGGGGGTATCGAGGATGTTGACGCAGGCGCCGTTGTAGGTGAACTGCAGCACCGAGGAGGTAACGGAAATACCGCGCTCCTTCTCGATGTCCATCCAGTCCGAGACGGCATGCTTGGCCGAGCTCTTGCCCTTGACCGAGCCGGCAGTCTGGATGCTGCCGGTATAGAGCAGCAGCTTCTCGGTAAGCGTGGTCTTACCGGCGTCCGGGTGGCTGATGATCGCGAATGTGCGGCGCGACGAGATTTCATCCGACAGGCTTGCCATGCGGATCCTTTCTTGCATTGAGTGCATTACGTCGTTGTAACCGCACTATTGTAGCCGCGAAATCCCGCTCTAGGGTGCCTATCAGGACAAATTCATCAGTTGGGGCCTAGGGTAGCAGTCGATGGCGGCACTCCGCAGCAGTTTGTCTCGATCTGTAACATCTAGACGGTTTTTGAACCTCTACCTGTTACAGATTAAGACAAACAGGGGGCGTCCCAGAAAGATCTCGATCTGTAACATCTAGCCACTCAAAACGGGTCCATCTGTTACAGATTGAGATATAAGGATAAACGGGTGGCCAATGTCTCGATCTATAACATCTAGCAGCCAAAATCTTCTCCAGTTGTTACAGATTGAGACAACCAGGTGGGGCCCGCCAGTAAAATCTCAATCTGTAACAGGTAGCCGTCCAAATCGGTTCCAGATGTTACAGATTGAGATGAATGAACGGGCGGACAATCCCTATTTGCCTCTTGCATAACTGTGCATAGTGTATATATACTGTGCTTACCGGTTATATACACGTGTAGCCCAACAGCTAAGGAGCCGCTGTGGACATCATCCTATCCAATTCGAGCGACAAGCCCATCTATGAGCAGATATCCTCGCAGGTCAAAGCTCAGATCCTTTCGGGCACGCTCGCTACGGGAGCCAAACTCCCCAGCATCCGTGCACTCGCGAGCGATCTTGGCGTGAGCGTCATCACCACCAAGCGCGCCTACGCCGACCTGGAGCAGCTCGGGTTTATCTGCACCGTGCAGGGCAAGGGCTGCTTTGTCGCCGAGGGCAACCAGGAACTCTTGCGCGAAAACCAGCTCTGCCATATCGAAGAGCTACTTGCGAAAGCGGCGAGCCAAGCCGAAACCCTGGGTGTCACACGCGACAAGCTGCACGAAATGCTCGACCTGGTAGCCCCCGAAACCATGCAGTAGCCATCTGCAAGAAAGGCTATGCCATGCAAAACCTTTTAGAACTCAAAGGCATCTCACGCCGTGTGAGCGACCGCTTTTCACTACGCGACGTCGCGGTCGCTGTGGAGCCCGGCCAGATCGTTGGCTTTGTAGGCGCAAACGGCGCCGGCAAAACAACGACGATTCGAGCCGCTCTCGGGCTCATACAGCTTGATGCCGGCGAGGTGCACCTGTTTGGGCAGCGCTGTGGCGCCGACGCGCCCGATGAGTCGCAACGCCATCTACGCTCCCGCGTCGGTCTTGTCCTGGACACGTGCCCCTTCCCCTCCACGCTCAAGGTGGGCCAGATCGAGGCGCTCGTAGGCCCGGCGCACCCCACGTGGGACCGCGAAAAGTTCGCCGGATTCATCAACCGATTTGGCCTCGATCCCAAGACAAAGGTCAAGGACCTCTCCCGCGGCATGGGCATGAAACTGCAGCTTGCCTGTGCACTCAGCCACAATGCCAAGCTGCTCGTTTTGGACGAAGCCACCGCGGGCCTCGATCCCATGGCACGCGAGGAACTGCTTGATGAGCTGCTTGCCTTTGTCGCCGACGGCCAGCACAGTGTGCTGCTCTCGAGCCACATTACGTCCGACCTCGATCGCACCGCTGATCGCGTCATCTGCATCGATAATGGCTCGATTATTTTTGACCTGCCGCGCGAGGACATTACCGACCGCGCCGGCATCGCCCACTGCACCCAATCGCAGGCTGCCGAGCTTATGGCTTGCGTCGAAGGCGCCCGTGCCGCCCACCACGCCTATAGCGTGGACGTGCTCGTGCCCAACCGTTGCGAAACGCTCGAGGCCTTTCCCGAGATTCCCTGCGATCGGGCAACCATTGATGACTACCTGCGCCTCACGCTGAAAGGGGCTTCGAAATGAAACGCGCCTTTATGTCCGAGCTCGCCATCGCTCGTTCGCTTATCCCGAGCATTGCAGGAGTCGGCCTGTTCATCTTCGTCGTGCTGACGCTCGCCAACGCGTCGGATGGCGATTCCGGTATGAGCGCCGGCGCCTGCGCCGTTAGTGCCATGTCACCCATCATATTCATGAACTCACTGGCCGGTTTCGACAATCAAAACGGTTGGGAGCGCCATCGCGCAACGCTGCCTCTCTCGCGTAAAGACATCATCTGCGCACGCTACCTGAGCATCATTGTCTTCTCGGCTGTCATGGCGTGCGCCGCCGCGCTTCTGAGCATCGTCTCCTTCCCGCTCTTCAACAGCGCGGGTATCCCGTTGACGGGACAGATTGTCTTTGAGATTGCAATAGCCTCGGCAGCATCGATGCTCATCTCCCTCATGATGGTGTTTTTGGCGCAGCCGCTGTTCTTTCGATTTGGACACATGGAGGCGCTGCGCCTATCCGTTGGCCTGTTTGCCCTGCTTGGCTGCGGCACCATGGCCACGCTGAGCTCCTCCAACCCCATCAGCAACTGGCTCATGTCGATTGTCGGAGCGAATCCCGACCCTGCCGTTCTGGGCTGTCTGTGTGCAGGCATCGCCGCACTTGCCCTCGCGCTATGTGCAATCAGCTGCACCGTCAGCACCAAGGTTTATCGAGTACGCGATCTGTAGCCACGCGAGCCTCAATCCACAAAGGGCGCGATCGTCCCCTCCCCGCAAATCCGTGGCAAACGGCATGTCCCCGTCGTGCGCCACCGTGCTACTTGCGCAGCGGCTTGGGCAGTGGAACGCCGGCGGCGATGGCTGCGGCGATGATCATGCAGACGATACCCTTGAGTGGGAAGCACATGAGCAGCAGGCCCACGACCATGACCGGCTGGCGCATGACAGCGCCCATCGTCGAGGCCGTGCAGACGGCGACGCAAAAGACCGGATCGGCACCGGTAAGAATGGCAAGACCATAGCCCAGGCTTACGCCCGAGAAGATAACGGGGAAGAAGTGGCCTCCGCGCCAACCCAAGTTGATGAGGGCGGGGGTCAGCATGGCTTTGACAAGACCGGTCGCGATAAGCACGCCGGCGGGAATGGTCAGGTAGGTTTCCATGAGCACGTCGGCCTGGGTCTCGCCGGCAAACATGGTGTAGGGCAGGACCGTGCCGCAGATGGCGAGCGCCAGACCGGCCAGCATGGCTTTGACGACAGGACAATCACCTATTGCATGGGACAGCGCCTCGCTTGCATGCTCGGAGGCAAAGTACAGCCAGCCGCAAACGGTGCCGACCAACGCCAACGGAATGAGCCAGGCAAGTTCCAAGTTGCCCACCTCGGCGGACTCGAACCTGGGCATGCCCATGCCGCCGCCCACAAGCTGGCCAAGCAGCAGGTAGGTGCCCAGACCGCCGGCAATCGCAATGCCGTAGACCATCGTCTTTTGCGCCTTGGGCAACTTGATGGTGATCTCGCCGGACGCAGAGCCCTCGTCGCCGTCGGCGCTACCGGCGAGCGGTGCCACGAAGCCAAAGACGGGCGCCGTAAAGAGCGCCGTCAGGGCAGCCTGGGTGCCCAGCAGCGTGAGCTCCCTAAACTCGGCGCCAAAGCGACGCATGCGGTCGCCGACCCAGCTGCACAGACCCGCGATAACACCGGTCAGGCCGGCCTCCGGTCCAATGCTGCCGCCAAACAGCAGCGGCAGCAATGCCGCGAGCGAAAGCTTGCCCAGGTTGTCGTAGGGGTAGTGCCCGTCTTGCTTGACCTTAGCCATCACCTGGTTGAGGTCATCGGTCCTGGTGCCCGTCATCTTTTCGTACAGACCGATTAGCAGGCCGCCCAGCAGGCAGACAAAAAACGGATACGGCAAAAAGCCAAACGGGCCGCTGGCAAGCTCGGGCGAAGCGACGCCCAGCGCGTGCGGAATCTCTGTCCATAGATAGTCGATACCGTGCTCCATCGCAAAAAAGAACAGCCAGACTGCGGCACCCGCGAGTGCGCCGGTCACAGCAACGCTGGCCAAAAACAGCGCTCGGTTCGTGGGTTTAGCGAGCTTATCCATCGGGTCCTCCCGCGGTCAAAGTCGACATAGATACGTTTTATTGTAGAGCGAGTGTGGCCCAGTCAAGCCAACCGTCTGCGCTGCAAACGGAGCCACCGGGGACCACGGCGGGACAGGCTCAAGACTCATCCGTTGATAATCGAGACAATCTCGCGCAAATCGTCGGCAAAGTAAATGCCGTGCTGGCGCTGCGGGCTCGATAAACCCTTATCGATCATGTGCCCGAGCAGCGCCTTGAGGTCGTTGTAGTAACCGTCCAGGTTATACAGGATGCACGGAGCACTCAGGTGCCCCAACGACACAGCGGACATGACCTCGGCAATCTCCTCGAGCGTGCCCGTCCCACCGGGAAAGGCGATGAACGCATCGCCGAGCTCAATCATCTTGGCCTTGCGCTCGGCCATATCACTCGTCACGATAAGGTCGTCGATGCCGTCGTGCTGAAACTCGGCCTCGATAAAAAAGCTCGGCTCCACACCCGTCACGTGTCCGCCAGCATCGAGCACGCTATCAGCGAGCGCACCCATCAGGCCCGATTTGGACCCGCCGTATACCAGCGCGTGTCCATTGGCGCCAATCCAGTTGCCCAGCTCCTGCACCGCGGGCAGAAATGCCGGGTCATTGCCAGTGTTGGTACCCAGGTACACGGTGATGTTCATATTTGTCCCCCTCATCGTGACGCGCGGCGCCCGCTCTAGCGTTGGCGACGCCGATATTCGCGCACGCGGCGCGAAAGATCGGCAAGCTCGTCGCGATCGAGCTCTTCCAAATGCTCAAGATCGTCCATAAAGCGCGCCATGGTGTCCTTTTGGCGCATCTTGATGAGCGTATTGCAGTAGTTCACTGCCACGCCCGTGAGCATGGCGATGTAGAAGATGCTGATAACGCTCAAGACGACGGTAATAGCGCGGGCAACCGGTGTTTCGGCCGGAATGTCGCCAAAGCCGATGGTCGAGACTGTCTCAAAGCTAAACCAAAGTCCATCGCCAAAGGTGAGGGTCGTGGGCTCGGACAGCCAGACAGCTGTCGAGCACAGCAAGTAAAAGATAAGAAACAGGCCCGTGATGCGCGCAAAGCCAGCCTGTCGCAGCACATCGGCAAGCGTCCTCAACTTGTTCATCGCGACCCCTTTTCCCAGACGCCCAATCACGTTCGCTCGGTATTGTCCCACAACCGACAGTTAGGGACGTTCCTTTTGTGCCGGCAGAAAGGGACTGTCCCCAACTGCCGGGCGGAACCGTTTAGCGGTGCTGCTGCCGGCTGGGCAGGCTGAGCTGGTATCCTTATGCGGTAATGTCTCGATTCGTTAGGATTGCATGTGAGAGCTGCCACTGTCCTTCGTTCAGCTATATATCGCGCCTTGGCCGTTGCGCTTACCGCGCTCGCCGTACTGAGCGCCGTCGCGCCCGCCCCTGCCTTTGCCGCCGACTCCGATCAGCAAGTCAAGACGGTCCGTGTCGGCTGGCTCGTCAGCAACGAGGGCTTCCAGGACGGCACCCCCGGCGAGCGCCTCTCGGGATGGGGCTACGAGTACCTCCAGACCCTGTCGTACTATACGCCCGGCTGGCAGTACGAATATGTCTCCGGCACCTTCGCCGAGCTTATGGACATGCTCGAGGCAGGCGAGATCGACCTCATGCCCAACATCTCCTACTCCGAGGAACGCGCCCAAAAGCTGCTCTTTTCCTCGAACCCCGAGGGCACCGAGCGCTACTACATCTACGCCAGGCCAGACCGTGACGACCTCGCAAAGGGTAACCCTCAAGCACTCCAGGGTCTCACTATCGGCTGCAACCCCAGCGTTATGCAAACCTTCGTTGGCAAGCAGTGGCTCGCCAACGAAGGCATTACCTGCACCTATAAAGAAATCGACACTGGCGGCGCCCTCTTTGACGCGCTCGCAAACAACGAGGTCGATGCCGTCATCATGAACGACACCATTTCGTCGCCCAGCGCCTCCCCCATGTTCTACATTGGTTCGAGCGACTACTACTTTGCCGTCCCCAAAAGCCGCCCCGACCTGATGGACGACATCAATGCCGCCATGTCGGCAATCGCCCGTGTCAACCCACGCTATATCGACGAAGTCAAATCTAACTACTCGGTCCAAAACAGCGGTTCATCATCGCTCAACAGCCCCGAACGTTCCTGGCTCAAAGCAAATGACAACACCATCACGCTCGGCTACATTACGGGCAAACTCCCCTATTGCAACGAAGACGAAAACGGCGAAATGGAAGGCTCGCTCGCATCGCTTGCGACGACGTTGCACGATAAATTTGGCATTACGGTCAAAACCGTCGCCTTTGATAGCTACAAGATGATGTCAAAGGCCCTGTCAAAGGGAAGCATAGACGTTGCGCTACCGGTATACCGAGATTACTGGTTTGCCGAGCAATCAGGCGTTGTGCAGTCGGTATCGTTGGGGACCGTGTCCCTCACCGCCATCCACACCGGCGGCAACCTGAACAAAGACCTTCAGAACATCGCCTGTACCAAATCATCGTTTATCAACCAAAATGTACTTGAAAGTCTGTTCCCCACAGCGACCGTGACCGAATACCAATCCGACGATGAAGCGTTCGACGCCCTCAGGAAGGGAACGGCACATTGCATCGTCGCTCCCAGCTCACGCGTAAAAACCATCGGCGACCGTTATGATCTCGAGAGCTACAAGACGGTCGAGCTCCCTGACACCTGTGAGCTCTCGTGCTGGATTTCGCGCGGAAAGCCCGAGCTGCTGGGAATCATCAACAAGGGCATCATCAATGCCGGAGAATCGCTCTCCGCAAGCAATTACTCATCCACGTCGTACACGGCCCAGGAATCCAACACGCTTCAATTCCTTTATCGCAACCGCACCGCCGTTGCCGCTACCCTCATCGGTATGTTGTCGGTCGGCATCGTCCTGCTCATCTGGGCGCTCGTGCGCGCTCGAACCGAGCGCAAAAAAGCCGATGCTGCCAACGCCGCTAAGACGGCATTTCTCACGCGCATGAGCCACGACATCCGTACGCCGCTCAACGGTATCCTGGGCCTTATCGAGATCGAGGAATTGAAGGAAGGCGATATCCAGGTCGCCCGCGAGAGCCGTGCCAAAGCGCGCGTTGCCGCCAATCACCTGCTCTCGCTGATCAACGACATCCTCGAGATGGGCAAAATCGAAGACCGCAAGCTAACACTGGAGCATGCGCCTTTTAACCTCAAAGAGCTCTGTGACGATACACTGGTGCTGTGCAAGCTCCGCGCGTCCAGTAACGGCATCACCATACAGGACAATAGTCTGCCGTACGCCACGGGGCCATACATGATCGGCAGTCCCACCCATATCCGACAGATTATGATCAACCTGTTAGACAACAGCATTAAGTACAACAAGCACGGCGGCTCCGTCACCTTTAGCTCAAAGACCAAGCCACTCGATAACGGGCGCGCGCTCTTTTGCTTTAGCGTTTCGGATACCGGCATTGGCATGACTCCCAAGTTTTTAAAGCATATCTATGAGCCGTTTGCCCAAGAAGGTGACGATGCGCGCAGCAAGTTCCAAGGAACCGGCATGGGCATGCCAATCGTCAAGTCGCTTATTGAACTGATGGGCGGTACGATTGAGATTTCGAGTGAGGTTGGCGTGGGGAGTACGTTCAACGTCCAGATTCCGCTCGATATCGACAAGAACCCTCAGGCGCGGGCAGATACGGTCGAGGGGGTGCTCGACTGCTCGCTCGCCGACATGAACGTGTTGCTCGCCGAAGACAACGAATTGAATGCCGAGATTGCCCAGACGCTGCTAGAATCCGAGGGCGTCGTGGTCACCCGCGCCGCCAATGGCAACGAAGTCGTCGATCTGTACCTGTCGCATCCCGCCGGCAGCTTCGATGCGATTCTGATGGACATCATGATGCCGGGCATGGACGGCTATGAGGCAACCCGCGCGATTCGTCTGAGCGAGAAGGTCGATGCAGCCGATATCCCCATCATCGCGCTCACCGCCAACGCCTTTGCCGAGGACGCCAAGGCGGCACACGATGCCGGCATGAACGCCCATCTGTCCAAACCGCTCGACTTTAACAAGCTCAAAAACATACTCGCCCGCATCAAGAAAAACGGATCCGTTTCGCTATAGTTTGTGCTCAACCACCACGCACGACCAGAAAGGAAACCAACGATGTTTAGGCCCTTACGTCGAAAGAAACGCGCCATCACTGACGAGGAAGCGCGCGAACTGCTCGCTACCTGCAAGCGCGGCGTCTTTGCCGTCAACGGCGACGATGGCTACCCGTACGCCATTCCCGTCAACTACTTCTTTGACGCCGAGCACGACAAGATTTATTTCCATGGCGCCAAGGCTGGCCACAAGGTCGACGCACTCAAGCGCGATGACAAGGTCTGCTTTACCGTTTACGGCAACGAGTGGTACCAGGACGGTGACTGGGCTCCCTACGTTATAAGTACCGTGGTCTTTGGCCGTTGTCGCCTGGCGAATGACACCCCCGCGTTTATCGAGGACAAAGTCCGCCAGCTCGCGCTTAAGTACTACCCTTCTGCCGAGGAAGTCGAAGAGGAAATCGCCAAAGACATCAAGGGCGTCCAGCTCTACGAGATTACGATTGAGCATCTCTGCGGCAAGCAGATTCAGGAAAAGTAAGCCCCTCAGCAGGTCTGCGCCCAATGGTTACAGACGCATTACCATGCGGGGCCTTCTAGCCGACCTGGCAGAAGGCCCCGCATGCAGCGCACACTTACCGTGCATTAAAAACGTAGCGGTCCAGACGGTCGCACGCCTCCCTTACGCGCGAAAGCGGTAGCGCCAGATTCACGCGAATGTGGCAGGTTCCGTGGAACGGGCGGCCGTCCTGATACCCGACGCCCACGCGCGCCCCCTCGTCGAGCAGCCACTGAATATCGCGGCCATGCTCGCGGCACCACTCGGTGCAGTCCAGAAACACCATGTACGTGCCCTGCGGACGTGAAAACGCGACGCCCTTCCATTGTTTTTCTGCATACGTGCAGAAGTACTCGATATTGCCGGCAAGCACCTGGTTGAGCTCGTCCACCCACTCGTAGCCCTGCGGCTGGTAGGCACCGATAAGCGCATGCATGGAGAGGACATTCATCTCGTTGTAGTGAGTCTTGTCGGACACGGCGCACACGCGGTCGCGCAGCGTCTCGTTGTAGATGATGTGGTAGCTGCCGACCAGACCCGCCAGATTAAACGTCTTGCTCGGCGCATAGAGGGCAACCGTGCGCATGCGGGCATCCTCGCTCACCGACTGCGTCGGGATGTGCTTGTGCCCCGGCAGGATGATATCGGACCAAATCTCATCCGAGATCACCACGCAATCGTGCTGGCGATAGATATCCATGGCGCGTTCGATTTCATCGCGCTCCCATACGCGCCCGCAGGGGTTGTGCGGCGAGCAGAACACCGCGGCATGGATGTGATTTTGGGTGAGCTTGTGCTCCATGTCCTCAAAGTCCATGCGCCACACGCCCTGGTCGTCGAGCTTAAGCGGGCTGTGGACAATGCGATAGCCCACGGCTTCGATGGACTTGGTAAAGCCGATGTAGGTGGGGCTGTGGACCAGCACCGCATCGCCCGGCTGGACATACGCGCGCAGCGTCGACACGACACCGCCCAGCACGCCGTTTTCGTAGCCGATGTGCTCAGGTGCCAGACCCTCGACGCCATTGCGGCGGCTCTGCCATTCGATGATGCGGTCGAAGTACTCGGGGCGCGGGTTAAAGTAGCCAAACATGGGATGCTGAGCGCGCTGAATGATGTGCTCCTGGACCGTGGGCACCGTGGCAAAATTCATGTCGGCCACCCACATGGGAATGCGGTCGAAGCCCTCGTCGGGTGCGTTCGGAGCCATGCCGGGGATTTCGCCCCAGGAGTCAACGGCGATGGAGTCCATGCCGTGGCGGTCGACAAGCGAGCTAAAGTCGTATTTCATGCTGAGCTCCCGTGCAAAGTAGACTGTTTCGATAGGCGTTATTGTCCACCAGCGTGGGCGGTTTTGGCATGGGGTTTGGCGTTGTTTTTGACGGATACGGACGGATGGTTAGTCCCGCGCGTCGTTGATGGCGGTTACCGTCAACCTGGCTCCGTCGACCGTAAACGATATGTCGAGCCCGGCGTAAGCCAAGTGGTAAACGCGGTTTGGCTCGTGCTTGCTGCCCGCGCGGCGCGGATCTTGGCGAAGGACCTCGACCAAGCCGGGGAGCTTTGCGGGCGGGACCATATCCTGCAGTGCTTGCGGAAACTTAACATTGAGCTCTTGCCACGGAGCATCCTCGATCCAGCCGCCGGTCGCATCCGAGTGGCAGTCCGCAAACGGAATGTAGGGCTTAATGTCGTAGATGAGCGTGCCGTCGCGCAGATCGGCCCCCAGCACATAGATGATGGGGCCATCGTCGGTGAGCTCGACACGATCGAGCTTGACGCAGGTGAGACCGATGGGATTAGGGCGAAACGGGCTGCGCGTGGCAAAGACGCCCACGCGCTCGGCTCCACCCAGGCGCGGCGGACGCACAGTTTTCGACCACTTGGCATTGGTGCCGGACCTGTCCTGCGTCTTGGCATCGGCAGCTATGTCCTTAGCTGTGCCGCCGGGTGTGCCGTTTTCGAAGCGCCAGAGCAGCCATAGGTGAGAGAAGGAGTCCAGACCCTCAACCGCTGCGTTGGAGGCAAATTCCGGCTCAAAAACGATGCGTCCCTGCAGATGAGGCGCCAAAAAGCTGTTGCGCGGAATGCCGAACTTCTGCGGCAGGTCGGTATGTATGTGTGCGATAGGTTCCATGCCGGTCATTGTACGGCATGAGGGCATGGGGCGCTGCGCGCAATTCTTTGTCGCGGTCCCCCGTCGTGCAACCAACGGTTGCTTGGAAGGGCGCCTGCCGCCGCGTATGCTTAAGCCATCAACCAGCAGAAAGGAGCCGTTATGGCCTTTGCAGAAAAGCTCATCGCTGTCCGTCGCGCCCATCACCTTACCCAAGAGCAGCTCGCCGCCAAGCTCTTCGTCACACGCCAAGCCATCAGCCGTTGGGAGCGCGGCGAAGTCACCCCTGGCATCGACATGATGAAGCTCATTGCCGCCGTAACCGGCGAGCCCCTGTCTCACCTGCTCGAAATGCCCGAGCACTATTGCCAGAGCTGCGGCATGATACTCACGCCCGACGACTGCGGCACCGATGCTGCGGGCACCGCGACCGACCATTACTGCAAGTGGTGCTACGACCACGGCAAGTACACCTACGACACCACCATGGAGGCAATGATCGAGGATTGTGCCCCGCGGCTGGCACAAAACACCGGCATGTCGCTCGACGAAGCCGTCTCGCTCATGGGCGCCGTCCTGCCGCAACTGGAACGCTGGCGCGCCGTGCAGGAAAACGAGGAGCGCTACGGTACCGAGGCGCGGGCGCGCTATGGCAACGAGGCGATCGATGCGGCAAACGAAACGTTACTGGACATGGATTCTCAGACATGGAACGACATGAAGGAACTTGAACGCGCCATTCTGGGTCAGCTTTCGATTGCCATGGGCATTGACGACCCGGAGAGCAACGAGGCCCGCAAACTCGTCGCGATGCATCGCCGATGGATTGGCCTTAATTGGGGACACGAGCCCCAAGACGAAGCATACCTGGGCCTCGCCCACGGCTATCTTGCCGATCAGCGCTTTATCGACTACTACGACAAGCCCTGCGGCACCGGAGCCACGGCGTTTCTGGTTCAGGCAATCGAGTCGTTGACGCGCGCATAGACCGCGGCGGCTTTGGGTATTTCAATCAAAACCGCAACCGATTGGAGACCTATGGCTACTAATCATGAGCTCGTCCTCTACGTTATGACCGGCTGCCCGTATTGCATAAAGGTCAAGCGCTTTTTGGCCGATAGCAGCGTGACCATTCCCGAACGCAATATCTCGACCGATACCGAAGCCGAGCAGACACTCATCGCCGTCGGCGGAAAACGCCAGGTTCCCTGCTTGTTCATCGACGGCAAGCCGCTCTACGAGTCAAGCGACATCATCGCATGGGTACAGGAAAACCTGCTCTAGTACGCACGCTCTGTCCGTCCAGGGCCCCAACCCATACGACCCAAACATGTACACCAGCATCCAAAGTCGACATTTTTCGACATCTTTGGATGCTGGCGTACAGCTTTTTGGTAGTCATGGACGCTCTTGGCCGGCTAATTGTTTGAGGAGACCTTTGGATTATGGCTGTTTGACGCCTCTGGAAAGGTTTCCGAGAGGGCTGTGGTCAAAAAAGGGCAAATATGAGTACTGCTACCTGTTTAGTAGCAGCGATTTTGATCACTTCAGGAACTATTCAACGTTCCACTCGTCCGCAGACGACGTTATTTCTCCTCATATGTTCAATAAAAGTAGCTCTTAATGGGAACAAATCTCATCAGGAACTACAATTTATAGCAAATAAATGCAACCATAATGGCAACAGTACTCATATTTGCCCTTTTTTGACCACGACCCTCCAGAATAGTCGCTGAGAGCGACACTAAATGACAAAATCCGACACTTGAACGTTCTTATATGAGTAGCCATTGAAGGACACCTAACGACTACTCCCATTCGCGACACACTGTGTCGCGAATTAAGCTGGCCCCATTACCGAAGACCAGTGAGAGCTCCTGCCCAGAATCTCAATAGCTTAATAAAGGGCTCCCCTCCGGAAGTTCAATGAGCATCCAAATTCCAAGCTGAAAAGCAAAGGAGTATCGAAGCCGTCAATGCTCATTTCCTATCGAACAGGCAGGTCAAAACAAGCTAATTAGCCCGATGAACTGCTTGTATTTTTGTCTACAAAATTGTATACAAAAAGAGAATCCGAGAACCGGCGCTCGACATTATGTCGATCGATAGGAGGCGCCATGGATGCTAAGCAGCTCGAAAAGATGATGGGGTTTGCTCCCGGAGAGTTGAAGAAAGCCGCGGAAGCCTACGAAAAAGATGAGTGGCCGAAAGGTCACACCATCAAGTTGGGAAGGCCACCAATCTCCGATGAGCCGAGCGTCGTTATATCAGCACGTGTGGGCGAATCGATTCTTGAGGCGTTTGACGAAAAAGCCAAACGCCATGGGCAAACACGCACGGAGCGGCTCAGAGAGCTCATTACACTTGATGCACTGATTGCCTAGGCCCGCTCCCCCGTCGGACCCAAACATGTACACCAGCATCCAAAGTCGACATTTTTCGACATCTTTGGATGCTGGTGTACATGTTTTTGCTACATAGTCGTTGGGGACGTCCTTAAATGACCAGTCGTTAAAGAACGCCCCCGATGACTAGTTAGCCGTGGAAGCGAGCTGTGGGTGCAAGCGGCTGTTCACGAAAGACGCGCTCGACGGCAGCGCGGTATTCGTCGACCTTTTTGGTCTTGCGTACGATCTTGTGGACGGTAGCGGGATCAGCGAAAGCGCACTTGGCGTAGAACCACCACTCCTTCATGCGTAAGACCGCATTGCCGCCAATCTCTTCTGCATAGGCCGCAAACAGCGTGTCGTGGAAACGCTGCAGTTCGGCTGCCGTGGCAGCGGGACCGCCCTTGACCATGCGAGCGAGCGCGGGGTTCGCAAGCAAGCCACGCCCCAGCATCACATGGCGCGTCCCGGGATAGGCCTCCACCAGCGCATCCATATCCTCAAGATCGAAAATGTCGCCGTTATAGGCCACGGGGAACGGCGCACGCCCCAGCGTCTCGCCGTAAAACTCCTTGCGCGGCGATCCCGTATAGCGGTCCTTTTGCACGCGCGGGTGCACGATCAGCTCTGCCAACGGCATGCGGCAATACAGATCGAGCACGCGCTCGTATTCGTCGTCATTCTCCAGCCCCAGCCTGGTCTTTACCGACACCGGCAACGGCGACCGCTCGCACACATCGCTTAAGAACGCCTCGAGCTCGTCGAGATTGCGCAAGAAACCCGAGCCCTTGCCCTTGGCGACAACCGTTCCCGAAGGGCAACCCAGGTTGAGATTGACCTCGCGGTAGCCCATGTCGGCGAGCACCTGTGCCGCCCACACAAACTCGTCCGCGTTCTTGGACATCAGCTGAGGCACCACGTTGAGCCCCTGGTTATTGGCAGGATCGATCTCCTTAAACGCCTTGCCGCCAAAGCGGTTTCCCACCCGCGGCGGCGGCAAAAACGGCGTGTAATAGCAATCGAGCGCACCGAAGCACTCCGCATGCACGCGACGGAACACATGCCCGGTAATCCCCTCCATAGGGGCCAGCGAAAGGATCATCTACTCTTCTCTCATATCAACACAACAAAGGGGCCGTCCCTTTGTCACATGCATTATGCCTTGCGCTTCAGGCGATTCACAAGGAAGAGGTAGCTACTGAACGATGACCACCCTCCAGCCGCACCCCATACAACGAGGTTTAATACTTTTCCCGAGAAGTGAACGAGTGAAAACGGGCCCCCGAAGCATCGGCACTTTCGAGATGCAATTTCCTGCGGTTTTGCCAGCCAAATCCTGCGGGTTTGACGTCTAAAAATGTCGATGCTTCGGAGGTCCAAGTATGGCCGTTCACTTCTCGGAAAAGTATTAGACCTCGATTTACATGCCACTCAATGTGACAAAGTGGCTGCTCCTTTGTCACATTCGATGAAAAAGGGCACCGATGTTAGTCGATGCCCCAAAGCGGCTGCAGGTTAAGCCCTACAGCGTATGTCTAAGACGAATCGAACTATTCGTCCCAGGAGAGGTTCTTACCAGTCTTTTTTGCCAGCAGCAAGAACAGGCCGATAATAACGTTGCATGCGATGCAGAAGATGAAGACGCCCTGGAAGGAGCCGACAAGCTCATAGACCTTCATCATAACGGGCATGCCAAAGGCGCCGACGATATAGCCCACGGAGCAGATCAGCGCGAAGATGCGACCGAAATCGCGGGAGCCAAAGACATCCATAACCAAAACGGTCAGGGCAGTGCCAGCGATGACGTACATTACGTCGTTCACGCCTGCTGCGAGGATGCTGAGCGTCGAGTTGCCGCTGCTCATCATGAGCATGACAAAGGAGAGGATGGAGACAGCGAGCCAGCCCAGAATGGCCTTCGTGCTGCCGAACCTATCGCAAGTGGTGCCGACGATCGGATTGAGGAACAGATCGAAGAGCGATGCAGCGGATACCATGAAGCCGCCCACCATGGGGCTAAAACCAACCTCGGAAGCATACGTCGGGAAGAGCTGGTTCATGCAGCAAGTGAGCTGAACGAGACAGAGGAAGCCGATGCAGAAGAAGAAGGCAGGCGACTTAATGGCGCGCGCATAGCTAACGCCACGCGTGCTATCCTCGGTCGTCTCCTCGGTCTCGGTGACCGTCTCGCCCTCGACGTAGCCATAGGGCAGCATGCCCTTGTCCTGAGGCTTATAGCGAATAATCAGGACGGAAGCGGGGAGAATGAGCACGGCGGAGACGCCAGCGAGCACCAGATAGCCAGTCCTCCAGCCAGCGGCCTCGATGACAGAGGTGATGACGGGGCTCATGATGAGCATGTAAATCGAGTTCACTGCCCAAGCGAGACCGATTGCCAGGCCACCAGATTTTTTGAACCACTGGTCAATAACGTCGGACATGGCGACGCCGGTGGTGAAGGCGAAGCAAACGCCAATCAGGGCGCCAGCGGCGATGAACATCCAGACTTCGGTGTAGAAGGCCATGCCTGCGCCGGCAGCGAGCAAAATAAGCTCGACAACGGGGAGCCAAACCTTGCCAACGACCTTGGGAATGAGTTTTCCGACAAACGGAAGAGCTGCCGCAAGACCAATGAGCGTTGCGGTGAAGTAATACGAGAAGATGGAATAGTCAAACCCGAACTCCTCGCACACGGGTGCGACGAAGGAGCCCGCGATGACGCTATAGGATCCGGTCGTGCCGGCAGACATAAGGCCGAGCGCGATTACGAGAACCCATGCGTAAACCTTGCTGCTCTTTAACTTTGCATTATCCATTGATACAGCTCCTAGAGACCCAGAAGGGCACACATAACAGCCTTGATGGTGTGCTGACGGTTCTCTGCCTCACGGAAGATGACCGAAGCGTTGGCCTCAAAGCACTCGTCGGCAATCTCAAAGCCCTCGGTGATGATTTCGCGATGGAGGTCGTTCTTGCACTGGTCGAGGAGCATTTTGCCGACACGGTGATCTGCGTTATGGACAGAGGGAAGCTCATGCATGCAGAAGATGTCGGGATTGTTGGTGCGCTTGCACAGCTCGCTGGTGACGCGATAGGGGTACAAAGACTCGGCATCGCCCAGCCAGGAGTTGTAGTCGTCGGGATCCAGAACCTCTTCGCCGCACTCGGGGTTGATGTAGCGCCACTCCTCGGTAACGATAACGTCAACGCCATCCAGGGCATCGAGGTCAGAGGTGATGGTAAAGGTCCTATTGGGAGCGTACTTGGCGTAGCAGGCCTCCACCTCTTCGATCATTTCCTTGCACATCTGATGACGGAGGTCGTCGGGGCCGATGGCGAGGAAGTCCATGTCGAGCATAGCGCACAGACGGCCATACCACACCGGGGCGCCGGCGCAGTTGCCAACGAAAGCCATCTTCTTGCCGCGGCTCGTACGCAAACCGCCCCATTGCTCTTCCATCGTAAGAGCGTCAGCGAGCATCTGAGTCGGGTGATCGCCGAGAGTAAGGGCATTGATGACCGGGATGTCAACCAGGTCGGCGACGTCATAGAGGAACTGCTCGTCCTTCTGTGCGCGATAGACGATGAGATCATACATGCCGTTAAAGACGCGCATGGCGTCCTTGACGGTCTCGCAGTCACCCATGTGGGAGTTGGTCAGATAAGTGAAGCCCATGCCCAAATCGTTGCAGGAGGTCTCGAATGCGCAACGAGTACGGGTCGAGCCCCACTCAAAGTTGGCGAGGACGTTTTTGCCGGGGAAGTAGCGCTGGTCGACACCAGACTTCTTCTGAGCCTTAAGGTTCCAGGCAAGATCGATGAGATAGCGGAAATCCTCGGAGGAGAGATCATGGATGTTGATGTAGTCGCGACCGCGGAGGCTGTTGTTCATGCCTATTTCCTTTCGAATTATTATCAAAATTATTGTTGAATGTGTCCCCGAGGAAAACACGGATATCCCTCGGGGAGCGGTACATGTGGCGCCTAAGCCAAAGAGCGCAGGCTCTAAGGCTCACTAACGACTGGCCGCCACGTCCTTAGTCCAGCAGTGCACGCCGCCGCCGGACAGGTTAAGCGCGAGGGAATCAATCATGATGACCTTGCGATCGGGGAAGCAGCTCTCAAGAACTGCCTTGGCCTGCTCATCCTTCTCTTTCACGACCTCGCTCATGCCCTCGTGGTAATAACGCTGGCCAAGAACGACGCCGTTGCAAATCAGGAAGTTGCAGTAGCTCGCTGCGGCGTAGAAGTGGACGGGGCCCTCGGGCCAGGGGGTGCCATCCATAAACTTGCCGCCCATTTCGTCGATGAAGCCCTTATAGAGCTCGTAATCTTCATCGCCAGGGGCGATAACGACTTCAATAGGCTCGGCGGTGGGCATACGAACGATCTCGAAGGGCTTGCCCTCCCAGTCCGTTTCGTTGCTCAGGATCTCGTAGGCTGCCTCAATGCGGCGACGAGACTCTGCTCCAGCCTTGCTCGAGGCTGCCTCTTCATCGGACACCTCGGCAAGAAGAATCTTGTTCGGAGTGATAAAGCGACACATCTCATCAATGTGAGCTGCAAAGCTCATGCCAAAGACGGGAGTTCCGTCTTCCTTCTCGTCGAGGATGCCCAGTCGATAGTCGTCGTCCTCGAGCATAGGCTGCGGAAGCCAGATAACCTTGTTGAGGTTGTAGATGCGCTTATACTCGGCCTCTATTTCCTCTTTCGTGAACTCGGGATTACGCTTGCGGCATTCCGTGTCCTCGATGGCGATCAGAGTGCCGTGACCGTCAAACTCGCGGTCGCCGCCCTCCGAAACCATTTCGGAATTGACGATATCGAAGCAACCGAGCGCAACCGCCATGTGAACGGCTGCCTTACGTGCGGACTGGCACTCCGGGGAGTTCTTGTCCCACACGCCGTAATAGGTCCAAGCGGGGTTGACCATATAAGAATGGCCCTTGTCGTCGACCATGATGCTGGGACCGTTGTCGCGGACATAGAAGTTGGAGTCTTCGAACTGCGTGATCTCGATGCGATCGAGATCAACCCCCTCCTCCTTCAGGCGCGAGCAAGCCTCCTCATAGGAGCCGGGGGTGCCGCAATTGAGGTTGACCGTAACGTCGCCATACTCGAGCAGAGCCTTGATCACGTCAACGCAGGGCTGGCGGTTATCGTAGCCCTCTGCACGGATGTAATCGGGAAGCCATGTCACATAGACGTTGGAGCGCTTCTCGAACTCGCCCGGCATACGATAGTTCTCGTACATGGTTGGTCCTTCCGTCGGGTTTCCCGCGATGCTGTCCGGCCGCGACAATAGCGGGGTTTCACCTGCTATAGTACTACTATACCTACCGTTCGGTAGATAATTTTGAATAATTGCCGCTCGCCTACTGATACATACCGTTCGCCGTATATAGTGGTCATGTTTGGACACGAATTGATGTTCCGTTGCCATCCTTAATAATGTTGGTAGTGCGGAAGTGATTTGCAATGGAGAAATGCAGCGTGAGCACAAGAAAAAAAATATTGGACGCAATGTACGATCTTGTGGCAGAAGTCGGTTATGACAAAGCGTCTATCGGAAAGATTTGCGACTTTGTCGGTATATCCAAGCCGTCGGTGTACTACTACTTTCCCTCAAAAGAGGAGATTTTCACTACGCTCTTGGACAGCATGTTTCCGACCATTGACTATCAGCGCGACTACTCGCTAATAGTCGATAGGGACGGGTTCAAGGCCGCGCTTATCGAGCTCGGCAATTCAGTTATAGGTGGCTATCGAAGCGATGAAAAGCGCCGGCGCGTGCTGGCCGAGGTTAGCGTTCAAGCAAATCGAATTCCTGCAGTTCAGGAACGTCAAGCGACGGCGACCAAACGAACCATGGATGCGCTTAAAGACATCCTTCTTCATGGTGTAGAGATTGGCGCGTTTTCCGATAGCGCCGACGTAATGCTCTACGTACAAATTCTTTATACCGTTCTGGAGGGAGCAAGCAATACGGTCGCTCAAGGTGAGGATATTGATGAGAAAGCGGTTTGGGCGGGAATAGTCGAGCTTATGTTCAAATAGACCAGCCAAGCTGAAGCGCATGTTGGCGCCCATGGTGCCTGCGGGCAACCTTTAAAACGAAAACAGGGGTCGACTCCAATCTGGCTTGGAGTCGACCCCTGTTGCGTGGCAATCTATGCCGGTGCAATCGGCGCTTATTACTTTTCAGCAGCCTTATTGAGAAAGCCGGAAACGATAGCAAACGCAGCAATCATAAGGTTGCAGGCAATGCAGAAGATAAATACTCCCTGGAATGACCCTGCCATGCCGTAAACCTTCATCATGACCGGCATTCCAAAAGCACCGACGACATAGCCCGCTGAGCAAACGATCGAATAGATCCTTCCAAAATCGCGTGATCCAAAGAGCGAGAGGAGAAGCATCGGCATTGCGGTTCCAACGATGGCGAACATGACATCGTTTACACCAGCTGCAATGATGGAAACGGTCTCATTGCTTCCGCCAATGATAAGAAGCAGGAATGAAAGAATGCTGACACCTGTCCATGCGACCGTTGCTTTAATAGCGCCAAGCTTGTCGCATGTTTTGCCCACGAAGGGATTTAGGAAGATATCGGAGAGTGAAGCTGCCGAGACCATTAAGCTTCCTACGATAGGATTGAAACCGACCTCGCTTGCATAGGTTGGAAACAGCTGGTTCATGCAGCAGGTGAGCTGCGCCACGCAAAGCAAGAGGACACAGAGAATAAAAGACGGCGTTTTCGCGGCATCGCGGAGTGCCATGCCCGAAAGGACATCTTCCTGCTCATCGGCGCTGCAGCTCTCATGGGTTTCGGAGACGGTCTCTCCGTACGGAAGCATATTGCGATCAGAGGGGTTAAGGCGAATGATAAATGCGCTTGCAGGCAAAATCATAGCTGCAGAAACGGCCGCAAGCACGATGTATCCCGTACGCCAGCCTTGCTGCTCGATGACCAGCGTAATGACAGGACTCAATAACAGCGTGCAGAGAGAATTAACGCCCCAAGCGAGGCCGATGGCGAGACCGGACGATTTGCTGAACCATTGGTCAATGACATCGGACATGCAGACGCCCGTTGTAAACGAAAAGCAGATGCCGATCACTGCGGCGGAGACGGTGAACATCCAGACCTCGGTGTAGAACGCCATTGCGGCGCCGGCGGCAATAAGGACGAGTTCAATGCAAATATGCCATGGTTTGCCGATTACTTTTGGAATGAAGCGACTCAAAAGCGGAAGCCCAAGCGCAAGGCCAAGAAGAATCGCGGTGAAATAGAAAGAAAAAGAAGTGTAGTCAAAGCCCAGATCTTCACATACTGGAGCAACGAATGAGCCGGCAATAATGCTATATGTGCCAGTTGTTCCGGCGGACATTAAGCCGAGCGCAATAACGACGACCCAAGCAAATGAGCCGCTTTCACGGAGACAATCTTTTTTGGCTGGTGTGGTGAGAGTCATGGTTGCTCCATTTCTATCGGCAATACATCCTATATGCCTACCGATAGGTATATAAACCAGAGGACTCTTCGTCAAGCATTAAGCGGGGAGAGGGAGTTCTTAACCTGCCGAACGGTAATTAGACCCCGTTTTCGCAAGGGTCTCAATGTGACAAAGGGACTGTCCCTTTGTCACATTATTCGGAGCGCAGGGCTTCTACGGGGTCTTTCTTGGATGCGCTGCGGGCCGGCAGCAGGCCAGCGACAACCGTCAGCAGCACCGAAATCGCGATGAGCACCAGCGCGTCTTGTACGGGCAGGCTCATCAGGTTGGGAACCTGTTTGGCCGCAAGCGCCCAGGCATTGACCGGGAAGCTCACGAGCACCACGACGACAATGGCAAAGGCGCCGGCGATGAGACCTTCGATAAAGGTCTCGGCGTTGAACACGTTTGCCACGTTGCGCTTCGACGCGCCGATTGCGCGCAGAATACCAATCTCCTTTTTGCGCTCCAGCACGCTGATGTAGGTGATGATGCCGATCATGATGGAACTCACCACTAGGCTAATGCTCACAAACGCAATGAGCACCAAGCTGATAGTATTCACGATGTCGGTCACCGAACCCATGATGATGCCCATGTAGTCGGTGTACGAGATTGCCTGCTCGTCGTGGCCGGCAGCTTTGACCTGCTTGTTATAAGCATCGATGTGATCGAGCACGCGCTCCTTGGCCTCAAAGTCGCGCGGGAAGATCTTGACCGAGATGGGGTCTGCCTCGTCCGCATAGCCCAGTGTGGTCAGGTTGTTGTCGTAGGTGAGCTTCGACGCCTTGGCATAGCTCATCATGAGCGAGCTCAGGTCCTCGGCGTCCATGTTGAAGTGGATGGCATGAGCAAAAGCGCTCGCATCTACGTGCATGGCGCTCGACAGGTTGGCAAAGCTAGCGGGCACCTGCGCGGCCATCTGGTCCACAAGACCCGCTGCACCCGCTTTGAGCTGGGACGACACGGTCGTTGCGATCTGGTCGCTAATTGCATTCATCACCTGATCCATAGCCTGCTGCAGATACAAAGCCAGCTGCTTTTGCACATAGTCGGTCATCGCCTGCTGCAAGCGCTCGGCCAGGGCATCGCCGCCGAGCGCCTTGAGTTGCGCCAGGCATTGCTGGGCTGCGGCATCGTTCTCAAGATACGCCGAGAATGCGGCAGCAAGCTTCGACGCGTCCTTAAGATCGCCGGGCGTGAGCGCCTTAAACTGCTCCGATTGCATAAAGCCCTCAAACAGCTGGTTGGCAAGCGTTCCCATCTGCTGCATTTGCTCGGGCGTGAGCTCCAGGCCGTCAAAGACGCCCGAGAAATCTGGGGTTGGCGCTTTGGCCATGATGTCGCTGAAGTCGATGTCCTTGCCAACGCCCGAAAGGTCAATATCCAGACCCGACAAATCGATGCCCGAAAAATCCATGCCACTGGCAGCACCCGAGAGTGCAAACACATCAAACGAGAACGCGCTCTTGAGCGCCGCCTCGTCCACGCTGAACATGCTGCCCAGGTCCACACCCTGTTTGGCCTCGCCCTGCAACTCGTCGAACGTTTTGCCGGTAAAGACATCCGTCTCGGGGTGGGCGAGTTGCTCCTGCACAATCTGCGAATCGGCGGCGCGCTCCATAAGCTGGCGAGTCAGCGCGTGTGTATAGGCAATACCCGGAGACAACGCGCTCGCGTTGGCCGTCTCGTTGGGTCGCACCACGCCCACAATGTGCACGTCAATACCGTCGGCAACCTTGGCCGCCATAAAGTCGGCGTCACCAGACATATCGGTCCACATGCCGGTCTCATCGTTTTTGCGATACGCATCTGCCGGCGACAGTACCTTAAACGTCGTGGACAGTGCATCGTCGTAGGTAAAGTCGGCGCCGGTCTCGGGCGCCTCGATCTTACCGTCGGCCGTCATGGCATTGTTGACCAGGTCGTTAAGCTCATTGATATCCAGCGCGCCGATGCTGTAGAGCGTGTAGTCGCCCACCGTGCCACGGCTCGAAAGCACCATCACGGCCTCGTTGGCAGACGTTGGCCAATGACCGGCGACGACATCGTACTGACTGTCGAGCAAACTCTGGTCGTCAATCATCTCGTTAAAGACCGAGCCTCCCATGGAGTCCATGCTCACCGTTGCCGCCGAGCTCGCGCCGCCGCTCATGGCCTCGGTCATGGCATTGGGCACCAGACGCACGGGTTTCTCGTCTCCCTTGCCCGCGTGATAGACAACCGGCGTTACACCGTAGCCGTACTGGATGGCGTTGACCTCTTTGTCGATACCGTCGCCACCGGCATCGAGCCATGCCTTAAAGCTCGTCATATCGTTAGATTTAACACTTGCGAACATGTCCTTTACGGCTGTGACCACGGGAATCTTATCGGTTCCCTTAGCTTTGCCACCGGTACCGCCGGATAAATCCTCGCCGTTGGACGCCTCCCCATCCGTAGTCCCATGCCCGCCCATCATGGACGACAGGTCGTAGTCCTGCTTGGAGATCGTAAGCGGATAGCTCGACAGCGTATCCTCCTCGACCTTTTGGATGTAGTCGTTTACGCCGTTGGAAAGCGCCAGAATCGCCGCGATGCCGATGATGCCGATGGACCCCGCAAAGGCCGTCATGGCCGTGCGGCCCTTCTTAGTCATAAGGTTTCGGGCAGAAAGACCCAGCGCCGTCACAAAGCTCATCGAGGTTTTGCGCGTGGGCTTGGCCTCGCGACGTGCGGCTTTGGCAACATCGAAGGGATCGGAATCATCGGTGATCTTACCGTCCGCCAGGTTGACGATGCGCGTAGCGTACTTGTACGCCAGCTCGGGATTGTGCGTGACCATGATGACCAGGCGGTCGCGTGCAACATCCTTGAGCAAGTCCATGACCTGCACGGACGTTGTAGAGTCCAGGGCACCGGTCGGCTCGTCTGCCAGCACGATCTCGGGGTCGTTGATCAGGGCACGGGCAATCGCCACGCGCTGCATCTGTCCACCCGAAAGCTGGCTCGGGCGCTTGTTAACGTGCTCGCCCAGGCCAACCGCCTCGAGCGCCTCGCGCGCACGCTGGCGGCGCTCGGCATGCCCCACACCCGTGAGCGTAAGCGCCAGCTCCACGTTTTCCAAGATGGTCTGATGCAGAATGAGGTTATAGCTCTGGAACACAAAGCCGATGCGGTTGTTGCGATAAGCATCCCAATCGCGATCACGGAAGTCCTTGGTCGAAATGCCATCGATGAGCAGGTCGCCAGAATCAAAGTGATCGAGTCCGCCAATAACGTTGAGCATCGTAGTTTTGCCCGACCCCGAAGGGCCCAGAATGGCCACGAACTCGTTATCGCGAAAAGCCAGGCTCACGTTATCGAGCGCCACCTGCGTAAACGACTGCGTGACGTACCTTTTGCAAATACCTTTGAGCTCCAGCATGGACGGCAACCTCTCCCACGCGGGTACCCCGCCCGCTCTCCCCCGCCGTTCGTATCCGACGCGTTTGTCCTACTCTATCCCCATTTTTTGCCGGCGCCAGTGAGGAATGTAGGGAACCGCATCAAAAAACGAACGGGGCGGCGCCCAAAAAAGAGGTCCCGAGCGGGACCTCTATATGGTGGAGCTTATCTTGAAAGGTAGTGAACTACTTCGCACAGTGGCGCACGATCCTCGCTATGCTTTACGCATTTTTTACTGCTCGCTATTCGCAATCGCCTGGTCGATAAGCTTGTCGAGTGCTGCGCGCTGCTCGGCGGAGCTGATGGCTCCCACGATTGGATCCCCTACGATGTTGCCATTCTGATCGATGACATACGTTGTCGGGAACGAGAACAAATTTGACGTAAACTTACCGGCCTCGCTATCCGACTTGAACCAGATGTTCTTATATGTCACGCCCTTCTTGCTCAGCACGTCCTTGGCATCTGCAATCTCGCCCTTGTTGCCATCGAGCGTAAAGGAATTGACGCCCACGACCTGGCCGCCCTTCTCGGCAAGCTCCTGATTCAGGTCCTCAAGGTCGCCCAACTCACCCACGCACGGCTTGCAAGTGGTGAACCAGAAGTTCATGACGGTGACCTTGTTCTTAGAGAACAGCTCGTCGCTGTTCACGTCGTTGCCATCCAGGTCCTTGCCCGTAAAGCTGGGGAACTTCGTCGCCTCGCTCGAAGCATTGGCACCGGCCGTCATGCCAGCGGTCGAAGCGTCGACGCTCTCGCCTGCGCTCGGCGTGCTTCCACAGCCGGGGAACTCCTTCTCCAGGCTCTCGAGCTTGTCCTCGATCTCCTTGATCTGCTGTGCACCGGCCTTGAGTGTCTTAAGCTCATCCGCCGTGAACTTATCCTTGGCGCCGTCGATGGTCTTGAGCAGAAAATCGCCGTAATTGCTGCCATCCTCAATCATTGCCGAGTCTTTATTTGCCGCATTGAATACCTTTTCCCACAGCGCGTTATCACTCGAAATAATCTCGTTCTCCTTCTGCATGAGCTTCGCATACAGCTCGGCGGCCTCGTCGGCATTGGCCGGCTTCTGCGCAGTGAGTTCTGCGATCTTAGGATCGGAGCTCGCAGATTCGTTCGCATTGCCACCGGGCGCCGAACATGCCACAAGGCACAAGGCCAATACCGGCACCATAAACAGGGCCGCAATCTTAGAAAGCTTCATGGTCATTCCTCCGTTTTGTCGAAGCTTGTTTACTTTTTATCGGCGGTCAAGGGAAGCTTTTCCGCCGACACATCCAGGCCATAGCGATAGCTGATGGCATCGACAGGACAGGCCCCGAT
>UQLD01000014.1 GCA_900541855.1 uncultured Collinsella sp.
AATCGTCAATATCGGTCGGAGGGGTGGCTTTGTAAAGCCGTTTGTCTCCACCCGCATAGCGGGTGGGTTGAAGCTGGCCGCTGCGCGCCCAGCAGACTAAAGTCTTGAACTCAGAAAGCGGCCCGTCAAATAGTTCGCCGGGCCGGAAATATCGATCCCTAGCAGTACGTGTCCCAGCCACAGGAACGCCACGAGCACCAGCAGCGGGATAACGCACGAAGTCACGATCATCACGATGACGCCTTCGATGAGGTCGGTCACCTGCTGCACGATCTCGTCGGTCATCTGCTTGGCACCGCTGGTCACCGACGTAACAAGGCTCGAGGCCCCATCAGTCAACTGCTCGAGCACGTTTTTGGACTCTGTGGCCTCGGATTTTTTCTTATTCGATTTTGAGCTGGTCTCGGCTGACTTGTCCGTGGTGTCGGCCGCGTCCGCAGCGTCCGCAGCCTTTTGCTCAGCTTGCTCAATACTTACGCGATACGTTTCATCGACCTTCTGCGACACCCAAACGCTTGCAGGCACCAACGCCATGCCGATCACGGCAACTACCAGCACGCGTGTCGCCACACGGCGCAGGACAGCGCTCGTGCTCCAGCGCCCGTGAATGCCGAGCGACACCGCAAAGAGCACCAACGCAAACGGGATTAAGATGCCCAAGCCAACCGACCACAAAATGGTTAGCAGGTATTTCTCGAGGTAGAGCACGGCAAGCACGATACCAAGGTTGCCTGAAAGCTGCGCGAGCTGCTCGGCAACCGGCGTTCCCGTATCACCCGGCAGCGCGGTAATGCCCGCAGACAGCGCCACGCACGAGGTCGTGAGCGCCAGTACGTTACCCTTCTTTTGGTCGATGACCTCGATGGTGGAGTCCCAAGTCTTGGTATCGGCGAAATGCGGACGAGCTACAAAGCCCGACAGCAGCGCCAGTACCACGAGCGCAACGATAAAGCCAATCTGCAGCTTTTTGTTTGCGCACACGACATCGGACAGACTGGGCTGCAGCTCGGTTACCGTCGTGTGCTCGGTTATCTGGACAGGACGCCCATGAGCCATCTCGTGCGCGTCTCTTTTTTGTATTGACCCGTTATCCGGCATTTGGATACCTCCTCAGTCCGGGGCTTAATGCGAAAGGAAGTATACCCACCGAGCAAAAAACGAACGGGAAGACGAACAGAGCGCACCAAGACTGTCCCCAATGACTATCTCCGGATGAGTTGCGGTGGAATAGGGATTGTTTTGCGCCCGTCGGCCCCTATTCAGTCCCTATTTCACCGCAACTTGGAGGAGGACAGAAAAAGCCCTGCCGCGGGTAGCGGCAGAGCTTTTGGAAGGGGACTTGGTTGTGAGGGCTCGTTAGGCGAGCTTGGCCTCGAGCTCGGCGATGCGCTTGTAGGCATCGATGGTAAAGCGGGCCTGCTTCTCCAGGATCATAGTGGTCATGAGAGTGTCCTGAGCGTGAGCCATGATGAAGGTCATCTCCATCTCGCCACCGCCGGCCTCCTGCGAAAGCAGCTTGGTCTGCGTGTCGTGGGCGCCGATAAGTGCATCGCTGGCATCCTTGTGCAGCTGTTCGGCCTTCTCAAAATCGCCCTCGCGAGCAGCATCGAGCGCTGCAAGCAGATCGGTCTGGGCGTCACCTGCGTATGCGACAATCTCGAATCCAACCATCGAGATTTCTTCTTTGGTTGCCATATTGCGTTCCTTTCACATATGAACCAATGGAGAGCATCGCGTCCGGGCATACGCGCTGCGTTCTGTATGACAGAAACATTAACATTCAAACAAAAAAGAACAGCGCAAAACGCAATTTCAAGCTATGAACGGTCACTTTTCGCCCGTGAACGGTTTTTAAACCAATCTGAACAATATCGAACACAGTTAGTGACAACCCAAACAGGACCGCACCCTAACGCAAATCGCGCACCGTATCGCCCTCTACGAGCACACCGGGGATCAGCATGTGCTCCACGCCAGACGCACCCCCATCGGCGCCGGCAATCTTGTCGACCGCCCACATGCCGACGCGCTTGTTGTCAAAGCGCACCGTGGTCAGGCGACGGTCGGGCACGATATCGCCCAGACTATCGTCAACACCCGCCACGCTCACGTCCTGGGGCACGCACTTCCCGCGCGACTCGAGCCCACGGATACAGCCATATGCCATGGCATCGTTGGAGGCATAAATGGCCGTGCAGGTCGGATCATCCGCCAGAGCCTGGCCTGCGGCATACCCGCTCTGTGCCGTCCAGTCGCCGCGCACGAGCTGCGGGGGCTCAATGCCATGCGCGCGCAATGTCTCGCGCCAGCCTTCCTCGCGCCGCATGCCCGAAAGCGAGCGCTCGGGGCATGAGATAAAGTGCACAGTCTTGTGCCCCCTCCCCAGCAAATACTCGACCACCTGGCGCGAGCAATCGAACTGGTCGTTATCGACCGTTGAACAGAGCGGGTGCTCCAGCATGGTAACGAGCACCGTCTGCATGCCAGGTAGCGGCTCGAAGGTGCCAAAGTCCGCCGGCATGCGATTCATGATCACAACCATACCGTCCACTGGCAGTGCGCTCATGCGTGACGATGCGCTCTCGAGGGTATACGGATGCCCGTCTACTTTAGTGAGGGTGATGGCATAGCCGTGTTTGTCGGCCGCGGCGGCAAAGCCCTCCATACGGTCGAGGTTGCCGGTGCCGGTAATGTTGAACATGGCGACGCCGACGGTCTTAAACTTACCGCGGCGCAGCGATCGACCGGCAAAGTTTGGGCGATACCCCAGCTCGCGCATGGCGGCACGCACGCGTTCCTTGGTCTCGGGGCGCACGCTGGGCGAATCGTGCACGGTGCGCGAGACCGTCTGCTCCGAGACGCCCGCGAGACGCGCCACATCCTTAACGGATACCGATTTTTTAACAGCGGCCATAGGTCGATCTTTCTATGTCAACGATGCCATTGATGGCACCTTGCGCAGTCATTTTTACCGCCTTCAAGTATATCCAACGCCTCCCCCACCATACGCTCACCACCCAAAACCTACCGTTCACCGACATTTTTGCTTCCCCAAACGGCTTTTGTCGACCAAATGTTAACGTTGCCATTGTGCAAACACAGAGCCACCGGGCGGCTCAAACGTTTACGCGTAAGGAATCGACGGTTCGCAGGAACAGGAACCACCGGTTCGCTTCTTTTTTTGTGTCACAAAATGGCAACGTCAACATTTTGGCAACCGAAAGTCAAAAGCTACCATCGTTGCTAACCCACCGACTCTTAGGAGCATTGCATGGAGCAACTCATCGCCATCATCGAAAAGGGCCAGCCCTTTTTCAACGCGATCGCCCGCAACAAGTACCTCAAGGCGATCCGCGACGGCTTTATCTCCGTCATCCCCATCATCATCTTCTCGTCCATCTTTTGCCTGGTAGCCTCGGTCCCCAACATCTGGGGTTTCTACTGGCCCGATGACATCAACAACGCCCTGTGGAAGTGCTACAACTACTCCATGGGCATCCTGGCCATCGCCTGCGCCGCCACCACGGCCAAGCACTTCGCCGACGCTCAGAACCGCGATCTGCCCAAGAACAACCAGATCAACTTCATCTCGTGCATGTGCGCGGCCATCATCGGCTTCTTGCTCCTTTCGAGCGACACGATCGCCACGGACGCCGCCAGCGGTTTCAACACCACCTACCTTGGTTCCAAGGGCCTGCTGACCGCTTTCATCGCTGCGTTTGTGACTGGCATCATCTACAAGTTCTTCATTAAGCGCAACATCACCGTCAAGATGCCCGAGCAGGTTCCGCCCAACATTTCGCAGACCTTTAAGGACATCATCCCCTTCTCCGTTTGCATCACCGTCTTTTGGGTCTTTGACATCGCCTTCCGCGCTGCTTTTGGCTTCTGCTTTGCCCAGGGCGTCATCCAGGTGTTCCAGCCCCTGTTCACCGCTGCCGATGGCTACATCGGCCTCGCTGTGATCTACGGCGCCATGAGCCTGTTCTGGTTCGTGGGCGTCCACGGCCCCTCGATCGTCGAGCCCGCCATCGCCGCCGCCCTCGTTGCCAACATGACCGACAACCTGGCTGCGTTCCAGGCTGGCCAGCACGCTTCCGCTGTCCTGACCCAGGGTGCCCAGTACTTCGTCGTCTGCATGGGCGGCACCGGCGCCACGCTCGTCCTGGTCTTTATGTTCTGCTTCCTGGCCAAGTCTCAGGAGATGCGCGCCGTCGGTAAGGCCGCCATCGTCCCCGTCTGCTTTGCCGTCAACGAGCCGCTGCTGTTCGCCGCGCCCATCGTGCTCAACCCCGTCTTCTTTGTCCCGTTTGTCTTTGCCCCGATCGCCAACATCTGGATCCTCAAGATCTTTATCGACTTCTTGGGCATGAACGGCTTTATGTACACCCTGCCCTGGACCGTCCCCGGCCCCATCGGCACTATCATGGGCCTGGGCTTCCAGCCGCTCGCCTTTGTGATGCTCGCCCTTATCCTGGTCGTCGACTTCGCTCTGTACTATCCGTTCTTCCGCGCCTATGACGCCCAGAAGTGCGCCGAGGAGGCCGAGATCTCCCAGGAGGAGCTCGCCGCCAAGAACGCCGAGAAGGCCGCCAAGCTCAACGACGCTTTCCAGGGCAAGGCCGATGCCAAGAGCGTTGCCGCCGGCGCCGCTGCCGAGGCTGTAAAGACCGATGCTCCCGCCGCTGTCGCCGTTGAGGCAACGACCGCCAGCGACCTCAACGGCAAGCGCGTACTCGTGCTCTGCCAGGGTGGCGGAACCTCGGGCCTGCTCGCCAACGCGCTGGCCAAGGCCGCCAAGGAGCGCGGCATTGATCTTGAGACCGCTGCCGAGGCCTATGGCAACCACGTGGACATGCTCCCCGACTTCGATCTGGTCGTCCTGGCCCCGCAGGCCGCAAGCTACCTGGCCGACCTGCAGAAGGACTGCGAGCGCGTGGGCAACAAGTGCGTCGCCTGCCGTGGCAAGCAGTATATCGAGCTCTCCCAGAACGGCGATAAGTCTCTCGCCTTCGTAAGCGAGCAACTCTCGAAGTAAGTAACGCTCAGGGCCAGCCGACCATCCAAGACCGGCTGGCCCTTCGATTTAGACGATTGGATCATCATGTCCGTTAACCCTGCTAGCGTCACCAACCCGCCCGCACAGTTTCCCGAGGACTTTGTCTTTGGCGGCGCCACCGCTGCCTACCAGGTAGAGGGCGAGACCCGCACTCACGGTAAGGGCAAAGTCGCCTGGGACGACTTCCTGGAGGCCCAGGGGCGCTTTTCCCCCGATCCCGCTTCGGACTTCTACAACCAGTACCCCGTCGATCTGGAGCTGTGCGAGGAGTTTGGCATCAACGGCATTCGCCTCTCCATCGCCTGGAGCCGCATCTTCCCCAACGGTATCGGCGAAATCAACCCCGAGGGTGTCCAGTTCTACCACGACCTCTTCGCCGAGTGCCACAAGCACCACGTTGAGCCGTTTGTCACGCTGCATCACTTCGATACGCCGCTTCCCCTCTTTGAGAAGGGCGACTTCCTCAACCGCGAGACCATCGACGCCTTTGTGGACTTTGCCACCTTCTGCTTTAAGGAGTACGCCGACCAGGTAACCTACTGGTTCACCTTTAACGAGATCTGGGCCGACGCCTCCAACACCTACATTGAGGGCACCTTCCCCGGTGGCGTCAAGGCGCATCTGGCCGAGGCCTTCCAGTGCGAGCACAACATGATGCTCGCCCACGCCAAGGCCGTGCTGGCCTTCCACAACGGCGGCTTTAAGGGCAAGATCGGCGTCATTCAGTCGCTGGAGTTTAAGTATCCGCTCAACGAGAACGACCCCGCCGACATCAAAGCCGCCAACAACGAGCACGTGCTGCAGAACCAGTTTCTGCTCGACGCCACCTTCCGCGGCGACTATGCCCCCGACACCCTCGAGTGCGCCAACCGCCTGGCTGCCGTCTCAGGCGGCACCATCGAGATCCTGGACGAGGACCTCGAGATTATGCGCGAGGCCGCGCTCTACAACGACTACCTGGGCGTTAACAACTACCAGTGCCGCTTCTTGAAGGCTTACGATGGCGAGAACGACCTGCACCACAACGGTACGGGCGAGAAGGGCACCGGCCGCTGGCGCGTTAAGGGTATTGGCGAGCATGTGAACAAGCCTGGCATCCCCACCACCGACTGGGACTGGATCATCTATCCCGAGGGCCTGTTCGATCTGCTCGTCTACATTAAGCAGCGCTACCCCAACTACAAGCAGATCTTCATCACCGAGAACGGCATGGGCTACAAGGACCCCTACAAGGACGGTTTTGTGGACGACCAGCCGCGCATCGACTACATCGAGCAGCACCTGCGCTGGTTGCTCAAGGCCATGGAGGTTGGCGTCAACGTAGGCGGCTACTTCCTGTGGAGTCTGCAGGATCAGTTCTCCTGGACCAATGGCTACAACAAGCGTTACGGCTTCTTCTACGTTGACTTTGAAACCCAGAAGCGCACGCCCAAGGCAAGCGCCTACTGGTATAAGCACGTGGCGCAGACCCGTCGTCTGGACTAGCGGCTTGCGGCGAGTGGTTGGCGGAGTTGCACCGCCCACATAACCTGTCCCCATTTCTCAGCCGGGGGCGGCACGTCACACGGCGCGCCGCCCCCGGCCTTTTTGTGCAGGTCGGAAGCCGTTTGTCTCGATCTGTAACATCTAGCTGGTTATTTCACCCTTAACTGTTACAGATCGAGACAAATGGAATAAGCGGGACCGAATTGTCTAAATCTGTAACACTAAAACCGGTTTTGGACGTCTAGTTGTTACAGATTGAGATAAACGCACAGGGCAATCCTCTCAATCTCAATCTGTAACATCTAGCTGAGATTTTCGGTCCCACCTGTTACAGATTAAGATGAACGAGCCGAGCACGTCTACGCCCGCAGGTCCTTCACGCTGGAACGCTCGACCAGCACGCCCGACACAAGCGTACGGCTTCTGGAGCTCGGGGCTTCCAGACCTGCGACGACCTCGTTAAGCGCACGGATGCCCAGCTCGCGGTGGCGAAACTTCACTGACGTCAGAATCGAGTTGGGAATCGTCTTGTAGAGTTCGTCGTCAAAGCCGATCACGGACACGTCGTCGGGCACCCTGAGCCCTCTGTCACGCAGAGCCATCATCACGCCGTTTGCCATGCAGTCGTTAGCAGCGAGGACCGCCGTGCAATCGGGTTTATCGGCAAGCGCAAGGCCCGCGGCATAGCCACTATCCGCATTCCAATCGCCTTGCAGAGGCTCGGGCGGCTCAATGCCACGCGCCTCGAGTGCCGCACGCCAACCTTTCATACGGCACTGGCTCGACAGCGACTCTTTCTTACCAGAGACGAAATACACGTTCTTGTGCCCGCGATTTAAGAAGTGCTCGCACGCCATGCGCGCACCACCCTCTTGATCGTCACTAACGGTAGAGCAGTTAGGATGTTCCATCGGCGTGATAATCACCGTCTTGAGGTCTTTCGGCGCCTCAAAGGTATCAAAGTCATCGACCATCTGACGCAGGTTGAAGATCATGCCGTCGACGGGAAGCTGCGACATCCTACGCGCAGCATCGGCAAGGGTCATCTTCTCCCCCGCCCGCTTTTTGATCATCGTAAGCGCAAAACCACGCTCTTCGGCGGCATCGGCGATACCGTCAATCATGTCCACGGCGCCGCCCGACAAGTGGAACATCACCACGCCGATGCACCCGTAACGGCCCAACTTGAGTGAACGCGCGGCAAAGTTCGCCCGGAACCCAAGCGCCTCCATGGCAGCATGGACCCTATCGCGCGTCGACTCGCGCACGCTATCGGGCTCATTGATCACGCGCGACACCGTCTTGAGAGAAACGCCCGCGGCAACTGCCACATCGTTCATTGAGACATTTTTCTTGTCCATCGTTGCCATTACTTCTCCAGTCGGTTTCGCATCGCTTGTTTTTTGCGTTCTAGCATACACTACCTGCCCGACTGACAAATCAGCCGTTTATCGGACAATATCGACCGTTCACCCGTAAATCCTTGTTGCTCTTCCAATAATGTCTTACGTTGTCATTAACGAAATGTCCTACGTTGTCATTTCGCAATGCCTTCCTTAAGCAGGAAGGTTTCCGGGCAGTCCTGACCATCCATCGACGATCAGTTCCATCCACATGCATCGCGCATTAAGTAGCAAAGGAGCTCTATGGACGCCATCGTAAAGATGCTCGAAAAGCATCAACCGTTCTTTGAGAAGATCTCGAGGAACATCTACCTCCAGGCCATCAAGGACGGATTCCTTGGGTGCATGCCCATTGTCCTCACCTCTTCGATCTTTCTGCTCATTGCCACCCTTCCCGGCGTAGTCGGCATCACGCTGCCCCAGCCGCTCATCGACTGGTGCAACAAGCTCTACAACTTCACCATGGGCGTCATGGGCATCATGGTTGCCGGCACCACTGCCAAGAACTTCACGGCATCCATGAACCGTCGTATGCCCGCCGGCAAAGTGCTCAACGACGGTTCCACCATGGTGGCCGCCCAGTGCAGCATGCTTTTGCTCGCTGTTACGCAGTTCACCACCAAGTTCAACGGCTCCGAACTTTCGGTCTTCGATTGCACCAGCATGGGCACGCGCGGTCTGTTCTCGGCCTATATCGCCGCGTTCATTACCGTTTGGGTCTATAAGTTCTGTGTCTCGCGCGATCTGACCATTAAGCTGCCCAAGGAGGTCCCGGGCGCCATCGCTCAGAACTTCCGCGACATTATCCCCTTTGGCGGCGCCGTCATCATCTGCGGCATCATCGATGTCGTCGTGCGTAACCTCATGGGCGTTCCGTTCTCCGAGCTGCTTATCAAACTGCTCTCCCCGCTCTTTACCGCTGCAGAAACCTATCCTGGCCTTATCCTTATCCAGGCGGCCACCGCGTTCTTCTGGTTCATCGGCGTCCACGGCCCCTCGATCGTCCAGCCGGGCATCGACCCCATCCGTCTTGCCAACCAGGCTGAGAACCTGCAGGTTCTGCTGGCCGGTGGTCACCCCGCCCATTCCCTCACCTTTAACATGTCGCTCGTGGGTGAGTTCGGCGGCACCGGCGCCACGTTCATCGTGCCGCTTCTGCTGATTCTCTTTATGAAGTCCAAGCAGCTCAAAGCCGTCGGTAAGGCCTCGATTGTTCCTGTTGCCTTCGCCGTCAACGAACCGCTGCTCTTTGGCGCGCCGATGATCCTTAACCCCTACATGCTCATCCCCTTTGTTGCCGCCGGCTGCGTCAACGTGAGTGTTGCCAAGTTCTTTATCGACAACGTGGGCATGAACGGCTTCTCCTTCGTGGTGCCTTGGGCTACCCCTGCCCCCATCGGCATCTTCATCACCACGAACTTCCAGCTTATCGCCCTGGTATTTGTCGCGATCATCATCTTGCTGGACGCCATCATCTACCTGCCGTTCTTGAAGGCATACGATAAGCTGCTCTGCGACCAGGAAGCCGAGCGCGCCGCCGAGCTGGGTCTCGAGTCCGATGGTGCTGCCACCATCGCCGCCAGCACCTCTGCGCCCGCTGTCGAGCAGGCCACCGCTGCCGTCGAGCCGACCGCCGCTGCCGCTGACAGCAAGCCTGTCGCCGATCAGCCCGAGCCCGCTGCCGATGCATCCGCTAAGAAGGATGTCGACGGTCTGAAGGTCCTCGTCCTGTGCGCCGGCGCCGGCACCTCTGCCATGCTTGCCAACGCCATCAAGGAAGGTGCCGCGCAGACCGGAGAGAACATCGCTTCCTCCGCAGGCGCCTATGGCCAGCACACTGCCATCATGGATCAGTACGACGTTATCGTGCTTGCCCCGCAGGTCCGTAGCTACTACAACGACATGAAGGCCGACACCGATCGCCTGGGCATTAAGCTGCTCGCCCCGCGCGGTAAGGAATATATCGACCTTACTCGCGACCCCGCTGGCGCCATCAAGTGGCTCCGCGAGAACCTCGACTAGGTTCCTCCCTCTGTTGGTGCCCGGATCCCCAGTTCGGGCACCTCTCCCTATTCGAATCCCACAGAAAGGATGACTCATGACCAACCCCATGCAGTTCCCCGACGGCTTTGTGTTTGGCGGCGCCACCGCTGCTTACCAGGTTGAAGGCGAGACCCGCACGCACGGCAAGGGCAAAGTGCCCTGGGACGATTTCCTGGCTGCCCAGGGTCGCTTCTCCCCCGACCCCGCAAGCGATTTCTACAACAAGTATCCGGTCGATATCGACCTGTGCCAGCGTTTTGGCATCAACGGTATCCGCGTCTCCATCGCTTGGAGCCGCATCTTCCCCAGCGGCACTGGCGAGATCAACCCCGAGGGTGTCACCTTCTATCACGAGCTTTTCGCCACCTGCAATAAAGCCGGCGTTACCCCCTATGTCACGCTCGATCACTTCGATACGCCCGAGGCCTTTTACCAGAACGGCGGCGAGGGCTTCCTGACGCGCACGACGATCGACGCCTTTGTCGAGTACGCCAAGTTCTGCTTTGCCGAGTTCACCGAGGTCAAGCACTGGTTCACCTTTAACGAGATTCCCGCGACCGCCGAGGGCAGCTTTATCGTCGGCAACTGGCCGCACGGCGAGAAGTATCGCCTGGACAAGGCCTTCCAGCTCATGCACAACATGATGGTGGCCCACGCCAAGGCTGTCGTCGCCTTCCATGAGGGCGGCTTTGAGGGCGAGATCGGCATTGTCCAGAACCTGGAGCCCAAGTATCCCCTCGACCCCAACAACGCCGCCGACTGCGAGGCAGCTCGCATGGCCGACGTCATCAACAACCGTTGGGTACTCGACGCCACCTTCCGCGGCCACTATGCAGCCGATACCATGGAGGCTGCGACCAAGCTGGCTCATATCGCCGGCGGTGAGCTCGACGTCCGCGACGAGGACATCGCCGCGCTGACCGCCGCGCTCCCCTACAACGATTGCCTGGGCGTCAACACCTACAAGTGCCAGTTCCTGCGTGCCGCCGAGGGCGAAAACGACATCAACCACAATGGCACCGGCGACAAGGGCTCCTCGCGCTGGTTCCTCAAGGGCGTGGGCGAGTCATGCGTGCGCGAAGGCATACCCACCACCGATTGGGACTGGATCATCTATCCCGAGGGCCTCTACGACCTGCTGCTGCGCATTAAGAACGATTACCCCAACTACAAGAAGATCTACATCACCGAGAACGGCATGGGCTATAAGGACGACTTCGAGGACGGCTTTATCGACGACGCCCCTCGTATCGACTACATGCGCCAGCATCTCGCATGGATCCTCAAGGCAATCGACGGCGGCGTAAACGTCGACGGTTACTTTGTGTGGTCGCTGCAGGACCAGTTCTCCTGGACCAACGGCTATAACAAGCGTTACGGCCTGTTCTACATCGACTTTGAGACCCAGAAGCGCTACCCCAAGGCGAGCGCGTACTGGTACAAGAACGTCGCGGAGACCGGCCTGCTCATGGCCTAATTCAAGCCGCGTACCCCCTGTCGGCCGCATGTGAGTCCCTCCACGGGATCGCATGCGGCCTTTTTGTTTTTGGTGGGCCTGGGCAGGCCGTTTGTCTCGATCTGTAACATCTAGCATTGATTTTCGGCCCCAGCTGTTACGGATCGAGACAAACAGAACGCCCGAGCAGAAATATCTCAATCTGTAACACGTAGCCCACTTTCGACCGTCTACCTGTTACAGATCAAGACAATAAGATAGTCAAATCCAAACTTTCCAAGCAGTTATGAAGCATGGTTTCTAGTTTTCGGTATCACGAACATACTTTCGGTATCATTTAATGGTATTATGATATCGAAAGTATGTTCGTGATACCGAAAGGAGCCGCATGCGCCAGTTCGATTACACCACAGTCCCAGCGGAACTCGAAGCAACTCCAATCACCAACCTCCTCCTCTCGATACGCGAGCATAAAGGCCGACAGCTTGCTCTGAGTCAAGTCAAACCCGAGCTTCTATCGTCCCTAATGGAGGAGGCTAAGATCCAAAGCACCCGATCCTCCAACGGACTTGAAGGAATTGTTACCACCCAAAAAAGACTCAAAGCGATCATGGCGTATTCCGCCAAGCCAAGCTCCCGCGCAGAGGAAGAAATCGCTGGATACCGAGATGTGCTGTCGCTTATTCACGAGCAACACGATTCCATTCCCGTAACGCCATCGGTCATTCTGCAGTTGCATCGTGACCTCATGGCGCACACGGCAATCTCGTATGGAGGCCATTGGAAGGATAGCGATAACGAAATCGTCTCCATTGACGATCAAGGTAATCGATTTGTGCGCTTTAGGCCCCCTTCGGCTCTAGCAACCCCGGGACTTATTAAAGAAGCCTGCCAGTCCCTCAACGATGCTTTATCTCGCCAAGTTTGCGATCCCCTCCTTATATCGCTCCGCTTTATCTTCGATTTTGTCAGTATTCATCCCTTCAACGATGGCAATGGCAGGATGAGCCGGCTCCTTACAACGCTGCTGCTCGAAAAGACTGGATACGACGTTGCGCGTTACATCAGCATCGAACGACTTATTGAAGACAACAAAGCGCTTTACTACAACGCCCTCGCTGCAAGCTCCACTGGATGGAATGAAAATCAAAACACCGAAGCACCCTTTATCCGTTTCATGCTCGGAACAACCCTGGCCGCCTACCGACAGCTCGAACAGCGTACCTTAATTGAATCAAGCACTCGTCCCATGTCGAAGCAAGCGCGCATCGCCGTTCTATTTCAACAGAGACCCGGCGTCATTAAGAAATCAGACATCCGATCCAACTGCCCCGATATCAGCGAGGTTACCGTTAAACGAACCCTCAGTCAGCTTGTTAGTTGCAGCGCAATCGAAAAAACAGGGGCGGGTCGTTCGACGGGCTACATACTCAAAGACGTCCATGCTCTAGAACTATTCTTGCAATCCACAATACCCGATAGCGAGGCCGCAATAACAAAAGAGGCCCCAAAGGATAAGCTCCTTGAACGTGTAAGCCACGCCGAGGATGAAAGCAGAGAGGGGCTCTATGAAGACTACGATTCATTCTCAAGGGACATAAAGACGAAATACGGAGTCTAGTCATATCCCAGAATAGCCTCATCCTTGTTGCCCAAAATTATTTGCGCGTCATTTTAAAGCGGTACCCCTGCGCCGGCTGGGGGGGCAGAAGTATCGTCTGCCGATCCTGCTGGAGTCGGCAATCAGATAGCGCGCATCGGCCTTGCTAAAGGCGAGCTGCTGGATGCGGCCCTCGTCCATGTTGGACGAGGACACGTCGCCATCCAGAATGCCGTTGGCACCGATAAACGCCGTGTCAGTCCCTAGTGCGCGCAGGGCATCCTCGGCCATGGGGCCCACAAAGGCGGCGGTGCGGCGACGGTACATGCCGCCCACCAGGCACAGCTCGCAATCCTCGCGCGCCTCGAGCAGACTAAAGACCGAAAGCGAATTGGTCACATAGATGGAAGGCAGTTTGTCGGTGACTCGGAGAGCGCCAATGCGATCTCACGACGGTTGCGTTCATTGTCTCAATTAGATACTCAACGAAATACGGCCCCGCAGCTCAATAAGCTGCGGGGCCGTACTATACACCGACGAATTAACGACAGAGTGCATCCACTATTTGGCCAGCTCCTGAACGATCCAGTCAATTGCACCTTCGGGATCGTTGGTAAGGTCGATATACTCCTTGCCCCTTGTGGTGAGCAGTTTAATTCCAAGGCGATCGGTATCGGCCTTCATAGCGTCATAGTACATGCGTGCCTGGGGCGCCAGAACAATCACGTTGTACTGATCCATCGTCTCATAGTGGCTTCCGTACGCACCGGACTGAGAAACCAGATCGACACCCTTAGCAGCGGCACCTTCGCGAAGAGCATTTGCCAAGAGAGTCGAAGTGCCGGCACCCTGGCAAAGCACAAGCACGCGGATCTGCTCCGCCTTGTCCTTTACCGCCTCGAGAGCTTTTGCGACATTTTCCTGTGCGGCAATAGCATCTGCATCCGAGTTTCCTGCAGTCTCCTTTGCAGACTCTTCCAAACAAAGCTGATGGTCATACGCCTTGCAGAACGGATAGTAAATCACAAAGTCAACGACCAACAGCACTGCCATCAATACGAGAGAACGCAGATCGAGACCCGTGGTGAGGAACGCACCGATTGGGCCGGGAAGCGCCCACGGCATGGTATACATGGGGGCGTTCATTCCAATGACGTCAATGAAAAATTTACCGATAATGGCGTTGACCATAGGAGCCACTAGGAAGGGCACGAACATATAGGGATTGAGAACAATCGGCATACCGAAGATAACGGGCTCGTTAACTCCAAAAATCACCGGGATAATCGATGCCTTGCCCATGGCTTTAAGCTGCTTGGAACGCATAAACATGATCAGGATAATAGGAACGATGAACGTGCAGCCAGAACCGCCCAGACCGCCGATGAAGCTTGTAAAGTCCTGCGTAAGAGCAATTGACGGGTGTCCACCTGCTTGGAAAACCTCAAGATTGGTAACGGTATTGCCGTAGAGCGCAGCATTGATCGGACTCATGACAACCGAAGCACCGTGGATACCCATAAATTGGAAAAGTGCGACCGCGCCTTCGATAAGCGCCATGCCAGGATAGGTGTCGACCGCGGAGAACAGCGGCGAGATGAGAGCGGATACCAAATTGGCGAACGGCACAGCAAGCAGCTTGCGGCTCGCAAGATCGATAAAAGCGCACGCAAGGATCGAAAACCCAAATGCAAAGATATCGCGAAAACTCTGCGCAATAGAGCCAGGGACCTCTTTGGGAAGCTTGATCGTCACATTATGGCTAATGCACACCTTATAGATATTAACGGTCAAGAATGCGGCTACGAACGCAGCGAGAAAACCCTTGGTTCCCATATAGCCGGTTTCAAAAACAGATGTATCTGCTCCGCCAATCGAGACAACATCGTTCGTCACCGATAGCAAGAGCATGCCGCACATGGCACAAACCATGCACGAGGTGGGGTTGAGAGATTTACCCGAAGGCATGCGACGGTTCATCGACATGGCAAGTGAGCTCGCCGTGGTGCCGGCCACCATAATGCCAAGAAGTCCCATGGTATATGCATAGATTTTATTGAAGAAATCCAGCACCTCAGACGGAAGCGTGATGCCTACATAGGCAGGGAGCGTCGAAAGAAGAAGGAACAGGCTCGAGAACAGCACAATTGGCATATTCGAGAGAAAGCCATCCTTAATCGCCACCAGATAAATGTTCCTCGAGATTTTGTCGAAGAGGGGCTGGTGTTTTTCAAGGAATTTGACGATAGCGTCCATAACACATCCTTTCATGATTCCCGGGCACACAACGATTTATCCGGACTCAACCGTCGTCGTCCCCGTTTGTATCCACTTATGTAAGTGAATACGTTCTTGTGCGAAATGTAATATCATTTGCGCGATTTGTCATAACCAATTCTTTTTCCGCTTTGTCGATATGTCAAGAATTCAAATACTTATTCGGTGAATGGTAGTTGATTAATTTAAGGTTTTCCCAGCTAAAGGCTATTTTTTCCGAGCAATACAATAAGCTTGCAACCGTTCACCGATTGGATATAACATATTGAATATATTGTTGTAACAATATTAGAGACAATGTCACAAGCCTGTCGTTCTAGTCAAAGGAAGTAACAATGCCCAAACGATTACTGAACATGTCCGCATCCGATTTTGCCGCCACGTCACCCATGGATCTAAAGCAGGCAATTCTGGCTTCCGAGGGACGTACCATCATGGCGGAAAACGTACCCTCTTCCCAATTTCTCGGCGGCGTTACTAATGCAGAAATCGAACGTGCCGCAGGTGCCGACCTGCTTCTGTTTAACGCGCTCGATGTGTTCGATCCAGTTATTGCCGGTATTCCAGATGATCTCAATGAAAACCCGGTCACTTGGGTGAAGCGAGCATGCGGAAGGCCCATTGGCGTCAATCTGGAGCCAGTTGATAACGAGGCAGAGATGTCTGAATCCCGAACGGAAATCCCCATGGGTCGTCGCGTCTCTCCCAAGACCTTAGAAAAGGCTAACGAACTCGGATTTGATTTTATCTGCCTGACGGGCAACCCTGGAACCGGCGTCTCCAACGATGCAATCGCCCATTCGATTAAACTCTCCAAAGAGCATTTCAATGGCCTGGTCATAGCCGGAAAAATGCATGGAGCGGGCGTTGCAGAACCTGTCATGACGCTCGAAATTGCGCGCAAGTTTGTTGACCTCGGCGTCGATATCCTTCTCGTGCCAGCCCCCTACACCGTCCCTTGCTTCCAAGAAGCAGACCTGCGCGCCATCGTAGACTTTGTACGATCCCACAACGTAGGCAAGTCAATTGAAGAGAAGGTTCTCGTCATGGCGGCAAACGGGACGAGTCAAGACTCCTGCGACAGCGAGACCATTAAGAAAATAGGCCTTTCAGCAAAAGCAGCCGGCGCTGACCTCCAACATATCGGGGACTCCATGAACGGTATTTGCCTACCCCAGAATATCTTCACGCTCGGACAAGCCCTTCGTGGATACAGGCATCAGATCGTCATGCTGAGCCGCTCTGTGATACGTTAAGGTTACCTTGCCCACGTTACATCCCGACTGAGGCAACCATCAGGTATAACCAACATGCAAACTGAGGCTCTAATGCTCGATACACACGAAAAACGGCCACTCTATTTACAGCTCACCGACGCGCTGCTCAAGCAGATCGTCGATGAATATGAAGCAGACGATAAACTTCCAACAGAAATGGAACTCTGCGACGAATACGCCGTAAGCAGAACAACCGTCCGACTTGCCATGAGTGAGCTGGAGCGTCGTGGAAGTATCTATCGAATCCAAGGTAAGGGATCGTTTGTTGCACCGAAACGCGTTAGCGAGCTCAATTCACTTTTAGACTTTGACTTTGCAAGCCATTGCGATGGCGTTGATCCGGATGCCATCACCAAACATTTCGGCGGCCTCACATCAGGTCGTCCAATTTCCGTAATGATGCTCCAACAATTTGGATGTCAAAGTCGCGATGAAATTCAGCGTCTTGAATTGACCTACGAACTTGAAGGCAGCTTCATAGGCGCTGATACGTTCTTCATTTCAAAGTCGCGCGTTCCGAATAACCAGTTAGATTTTCAGGCATTTAGCAGAATCATGGACGACTTGTCCAAGTCTATCCAATCTGTTAGGGAAAGCTATAGAGCACGTCTGCTTAGCGATTCCGAAGCCAGTAATTATGGTGTTGCAAAACTTCCGGTCATCGAACTGACTCATTATGCTTACGACTCCGGAGGCAAACTAATCTCAATTGTCTGCCGCACCGTCTTAACTGGGCGAATCCCTTATCAAAACTTTATTTTCAAGTCCTAATGTTCTTTTTCTTTTGTCTCGATCTGTAACACGTAGCCGAGTTTTTAAGTCCTAACCGTTACAGATCGAGACAAACAAGGTAGACCCCGCCGAATTGTCTCAATCTGTAACACTAAGACCGGTTTTGGACGTCTAGATGTTACAGATTGAGATGAATGCACAGGTCAATATCCCCAATCTAAATCTGTAACAACTAGCTGAATTATTCGGTCCTAGCTGTTATAGATCGAGACAAACGGAATAGGCCGGGTCAAAAATCTCAATCTGCAACATCTGGTTGGTGGTTTCACCCCTACCTGTTACAGGTTGAGACGATTTGATAGTGGAATCCTCATTTGCGCGTCATATCGCGTAGCGCTGACGCGCTGGTTTCCACAATGACAGGAGGTAAAAGTCCTCCCGCATCGCCTGTTGGCAATCCCGTAGCGCTAGCTAGCAAATGACCTGCGTGTGCTCCTCGATGGCGACACGATCCTCGGCGGCGATACCCGGCTCGCACACCACGGCGTCCAAACTGTCCAGGCGGCAGAAGGTGTAGAAGTCGCGCTTGCCGATCTTGCTGGAGTCGGCGATGAGGTAGCGTGAATCGGCCTTGCTAAAGGCGAGCTGCTGGATGCGGCCCTCTTCCATGTTAGACGTAGACACGTCGCCGTCCAGAATGCCGTTTGCGCCGATAAAGGCTGCGTCGATCCCCAGTGCGCGCAAGGTGTCCTCGGCCGTGGGGCCCACAAAGGCGGCAGTGCGGCGACGGTACATACCGCCCACGAGACACAGCTCGCAGTCTTCGCGCGCCTCGAGCAGATTAAACACCGAAAGCGAATTAGTCACGATGCGTAGGCGGCACGCCGGCAGCATCGAGGCCATCTGCTCAACTGTAGTGCCCGTCCCCAAAAAGATGGTCGAGCCCTCCTCGATGAGCCCAACGGCGCGGCGCGCGATCTGCAGCTTTTCCTCGGCATGCTTAGTGCGCTTTTCACTGTGCGAATACTCATGGCGCAACATAGCGTGCGGGCGACTCTGCGCACTACGGGCGCCGCCGTGCACGCGCTCGATCTCGCCCAGGCTTGCAAGCTCCTCAAGGTCGCGACGGATCGTCATGTCCGAGACACCTAACGCATCCGAAATCTCCTTAACCGAAACCGTGCCCTGCTCATCGAGCAGCTGACGAACCTTATCCTGTCGCTCTGCCTTAATCACGATGAATCCTCGCCGTTCTATGCGTGCATATCATTCAAACAGTAACGAACAAATTGTATCAGACCCATGCGCGTCAAAAATGAACGCCCGCACAGCTCCAATCATCACTTTTTTGAGAAAAATACCCCCTGCTTTAGTGGGGTGTAGTGATAATCTCGCCTGTTCGCGCTACAGTTTGTCGGAAATACCTCGATGTTAGGAACCAAATGATCACTTCCGAGCTTTTCGGCACCGCGCCGTGCGGTACCCCCGTTCATCGTTACACCCTCAACGGGCCCGAGATCTGCGTTCGCATTATGGACTATGGCGCCACCGTGCTTGGTGTCGACGTGCCCGACATTCCCGGCAACGTGCGCGATGTGGTGCTGGGCTTCGATAAGCTCGAGGATTACTTTGACAACCCCGCCTGCTTTGGCGCGACCATCGGCCCCGTGGCCAACCGCACCGCGGGCGCCACGATTACCATCGACGGCACGGACTGGCATATGCCCGCCAACGAGGGCGCCAACAACCTGCACAGCGATCTTGAGCACGGTCTGCATAAACGCGTGTGGGACGTTGAGCTCGACGAGGCCCATAACGCCGTGCGCATGACCACCTCGCTTGAGGATGGCGAACTGGGCCTTCCCGGCAACCGCACCTTTACGGCCGTGTTTACCGTTACACGCACCGGCGTCTTTCGCATCGAGTATGGCTGCGAGAGCGACCGCGCCACCTACGTGTCCATGACCAACCACACGTACTTTAACCTTGCCGGTCATAACGCCGGCATGGACTGTGAGCACTTCTTTGTTGCTAACGCTGCTCACTACCTGCCCATTAACGAGCAGAACATCCCCACCGGCGAGATTGCTCCGGTCGAGGGAACACCGTTTGACTTCCGCGAGCTGCGCCCCGTCGCACCCGGCATGGAGGCCGACGACCCGCAGATTAAGCAAGCCCGTGGCTACGATCACTGCCTGTGCATCGATGGCTATCAGTACGGGCGCAACCTGCGTCGCGCCCTGCATGTTGAGGAGATGTGGACCGGCCGTGAGCTGGACTACTTCACCACCGCCCCGGGCGTGCAGCTCTACACCGGCAACTGGCTGGGCGACGAGCACGCCAAGGACGACGCCAACTATGGTTGGGGCGCCGGCTTTGCCCTCGAAGCCGAGATGTACCCCGACACGCCGCACCAGCCGCTGTTCCCGCAGGGCATTGTGGGCCCGGGTCACCCCTACAGCAATGTGATCGAGTACCACTTTATGAGGCACTAAGCCCACAATGCGACATATCGCACAGCAGCGCCCGCCGGCACCACCGCCGGCGGGCGCTTTTTCATCTTTTGGGCTCATTTTCGCTGTGACTGTATGAGTGACATATCAAAACTATGCCCATTTACTACGTTTAGCCCGGGATGCTCGACCATACACCGGTTTTTGTTACATTTGCGAGCCATCTACCTGCGGTTTTGTTTTTCCCAAATTCGACATGCTCGACGATAGCCGATCAAACGTAGTAAATGGACATAGTTTTGACAGGCGGCATCGCGCGCGTCCCTCGCAAGGGTACAATGATCCGTTTTCCTCCGTCCCCAAGGGATCAGTTGAACAGATTGCCGATGGGGTCGGGGGCGGAACTGGGAAGATAGCGGATTTCTAGTTCTATGCCGAGCTTTTGCAGCTCTTTGAAGGTGGCGATGTCCGTATCGTCTACGGCAACGGCAGGCGTTACAGAGCGCTTGCCCTCCCCCGCCCGCATATGGCCGATGCTGATCTTGGTGATCGGCACACCGCCCTTAACCAGCACGAGCACATCGGCGGGTGAGGACACCATGATCAGAATCAATTGACGCGACGTTGCGGTATGAATGATGTCGATGGTCCTTTGCACCGAGAAAAAGCGCGTCCAAACGCCTTCTGGCGTCGCCACCCTCATAGGGGCCCACTTGCGAGCGTCCGCCGCGATCTCATCGTTGACGATTAGGACAAGGTTGGAGCCCACGGCCTCGTTCCACAGCTCAACGTCTTGCCCGTAAATGAAACGGTCATCGATACGCGTGAGTAGGATCTTGGGTTGAGCCATGGCTGCCCCATTCTGTTTGAGACCCGTAAGAGCGAGACATCACGTCTCCAATATTAGTGCATTTAAAGTGAGAAAAGCCGTCAGAGCACTTGCGCGGATTTGCGATGTCCCGTATCATAGACAGCCGTTGACGCCTCAGTTGCGTCATCACATGGCCGCCAGCGTAGCTCAGTTGGTAGAGCACCGCTCTCGTAAAGCGGGGGTCACCGGTTCGAGCCCGGTCGCTGGCTCCATTGCACAAGATAGCCGCCTTCGGGCGGCTTTTTTGTTGCCGATTTGAGTGCGCTTGCGCCAACCCACGCATCGCTGCGTCGACCGCTTCCTACTCAAAAACAGAAAACCCCACCAAACGTGATTCCCCTTGGGGAAACACGCTTGGCGGGGTTGTAGCGTGATTCCCCTAGGGGAATCACGCCATCAGACGAACAGCTCCACTGAGTGGTTCTTTACTCCTGCCAGTAAGCGTCGGCAAACAGCTTACTCGGCAAACGCGTTACCGACGCTGTTGCCACCCACATACGTCTCGACCAGGGTAAGGTCGGGATTGAACACAACAAAGTCGGCATCGCGGCCAGGCATAATGCTACTGCACTTATCGTCGACAGGAGCTAGCAAGCGATGCCGGGGCCGTCACCCAAACTCTTACAGCTCGGTCACGACAACGCCGTTGTAGACCTCGTCCCAACGGTCCATGACTAGATGGCCGGTCATGGGATCCATGGCATTGAGCTTGCCGCAGGTGTTGGCGGTACGCAGCACCGTCTCGTCGTCGGCGCCGGCAGCAATCGCATGTGCGAAGCCGGCAATGGTCGAATCGCCAGAGCCCGTAGCGTTAACGGCAGGGATATCGGGCGTCTTTGCGCGGAACGCACGGCCATTGTGGAAGCCAACGGAACCGGCAGCGCCCATGGACACGACGACCCAGGGGATATCGGAGAAGTGGGCATCAGAGGCAAGCGCGGCGCGGAGCTCGTCCACATCGTCGGTGGTAAAGCTCGTGCCCAGAAGGCCGTTGATCTCGGTCAGGTTAGGCTTGACCAGCTCGGGCTTAATTTCGGACTTAAGGGCGGCCTCGAGCGAAGCACCCGAGGTATCGAGCAGTACCTTGGCTCCGGCGTTCTCGGCAATGCCCGTGATCTTGGCATAGTAGTCTGCCTCGACACCGCGGGGCAGCGAACCCGAAATGGTGACGACGTCGGCCTTGCCCGCAAGCTCGGCGAACTTTGCGGTAAAGGCATCGAGCTCCTCGGGGGCAATCGTCGGGCCGCTCTCGAGCAGCTCGGTCTGGTTGCCGGCATGAAGGATATTGAGGCAGATGCGGGTCTCGCCCTTGATGGGCACAAAATCATTCTTAATGCCGTTGGCATCCATGAGCTCTTCCATATAGGCGCCCATATGACCACCAAGCAGGCCGGTTGCCACAACGTCGTCGCCCAGCTGGCCCAGGACGCGGGCAACGTTAAGGCCCTTGCCGCCGGCGGTCTTTTCGGGTGTCACGCGGTTGACGTCGTCGATGACGAGTTCATCGAGCTGATAGCGCGTATCGACAGACGGGTTCATCGTAACGGTGAGGATCATTTTTAGCTCCTTATCTCGCAGGCTCCTTGTGCCTCGCGATACGAGTCGACAAAACGGAATTACAGGATCTCAATCGTGAACGAGCGAACGATGGTCTCCTTGGGCTTGGCGACAAGGCAGCCGCGCTTATGCTCAAGTACATCGTCCTCATCGGAACAGGTCGAAAGACCGCCCCAGGGCTCAACTGCCACAAAATCGCCCTCGGGCTTACTCCACACGATGAGATACGGGAAACCCTCAAAGCTCAAGCGAACGCCCTTGTCCTCGCCCTTCTTGGAAAGCGTGACCTGACGGCTCTCGAGCACGTCAAAGATGGTCTCCGCGAAATCGAAGAGCTCGTGCGATAGGGGCAGCGTCTTTCCCACCATGGGGTTCTTGGAGCGGTTAGCTACATCAATCAATCCGGTCCAGGGTACGGCGGTGCAAAGCTCCGCTGCCTCGTCTTTCTCGAAGCGCAACTCGTAGTCCGTATAGGACTCACCCTCATCGAGCGGGCACCTAAAGCCGGGATGACCGCCGATAAAGAACGGCATGTCCTCGGCGCCCTCGTTGGTCACTTCATAGGAGACACGCACGGCAGCGTCCTCGAGCGTATAGCGGGCGACGAGCTTAAACGGATATGGATAAGCGCTCAGCAATGCAGCGTTATCCTCAGATGCCAGGCACATCGCCAGCTCGTTTGCGTTTTGGCTCAACAGCTTCCACTCCTGCTTGCGCGCAAAGCCGTGGCGGGCGAGCTTCACATGATGCCCGGCAAACGTCATGGCGCTACCATCGCGCAGGCCTCCGCAAATCGGAAAGCAGACCGGCGCCTGGCCGGACCACACCGCGGGATCACCCTGCCACAAATACTCGCGTCCGTCAGCCTCAATCGAGGTAAACGAACCACCGGCTGTGGACACCTTAATAGAAATTGAATCGTTGGAGAGAGCGTATTCCATTGCCCATCCTTTCGAACAACTGCTTTTTGCTCGCAAGTACCTGTCTCGGCCCTGACCAAAGGACAAACTCGCACGTTCATCGATGCGTCCGGTATCCCAGCCATGCAACGGAGTACCATACAGACATTGAAGCAATTACAGCTGAAAGGCCTTCTTATTCGAACCATCATCCTCTACGCCTCGCGCCATCACGGCAATACGAAAAAGCTCGTGGACGCCATCGTTGAGGCACACCCCGAAATCGATACCCTCGACGTGAAGTCACTCGGTAAAAACGAGTACCCCGACCTGCACGAATACCATCTGATCGGCGTCGCCACGGGCATTTATTACTCCGAGATCGACAAGGATATGGCACGCGTGCTCACGAACGTGCTACAGCCGCAGGACAAGGTGTTTGGCCTTATGACCTACGGTGGCAAAAACAAGTGGTACAGCAAGGATATCGATGGTATCTGCCGCATGAGGCAGGCCATCTTTATGGGCGTCTACGGCTGCCCCGGCTTTGATACGTGGGGGCCGTTTAAACTCACCGGCGGTGTCCAAAAGGGGCACCCGACCGCTGAGGAAATTAAGGGCGCCATCGACTTCTTCGACAAGATCGAAGACGAGTATGGCGACATCATCGTCGAAGAGTACGCCAAGCGCGAGAAGCGTCTAGCCTACGAAAAGGAGCATCCTGCGGGAGGTCTTGTGGCCGGCGTCAAGCGCACGGCAAAGAAGATCGCTAACAAGCTGTAATTGTGAAGGTACTTTTGAGCGTTTAACCCATACGGCGGGTCCGAGCAGATTCGGGCCCGCCGTTTTTTCTATCGTTACTCGGTAAAGGCGTTGCCGACGCTCTGACCGCCAACATACGTCTCGACGAGGGTGAGCTCATGGTCGAACACGACAAAGTCGGCGTCGCGACCCGGCATGATGCTGCCGCACTTATCCTCGATGTGCGCAGAGCGAGCCGGCACCTCGGTTGCCATGCGAATGGCGATATCGGCGCTGGCGATGCCCCAGTCGACGATGTTCTTGACGCCCTGGGCAAGCGTGAGCACCGAGCCGGCAATGCTCTTGCCGTCGGCGAGCCAGCACAGGTTGTCCTTCATGATGACGTCCATGCCACCACTGGTGTAGCTGCCCTCGGGCATGCCGCCGCAACCCAGGCAGTCGGTAATGAGCACCGTGTGCTGCCAGCCCTTGGCCTGCAGCAGCGCCTTGATGGCAGCAGGGTTAACGTGCTTGCCGTCACAGATGATCTCGGCGTAGGTCTCGGGCGTGGACATGGCAGCGCCCACGACACCGGGCTCACGGTGATGCAGCCCGCGCTGGCCGTTATAGGTATGCGTAAAGCAGCTGGCACCGGCGTTGATGGCAGCGATGCACTCATCGTAGGTGGCGTCGGAGTGACCGATGCTGGTCACCACACCCTTGGCGTTCAGAGCAGCCGCATAAGCAGCGGCACCGTCGCGCTCGGCCGCCATGGCGCTCTTGACGATGCGACCACCCGCAGCCTCCTGCCACTGATCAAAGATCTCCTCGGAGGGATCGATAAGATAAGCGGGGTTCTGCGCGCCCACGTGCTTCATGGTAAAGAAGGGGCCCTCCAGGTAGATGCCCTGAATGCGAGCACCGCAGAAGTCGGGGCCGCGACCCTCGTCCGCCTGAGCGATGGCGGCGCAGGCGTCCTTGATCTGCTCGACGCCATCGGTAAACGTCGTGGGCAGCCAGCTGGTGGTACCGCGACGGGCGAGCTCGGTCGAGCTGATATCGATGCCCTCGGGATCGTTATCGGTAGTTGAGTGGTTGTAGAAGCCATGGATGTGAGTATCGACCATACCCGGTGCGATCCACGACCCCGTGTAGTCCTTAATCTCGCAAGAGGGCTCGTCGGCCTGCCAGGCGCCAAAGACGCCATCCTCGACCATAAGATAGCCGCCCAGTTGCGGGCCTGCCGGCAAGAAGAACTTGTCAGCCTTAATTGCGTACGTGCTCATATGCACTCCTTGCTTCTAAAGCAGTTGACTGTGGTGATGCTATACCCAGCTCAGGTAAAACAAAAAGCGCCCGCCCGCCGTTATGAGCGGACGGGCGCCCTTACAGAGGGACGCGATTAAGCGGTGAAGGGGTGAATCGTCACGCCCTTGACCACGCGGTTGACCGTGCCGGTGGGGCTCGGCGTATCGGGCGTGTTGCCCACGCGCACGGAGTTGAGCAGGCTGATGGCCTGGGCAAACATCACGAACGGCAGAGCGAGATAGCCCTCGGGAAGCGCTTCGTAGCCCTTAAAGGTGAAGGACTCACCCTCATAGACGGTAGCACCTTCCTGCTGAACGGCGATGGTGTGCTGAGCGATTTCGTCGCCACCGATCTCGTTGAGGATGTCGATGTCGTACTGACGGGTGTAGGCGTCGTTGTTGACGAACACGAAGACGAGCGTCTTATCGTCGACGAAGGACTTGGGTCCGTGACGATAGCCCATGGAGGTATCGTAGGAAGTAGCGACCAGACCGTGAGCGAGCTCGAGGATCTTGAGCTGGCTCTCCTGGGCAAGGCCACCAAAGGTGCCAGAACCCAAGTAGGTCACGCGGTTGAAGTCGCCAGCCAGGTAATCGGCAATCTCAGACTCACGAGAGATGACCTCCTCGCCCATCTTGGCAATCGTCTCGACCCACTCGGCCTTCTGCTCGTCAGAGGCAGTGTCGAAAATAAGGGTGGAGAGCAGGGTCATGCAGGAATAAGAGCCAGTCATGGCGAAGCCCTTGTCGTTGGCGCGCGGAATGAGCAGCGTCAGCGCATTGGGATCATCGGCAGACTCGACGGCGAGCTTGCCCTCAGGAGCGCAGGTGATGTTGAGGAACTTGACGTTGTGGACGAGCTCCTTGGCAACGGCAACGGCGGCAAGGCTCTCGGGGCTGTTGCCAGAACGGGCAAAGGAAACCACGAGCGTGGGATCCTCGGCGCGCAGGAAGTCGCGCGGGGCGCTCACGATGTCGGTCGTGGCGATGGGCTTAAAGTCGTAGAGATCAGTGTTGCCAGCGTGACGCAGGTACGGGGCGCAGGTATCGCCAACGTAGTCGGACGTACCGGCACCGGTGAAGACAACGGACAGACGACCCTCGCCCATAGCGCGAGCCTCGGCCAGGAAGGCCTCGATGGCCTCCTTGTTCTCGCGATAGATGTTGAGCGTATCACGCCAAAGCTCGGGCTGCTGAGCAATCTCGGCCGTGGTGATCTGGGCGCCGAGTCCGGTAAGCTCCTCGACACTCTTCTCGAACATTTCTAATACCTCTTTCTTTACTAAATTGTCTGATATACAAAGACTTAATCTGAAAAGTTAAATCGGGTAGTAGTCATAGGCTGTTTTTCTTTCGTTAGCACTCGTATCCGATCACAGAGTATCTCGATAATGAGAAATCCTGTACTTGAACTTGTCGGCACGAGCCACCGAAAGCGTGAACTCGACAACATCATTTTGGGTGTTGTGAGTAGTTCGGACTATGTCCAGAACTGGCGCACCCTCACCAATACCTAGAAGCCGAGCGTCACATGGACGTGCTATACCCGCAGAGAACTCCTCATCCGCTACTCGAATTTTCTGCTGATAATCCTGCTCAATAACATCGTAAAGGGGCTTTTGTTCGAGTAGAGGACGCTTGAGTGAAATAAAGAGCCTTGCTGGAAGATAGCTACGCTCAACCATCATAGGTATACCATCTGCCATTCGTAAACGTTTGAGTTTTAATACCTTTTCACCCAAATGAATCCCCATTTGCATCGAGAGCGTTTTATCTGCTTCCATTTCACAGAACTCTAAGATGGTTGTTTCTGGCAGCCGGCCCATCGCTTTCATCTGTTCAGTAAAACTGTACGATTGGGTAAGATTTGTTGCTTGAGCTAGTCGATCGGCAACAAACGTACCGCGACCTTGTTTTCGCACAATCCGACCAAGATACTCAAGTTCCTGAATTGCAAGCCGGACAGTCGACCGCGAAAGCCCGAAACGTTCGGCAAGCTCACGTTCGGACGGAATCAAATCACCTGGCTGATATTCATGATCAATTTTTTCGATCAGAATATCTACGAGCTGGTCATATAGCGGTTGTCTGTGCCTCGTGCACGTCATGATATTCTCCACGTAATGAGCAATTGACCAATACTTCAGCCTTCAGGTAACGCACCAACATGTCCAATAAATGGGCTAATAGCGACACTACATCTCATCGTCTTCATCAATGTCAGCACTCTCGAGTTTCTTGAGATCGACTCCCTCACGACCAACGACCCGTGCGCGTTCGGCAAGTTCATCAAGCGTTGGGTCTCCAAACGCACGCGTCATAACGAGCTCCACCAGCATAGGTAGATTTGTTCCGGTGACAACGGTCACGTTATCGAGCTCAGTCGTCATTGGGATAGCTTGATTGAACGGAGTACCGCCAAGCAAATCAACAAACACCAATACGCCATCACAAGCTTGACGCATCTTGGCAATGCAGGTTCGCAAATCATCACCAAAAGTAACCGCCTCCGAGCCCGCAAAAGGAACTACCTCAAAATTAGGCTGTTCGCCGGCGACCATATCCACAGCGCTTTTCAAACCAGGTGCAAACTGACCGTGACCAGTTAGTACAAATCCAATCATTCTATCTACCTTTCTACCGTTCGCTTTCTCTAGCCATAGAACCCCTCAAAAGGGCTCTTACGACCACTGCATCATTAAAGTTTAGTGAGTATTTTGTTTTATCGTGGGAGGTCTGTGAGCGTCTCTAAGCTGCTTTTCAAGGTTGCGATATCTAAGTGCTTCGCCCTTGTTCCCGCTGCTCTCATATTGATATGAAAGCAGCAGATAGAGCTTTCCGCGTAACCCAAGGTCGCTCGTATCCAGCATAGCTTCCATCTCATCGATCTTATCATGCCGACGGCAAAAGACTATGTCGTAGGTTAATTGACTGTCCGCCAAAATGCCCTTCGACACGATGGGGCGCATCTCTTCCAACATGGACGCCGCCCGCTTGCGGTCACCCGTCTTGATATAGAAATTAAAGGCGCGAACCGCAAGCTGTCGACGTTGTTTGTCGCTGCACGGCATCTCCAGCAAGTGGTCAAGCATTCGATCTGCATATGCGTCCATATCAGCAGCTTCATAGATCGTGAAACGCAGGTAATACTGCTTATACGTAGACATTACTATGCGCGCAAGTTTGCGATCGAGCAGGTCTATGCAATCTTGGTATAAGCCCAAGTTAAACAATACCTGCAATTTCATATCGAAGTATTTTTTCGCTCCTTCGGTCACAGCGAAATAAGCCACGACAACACAAATAAACAGGACGATCCAAAATGGCATTGCACTATATTCCCTTCAAGGCAGCCTTAAGGAATTAATCGAACACGATGACTGCATAACCGCCTATGAACAGCGGTGTCCGACAAAACAAAAGAGGCGCACACTCCAGGGGATATGGCGATAAAGTCGCCTTGGAGGTGTGCGCCACGTCTCAATTGAGGCTCAAATGCCGTGACAATATGGGGTATTTAGCCCTTGCAAATGATACCGAATGCACCCAAGGCAATGGACAGAACCAAGACGATAAAGATGGCCTTCGTCGAGGTCATGCCCTTCTTACCGAGGAGCCAGTATACGAAGCCGACGAGTGCGGCAGGAACCAGCTTGGGGCAAATCATATTGCAGATGTTCTGCAAGTCAACGGTAACGCCGCCGATAACAGGCTTCGCCGCAATAACGATACCGACATTGGTTGCGACCAGAGCACCGACCATAAAGACACCCATTACGGAGGCCGCGTCGGTCAACGCATTCAGGCGATCGCTCATGGTGGTGACGAGCTTCATACCCTGCTCATAGGCCATGTGGGTCTGCTTGCAGCGGAACCAGTCAACAAGGATGTTCACGACGACCCAGATGAAGATACCCAAGGGGTTGCCGTTCATGGCCATATTGGCAGCCAGAGCGCCGAAAATGGTCGGGAGCAGCGAACCGAAGATGGAATCGCCGATGGAAGCCAGCGGTCCCATGAGACCAGTCTTGAGACCGGCAACAGCCTCGAGGCCCTCAATGCCCTCCTCTTCCTCGATCGCCAAATCGATACCGGTGATGATCGTGTTGAGGAAGTTTGAGGTGTTGAAGAACGGTGCGCACTGGGCGCGGCAGGCTTCCTTTAGCTCCGGCGTGCCGTCACCGTACAGCTTGCGCAGCGTGGGCAGGATAATCCAGAGATAACCAGAGTGCTGCATGCGCTCGTAGTTCCAACCATCCTGGAAACCAAACAGGTTACGACGGTTGATCTGCGCAAGGTCGTCCTTGGTAATCTTGTAGCCAGTGGTGCCATTGGCGAGTTTCTCATTAGAGCTCATCGTCGTCGTCTCCCTCCGCAGCGCCAGCAGCAGCGACGGGACGCTGGTTGTTCTTGTAGTACAGCAAAGACAGAGCAAAGCCAATAATAGCGATCGCCAGCATCGACATGTTATTGAACATACCGACCATATCCACGGCGCCCTTACCAAGCGCACCGTTCACAGCGACGATGTTGGCGTTGAGGTTCATGATGCTCGTGAAGGCCGTACCAAACAGGGCGGCGACTACAAAGCCGAGCAGCAGGTAGGCGACGTGCTTTTTGACCGGCAGGTAACGGAGCAGAATGGCGAAGCCAACGGCGGGCAAGGCACCGCCAGCAACAGACAGACCGTCACCCAGCCACTTCCAGTCGCCGTTAAGGGCGGTGGTGATGCCCTCGACCACGCCCTGGCCAAATGCGAGAGCCAGGAAGACCGGAATCATGCGGGACAACATCCAGGAAACGGCACCGAGCAAGTAGTGTACGTTGTAGGCGCCCCAGTTCATCTTCTCGATATCGGCATCGCACATGTGACCGAAGAACGTGTTGGCGAAACGGCCGGCGATATCGGTGTAAACGAGAATGGCAGCGACAGGTACGCCGATGGCGGCAAGAGCCGTCTCGGGATTCATGCCCGCACCCACGGCAAAGGCAGTGGCGACCAGAGTGCCGGAGTTGGCATCGATACGAGAGGCGCCGCCAAAGGTACCAACGCCCAGGACGGTAAGCTGCATGCTGCCGCCGATAAACAGGCCAGTCTGCAGGTCACCCATAATCAAACCGGTAATCATACCGGAGAAGACGGCTGAGCCGGCACAGGTGTACCAGTTCAGCTCATCCATAATCTGATAACCCGCATACAGGGTTAACAGAAGAATCTGCCACCAAGCAATCATGGTAAACTCCTTATTTAAGGTGTAACAGTTTCTACAATACCAATACGCTTATATAAACCGTGCATCCCCCTTCACGGCCTAGCGTTAATTCGACTAGAGCGTGAGAGCCTCTGGGTTATCCTGCGGCGTCAGCTGAATGACAATAGGAAGATTATCGGCCTTGAGTTTGGCAAATGCGTCAAGGTCCCCCTGGTCGCAACTAATGTTGCGATTCAGCTTCTTGACCGGCTCCATTGTCGTCATATTACCGACGATGAGCTGCTCAAGCTTAACACCTTGTTCCAAAAGTCGAACGTAGACCTCAGGCTTTTTCGCAACAATGAAGAGACGTTGCGCATCATATTTGCCAGCAGTGATGTTGGCAGCGGCCTTGTCGACAGGAAGCACGGACAACTTCACAGTTGCCGGGCAAGCCATGCGAAGAACCTGCTTTTGGGTAGCATCTTGCGATACCTCGTCGTCAACTACCATGAAGCGGCTTACCTGACGGGCGTTAGACCAGAGGTTTGCCACCTGTCCGTGAATCAAGCGAAAGTCGATTCGTGCGCCTACAATCATTTCTACTCAACTCCTTCTTGTTCAAGTGTACGGATAACGGGCTCAGAGCGAAGGGAGATTTTCGCATCATACACGCCCTCTGTTTCGAACATAACGAGCTCATTGGTACCAGGGTGCAATAAACCGTGCGGAACATAGAGCGTCATGATGGGACCCTTATCCCAAAAACGTCCGACATTCGTTCCGTTTACGAATGCCACACCCTTTCCAAAACCCGTAGTGTCGATAAAGGTATCAGCCGGCTCAGATATATCAAACTTTGCGCGGTAAAAGGAAGGCTGCCCCTCTACCCAGCCGGCGGAATAATCAAGATTATCGATGTTATCGAGTGGCAGACAACGCATCTCCCAACCGGTAACGAAGTGAAGATCAACGCAAACTCCTGTCCTAATGCCCTTATGCTGCGTATCAGCGAGCAATTTGTGACCATAATTGACGCGACCCATATCCTCGGTCAGAACATCCAGGCGGTTTTGTTCACAGGGAAGAACGCAGTGAATATCTTCCCCGATGTGCTCCTGATACTGCGTCGCCACTTTGTCACCGTTCACAAACACCTGTGCACGGTCGCGGGCGTCAATAACCCGAATACGCTCTTCATCTGCACGGTCACGCTCGACAGTCGTGGTATATAACGTATATCCATACGACTGACCCATCTCTTCCATGGGCATAGGATATTGGGCTTCGATCGGCTCCGAAAGAATATCGAGCACATTAAAGAGACTTACGCGCTCACTCACCGAAATATCGGGCATGGAAAACGCCTTTTTTGTTAACGGCTTGCTTTGCGCGATATCGGGAAACAGCTCGTGAACTGTCCTTTGAATTGCGAAGTATTTCTCGGTCGGGTTGCCCTGTTCGTCCAATGGGGCATCGTAGTCATATGATGTCACCTGGTGCAGGTCGTGCGTATGGCGTGCAGAACATCCGTTCATAAATCCAAAGTTGGTGCCTCCATGAAACATGTAGAGGTTTAAAGATCCTCCAAGCTCGAGCACCTCGCGAACGCAAGAGGCAAGATCTTCGGGATCGCGTCTGATGACGTTCTCCCCATAGCGATTGAACCAGCCGTCCCACAACTCCATGCACATAAGAGGCCATTGTTTTCCATGCTCCTTGTGAAAAGCAGAAAGAGCCTCAAAGTTCTCCTTTGCATGAGAACCAAAGTTGCCGGTGCACAACACATCATCGTCAATGAGCGTACCGGCACGAAGACACCCACGCCACGGGCCATCGGAAGTACAAAGGGGCACGGAAACCCCACGCTCGACCATAAGGCGACGAATCGCACGAAGATAGTCCTTATCCTCGCAATATGATCCATACTCGTTTTCAACCTGCATCATGATGATGTTTCCGCCCTTGTCAATCTGACGCGGGACGAGTATCGGCATGAGATGGTCGTAGTAATGCGCAACGTGAGCAAGAAACTTGGGGTCGCTGCTACGCGGTCTCATATCATGTTGGCGCAGCAGCCATGCTGGCATGCCGCCAAATTCCCATTCTGCGCAAATAAACGGAGAAGGCCGAACAATTGCATACAGACCGAGTGACGCCGCCTCATCAAGAAATGCCGCCAAATCAATTGAACCAGAAAAATCGAAGACGCCAGGCTTTGGCTCATGAAGATTCCACGGTACATACGTTTCGACCGTATTAAACCCAAGAGCCTTAAGGTTATAGAGCGAGTGGTGCCAGTCGCTCGGATGAACACGCATATAGTGAATCGCCCCCGACAAGATGGTGAACGGCTCATCATCGAGTAGGAATTGATTGGTGATCTTAAACGAATGCATGCTACTCCCGATCTTCGTGCTCTACGACGCGGATGCCGGTTCCCCGACCCTCAGCTAAACGCCTTGCCTATTATGGACGCATTGACGCAATTATGTAGTCAGAATCTGAAGTGGTCCGTAAACGGTAGCCAAATGACGATGAACGGCTTTAATGAACAAAATATAAACCCACTGGTAAATTACTTTTTTACTATAGATTTCTAGCGATTCTATATTTGAAAGGTGGTATGTACCAGCTATCCACTATTTCATACTAGTTACATTATGCTTCAATCGCATTTCTTCAAATGCTTATCTACTTTGTTGTTGCCGATTTGAGTGCGCGTGCGCCAACCCAAGCATCGTCACGGCTTCAGTTCCCCTATTCATAAACATAAAACCCCGCCAAACGTGATTCCCCTAGGGAAAACACGCTTGGCGGGGTCGTAGCGTGATTTCCCTAGGGGAATCACGCCATCAGGCGAACAACTCAGCCGAGCAGTTCGCTACTCCTCCCAGTAAGCGTCTGCAAGCAGCTTAAAGCAGATCTTCTTGACCGGCTGTGCGCCATCGCCCGGGAACTCGAGCGTGGGCATATGCGGCTCACCGGCAACGAACAGGGCGAACTTGTCGTCAGCAAGATCGCCGGCGATCGAAGCGTCGGAATCGACCAGGTCGTAGTCGTCCTTCTCGTCAAACTCCTGGACCAGCGTCAGGCTGCCCGTGGCAACCTTAAAGGCCTCGCGACCCTCGACGTCGATCTGCAGGTCGTGATAGCGCTGATGCGTCTCATAGTGAGCCTCGGCCTCGGGACGCGTCGTGGGAGCCATGACGTTCGCAAAGACCTTGTCACCCAGAATCGGATGGCTGCCGACCTCGAGCTCCGCCGGGTCGTTCTCCTCGAGCCAGTCGATCAGCACGTCGAGGCCCTTGAGCATTCCGCGGTACTCCTCGATATCGCCCAATGCACCGTAAATCATCTAAATCCCCTCTCAGATCGTTTCTTTGGCGGCTACTCGGTAAACGCGTTACCGACGCTGTTGCCACCCACATACGTCTCGACCAGGGTAAGGTCGGGATTGAACACGACAAAGTCGGCGTCGCGGCCAGGCATAATGCTGCCACATTTATCCCCGACGTGAGCAGAACGCGCAGGCACCTCAGTCGCCATGCGAATGGCGATATCGGCGCTCGCAAGGCCCCAGTCGACGATGTTCTTAACGCCCTGTGCGAGCGTGAGCACCGAGCCGGCGATAGCAGAGCCATCGGCGAGCCAGCAAAGGTTGTCCTTCATAATGACGTCCATGCCGCCGCTGGTGTACTTGCCCTCGGGCATGCCGCCGCAACCCAGGCAGTCGGTGATCAGCACCGTGTGCTGCCAGCCCTTGGCCTGCAGCAGGGCCTTGATAGCAGCGGGGTTCACATGTTTGCCGTCGCAGATGATCTCGGCATAGGTGTTGGGCGTGGTCATAGCGGCGCCAACAACACCGGGCTCACGGTGATGGAGGCCACGCTGGCCGTTATAGGTATGCGTAAAGCAGCTGGCGCCAGCATTGATGGCGGCTGCGCACTCATCATAGGTGGCATCGGAGTGGCCAATGCAGGTCACAACGCCCTTGGCGCTCAGAGCCGCAGCGTAAGCGGCGGCGCCGTCACGCTCGGCCGCCATGGCGCTCTTGACGATACGACCGCCGGCGGCCTCCTGCCACTCGTCAAAAATTTCCTCGGACGGGTCGATCAGATAAGCGGGGTTCTGGGCGCCCACATGCTTCATGGTAAAGAACGGACCCTCCAGGTAGATACCCTGAATACGAGCACCGCAGAACTCGGGCCCGCGCTCTTCGTCCGCCTGTGCAATAGCGGCACAGGCGTCCTTGATCTGCTCCACGCCGTCGGTAAAGGTCGTAGGCAGCCAGCTGGTGGTACCACGACGAGCAAGCTCGGTCGAGCTGATGTTGATACCCTCAGCATCGTTGTCAGTCGTGGCATGGTTATAGAAACCATGGATATGGGTGTCCACCATACCCGGTGCAATCCATGTACCCGAATAATCTTTGATCTCGCAAGCGGGCTCATCGGCCTGCCAAGCGCCAAAGACGCCGTCTTCGACCATCAGGAAGCCGCCCAGCTGCGGCCCCGCCGGCAAAAAGAACTTGTCGGCCTTGATAGCATACGTGCTCATCTATGCTCCCGTACCCGCAGTGTGTTTTAGGGCGGATCAAAAACCACTGCATTGTTAATTCGAGCGATTGTTCGTTGCCTTCTACCGCTTGGCACATTTTGCACCCGCCGCAAAACACGCCAAGCCGTTTATACCCAATAACTCTAGACTGCGCGGTTGTGGTAGACCTTGTACTTAAACTGGTCGGCACGCGCAACCGAACGCGTATACTCGATAACCTCGTTGTTCATGTCATATGTGGTACGAATCAAATCCAGGACCGGTGCGCCTTCGGCAATCTCGAGCAGACGAGCGTCGGAATGGCGTGCGATACTCGCGTAGAATTCTTCCTCTGCCACGCGAACTTTCTCGTGAAAGTCCTGCTCGATCATGTCGTACAGTGATTTGTTCTCGATCATGGGGCGCTTAAGCGCAAAGAACTTGCGGCTTGGCAGATATGTACACTCAATCATCAGCGGCACACCATCGGCAATACGCAGGCGCTTGATCTTGTACAGACGCTCGCCCAGGCGCGCGTTCATCTCTACGGCAATATTCTTGTCAGCCTCGACCTCGGTAAACTCGAGAATCGTTGTCTTGGGCACACGGCCGATCGCCTTCATCTGCTCGGTAAAGCTATAGGTCTGCGTGAGGTTTGCCGTTTGCAGAGAGCGGTCGCACACCATGGTTCCACGGCCGCGCTGACGAACCACCAGGCCCAGGCGTTCAAGCTCCTGCAGGGCAAGGCGAACCGTCGTACGCGAGAGTCCGTAGCGTTCCGACAAGTCACGCTCGGACGGCAAATAGTCGCCGGGCCGAAGTTCGTGATCGATTTTATCGGTCAGCAAATCGACGAGCTGATCGTACAGAGGTTGTTTGCGCGCTCCCATTGCCATAATGATACCTGCCGGATAAATGACTCGAAATTGGTTGTAACCAGACACCACGTACTATAGCAGATTTATTGGAATAACAGCAGGTCAACCAGCATATTTCGATATTGTTTGCCGGTTGATAGCCTGTGCGCTGTAATACCAATTACATCGCTGCATCAAGTATTGAGGTAGCAAAAAGGGCCGCCCCCGCGGAGCGGGACGACCCTTTGTAAGACAGAAACGTCTTTAAGGCTTAGAGAAGCTTCTTGAGCTCCTCGGCAACAGCCTGGACCTGCGTGCCGATGATGACCTGGGTAGCACCCTTGTCCATCTTCATGACACCCAGAGCGCCGGCCTTCTTGCAGGCAGCCTCGTCGACCAGATCGGAATCGCCGAGCTCGAAGCGCAGGCGAGTAGCGCAGCAGTCAACGGTCTTGACGTTCTCCTTGCCACCGACGGCAGCGAGAACAGCGGCGGCCAGAGCGGCGAACTTGTCGTCGCCAGCAGCGGCGGAAGCGGAGGTCTCCTCGACATCCTCATCCTCGCGACCAGGGGTCATGAGGTTGAACTTGGTGATGGCGAAGCGGAACACGAGGTAGAAGACCAGGAAGGCAGCGATGCCCAGCGGGATGATCATCCAGGTGTTGGCAGCAGCCGGGAGGCTAGCGGAGAACAGGAGGTCGGTAGCACCAGCGGAGAAGCAGAAGCCGGCACGGAAACCAACAAAGTAGGTGATGACGGTGAAGACGCCGTACAGGGCAGCGTACACGACGTAGAGCGGGAAGCACAGGAACATGAAGCCGAACTCGAAGGGCTCGGTGACGCCGCAGACGAAGGCGCAGATGGCAGCGGAGACAACCAGGCCGATAGCAGCCTTCTTGTTCTTAGCGGTCTGAACCATAGCCAGGGCAGCGCCCGGGATACCGAACATCATGCAGGGGAAGAAGCCGGACATGTACATACCGAGGCTCCACTTGACGTCAGCGGAGGTCTCGCCAGCCCAGAAGTGGGTCAGGTCGCCCAGGCCGATGGTGTCGAACCAGAACACGTTGTTGAGTGCGTGGTGCAGACCGGTCGGGATGAGCAGGCGGTTGAGGAAGGCGTAGATGCCAGCGCCGATACCACTCATGGCGGCGATACCCTCACCAAGAGCAACAAGAGCACCGAAGATGAGCGGCCAAGCAAAGAGCAGGACGACGGAGACGACGATGCTGATAACGGCGGTCATGATGGCGACGCAACGCTTGCCGGAGAAGAAGGCCAGCCAGTCGGGAAGACGGGTGTCCTTGAACTTGTTGTAGCAAGTACCACCGATGATGGCGGACAGGATGCCGATGAAGGAGTTACCAGCGATCTTGGAGAACGCGATGCCCTCGGTCGTGGCAAGCCAAGCGGTCTGAGCATCGGCGTCCATACCACGAATGGTGCCAACAACAGCGGGGTTCAGGAGCTGCTGGATCATCAGGAAGGCGACGAGGCCAGCGAGGCCAGCGGTGCCATCGTGATCGTCGGCAAGGCCGACAGCGGCGCCGACTGCGAACAGCCAGGCCATGTTATCGATAAGAGCGCCGCCTGCCTTGATGAGCAGGAAGCCGGCGGTATAGGCAAAACCGGTAGTGTCACCGGCAGCACCCATGACTGCGGGAGCGAGCAGTTAGCCCACGCCCATAAGAATACCTGCGACGGGAAGCGCCGCGACGGGAAGCATCAGCGCTTTGCCAAGCTTCTGGAGGTACTTCATCATATGGTATCTCCTCCAACCTTTCTTTCGTTGTTCACCAACGAGTTCCATGTCCGCGCCTTGTGCATACCGGCTTCTCCGCTTGCCGGCATTAGTGCGCAAACTTAGACAACCCAGTCCCTTTTCTCGGGTTGCTGGTATGTACGGTAGCACACACTCAATTCAAACGTCCACCACATTTCGTTCAAATTACTATATCGTTGCCAAACGGTTATTTTTGGCCCGTAAACGGTAATTTACGCAGGTAGATGTGCTGCGTTTCTTTCATTACCAAACTAATTCTTAGCAATTTCCATTCGATTTCATCTCAAAAGTGGTTACTACCAGATGAACAGTGGTACCACATTGTTACTACCAGTTTGGCCGAAATCGTTTTCACTTAATATGAATAAAGTCTCCAAGAATTTGTATATAACCTCTCCCCTACCACCCTCTTCCCCGCCCTTTTCTACAACGCAAAAAGCCCCCTAGAACGATGTCCGTTCTAGGGGGCTTAATCAGATATTTCGGCTTCGTACTCGAAGGCTCAGGCAATCTTTACGCAAACAGGCCGTAGATGCTGATGTTGGCCTTGGCGTAGAGGCCGTTGGCGTACTCGGTCCACTTGGAGCTAGCGCTCGAAGCCTGCGAGGAGTACTGCTGGTAGGCGGTGTAATAGGCGGTCATGGCCTGCTTATAGGTAGCGCTATCGGCCGTAAAGGCATCGTCGGCGAAGGCCTTAGCGTAGGTGCTATCGGCGTCCTTCCAGGTGCCCTTTTCGCTATCCCACTCGTCGCCGGCAAGGTTGATGATGTAGTCGGCGTAATCCTTGCTCGCGGTATCCTCGTTGCCGTCGGCAGGCTCAGTCGGAGCGGTCGGCATGCTTGCAGAGGTGTCGCCCACCTTCTTCTTGTAGAGCTTCTGCAGCGTCGCGGACTGGCGGACGATCTGCTTGGCCTGGTCCTTGGACACGCCGTACTGCGTGGCCATGGTCTTGTAGTCGGAAGTGCCGATGGAATCCTCGGCGTACTGCTTCATCTCCTTGGAAGAGACGGTAACGCCCTCGTCCTCGGCAGCGTCGAGCAGAATCTGGTTGCGCACGTAGGACAGGATAACGTCGGCAGACGGAGCGGTATAGTTGCCGTCGTCATCCTTGACGGTGTCGAGGCTGTACTGGCTCTCGATGGCCTCGCGCGCGGTGATATCGCTCTTCTTGCCGTTGTAGCTATAGCTTGCCACGGTCGAGTCGAGCTGGTCCTCGGTCAGGGTCGACGAGCCAATGCCCTTGCCGCCAAAGCCACCGTTGCCGATAAAGAAGCCGACCACGGCAGCAATCACGACGGCAACCACAAAGGCGGCGATCATCGTCTTCTTGTGCTTGGATGCGTGGTCGTCCTCGTCGGAACCCAGGATATCGTCGTCCTCGTCCTGTGCCTCGGGCATCAGGTTCTCGTCGGCGGCGTCCGCGGCGATCTGAGCCTCCAGACGGGCGTCTTCCTCCTCGGCAGTCGTACCGGCGGCAATGTGCTCGGCAGACGTACCGGCGACCAAGTCGATCTTCTCTTCCTCGTCACCGTCGGGACCTTCGCCGCGCTCGATGATCTGGATGCCGTCGATCTCGTCCTTCTCGTCCTTCTTTTGAATCAGACCCATATCAGTTACTCCTTGTTAGGAAACATAGTCCCCAATAGAATACGCCCGACGGAGCGCCGGGCGTATTGATTCTTAGGTTATACGCAAACACTTAAGTACTATTTAGGCGTTTGCGGGCCGCATGCCTTAGGCGAGGTGCGCGATAACGGCATCGGCGAATGCCTGCGTGCCCACGGCGCCCTCGACGGAGCCGGTCTGGGCGCGGCGCACGTCACCGGTGACCTGCTCGCCCTCGTCGAGCGTAGCAGAGACGGCCACGCGAATGCGATTGGCCGCGTCGTTCTCGCCCAGGTGATCGAGCATCATGGCAGCGGAGAGAATCTCGGCCGTGGGGTTGGCGATATCCTGGCCCGCGATATCGGGCGCAGAGCCGTGCGTAGCCTCGAAGATGGCGCAATCGGCACCGATGTTGGAGCCGGGGGCCATGCCAAGGCCGCCCACCAGGCCGGCGCACAGGTCACTGACGATGTCGCCGTACAGGTTGGGCAGCACCAGGACGTCGAAGTCGTTGGGGTTCTGGACCAGGCCCATGCAGGTGGCGTCAACGATCTTGTCGTTGAACTCGATATCGGGGTAGTTTGCGGCCACCTCGCGCGCGACGCGCAGGAACAGGCCGTCGGTCGCCTTCATGATGTTGGCCTTGTGTACGGCCGTCACCTTTTTGCGGCCACAGCGGCGGGCATACTCAAAGGCATACTCCACAATGCGGCGGCTCTTGGCGATAGAGATCGGCTTAATCGAGATAGCGGAATCGGCAGCGAAGGTCTTCTGGCCCGAGCGCTCGACGAGCTGCGAGAGCTCCTCGACCTCGGCAGCGCCCTCGTCGAACTCGATGCCGGCGTAGAGGTCCTCGGTGTTCTCGCGCACGATGACCAGGTCGACGTCGCGGAAGCGCGAGCCGTCGCCCGGCTGCGACAGGCAAGGGCGCACGCAGGCATACAGGTCGAAGTGCTTTCGCAGGGCCACATTGACGCTGCGGAAACCCGTACCGACCGGCGTGGTGATGGGGCCCTTGATAGCAACCTTGGTCTCGGCGACCGCGTCGAGCACGTGCTGAGGCAGTGGCGTGCCAAACTCGTCCATGACGCCGGCACCGGCCTCTTGGACGTTCCAATTGATCTGGACACCGGTGGCCTCGACCACGCGGCGCATGGCCTGCGTAATCTCGGGACCGATACCGTCACCTTGAATCAGGACTACATCGTGCGCCATAATCTGTTACTCCTCGTCTTCGGCGGCCTCAGATTTTTTAACGCTAGCACGCTTCTTCTTTTTGGAGAGATCCAGGCCAAAACGTTTAACAAGCATTTCGCAAATCTCGCTCGAACGGGCCTTGAGATAGCTGCCCTTACCGTTCTCGGCATCGAACTTAAGGCGCAGCGCGAGCTTCTCGGCAACCTCGGCGTCGATCTCGCCCTGGCCAAACTCGTACAGGCAGCCTAGCATGTCACGGTACTCAAGATCGCCGTGGTAGCACTGGATGGCCTCGTCCAGAATGGGCCAAGCCTCGCGCGAACGCTCGACGCTCGTGGCGCCCCACACGCACAGCAGGCGGAAGGCGGCATAGCGCAGCGTGGAGGAAATCTCGTCGAACAGCGCGGTCTCGGCGCCCTCAAAGGCATCGCCCAGTTGCTCGGGGCAGGTGGTGGCAAGCGCCGCTAGGGCATCGAGGGCCTCCCAGCGGGTCTGAGCCTCGGGGCGGTCGAGTGCCTCGATCAGCGCAGGCACGCAGGGAACGACGCGCTGCGGATCGCGCTCGGCCAGCAGGTGCAGCACGCGGGCGGCAAACTGGCGGATGCGGCGCGTGGGGCAGCCGAGCTCCTGGACCAGGCGGTCGACGGCGTTCTCGTTCTCCTCTGCCAGCTGAAGCTGTGCCAGCTCCTCGTCGGTGAGCTGTTCGTCTTTGTTTTCTGCCATAGTTACCTCTTCTTACTATTTCTTGGCGTGCTTGCCAGCACCCTTGCTGTTATCGGTGACCGAGATGAGCTGTCGGTCGGCAGCGCCATTGCGACGCGCGCGGCGGCGTTCCTCGGCGTCGCCCGCGTCGGCGGCGGCGCGATGAGCCTTGTTGACGTTAAAGACCTCGTCATGCTTGCGCCACGGACCGACGGACTCGCCAAAGCTCATCTTAAGACCGGCGATAAAACCGCCGAGCCAGCCGATCGGCGCAAACTGCACCAGCGGGAACAGCGAGAACACCCAGGTCAGCAGGACGACTGCCGCCGCGCCTGCAAAATTGGCGATCCAGTAGTCGCGCTTGGTGATCACGCGCTTTTCGCAGGCCCACTGGCCGCACAAAAAGCCAATGTAGATCGCAAAGAGAAAGAGTACCAGCGCTAGTACCACGAACGTCCAGCTCATGGGCGCTACTCCCCGTGATGGTGGCCGCAGCAGCACTCATGGCCGTCGTCATGGCCGTGGCCGCCGCAGCACTCGTGGTCCTCGCCGTGATGGTGACCGCAACCGCACTCATGGTCGTCGCCGTGCTCGCCGCAACCGCAGCCTTCCTCGTGAGCGCCATGCTCCTCGGGACGATACTGCGACCAGTCCAGACCGGCGGCGATGGCGTCGGCCTCCTCCTTATAGAGGACCGTGATGGCCTGGGTGCCCAGCTTGGCACCACCGATGGCGTCGAGCATATCGTAGAGCGTAAAGGCCACGTCGGCGCCGGGCAGCGCAAGCTCGCGGTCGTCGGCATAGGCGAGCGCCAAGCGCAGGTCCTTAATGAAGTGCTCGACCATAAAGCCGGGCTTGTAGTCGCCGTCGAGCGCCTTGGGAGCCAGGCTCTCCATGGCGCCGGACTTGCCGGTACCGCCCAGGATCATCTGACGGGTCTTCTCCAGGTCAAGGCCGCTCAGCTCGGCAAATGCCATGGCGTCTGCCATGCCGACCATGCAGGCGCCCAGCGACACCTGGTTGGCGAGCTTGGCAGCCTGGCCCTTGCCGGCGCCGTCGAAGCAGCAGATGTTGGCCGCAAAGGTGGCAAGGATGTCGCGGACCGGCGCGATGTCGTTCTCGGTGGCGCCCACGATAGCCGTGAGCGTGCCGGCGATAGCTCCCGACTCACCGCCGGTGACGGGGCAGTCAAACGCCATGCGGCCGGAAACCTGGGCGGCCTCGGCAATGTCGCGTGCCAGCTCGGGCGAGCTCGTGGTAAGGTCGATCAGGACCGCGCCGGGCTTAGTGCACGCGAGCAGACCGTCGCCCGCCAGGTATAGCTCCTCGACCTCGGAGGGATAGCCCACCATGGTAAAGACGACATCGGCGTTCGCCACGGCATCTGCCGGCGTATCGGCCCAGACGGCACCGCGCTCGATAAGCGCTGCGGCCTTGGACTTGGTGCGGTTGTTGACCGTGACGGGATAGCCGGCATCCAGGATGTGACCGGCGATGGGGGCACCCATGATTCCGGTGCCGATAAATGCGACGGAGAGCTTGTTTGCCATGAAACCTTTCCTTTTGGGTTGGGTGTTGTTACCAGGTTGAATACTCGATGCCAGCGTTTGGGCAGTGAGCTGGGATCGATTACGGCCGCGTTACTTGCCTACTGACCGCGCACGCGACGGGCGATGCGGTCGGAAAGCGACGCCTTGTCGGCGCGGTTCTTACCCCAAAACGCGCAGGCCACCATGCCGGGGCCCACGTGCGAGCCAATGGTGGGACCCACGGAGCCGCGAATGATCGTGACGTCGGCGCAACCCTCCTCCTTGCGGATGGCGGCTTCGAGCCAGTCACCATCCTTTTCGGCATCGGCCGTCATGATGGCGATGGGCATGGTGCGATCGGGCACGTAGTTCTCGCGGAACGACTTGAGGATGGACTTGAGCGCCTTCTTGCGGCCGCGGTTGACGCCGATCAGCGACAGCGAGCCGGCCAGGTCGTAGGAGAGCTCGGGCTTGACGTCGAGCTTTGCCGTGAGCTGCGCCGCCGCGGGAGGAATGCGGCCGCCGGCAGCCAGTGCGTCGAAGCTCTCGAGCGTAAAGTAGCCGTGCACGTAGGTCTTTGCCTCGTTTGCCCAATCGACCAGCTGCTTGGCGGTCAGTCCCGCCGAACGCTGGCGCACGGCCTCGAGCGCCAAGAGCGCACCGGTCGCGCAGGGCAGAGCGTTGTCGACCACGTAGAGCTCAAAGTTGGGATACTCGGCGCGCACGACATCTGCCGCCTGGCACGCGGAGTTGTAGCTCGACGACAGCGCCGAGGTAAAGCACAGGTAGACCGTGGGCGTGCCCTCTTTGGCGCACTCGGTAAAGAACTCAATATAGCGACCGAGCGACACGGCCGAGGTGGAAACGCGGGCGCCGGCGCGCATGCGGTCGTAGAACTCCTTAGGGCTCATGCTCGACCAGATGTCGTCTGTGCGCTCCTCGCCATCGATAATGAAGGGGAAACCCAGGATATCGACATCGAGGTTCGCAGCGACCTCGGGGCTAAAGTCGCAGCAGGTATCGACGACGATGCGGCAGCGGTCAGAATGGCCGGTAGATGCAGCCTTGTCTATCAAAGCGACTCCTTACGTAAAAAGGCGGCCACCCGCATGGGATGGCCGCCAACCGTTAACTCATGCAAGTTAACGTATTTTACTCGTCAAGTGTTTCGATGCGGGGCTTGATGATGCCATATCCACCATTCTTACGGTGATACACCACATTGATAAGGCCGGTCGTCGCGTTCTCGAACACGTAGAAGTCGTGACCCAGCAGATCGGTCTGCACCAGCGCCTGCTCCTCAGTCATCGGGGTGACGTCGATAACCTTCTCGCGGACGAGCAGGTCGTCCTCTTCCTCGGGCAGCAGCAGGTCGGCCAGATCCTCGACGCGCTCGACCGGCGCGACATCCGCGGCGCTGGCACCGCCCTGGCGGTTGTCCACGACCTTGGTCTTGAACTTGCGCAGCTGGCGGGTGACCTTATCGGCGGAGAGGTCGATGGCGGCGTACATATCTGCACCGTGCTCGGCAACGCGAATCACCGAACCGCGGGCACGAACCGTAACCTCGACGATTGCCGGGTTGGGGTTCGAGGGGTTCTTCTCATAGCGAAGTACAACGTCGACCGTCATGGGCTCGATATCGAAAACCTTGAGCGCCTCGCCGATCTTCTCATCCACATGCGCACGCAGAGCATCGGTTACCGTCGTCTTGCGTCCAGAAACCTTGATATCCATACGTGGCTCCAATCTGCCTCGGGGACTTACTGTACTGGCTATGTACCCATTGCCGTGCATTTAATCACGCGGATTCCCAAAGACCCGAATAACGATTGCTTGATACCGCATACCGAAGTCTCGCACTTTTCTGTGGCAAAGTGCGCTATAGGAGGGGCCGGCGGCTTTGTATTTGGTCCCGAAAATTAGCTTTGACCTGCTGGTTTTATTGGGATGAAAAAGCCGGGCTCCCCTATTGGGGAAGCCCGGCAGTGCGTGTTGAAACCGTGAAGAAGTGTCCTTTCCAACGTATAGGAGACACCACCCCTAGCAATAACTAGCTATTGAGTTTGTTAATGTCGTCGTCGGTGATGGCGCCTTCCTGGCTGGACGATTTGTCCTCGGAGGATGCGGTCTCATTGTTGGAATCGGAGGACTCTCTGCCGGAGGACGTGGTCTCACTGGACTCAGAGTCGCCCGGCTGCACGTTAGCGCCCGAAACCGTCTTAGTGGTGAGGTCGTAGGGCATCGCGCCATACCAGACGCAGTGGACCGCCTCGAGCGTGCCGTCGGCCGTAATACCGTCGAGGGCATCGCTCACGGCACGGCATAGTTCGTCATTGGACGAGAGGCCCACAACACCAAGCGTCGAGGGCGCCTCGAGCGCACCGACATAGGAGATCTCGCTCATCAGGCGTGCAAGGTAGCCGCCGGCCGTGGAATCGCAGATCACATAGTCGACCTCGCCGGACTCGAGCGCCTCAAAGCACTCGTTGATGTTGGAGTAGGTCTTTTGGTTGGCGGTGATGCTCTGCTTAGCAAGCGCCTCCTGCGAGGCCGAGGACGCCTGAACGCCCAGGGTGGACGTGTTAAGGGTATCGGTGGAAACGCTTAGCGACCCACCATCGCTAGTTTTACCGAACACGGAAGTGGCATCGTACAGGCAGGTGCCGAGCGAGCTAATGTCCCCGTCCGTGGAGTTAATCTCGCCGATAAAGATATCGGCCTTTTTGTCGCCGAGCGCGGAACCTGCCGAGGACGCATCGACAAAGGCGACCTTAAGGCCCATGCGGCTTGCGAGGGCGCGGGCGGCGTCAACCGCATACCCCGTGAGCTCGCCGTCGGCGTCCTGCATGGCCTGCGGCGCATCGGAAGTATCGAGGGCGACCGTCAGGGTTCCGGGAGTGACCAGGGCGTCGTCCGACACCGCCGGCGTGACGGTCTCGTACTCGATCTGGTCGATCGTGGGAGTCGTGAACGTAGACAGCGGGTTGAACGCGCATCCGCTCAGGCCCAAAACGGCGATGACCGCTGCGGTCCCAGCACCTAACCGAGCCGCGTGCATCAAGCTGCCCCTCACCATGTCCACTACCCTGCCTTCTGTGTCGCATACGATCCGTGCCCTGCACGGAATATCGGGTTGTTCCCACCAGCTGACCTGGTATTTGACCCCACACTTGCGCACCGGGGTGTTTGCTCGGGAGGCCATAGCCACCTTCACGACTGGCCCGCTCGCCCGCGAGGCGGTATTGCCCCAAAGAAAGTAGAACGGACGGTGCGGCTTACATCTAGGACGCGCCATGATCGCGCCGCGCGCACGCGGTCGCTTACGTGGATCCCTTTGACCGCGTCTGTCTTGGACTAGGATGGACATTTCGTCCGTCCGCAACCACAGCCTGGCAGGAACGTAGCGCATTATAGCTAAGTTCAAGCTAAAGTTTAAGGTTAGGGGCGTTATTCGCATCGCGAGTACAGATTTCGCAGGTCAGGACGGGCCGCACGTGCTCTGATTGAGCCCGTCGCTCCCCTATGGAAAGCCCCAACACACCCGTCTTAGGGCGCCGTGGCCAAAAAATAGCAAATATGAGTACTGTTACCAATTTAGTAGCAGGAGTTTTTGGCTCTGCAAGCTGTTTTCACGCTCTATAACGTCAGATTGATGCCAGGATATTCCACATTTGTTTAATAGCTTTCTAATTTACCCCATCTTCCAGTCCCAAAATCCCTGATTTTGCTGTTACTGAATTTGTAGCAGTACTCATATTTGCTATATTTTGGCCAGAGCATATATCCAACCCCCTGTTTCAGAGCATTGTTAGGCGGGTTTAAGCCCAAAACACGCCCGCAGCGTGTTAAGCAGCGCCTCTTGCTTTTTCCTGCGGGCATCGACACGATTCCGGTACCGCTTTCGCATGCGCTGGTGGATGCGCCATGCGAGCGCCTCCATTGCCTCCATGTCGCAGAGCATCTCGTTATTGACCGTCGCGACCTCGATTCCCATAGTAATCAAGCCCGTGTTGCGTTTTTCATCATGGATACGTCCCCTCCGGGAGGAATGACCCAGCTCACCGTTGTATTCCAGGTCAAACCGGGCTGCTTCCTGATACGCATCGCAAACTGCATGCGGCATCCCCGAGATTGCCTGCGCGCGGTCATCGAACTCAATCTTGTAGTCGGTCTTAAAGGGACCGCAGGCAAATCCGCCACAGGAAAACCGAAGCGAAAACATGGCGAGCATGATGCATTCCATGGGCGAGCGCAGGTTTTCTGACAGATAGGGACACAGCCGCCGCAGCTGTTTGGCCGTGCTTCCTTTGCACGCCGCGAGGTAATCTGCCAGGCGATCGGGTGTCAGCACGGGCTCGACCTCAAAGTAACCGACATCTGGCGGCTGGTCTTTGTCCTTTGCCAATTTGTTTACGACAGGCGATGTGTAGGGAGGTAGATACTGCCCGCGATCGCTCAGTGAAATCTTGGAACACAGTTCCTGGGCCAGAGCAAACGCCTGGATACAGCCGACCTCGCGGGCAACGGCAACACAAAGGGCCTCAGGAGATAGGCTGTACACCCCCGGTTCTACCTCTAGAATCGAGCCGGCGGGCAACCCGGAGCATACGGACCAGCCCACGCCAGGCATGCGGCGGCGCTGCGCCGCAGATCCCACCAGCAAGCAAAGATCTTCTTGCACCTCGCCGCTTGCGGCCCCAATCCGCACCAAGTCGGGAAGATAGATGTCCTCAGTCGAGGGCGACGACGTGCGCAGCACACGGCGCTCTTCATCGGGATCGAGGTCCCTCCAGCTGATGTAACCCATTTGTCGGCGCTCGGCGCGCATCATGCGTAGCGCCGAGGCGCCGGTCAGAATTATGGAGGCCGCTAGCTGTTCGCCTGTCGGGTCGTCGCACCGCTCAATCTTCACTGCCACAAAACCACCCCTACCAAACGCGTGCGATAGCGAGGCCATCAACGGCCGCGGCACCGGCGCGCTTGAGTTCCGCCGAAGCCGCGGCCATCGTCGCGCCCGTGGTGATAACGTCATCGATAAGCAGCAGGCGGCGGCCGTGCACGTCCTCAACCGTCTCGTACATGCCTTGGGCACGCTCGCGGCGCTCCTCACGACCGAGTTCGCGCTGGTCGCCATGCCCGTACTTGACGAGAGCATCGAGCAGGGGAACACCCGACAGCTCGCAAAATGGGCGCGCAATAGCCTCCATATGATCAAAACCACGCCGCCGAAACGCTGCCGCCGTCGCAGGCACAAACACCACCGCATCCGCACCGGACAGCACACCTCCGTAGCGATCGGGCGCTACGACCTGGGCATGCAGGGCGGTGTCGTAGAGCAGCTCCGCCAGATACGGAGCCAGACGTTGCTCACCCGCATCCTTGTACGCTTTAATGATGCGCGGCAGCGGATGCGCATAGACGGCGCACGCCAGGCAGCGGTCGAGCGCCTCCGCCATTGCCGAGGACGTGCCCTCGACCGAACACTCAGTGCACAGCAAATCCCCAAACGGGGCGCCGCATCGGGTGCAGCTATGACATGGGTCGATGAGCGTGAGCGCAGCCAGACAGTCTTGGCAAATAAGCGCACCGGCGCGCTCGCAGCCGGCACATCGTGTTGGCGACAATGCCTCGAGCGCCTCGTGTGCCACCCGCTCGGCAAACGGTAGCAATTCGTCCGCAAACGGTAGGGCACCGGCACCCTGCAGACGGCTCAATATGTTCAGATGGCTCTTCAAGACACAACCCTCCCTACGCTCGGTCGCAGGGAGGGTTGTTGATTCGGCGCTATGATACCCCGATGCGCTCGGGGCAAGGCGGGCTAAATCCGCTCGCGGGCGTTATTCGCCGGCGGGCGGTTGTGGTGCGGGCGAAGACGGGGTCGAGCCCTCGCCACCATCCTGGCGCGGCTTGCGGGAACGGCGACGGCGACGGCGCTTTTGACCCTGGTCGGCCGAGCCCTCGCCACCGCGATCCTCGCGCGGCTCGCGCTCGTCACGAGCGGCGCCATGCGAAGCCTTGGCAGCCGCTCCCCCGCCATCTCCGGGACGACGGCGCGTGACCTTGACCTCGCCATCCGAGACCTGATCGGCCACGGAGGGCACTGAAGGCTTCTGCTGCGCGCCCGAGGAATGGCGACGGCGCGGACGCGGCGCGCGCTCCTCATCGCCACGCGGCTTGCCGCCCTTGTCGGCAGGTGCGTCGGAACCCGAGCCGCCCTTGGGAGCAGTGCCGGCCTCGCGAGCGGCTGCGGCGCGGAAGGCATCCTCGCGCTCCTCGCTCGACAGATGACGGCGACGACGGCGCGTGGGGTTCATGCCACCGCCGCGATTCTGCTGCTGGGGCTGCTGAGCCTCGCGCTCGCGGGAGGCATTCTTGCCTGCAGCTGCGGTCTCGCCGGCATCGCCCGAGCCCGCACGCTTGCGGCGGCGACGGCCACCGGAGGCCTCCTCGGCCTCGGGAGCCTCGGCCTTGCCGCGGCCCTTTCCGCGGCCGCGACCCTCGCCCTGGCTCTGACCGGCACGGGTATCGGCGTCCGCATCGCGACGGCGGCGCTTGGGCATCGTCGTCCCCGCCAGACGGTCGGCGCTCGACAGGCCATCGCCCACGTCGACGCCGTTCTCGCGGTCGAGCTCCATAAGCGCCAGGCGCATCTCGGGCGACTCGATGCGCTCGAGCACGTCGCGCGTCACGCAGTCGGGGCGGCAGTTGCAGCCCTGCTCGGCGGCCTTCTTTTTGCAGCCCTCCGAGCACGTCATATCGGCCAGGTTGACCTTAAAGACTTTGCCGTTCTCCAAGCGCAGCACCAGCTGCTCACGCGGCGTGTCATATTCCTGGATACGCGCCTTGCCAAGCGGCGTATCGATGAGCGTCTTCTTTTTGGGCGCACGGCTCTTAAAGTCCTTGTACGCCTCGAACTCATAACGCAGGCAGCACATCAGGCGGCCGCACACGCCGCTAATCTTGGACGAGTTGAGCGGCAGGTCCTGCTCTTTTGCCATGCGAATCGAGACGGGCTCAAACTGTCCGCCAAAGCGCGTACAGCAGAGCTCCTGTCCGCACTGGGCATAGCCGCCCACCAGGCGGGTCTCGTCGCGCACGCCGATCTGGCGCATGTCGACGCGAATGTGCAGCGTCGAGGACAGATCCTTGACGAGCTGGCGAAAATCGACGCGCTCCTCGGCCGCAAAGTAGAACACGGCCTTCTCGCCGCCAAACAGGTACTCGACGCCGACCGGCTTCATCTCGAGGTCGAGCTCCTTGACCAGGCGGCGGAAGTCGACCATGGCCTCGTCGCCTTGGATGGCCAGGTCGTCGGCAAGCTGCAGGTCGATGTCGCTCGCCACGCGCAACACGGGCTTGAGCGGCTGACCGATCTCGTCTTGCGGCACCTCAAAGGGATCGGCCGTGACCAGGCCGATCTCGGTTCCGCGCTCAGTGGAGCAAATGGCATAATCGGCCTCGAGGATATCCAGATCCTGCGGATCGAACCACAGGTCGCGCGAGGCGTAGGTAAACTTAACGGGTACGACTAACGGCATTTCAGTGCCTTCCTGATATCGAACAGCATGACCTCGATGGCCAGCTGGGGAGTAACGTTTCTGGCGATGTTGCGGTCGGCGGTCGCGACCGCCTCGAGCGCCCGCGTGGCACCCGCAACATTCGTCGCGGCGGCAAGCCGCCCGATCGTGTCGCGCACGTCCTCGTTCACAACGTCTGCCGCCTCGTCCTGAAGCGTCAGCAGCACGTCGCGCATGAGCGTCCGCGCGCTCGCCAGCGCTTCCATAATACCCGAACGCTCGCGCGCGTTGAGTTCGCGCTTGTTGCGGTCCTCAAGCTGCTTCAATGCTCCACGCGACAGGTAGTCGGCGTTTTGCTCGAGCACCTTTTCCTGTGTGGACTTGACCTCGGCGAGCGGTGCCTTAACGGCGACAATAAGCGACTTGGCGCGGCTGAGCACATCGGCCTCGTCGGCAGCGATGAGCGAATCGATGGCACGGACCATCTGGCGGCGAGCATCCTGGCGCTCGGCACTCTTAAGGAACTCGATACCGCGCGTGGGGCTTCCCGCCACGGCGACCGCCATGCGGCAACGCGCAGGGTCCTGACCGGTGGCGCGGCTCACGGCCTGCGCGGCGACGGCGGGCGACACCAGTCGAAACGGCACGCACTGGCAGCGGCTCACGATGGTGGGCAGCATCACGTCTGCCGAGGTGCCCAACAAGATGAACATAACGCCCTCGGGCGGCTCCTCGAGTGTTTTGAGCAGTGCGTTGGCGGTGTTAGCGCGCAGCTGCTCGGCACGGTCGATGATGTAGACCTTGGCCTTGGCACGGATGGGCGCCAGAGGCACGTCGTCGAGCAGCTCGCGGGTCTGGGCAATGAGGTAGCCCGTGGCGCTCTCGGGCGTGTAATAGTGCACGTCGGGATGCGTGTGCCGCGCAACGCGCACGCAGCTGTCGCATGCGCCGCAGCCGTCCTGCTCGCACAGGAAGGCCTGGGCGAGCGCCCATGCGGCATCGAGCTTGCCGGCGCCGGGAGCGCCCAAAAACAGGTAGGCGTGCGATGCGCGGCCGCTGGCGACGGCGTTGGTCAAAAAGTCGCGCACGCGCTCTTGGGTGTCGAGCTTGACCAGCAGGCTTGTCTGAGCGGGGGCCACGTTACTCGGCCTCCTTGGCAAGTGCGGCGGCGACGGCGTCTTGCGGAATGTCGAGACCGTACGCGCGAACCTGCTCGACCGTCTTCGCAAAGACTTCCTCGATGGACGCGGTCGCGTCGATGAGCTTTACGCGGTTTGGCTCCTCGGCGGCAATTGCGCAAAAACCCTGGTAGACACGCTCTTGGAAGGCCATGCCCTTAGCCTCCATGCGATCTGCCGCACCGCGGTCGGCCATGCGCAGCGCCGCCTGCTCGGGCGTGATGTGATAGACGAGTGTGAGCGCCGGGTGCGTACCCGCGACGGCCAGGTTGTTGGCGTCGCGCACTATCTGGCGATTGAGGCCATCGGCAAACGCCTGGTAGCAGGTCGTGGAATCGTAGAAGCGGTCGCACAGGACAACCTTGCCGGCAGCAAGGGCGGGCGCGATGACCTCGTGCACCAACTGAGCGCGTGCCGCCTCGTAGAGCAACAACTCGCAGGTGTCGCCCATCGCCGTATTGGCGGGGTCGAGCAGCAGAGCACGGATCTTTTCGCTGATGGCGGTACCGCCCGGCTCACGCAGGGTCACAACCTGGTAGCCGGCAAGGTCGAGCGCACGGGCAAGCAGGCGCGCCTGCGTAGATTTACCGGCGCCATCGACACCCTCGAGCGTAATGAAGCTATGTTGAGCGGGCTCAAAAGCCATGGGCGCAGCCCCTTCCTACAAGGCGCGTAAATGCAGATATATATCAACCAAGCCATGATACCCCAGTGCTCGGCGCGTCCCAAATCCCACCTAGCCAATGGCTACTCAGGTGGCAGTTAGGGACGTTCCTAAACTGCCGGCAGAAAAGGAACGTCCCCAACTGCCGGCTTTTTGGGGTGCTGGGTATAATCGTCGTATTGCATTGAAATGTGGCGAAAGGAGTGGCAATGTCTCGGTATTGCGCCTCGTGCGGCAAGCTTCTTGCAGATAATGCCAAGTTCTGCACCTCGTGCGGTGCACCCGTTGAGCAAACAACCGCGAGCGATAGCCAGCCCGCTTTTGAGCAGACCGGCTCCCTTGATACGCCGCAAGCCAAGGCGGACGACCCCCTCGCCTATCGCCCCGACCCCGCCGCAAGCCCTGCGGCCGTCGAGACCACGCAGCGCATACCCGTCGCGAGCGGCTCGCCCCAACAGGAGCCGGCTCCCGCATACACGCCCGCTTCGCCACAGACCCCCGCTCCCAAAAAGAGCGGCACCGGGCCGCTTATCGCCGTTATTGTTGTGCTGGTGGCGATCATCATCGCCCTGGTCGTTTTCTTTGTGATCAAGCCTTTCGACAACGCCGCCACGCAGACGACTGCCGAGGTAGCTAAGCTGCACCATGACGTCGACGACGATGACCTAAAGCCTCTCGGCGATCCCAACAGCCTGTACGACGATGATGACGATGACGACGAGGATGGCGGCGAAGCAACGCTCTCCGAGCAGAACCTCTACCGCCGACTGAGCGAATACTACGACTTGCTCGAAGACCTCGACAACTACGTCCGTGGCTGCGCGCAGAACTTCAACGGCAGCTATCTGGAAGAGGATCGAACCACCCGTCAAAATCTCGCCGACGTCGCCGAGCGCACGGAGGACACCATCGAGCAGTATTACGACATCGTCGAGGACCTAGACGTCCCGACGAGCTCCAAGAACTACAGCTCCTGGAAAGACATCGTTGCCCTGTATGACGACCTGGACCACCGCATTGACGCAATCTGTGATGCCTGGGAGATCAGCCTGAAATACGCCAAGCCTGCGGACCACAAGAATGAGATCGTGGCGCCGCTGTCACGCGACAACGTGGCGGGCACCAATGACAATAAGTACCGCCTAGACTTTGAGGAGCGCTATCCCGGCGCCAAACCCGTCGAAGTGAACTAGCGCTTTGTCGTTCCCGAGCCGGCAGTTAGGGACGTTCCTAAACTGCCGGCAGAAAAGGAACGCCCCTAACTGCCGGTCAAAAAACGAGCGAGGATCGTGGGGTCCTCGCTCGTTTTTTTGGGCAATGTTTCGACTGCGCCGTTACTTGTCGGCGGCTGCTTTCTTGGTAGTCGACTTCTTCGCGGTCGTCTTCTTGGCGGCAGTTGCTTTCTTGGCCGTCGTCTTCTTGGCCGCCGTCGCCTTCTTGGCCGTGCTCGCCTTGGTCGTAGTCTTGCGGCCGCGGGCCGGCTTCTTCTCCTTGGTCGGACAGTCCATGTTGACGCAGATACGCCACGGGCCGCGCGCCGTGTTGACCACCACGATGGGGGCGCCGCACTCGGGGCAGGTCTCATCCGTCGCCTCGAGCTTACCGCGCGCCGGTAGAGGATAGCTCACGCCGCAATCGTCATAGTTGGTGCAGCGGATAAAACGCTTGCCGCTCTTCTCGCTCTTGTGCGCGATCAGGTCGCCATGGCGTCCGGCCTCGGCACACACCTTGCACTCGCCCACCTTAAGGTCGGGCTCGTAGTTGGTGGGGCATGTGGGGTTCACGCAAATCTCGAAGGCCTTCTGGCGGAACGGCTGACACTTAATGCGCGGCGCACCGCACTCGGGACACACGGCGGCCTCGCCCTCGAGCGGGCTCACCTTGACGCCGCTCGGCACCGGATAGGTCACGTCGCAGTCGGGCCAGCCCATGCAGCCAATGAAGCTGCCACGGGTCTTGGCGCTCGTCTTCATAACCAGGTCCTTGCCGCACTTGGGGCAGGCGCCCACGCGCGCATCGGCCGTGACGGCGTCGCTGATGGCGTCGCCCAGCTCCTGCGTATGCTTGAGCAGCTCGTCGAGCACGCCAGCCAGCAGCGCGCGCGAGTGCGTCACGACATGCTCTTCGGTATCCTCGCCGCGCTCCACACGGGTCATGTCGCCATCGAGCTCGCTGGTCATATCGGGGCTCGTGATGCGCGGGGCAAACTGCGTCAGTGCGTCGATGATGGCGATGCCCAGCTGGCTCGGCTCCACGGGATCGTTTTTGAGATAGCGCACGGCGTACAGGCGCTCGATGATGCTCGCGCGCGTGGACTTGGTGCCCAGGCCGCGCTTTTCCATCTCCTGCACGAGCTTGCCCTGGCTGTAGCGCGCGGGCGGCTCGGTCTGCTTGGCCTCGAGCTTAATGTCGAACACGTCGACCGTATCGCCCTGCTCCAGCGGCGGCATCTGCTCGTCGCGCTTGAGTCCGTACGGGTACGCCTCGCGGAAACCCGGGGTCACGAGCACATCGCCCGAAGCCACGAACGGCTCACCGTTCACGTCGAGCTCGAGCTTAGTGTTTTCGATGGTCGCGGGACCCATAAGCGTCGCTAGGAAGCGGCGGGCGATGAGGTCGTAGAGCTTGCGCTGGCCGCCGTCGAGCGTGGACGGATCGCCCTCGCCCGTGGGATAGATAGGCGGGTGGTCGGTGGTCTCGACCTTGCCGCGCGTGGGCTTCATGGGGCCGGCGAGGACCTTTTTGCACACGGGCGCCAGCGCCGGGTTGATCTTTGCAAGGTCACTCACCACAGCGCCCAGATCAAGCGTCGCGGGGTATACGGTATTGTCGACACGCGGGTAGCTGATGAGGCCCGCCATGTAGAGGGACTCGGCGATGCGCATGGTACGCGCAGGCGAGATACCCTCGGCTGCGGCGGCAGCCTGCAGCGAGGTGGTCGCAAACGGCGTGGGCGGCTGCTGCTTGCGCGAGCGCTTGGTCACCGCGGCGACGGTTGCCGTCTTGGCACCGTCAACGTGACCGTACGCCGTCTCAGCAGCATCCTTGTCGGTAAAGCGCGCCGTCTTGTGCGCGATCTTAAAGCGATCGTCCTCGGCAGCGCCTTGCGCGGCGCCCATGCCGCGAATCTGCCAATAGTCCTCGGGCACAAACGCCATGCGCTCGCGTTCGCGCTCGACCACCAGGGCAAGCGTCGGCGTCTGCACGCGGCCGGCGGAACGCACGTTGCCAAAGCCGCCAAACTTGGCGAGCGTCAGGTAGCGCGTGAGCACCGCACCCCAAATGAGGTCGATGTGCTGACGGCTCTCGCCGGCGTCGGCCAGGTTCTGGTCGAGCGAGACAAGGTTATCGAAGGCCTGCGTGATCTCGGCCTTGGTAAACGAAGAATACTGGGCGCGGGCGACCGGCAAGTCGGGCGCCACCTCGCGCACCTTGTTGAGGGCGTCCGAACCGATCAGCTCGCCCTCGCGATCGAAGTCCGTGGCAATGATGACGCTGTCGGACTTTTTAGCGAGGTTCTTAAGCGAGCGAATGAGCTCTTTCTCAGCCGGCAACTTAATGACGGGCGCCCAGGTGAGGTAAGGCAGACTCTCGAGCTTCCAGCCCTTAATGGAGATGCCATCGGCAAGGAACGGCTTACGCTTGGTGTCGTAAGGCGGACGCGCCAGGCCATCGGGCATGTCGGCCGGCAGTATCTCGCCGTCCTCGGTGACCGAATACCAGCCCAGCTTTTTATCGAACAGCACGCTGTCGCAAAAATCAGGCGCAAGGATGTGACCGGCAAGGCCGATCGTCACGCACTCCTCGCCCTTCCACTCAAAGCGGTAGATGGCGGTGTTGTACACCTTGTCCTTTTTGGGCCTACCCGTGGACAGACGCTCGGCGATCTGACGCGCGGCGTCGTTTTTCTCGGCGATGATGAGCTTCAAAAGAGGCTCCTATCTCGTATCTCTGCGGCTACGCCCGCCCGTATGGCGGCCGACTTACGCCCTTGCTTGCTCAATCTGCCCGATGAGCCAATCGCACCAGGCATCCATGCCCTCGCCCTTGCGCGCGCTCACGGCAAACCGCGGCGCCTGCGGGTTGAGGTCATCGAGTGTCTTAGTATACCTATCCATGTCAAAATCGAAAGCCGGAGCCACGTCGACCTTGTTGAGCAGCTGCGCGCCGGCGTGTTGGAAGATGCCCGGGTACTTGATGGGCTTGTCGTCGCCCTCGGGCACCGAGAGAATCATGATGGACAGGTTCTCGCCCAGGTCAAAGTCGACCGGGCAGACCAGGTTGCCCACATTTTCGATAAAGATGACGTCGATGTTTTCCAGACCCACAGCCTGGTCGAACGCGTCGACGGCCTCCATGATCATGTTGCCCTCGAGGTGGCACAGGCCCCCCGTGTTGATCTGGATGGCAGGCATGCCGGCTTCCTTCATGGTGATGGCGTCGACGTCCGAGGCGATGTCGCCCTCGATGACGGCGCAGCGCAGGCCCGCCTTGTCACGCAGGCGCTCGTTGGTGCCCAGGATCGTGGTGGTCTTGCCCGAACCGGGGCTCGACAGCACATTGATCACATAGGTGTTTGTCTCTTTAAATCGCTGTCGCAGCTGATCTGCCAGGCGCTCGTTGCGCGACAGAATCGGCGACGCGATATCAATCGTTTTCTCAGCCATACTCGGCACTCCTTACTTTGGCCCCTTTATACCCCATCACCAGATGGCTAGCGGGCTAATCGTCGAGGGTTTCGATTTCGATACTTGCGATGTCGAGCTCGCGGCCGTGCAGCAGACGCACGTTGGCGCCGCCACATTGGGGACAGCGGCAATGGAAGCGATCGTGCTCAAAGACCTCCCCGCAGTCCAGACACTCGCTTTGTGGATGGACTTCCTCCACGGCAAGCTCGCAGCCTCGCGTGAGCGGGTCCTCATCGCGAAATGTCTCCCACGCAAAGTCGAGCGCCTCGCGCACAACTTCGGTCATATCCCCGATACGCAGCGTTACCAAAACGGCGCGCGAGGCCCCCGCCCCACGCGCCGCGCGAATCACTGTATCGAGTATGCCGTTGACAATGCCAACCTCGTGCATACCGATTTACTCCTCGTCGTCCTCATCGTCCGAGAACAGGTCCAGACGGCTCACAAACAGGCCCTCCTTGCCCTCGCGCGCGGTGATGACCACGCGGGCGACGGCGAGCGAAATCTCGTAGAGCGAGAGCAGGGCGCCGTACATAAGGCCCAGGGTGACGGGCGAGCCGTCGGGCGTGATCACGGCCGAAGCCACGAGCAGGCCAACGTACACGTAGCGCCAGGCGCTACGGAAGGCGGCATAGGACACGATGTGGAAAACGGACAGGTAGAAGATGATGAGCGGCAGCTCAAACGCCACGCCAAAGCCGATCATAAAGAGCAGCTCCATGTTGACGTAGTTCTCCAGGTCGGGCAGCGCGGTGGCGACGGCCGAGGTCTCGCCGATGAGCCACTCAAAGCCGGCCGGGATAATGATGAAGTAGCAGAAGATGGCACCCAGGAAGAAGAGCAGCGTCGAGGCGAGCACCGTGGGCACGACCCACTTGCGCTCGTTGGGGCGCAGTGCCGGCAGGAAAAATGCCAGGATCTGCCAGATGATCATGGGCGTGCACATGACCACGGCCATCTTGATGGCCAGCGAGAAGCGCAGGCCAAAGCCGCCGAGCGTGGTGGTGATGTAGAACTTACCGTCCGGCACAAAGGAACGGATGGGGTCTTCCAGAATGTCGAGCACCACGGGCGTGGCGAAGTACAGCACGATGGCTGCGGCAAACACCGACACGACCACGATGGTCAGACGGCGACGGAGCTCTCCCAGATGATCGAAGAGCGGCATACGCGCGGGTCCGATAGGCATTACTCGTCGCCTCCCTTCGGGGCGTCGGCGGCCTCGTCCTCGGCCTCGAGCTCGCGGGCGAGCTGGTCGACGACGGCCTTGCGCTTGCGGGGACGACGGGCGTAGAGGTCGGCCGTCGTGGGCTCTGCCGGCTCGGGCTCGGGCTCTGCAGCAGACTCGGGCTCGACAGCGACATCGGCGGACCCGGCGTCGGCGCCCTCGGTCGCAGGCTCCTCGGCAGCATTCTCGCCCTCAGCAGCAGCCTCGCTCGCGGCCTTCTCGGCAGCAAGACGGGCGCGACGCTCGGCAAAGGTCTCCTTCTTGGCGGGCGCTGCCGTCTCGGCGGCATCCTCGTCCGCATCGGAATCGTCGTCGGTCGCAGCAGCCTTCTTGGGCTTGACCGGGGCCGACGCGGCCTCGCTCACCGGATCGATAATCTCGGACTGAACAACGGCCGTCATCTTTTCCTGCGTCTCGCGGAACTGACGGATGGCACGGCCAATCGTACGGCCCATCTGTGGGAGCTTATCCGGGCCAAACAGCAAAAAGCCGAAGACCACGATGATCGCGAGCTCACCCTCTCCAATACCAAACACACATACCTCCAAGGCTCGATGTGAGTCGAGCCCGCACCGCGCCATTCGGCCGGAACTCGTCTATTCATTCGGTCAAGTATAGCGCCCGGACGCCAAAACGTCCGAGCGCATCACAAACATATGCCAAACGGCACGCCCTTTTGGGGGCAAAGATTATGCAGCGGTGATCGAAATCTCCTGGTCGACACCCAACAGCTGAACCACGCGCATCACCGGGGGCTGCACATTGCTGCAGCTAAAGCGCTTGCCGTGGTCGACCGCGTGGTGTGCGGCGCCCACGAGCACGCCAATGCCCGTCGAATCAATGTAGCTCACCTGGGCAAAATCGAGCTCAACGGCCTCAGTGGGCTGCTCGAGCGCCAGGTCGATGGCGTTGCGCAGGCTATCGGCGTTAGAGATATCGATCTCACCGGTCACCTTAATGGTGTAGAGCTCTGGCGTGGGGTTGGTGGAAATACCCAAATCCATGTATACGCTCCTTTACGTATCGAAAGTGCGGATAGTACGGGAAGCCGCGCGTTAGGCGCGCTCGGCACGAGCAAGCTCGGCAGCGACAAGCTTAACGGCCAGCACCAGCACATCGAGCGCGGCCTCCAGGTCCTCGACCGTGGGATAGCTCGGCGCGATGCGGATGTTGGTGTCGCGCGGGTCCTTGCCATAGGGCCAGGTGGCACCGGCCGGCGTGAGCTTCACACCCAGCTCGGCGCAAAGCGCGGCGACTTTCTGGGCCGAGCCCTCGGGACCATCGAAGCTCACGAAGTAGCCGCCGCGGGGATGCGTCCAGGTGGCGCAACCCGTGTCGCCCAGGCCCTCGGTGAGCTTGCGCTCGACGGCCTCAAAGCGCGGGCGCAGGAACTCGGCGTGCTTTTTCATGTGCTCCTTAACCGCCTCGATGGTGGGAAGGAAGCGTACATGGCGCAGCTGGTTGAGCTTGTCGGCGCTGATGAGGCCGGCCTTCAGGCGCTTGGAGAACTCGGCGATGACCGCGGGGCTCGCACCGATAAAGCCGATGCCAGCGCCCGGGAAGGTGATCTTGGACGTCGATGCAAAGGCCACCACGCGATCCTCGGTGCCCGCCGCGCGAGCGAGGTCAAAGATGTTGGCGAGCTCATCGGTCTCGTCGTACAGGTCGTGCACGCAGTAGGCATTGTCCCAGAAGATGCGGAAATCGGGCGCGGCCGTGGGCATCTCGACCAGACGGCGCACAGTGTCCTCGCTAAAAGTGATGCCCGTGGGGTTGGAATACTTGGGCACGCACCAGATACCCTTGATGGAATCGTCGGCGGCAACGAGGCGCTCGATCTCGTCCATGTCGGGGCCGTTGTCGGTCATCGCGACGGGGACGTTCTCGATGCCCAAGTCGGCGGTGATGCCAAAGTGGCGATCGTAGCCGGGAACGGGGCACAGGAACTTGACCTTCTTGCCGTCGTGCGCGGCCTCGTAGGCGTCCCAGGGCTCGCTGCCGCACGAGCCGCAGCGCCAGAACATGCCGGCGATGTCATGCTCGATCAAAAGGCTCGACGAGCCCAGCACGAGCGTCTGCTCGGCGGGGCAGCCCAGAAACTCCCCTGCCAACTTGCGTGCCGAGGGAATACCCTCGAAGCAGCCGTAATTGGAGCAGTCGACGTTGCCGTCGTGCAGATCGGCGTCGGCATTGAGGATATCGAGCATGGGGCGCGAGATGTCCACCTGGGAGGGCGACGGCTTGCCGCGCGCCATGTCGAGCGCCAGGCCCTTGGCCTTGACCTCGGCGACCTCGGCTTTGAGTGCCTCGATGGCGGCATCTAGTTCGGTGGTTTCCATCTTCTGGTAGATCGTCTGCATGGGTGCGACCTTTCGCGAAGCGGTACGTTGCAGTTCGTCTAAGTATAGACCGCCACCGCCGCAACGGTATGAAGCCGTGATAGATTAAGTCCATCGCAATAAATTACGAATCGCCGCGCATGCCGGCGTGAGGCGCCCAAGGAGGCACTATGGAGTACGGATCGTTCCAGGCCGAGGAATTCGGCGACCTGCAGCGCCTGGTCGACGGACTGTTTTACGACCGCCACGCCATCGACCGCCTGGATCTCATCGTACAGGCCGAGATCTTGGACCTGGCGCCCGACCTCATGGAAATCGTGAACCTTTTGCCGCCCGGCTACTACGACCGCCAGTCACTTTGCGACCAGCTCAACTCCGCCTTGGCCGCCCACGGCTGGGGCGCCGTCTACGGAACGGTGGAATAAGCCTAGTCATTTAAGAACGTCCCCATTGACTAAAACGCCGCTTGTGATGGTGTCCACAGGCGGCGTTTTCAAACTTGTATATGCTTTTACTTGTCTTTGGGCGCGGGGTGTTTGCAGACCACGCTCATGTAGATCATACCGAGCACGGCAGCGGTGACCGAACCGGCAAGGATGGCGGCCTTGGCAGCCAGAACCTCAAACTGGGCCGTCGGGAAGGCAAGGCCGCTGATGAGGATCGACATGGTGAAGCCGATGCCGCCCAGAATGCCCACACCGGCAATCATGTGCCAGTTAACGTTATGCGGCAGCTCGCAGACCCTAAACTTAACCAGGGCAAACGTCATGCCAAAGATACCAATCGGCTTGCCCAGCAGCATGCCAAAGTACACGCCGAGCGTCACCGGGTCGGTGAGCAGCGTGCTCATGTCCACGCCCACTAGGCGAACCTGTGCGTTCACGAACGCAAAGATCGGCAGAATCACAAAGTTGACCGGCGTGGAGATCAGACGCTCCATGCGGATGAGCGGCGGGGTCACGCGGTGCATGACGCGCTCGACCCTGGTGGTCGAGACGGTAAAGTCATGCTGGCCCAAGATGTGCGCCTCGTCGTCGTAGCGGTCATCGAGCAGCGGCAGGCACTCGCCCAACCAATCGGTGAGGCTATCGAGCTTGACGCCGCACTTGGCCGGGATGGTAAAGGCCAAGATGACGCCGGCAAGCGTGGCATGTACGCCGCTCTTGAACATGCAGAACCACAACAGCAGACCCAGTACCGAATACGGGGCGAGGCGGTAATGCTGCGTCTTGTTGAGCCACACGAGCGCGCAGGTCACAAGCGCGGCGGCGCCCAACCAAAACGGATTGGGGCTCTGACCGTAGAAGATGGCGATGGCGGCGATGGAGATGAGGTCGTCGGCGATGGCGAGCGTCGAGAAGAACACGCGCACGCCGTTGGGCACGCGATTGCCCAAAAGCGACAGCACGCCCAGCGCAAAGGCAATATCGGTTGCCATGGGAATGGCCCAGCCGTTGTGCGCGCCGGCATGGTTAAAGATCAGGTAGATGCAGGCGGGAACGACGACGCCGCCCACGGCCGCCAGCATGGGAAGCATGGCCTGACGCGGATTCTTGAGCTCGCCGACCGTCATCTCGTACTTAAGCTCAATGCCCACCAACAAAAAGAAAATCGCCATGAGGAAGTCGTTGACGAAAAGCTCAACGGTGAGGCCGGCCGTAAGGTTGCCCAGACCCACATACAGCGGGGTCTCCAAAAAGTGATGGATGGCCTCGTAGGCATCGGTATTGGCACAGATGACGGCGGCGATGGCGGCGAAGACCATGACGGCGGCGGAAATCGTGCCGTTCTCGGCGATGCGCTCCCAGATGTCGTGACGTTCAAAGCGCTTGCGCTCACGAACGTTGAACAGCTGCTCAGTTGCTGCCATGGGCGGCTCCTTTCACGGGAAAGCTCCCGTCTTAAAAAAGCACGGCCCGCCCAAGTGGCGGCGCCGCGCTCTAACGTATTACGCTTGCATCTAGCCTACCCTGCACGACAAGCACGCAGGCGTGGCCGAAAAGCGGAACCACAGGTTGAACATTATTTGCTCAACGGCACGGGCACGCCTGTCCAAGAGACGACGCGGCGCTGTGCACAAAAAACGACCGGAGCGCGGGGCGTCCGCGATCCGGTCGTGGCATTTTGTCAACTAAACCTAGCAGGCGGCCATGATGGGGGCAGCGACCTGCTTCTTACGGGAGAGAACGCCCGGCATCCAGACGCCGTCGTGCTCGTCGGCAATGCCCAGACCCTTCTGAGCAGCCTCGGTCTCGCCCTCGAGCAGGACCTGCGAGCCCTCCTCCATGATGTCGGTGATGCACAGGACGATGCCGTCGGCACCCTTCTCGGCGGCGTAGGCGCGCATGGCCTCGCGGATCTCGTCAATCATGCCAAGCGCACGGGTCTTGTCGACGGTCTCGTACTGGCCGATGAGCAGCTTCTTGCCGGCGGGCTCGAACATCTTGACGTCGTTGCCGACCATCTCGGCTGCGGTGAAGGAGCCGGACGGACGGGTGAGGAAGACCTCCATGCCAAACTTGACCGGGTCGACGCCCACCTGCTCGCCGAGCTTGGCGGCAACGGCGCGGTCGACATCGGTGGTGGTGGGGCTCTTGAGCATGAGCGTATCGGTCATCATGGCCGAGAGCAGCAGCTTGGCCTGGACGTCGGAAAGCTCGACGCCGAGCACGCCGGCGAGCTTGGTGACGATGGTGCAGCTGGAGCCCCAGGGCAGGCAGATGTAGTGCAGCGGGCCGGCGGTCTCGAAGTCGCCGATGCGGTGATGGTCGACGACACCAAAGACCGTGGCGTCCTTAAGACCGGCAACGGACTGGGCAGACTCGTTGTGGTCGGTGAGGACGACGAGCTGACCGGCCTCGACGGACTCAATCACGCGGGGCTCGGCAATGCCGGCGTCGGCGAGCAGCTTGGCGGACTCGGCCGGAAGCTGACCAAGGGCGCAGGCCTCGTAGGTGTTGCCGGCATACTCAACCTGGTTGAGCAGCTGGGACAGGACGACGGCGCTCATGATGGCGTCGTTATCGGGGTTCTGGTGACCAAAGACAAGAACGTTTGCCATGGATATCCTCCACTTGATATGTGTACTTGGACGTAGCTATGGTAGCACGCTGGCGCCGAACCTTATGAGACGCAAGGGCCGCGGCGCAATTTGGGGCGAGCCTGGGGGCGAAATCTGTCCCCCTTATACCACCCGCCCTCCTGCACCGACTATTTACCGGCGGCGCGCAGGGCTACGTAGGCGGCACCGATGATGCCGGCGTCGTTTCCGAGCGAAGCGACCTTAATGGGCGTCTCGCGCGAGGCGGAAAGCGCGTATTGCTTAAAGTGCTCGCGAACCTTATCGAGGTAGACATCGGCCGAAGCGGACGCGCCGCCACCGATCAGGAACATCTCGGGGTCGACCACGTTGGCGATAAGCGCCAGGGCGCGACCGAGATAGTCGGCCATGGTATCGGCCGCGGCAAGCGCGAGCTTGTCGCCCTCGCGGCAGGCCTGGAACACGTCCTTGGAATCGGAGGGACCGGTGAGCTCGATGGGCTCGACACCCGCTTTCTCGCACTCGGCAAGGTAGTTGCTCACCACGCCGGTGGCGCTGGAATACTGCTCCAGATGGCCATGGCCGCCACAACCGCAGGTGCGTTCCTCAGCCGGATTCAGGCACATGTGGCCAATCTCGCCGCCGGCGCCCACAACGCCCGATACCACGTCGCCGTTGACGATAACGCCGCCGCCCACGCCGGTACCGATGGTGACCATCACCACGTTCTGCACGCCCTTGGCAGAACCGAGCCAGGCCTCGCCCATGGCAGCGGCGTTGGCATCGTTCTCATACTTAACGACCGCATCGGGGCAGTGCTCCTGAATGGCGACCCTCAGCTCGGGCAGGTTAATGGCAATGTTGGCCTTGACCTTGGCATCGCCCGACGCCGGAATGGGACACGGAACGGCCAGACCAATGCCCGCCACAAAGGCACGCGGAATCTGTGCCTTGGCGACCACCTGGTCGATAGCCTCGGTCACCGCGGCAAAGCCCGCAGCGTCAACGATAGGAGGCGTGGGCACGCTGGCCTTGGCAAGCAGGTTGCCGTCCTCGTCGAACAGGCCCTCCTTAACCGAAGTGCCGCCGACGTCAATGCCGATGTAATACTGCTTAGGTTCCATGGGAGCCCGCCTTTCTCGTTTAAACATTGCCTGTATGGTACCGCTCCCAAGGCAAAAACCTACCAAAAAGGGACAGGTTTGTTTTGGCAGGTTTTATCTGGAAAAACGCGAATGACCGCTTAACACGACATTACTCAGATGTTTATCTATTTAGAGCGCTCTAATTTATATGCAAAGCGACTTTTAATTATATCTTTCTCGAACTTTTTCAATATATAATAGGGATGCTTAGGTGTTAACTATACTTTCTTTTATACTCAATCAAGTTGGAAAGGAGGCTCCATGATTCCCAAATACGAGGCGATAGCTGCAGATATTCGTCGCACTATCGAGGATGGCGCTCTTAAACCGGGCGACAAGCTTCCTACCGTCGTTGAGTTCTGCAAGCTGTATGGCGTTTCCAAAATCACCGTCAAACGAGCGATTGAGCAGATTACCGAGGAAGGCTTGGTCACGAGTCGTCGCGGATCGGGCACCTACGTCAAAGACGCCGCAGGGCTCCCCGGCAAAGCGTTTTTCCAGGGCAAGAATGACCGCGCCCAAGGCTTTTCGTACGAGCATCGCGGCGAGAAGGTCGCCTCGGTGGTCTACGATTTCTCGATCGTCAATCCGCCGGCAGAGGTTGCCACCCAGCTGGGAATGGCCGAAGACGACTTTGCCTATCACATCGTGCGCGTACGCGAGGTCGATGGCCTGCCCATCGTTATCGAGTACACCTATATGCCGCTCGAGCTGATCCCGGGTCTGAAGAAAAAGGACCTGTACGCGTCGGTCTACAGCTATATCCGCGAGCAGTGCGGGCTTAAGATCTCGAGCTTCCACCGCACCATCCGCGCCGTGGCGGCAACCGAGGAAGAGGCTGAGCACTTGAACACCAAGCCCGGCTCTCCCCTGCTCGAGCTCAACCAGATTGGCTTTTTGGACAGCGGTGCCGCGTTTGAGTACTCAATCTCGCGCAACGTTGGCGACCGCTTTGAGCTGCACAACGTAACGTTGGCTTAAGTTTGTAATCCGGCGGGCGCTCGCTTTGGCTTATTTCGCGAGGCGCCTGCGCAACCTGATGGGGGTACGCACATGTCCGATTTGATTAAACTCACGCCGATCTTCCACGAGAAGATTTGGGGCGGCCGCCAACTGGAGACCGTCTTTGGCTATGACATTCCCGAGGGTCCCATCGGTGAGTGCTGGGCCATCTCGGCCCATCCCAACGGCGACTGCCAGATTGCGGAGGGCCCGTATACAGGCCACACGCTTTCGTGGCTGTGGGCCGAGCACCGCGAGCTCTTTGGCAACTGCGGGGGCAAGGAGTTCCCGCTGCTCATTAAGATTCTGGACGCCAAGGACGACCTTTCGATCCAGATTCATCCCAACGACGAGTACGCCGCCGAGCACGAGAACGGCAGCCTGGGCAAGACCGAATGCTGGTATGTGCTGGACTGCGAGCCCGGCGCCACGATCATCGTCGGGCAGCGCGCCAAGGATCGCGCAGAGGCCGCACAGATGATCGAAGAGGGCCGCTGGGACGACATGCTCAACGTGCTGCCGATTCACAAGGGTGACTTTTTCCAGATTGATTCCGGTACCGTGCACGCCATCAAGACCGGCACGCTCATTTTAGAGACGCAGCAGTCGAGCGACGTGACGTATCGCCTGTACGACTACGACCGCCCCGGCACCGACGGCAAGCTGCGCCCCCTGCACATTGAGCAGAGCCTCGACTGCATCGACTTTGGTGCTCAGGCTCCGACCGACGGCACGGTGACAGCGCCCGAGGTCGACGGCGTGACCGAGCTCGAGTCCAACCCCTGCTACACCGTCGATCGCGTACGCGTCGACGGCAGCAAGACCCTCGACCAGCGCTGGTCCTTCATGTGCCTGTCGATCATCGACGGCGAAGGCACCGTCTGCGGCGACCCCGTCCACAAGGGAAGCCACCTGCTGGCTCCGAGCACCGTCGGCTCCATCGACCTCGAAGGCAAGATGGAACTGATCGTCTCGCACCTGTAAGCTACCGGTCCCCGAGCGCTCGCCGGGACGGGGCGCGGGGTTTGGTCGCCTGCTCGGACAGTCCTGCTCGCACGGAGAGCACATTAAGTGCTCTCCGGCTCG